>DASWCZ010000024.1:0-56178 GCA_036395755.1 Thermoanaerobaculia bacterium
CCCGCGCCGGCGCGGCTTGACCCGCCGTTCCGGCGTCTGTAGACTCTCTGCCCTTTTTTGGCGGAGGTCCCTTGGGGTTTGCCTACATTGCAGCGATCGTCATCTACGTGTTCGTCTGCTTCTTCCTCATCCTGGTGGTGCTCCTCCAGCAGGGGAAAGGTGCGGACATCGCCGGCGCTTTCGGAGGCGGAGGAAGCCAGACTGCTTTCGGGGCGCGGGGCGCGACGACGCTCCTTCACAAGCTGACGACCGGGGCTTTCATCGGCTTCATCGTGCTCGCGCTCCTCCTGACGATGCTCGAAGCGAGACCGCGTTCGTCGGTCGTCAAGACGCTGCCGCAGGGGGCGGCGACGCAGAAAGCTCCGGCGCCGCTTCCGAGGCCGGCCGGCGCTGTCGTTCCGGTTCCGGCGCAGCCCGCGACCGGCGCGCCGGCTGCTCCGCCGCCGGCCGCTCCGGCACCGGCCCCCGCCAATCCCTCGGGAGGTCCCGCGAAGCCGTAACGCGCCGTCGTGGTGGAATTGGTAGACACGTACGTTTGAGGGGCGTATGGGGCAACCCATGCCGGTTCGAGTCCGGCCGACGGCACCAATTACCTCGTAAACCGTAAACCTCCCTTTCGCGAACCTCGTCCCTTCTCCAGGAGGTCCCCATGAGCCGTCGTCTCCTCGCGACTGCTTCGCTTGCCGTTCTGCTCCTGGTCCCGGCATCGCTCGCGCAGGCGGCGTACTCACCCGCGACCGCGAACGGCTGGTTCATCACCTCGGGAAGGGTGCAGGGTCAGTTCAACACCCTCTTCCGCACGGACCTCTGGCTTTTCAACCCCGACTCGTCGGCGAGCGTCACTGTGACGCTCACTCTCTATCCGGCGATCGCCGACGGCGCGCCCCCGGCGACTCCGGTCAACTCTTCCCCGATCACTCTCGCGGCCCGGGAAACGAAGTTCCTGCCCGACGTCACGCTCTCGACCGTGCCGGCCGGCGACGGCGTCGTCGGCGCTCTCCGGTGGCAGTCGAGCGCACCGATTCTCGGCGCGGGTCGCATCTACACGGCGGCCCCCACCGGCACTTACGGATTCTTCGTTCCTGCGGTCCCGGTCGCGGAGTCGCTGACGAAGAAGGCCTCCGCGTCCGACTCCGTCAACGTTCTCCAGATCTTCGGCGTGAACTCGGGCGACTCGAACTTCCGAACCAACCTGGACATCACGAACACTTCGAGCGTCCCGCTTCCCATCGAGGTCCGCGTGATCGATCCCGTGACGTCGGAGGTTTACGGCGGCACCCAGAACTACGTCGTAGCGGCGAACTCGCTCCTTCGAGTGGGGGCGATTCTGTCGACCGTGGGAGCTCCGCTCCTTCCCGGTCTGCGGATCACGGTCGCCGTGAAAGAGACGGCGCCTTTCACGTCCGGCGGAGTTCTTGCGGCCGCCTACACGCTCGACAACCGGACCCAGGACGCCTTCGCGTTCATCGGCCAGCGGCAGTAACGGCTACGGAACCGGGTCCCACCCGCCTCTCGCGAACGGGTGGCACCGGAGGAGCCGGCCCGCCGTCAGGACGAAGCCGCGGGGCGAGCCATAGCGGCGGATCGCTTCGCGGCCGTACGCCGAGCAGGAAGGCTCGAACCGGCAGCGAACGATCCCCGTCCTGCCGAGCACGAAACCGAGCGTCGCCCGGTACGCGTCGATGGCGACGATCCCGGCTTTTGCGGAGACCTGATCCGGCGCCGGCCGGAAGGAGTCGCCGACGCCGAAACCGAGCGCCGCGGTGAGAGCGATCGCCGCGCGGAACGAACGGTCGGGCTTCGGCCGGGGCAGGGCGGCGTCAGGTTCGCCCGGCATATTTCGAGATCCCCGGCACGAGAAGCCGCTGGCCGTCGAGCGCCTTGACGATCGCGAGGATTGCGATGAACGCGTAGAGCGCGAGCACGAAGAACATAAGCGTGGCGTAGAGGCAGCCGAGCGCGGGCAGGAGCGTGCCCACCAGCGTGGCGGCGAGCGCGACCCCGGCGACGGCGCCGAAGAGGAGAAGGCCGTTGCGCGCGTGCCAGCGGACCTCCGGGTCTCTCCTCGCGAACAGGAGCGGGACAACCCCCAGGAACGCGAGGTAAGAGACGACGAGCATCGGGCGAGAAGAAACCGGCCGCTCGTTCTCCATGCGCGGAACCGAACGATAGCAGCTGACCGCAGGCGGGGGGTAGCGGAGCTAGTTCGCCTTCAAACGGATCGACCCGTTGACCGTCTCGCAGCGGAGGCTTTCGGCTCCGCCGTTGTAGCTGCCGCGCGCCTCCTTCGGTCCGAACTTTCCCTCGACGGCGAGCTCGAAATCGCCCTCGATCCGTCCGTTGACGGTCTCCAAGTTGTAGCGGATCGAGGATGCGCGATCGAAGGCGACATCCACGCTGCCGTTGACGGTCTCGACGCGAGAGTCTTTCAGAGGTCCGCGAAAGACGATCCGCACCGAGCCGTTCACGGTCGTCGCCCGGACCGGACCGAAAACATCCTTGAGCTCGATCGATCCGTTCACCGCGTCGCAGGCGATCGAGTTGCCGAAGCCCGTGGCGAGGACCTTTCCATTACAGGTCTCCAGCCGGGCGTGCGTCAGCGCCGGGAGGTGCAGCTCGTAGTCGACGTGGGCGTTCTGCCACCCGAAGTCGAGAAACCCGAACAGCCGGCGCCGTCTCGGGTTCACGGTCTCGAGCCGGATCTCGTCGCCCGACTTTCTCACGCGGATCTCGGTCAGGCGCAGGGTCTCCGCGGCTCGGCCGCCGTGGGCGCTCTTGACGGCCTTGACCTTGAGGTACGGCCGATCCCAGGCGTACGCCTCGATCTTCCCGTTGACGTTCTCGACGGAGACGCGCGAAACGCCTTCCATCGAATAGGCCTTCTCGAAGACCTCGTCGTCCGCGGCGGCCGCTCCCGCAAGCGAAAGGAGAGCTAGAACGAGAAGAGCTTTCCGCATACCGGCTAGATTAACGTACGCCGGACCAAAAGGTTCTGGCGCCTACGACTTCGGGCGGAGGCCTGCTAGGATCTTCCGGGCCGTTTCCCGTGACCTCTTTCGACCGGTTCGCGGATTGTCACCTTCATTTCGAAGGATCGCTGCCGGTCGAGATGCTCGAGGTCCTCGGGCAGCGGGCGGGACACCGATTCGCCGACCGCGCCGCGTTCGAGGAAGCCCGCTCTGGTGTTCGCGATGCGAAAGGCTTCCTGTCGCTTTACGCGCAGGTCTGCCCGCTCTTCGGATCTCCTGCCGACTACGGCGAGGCCGCTTCCGCGATCGCGCGATCGCTTGCATCCGGCGGGCTGGCTTACGCGGAAATCTACGTGTCTCCGGAGATCGCCGCTCGCCAGGGACTCGACGCTTCCGCCTGCCTGCGCGAGATCGATCGGGGTTTCCGGGAAGCCGGAGCCGAAGGAGCGACCCATTGCAACATCCTGCTCGACGCCGTGCGCCAGTGGGGGCCCGAATCGGCCGAGCGCGTGCTCGACGTCCATGAATTGACCGGCCTGGCTTCGGTCCTCGGTTTCGGATTGGGGGGTGACGAGACGTCGGTTCCTGCGGCGGCATTCGCCGGCGTCTACGCCCGCGCGCGGGCGCTCGGTCTCCACACGTCCGTTCACGCGGGGGAGTGGGGAGGATCGGACTCGCTGGCCGAGGCGCTCGACCTTCTCCGGCCCGACCGGGTCGATCACGGCGTCGCGGCGGCGTCCGACCCGAGCCTGATGGAGCGGCTGGCGGAGGAAGCCACGCCCCTCTGGATCTCGCCGACCAGCAACGTCGCGACCGGGGTCGTCGGCTCGATCGAGGAGCACCCGCTGCAGCAGCTCCTCGACGCCGGGATCTGCGTCGCGATCGGCGCGGATGATCCTCTCTTTTTCGCAACGACGACGGCGCGCGAGCATCAGCTTCTGCGCGAGCAGCTCGGTTTCGGGGAACGCACGATGCGCCACCTCGCCGAGAACTCGTGGCGAGCGTCTTTCCTGCCGTTTCCCGAACGGGACCGCCGGCTGGCCGAAGTCACGGGTCACCGTCCGCAGCGCGGACGGCCTCAGCCGAGCGTCTCCTCGTAGAGCTTCCGGTAACGCGAGACGATCTCGCGGGTCGGGAACTCCTCGATCGCGCGACGCCGGGCTTCCTTCGAGAAGCGGGCCCAGCGATCCTCGTCGCACAGGAGCTCGAGGGCGGCGTCCGCCATTCCTTCCACGTCCCCGACGGGTCGGAGGAAACCGCTCGCGCCGTCCTCGACGACCTCGGGAAGCCCGCCGGCGGCGGTCCCGATGACCGGCACTCCGCAGGCCATTGCCTCCAGGGCAGCCAGGCCGAACGACTCGGCGTCGGAGGGTAGCAGCAGAAACTTACCGACCGGCAGGACCGTCTCGATCGCCACCACATTTCCGAGGAACATCGCGCGGTCCTCGAAACCGAGATCCCGGGCGAGCCGCTCGGCGAGAGAGCGCTCCGGCCCATCGCCGATCAGGAGAAGTCGCGCCGGGATCTTCCGCCGGATCCGATCGAAGACCTTCAGCACGTCGCCGATGCGCTTGACCGGTCGGAAGTTCGAAACGTGGACGACGGCGGCTTCGCCTTCGCGCACGAGCGTCCGAGCGTAACCGGAAGCGCCGTCGGGCGTGTAGCGTTTCGGATCCACGAAGTTCGGGATCGTCTCGATCTTCCGACGCACGCCGAGCTCACGAAACGTCATCTCCGTCAGGTATCGGGAAACGGCGGTGACCGCGTCGCTCTGCTCGATTCCCCAGCGGGTGATCGGAAGATAGGACCGGTCCTGGCCGACGATCGTGATGTCGGTGCCGTGCAGCGTCGTCACGACCTTCAAGCGGACGCCGTTGCCGTCGCTCATCTCGCGCGCGAGGATTCCGGAGATCGCGTGGGGCAGTGCGTAGTGCACGTGAAGGAGGTCGAGTCCCGCTCGCTCGGCGACCTCGGCCATCTTCGTAGCCAGGGCGAGCGTGTACGGCGGCGACACGAAGAGCGGGTAGGTCGGCGCGACGACCTCGTGGAAGTAGACGCGGGGCCTCGGAAGCGCGAGCCGCGAAGGAAGGTCGTACGAAATGAAGTGCACCTCGTCGCCGCGCTCGGCGAGCGCCAGCCCGAGCTCGGTGGCGACGACGCCGCTCCCGCCGTAGGTCGGGTAGCACGTGATGCCGATTTTCATGATTGCGCGCGCCCGCGCTAGAACCCCGGCTCGAAACCTTCGAAGGCCGCGACCACATCGTCGAGCTTCGGAGGGCGCTTCGATCGGAACCCTTCGCCGAACTCGACGCCGATCAGGAAACCGAAGTGGCGCGCTCGCGCCTCTATCCCCTCGAGGAAACTCTTCTGAGAAATAACGGTCTGCGGCTCCGTCGAGCTCTCGCTGTGGAACTGGCTCGAGTAGGACAGGATCGCCGCCCGGCGGGTGTCCATGGCCGCCGTGACGTCGACGACGAAATCGGGCTCGTGGAGGTACGCGGTGGAGAAGTAGACGGTCTGCTGCGGCCGGTGGGCCGGGTGGTTCGTCTCGATCTTCCGCAGACCGGCGTAGAACGCGACGTCGGTGACGAGCCGTCCGGCGCGCGCGTGATCGGGATGGCGGTCCTCCGGATACGGCGTGATGACCAGACGCGGCTTCTCCCGCCGGATGATGTCCATCAAGGAGAGCTCCTGGTCACGCGTTCCGGCGACCCGGCCATCGCCGAAGTCGAGGGTCTCGCGGAACTCGGCGCCGAGGATCTCCGCCGCCCGCTCCGCTTCCTTGCGGCGGATCGCGTCGGTTCCCCTCGTGCCCAGCTCTCCGCGGGTCAGGTCCACGATCCCGAACCGCCGGCCGCGAGCCCTCAACCGGACGAGCGTGCCGGCGCACGTCAACTCGACGTCATCGGGGTGCGCGGCGATCGCGAGAACGTCAACCGGCATGGCTTCTTTTCGGCGGATCGTCGACGGGGAGGTCGCCGTCGACGATCCGAACGTCGCGGCCGCCGCCTCCCGCAACCGCCCGGATCGCGTCGAGCACGGTCCGACCCCAGTTCCGGAGGAAAACGAGCGGGGGATAGACGCGCTCCGCCGGCTCTCCGCCCGGAAGGAGCATCGTCTCCAGCCTCCGGCGGCGAGTGAGAGCCACTTCGTCCTTTCGCTCCGCGGCCTTACGCATGCGCTCTCCGAGCTGCTCCAGCTGGTACGTCGCTTTCCGGCGCGCGGTTTCGAGAGCACCCGCAAGCGTCGGGTCGAGCGCCTCGACTTCGGGCGTCAGAGTCGCCATCTCGGCGTCGAGCCGTCGCGCGATCTCGGCGACCCGGTCCGCCTGGGGGACGACCGCGGCTTCGCGCGCCGCGGCGCGCGGCGAGAGCAGGTCCTCGTCCGCGATGCCCAGAGCCTGGGCCGCGCGGCGCTCAGCGGCGCCCCGCACGACGAGAAACGTTCGCGGGATGAGAACCGGCTTGGGAGCGTCGAAGATCGGAAAGAGCGGAAGCGACTGTGCGTGGTAGGCAATCTCGCTCGGACCGAGAATGCTCGCCGCGACCGGGAGCACGACGGACTTCAGCACCGGGCGCGTCAGGACGTCGGCGGAGACGCCGAGCACTCCCCGCGCGACGCGGCCCGCGGCCCGTTCGAGATCGGGCATTTCGACGCGCCGGCGGATTCCTTCCTCCAGGACGAAGAAGGGGAACAAGTCCGCCCGGAACGGAACGGACGGCTTGCGGCCGGACTCCTCGATCTCCGCGGCGGTTCGCCGGAGAGTTTCGGTGATCTCGGCCCGCCGCTCGAGTCCGGTCGCGAAGAGCTGGCGGGCGACCCGCGCGATCGATTCCTCGAGCGGGTCGACCACGAGGAGCGGGTCGTCATCCTCCGTCAGGTCGAGCAGGGTCTCGATGAAGGCCTCGCCGTACGTCCGGCCCGGAGCGTAACGGCGCGCGACGAGATACAGGATTTCGGTCGCCTCCTCACCCTGCGTATCCTCCCGAAACGCTTCGACGATCCGGGAAACCGCTCCGGGAATCGGGATCGAACCGACCGGATGCCGGTTCGACCGATCGGCGCCTTCGAGGACGAAGGTCTCCACCCCGTCCGGACCGGGTTTCGCGGTCTTCGCGATTTCCTCGAGGTCATGGTCGTCGGTCAGGGCCCAGAAGACCGGCACGGCCGGAAGTCCCCGCTTCGTGAGCTCGCGCGCGAGGACGATCGCGTCGAACGCCTTGACGAGCGTGTAGAGCGGCCCGGTGAAGAGGCCGATCTGATGTCCAGCCAGCACGGCGACCGCGCGGCCCCGCGCGAGGTCTTCGGCCGCACGCCGGCCGCTTTCCGACCGGAAGCGAAACGCTTCCTCGGGCAGGGTGCGCCGTTCGCGCGCCAGGAGCGTCCTGCCGCGCTCGAGCGCGGCGTCGAGCGTGGGCGGATCGGGGTGGAACCGGCTCGCTCCCCGCGCGAAGTCCAGGAAGAGCGCCGGCAGGCCGGGATATCGCTCGAGCGGGATCGAGGTCATGGAGCGGGCGGCATTCTCTCAGTTCCCTTCGGCGACTCCGGAGCGGGAGAGAATATGGAGCGTCGTGAGTGCACGCGCGACCCGGTCGCTCCTCGCCGCAGTCGTCTTCGCCGCCGTCGCCTGCGGCGGGCCGAAGACCGTCGCAAAGGATGGGTATCGGGCGGTCCTCGTCTACTCGAAGGACGACCGCTTCCAGATCGCGGTTCGCGGCGAGCGAGTGCAGGTCTCCGGGAGGGCGGACGGCTCCGAGATCGTCAAGATCGTGCGGCCCGACCTCGGCAAGTCGTGGCAGTTCCGGCCGTCCACCCGGCGCGTCTTCGAGAGCAAGTGGTCGGTGACCGACGAGGCGGTTCCGGGTTACCCGCTCCAGCCCCGTTTCGATCCGGAGGCCTACGCCGACCGGTTCGGAGGCGCCATTCATCGGATCGACGACGCGACGCACGGTCTCCATCCATGCGAGCGCTGGGAGATGACGCTGCCCTCGGGCGACCGCGCCACGATCTGGGTCGCGCGGGACCTCGATCGCCTGCCGGTGCGCATCGAGCACGCGAAGAAGGACCCCAACGACGAGTATCAGGCGTTCACCGACGCACAGCTCCTCGATATCCACGTGGGCACACCGGAGGAGCTCTTCGAGCCGCCGAAGGGATATACCCGGGTCGCGTCCTACGCGGCGCTCGGGAAATGAGGACCGCTACGGGTAGCTGACGCTCCTCTCTTCCAGCGGCGCGAAGTCGCGGAAGAGGAAGTGGTCGTAGAAGTAGTGGATCAGGAGGAACGAGAGCACGACGACGTAATAGCTCTTGTCCTGCGGGAATCCGAGTCCCTTCCAGACAAGAAGATACACACCGCCCGAGACCAGAGTCGCTCCGACCATCGCGGCGTAGAACCGGCCGGTTTTCTGGGTGCCGGCGAGCTGCCGCGTGATCGGGCTCCCGATCTCTCCGTGCGCCGCATTGCGGGAAAGGATGAACCACGTGAGCGCCAGGTACTGCAGCGAATGCCAGGTGTTGAAGCCCTGGAACGCCACGTCGAGATTGTCGAAGAGAGGAATCACGAAGGCGAGGGCGACGGTGAAGGCCATGAAGAGGAGACGCGGGACGCTCGCCTCGCCGCGCCGGATCTCTCCGAGCGTACGGGCGACGTAGAAGAGAAAGAGCGCCGCAAAACCGACGGTAAACGCCACCGCGATGATGCGGTGCCTCAGGAACTCGGGAAAGAGGAGCGGGTTCGAGCCGAGCGCGAAACGCCCTTCGACGAACTTGTACATGGCGACGGTGTAGAGCGCGCCGAGAATGACCGCGCCGTCCAGAAGCCGATCGAGCGGCGAGACCTTGCCGGCCGCCTTGCGCCGATATGTCTCCGAAATCCACTGCGCCTGGTGCGTCACGTGAATCGACGCCCAGAAGAAGAAGAACGTGAGGAGCAGCAGAAAGGCGTAGAGCGCTCCCAGGATGACGAGCGCCGGAATGATCAGCATCGGCAGATACGCAAGGAAACCGTAGCGGGCGCGGAAGCGGGGCTCGAGCGCGGTCCGCAGGTAGGTCGAATACATGTGCGGTCCGCCGACGAGAAGCGTCACCGCGAGGCCGATGATGAGACTCGCGGTCCCGGGGGACGCCCCGATGCGCTGAAGGAGGCCGTAGGAAAGGTACGGGAGGAAGACGAGGGCGCCGGAGAGCGTCAGGAAAACGAGGTCGAACTTCCGGTTGTAAATCCAGACGTCGTCCGCCCGACTTTCGACCGTCCCTGAACGGATCTCCATCTGGAACCTCCCCGTTGCCTGGCGATCTTAACTTGGTCCTTCCGATATCCGGAGCAAGACCCGTTCCCGAAATACAATGGAAGGTTGCATGTTTCGACTGGAGACGCTTTCCGTCGATCCGCCGCTCATTCTCGCCCCCATGGCGGGGATCACGGACCATCTTTACCGGCTGATGCTCCGGAGGATCGGCGGGGTCGGGCTGGTCACGATGGAGTTCATCTCGTCGGAAGCGATCACCCGCGGCAACGCGCGGCAGCTCGCGAAGATGTTCTTCTCCGACGAGGAGCGCCCGCTCTCGATCCAGATCTACGGCTCCGATCCGGAGAGGATGTCGGCCGCCGCCGAGATCGTCGCCGAGCTCGCCCCAGACGCGTGCGATATCAACATGGGTTGTCCGGCGAACAAGGTGCTGAAGGGATGCGCCGGGGCCGCTCTGATGGGCGACCTGCCTCTCGCGCGGCGGATCGTGCGCGACGTCAAGAGACGCCTTTCCATTCCGCTGACGGTGAAGTTCCGGCTCGGGCTCGACGAGTCGCGCAAGAACTTCCTCGACCTCGGAAAGATCTGCGAAGACGAGGGCGCGGCGGCGGTCGCTCTGCACGCCCGCACGGCGCGGCAGATGTACACGGGGCGGGCCGTCCGCGACGAGATCGCGCAGCTGAAGAGCCATCTCGCGATCCCGGTCATCGGGAACGGAGACGTCGAGACTCCCGGAGACGTCGCGACGATGCTCCGCGAAACGGGCTGTGACGGCGTGATGATCGGCCGCGCGACGATGAAGAACCCGTGGATCTTCCGGCAGGCCGCCGATCTCCTCGCGGGCCGTGCGCCGCGCGAGGCCACCGACGTCGAACGGCGTGACTTGATACTCTGGCACTTCGGCCAGATCGAAGCGACGGCCCGTGACCCGCGCGAGGCTCTCCACAAGCTGCGCACGATGACCGGCTGGTACACCCACGGCCTCGGCAACGGCCGGGCGCTCAAGGTCAAGATCAGCGAGCTCGCGACTCCGGCGGCGTTCCGGGAAGCAGTGGTGGAGTTCTTCGCGGCGGAAAGTGCCGAGTCCCAGGCGCCGGAAACAGGACCGGTGTCGGGTATCGCGTTTCCGGAGTCCGAGAGCGGAGCGGGCCCCGAGTTCCGGAAACCCGATCCCGGGCCGCAGATGCCTGTCTTGCTTTAAGAAAACCTCTTCCGGGAATTGACCCCCCTCCGATATTCGTTCGGAATCCCGAGATGCTCCGCAAACTCTCGTTTCTCGTCGGAGTCCTCGCCCTCGTCCCTCTCTGGCTCCCCGCTCAAACCCGAAAAACCGAGCTCAAAACCTTGGCCGGGCGCTTTCCACTCGAGGTCACGGCGGAGTACCTCGGCATGGCCGGAAAGAAGACCGTCGTCCGGATCCGGCTGTCGTCCCCGGAGCTCTCGAAAGCGGCGGCGTCGCACGGGCTGCGCTCCTTCGCGGGCGAGCTGCGCGGCACCTTCAGCCGCGGGGAGGAGATGGTCCAGGCGTTCCGGTACCCGGTCGCGGGAGACGTCCTGGACGGAAAGACCTTCACCTACTCCTTCCTGCGTCCTCTGGTCCCCGGGAACTATCGCCTGAAGCTGGTCGTGGACGACCCCGGCGGCCGCGAAGTCGGAGAAGGGACGGTCGACCTGTCGGTTCCGGAAGTCGGCATCGCTTTCCGCCCCGAGATGGCTCCGGCCGAAGCGGAGACGCTCCCCGAGGCCGAGGCGATCGTCATCGCGGACGAAGCTGCACCCCGCGAGACGGCCGAAGGCGGAGCCGCTCCGAAGCTGAAGATCATGCCGCCGTCCCGCGAGGCGCCCGTCGGCCTTCTCCGGCTCGAGGCCGACGTCGATCCGCCGATCACTCGGGTCGAGTTCTATCTGGGCGAAAAGCTGCTGCTCGCGCGGACGCGGCCGCCTTATTCCGTCGAGATCGATCTCGGAAACCTGCCTCTGAAGCAGACGGTTCGGGCGGTCGGATACGACGACACCGGCCGCATCGTCGACGAGGACGCGTGGGCGATCAACGAAGGGAGCGCTCGGGTCGCCGTGCGGGTCCTGCCGCAACCCGATGCGGCCGCGGGACGTGTTCGCGTTCGCGTCGCAGTCCAATCGATCTCGGGCGGCATCGCCAAGTTGGTGGAGCTCTTTCTCGACGAGAAGAAGATCGGGTCCTGGACGCACGAGCCTTACGTCGCGACGATCCCGTTCGAGCAGTACACCCGCGGAAACTTCCTCCGCGCCACGGCGGTCGCCGAGGACGGCAGGGAAGCGAACGACATCCGGATGTTGAAGGGCCCGTCGGCGACGGTCGAGAACGTGCGCGTGGACGTGGTCCAGCTCCACGTGTCGGCGCTCGACAAGAGCGGACACTTCGTCAAGGGTCTCAATCGCGAGGACTTCTCGATCCAGGAAGACGGCCGCGCGCAGGCGATGACCGGCTTCGAGGTCGCCGAAAAGCTTCCGCTCTCGATCGGCCTCGTCGTGGACGGATCCGGGTCGATGGAGAAGGGTATGCCGTTCGTCCACGAGGCGTCGGCGGAGCTCTTCCAAAACCTGATTCGCGACAAGGACCGCGGATTCCTGATCGAGTTCCGCGAGCGACCACGCTTCCTCCAGGAGCTTACCGGCGACTCCGGAGCCCTCCAGCGCGCAGCGCGCGAGACGCGGGCGGAAGGCGCGACGGCGCTCTACGACTCCATCATTCTCGGCCTCTACCAGTTCCGGGCGCTGCAGGGTCGGAAGGCTCTCATCGTCGTGACGGACGGCGCCGACAACCGCTCGCACGTCGAGTTCGACACCCTGTTGCGCTACGCGCGCTCCGCCGGCGCGCCGATCTACTTCATCGCGGTGAACATCCCGCTGACCGATTTCAAGTCGCGCAAGGTCGTCAACCAGATCGCGAGCGAGTCGGGGGGCGAGGTCTTCGCGATCGGCAGCGCTTCGAAGATGGGCGAGGTCACGCGCCGCATCGAAGAGGAGCTGCGGTCCCAGTACGTGCTCGCCTTCCGCACCGATTCCCAGAAGCCGCCGGGGCAGTACCGCGAAGTCAAGGTCGCGGTGGCGAAGCCCGGGATCAGCGTGCGAACCATCCGAGGCTACATCCCCTAGGCTATCCCCGCATCCGCACCCGGACGCGATAGGTCAGCTTCGCCTTTCCCCCTGCCGGGACGCTGACCGGAAAATCTGCGGTGAAGGCCGCGAGCTTCTTCGGCGGCACCGACGATTCGACGACCGTCCAGTCCCCGGGGAACTGCTCGCGCACGAGAACGGTCGTCGGCTCCTTCTTGCGGCTCGTGATCACGACCTCGTACGCGGACTCCGACTCGGTGCGGCTCGTCTGCTGGAAGGAGACCTGCCGGCGGCGCGCGGTCAGGTCGAACGCTTCGGACGTCTCGATCTCGACGTCGGT
Organism: Thermoanaerobaculia bacterium; assembly: GCA_036395755.1. Taxonomy (GTDB): domain Bacteria; phylum Acidobacteriota; class Thermoanaerobaculia; order UBA5066; family Gp7-AA6; genus Gp7-AA6. Next base: position 12,657 of record DASWCZ010000024.1, read on the forward strand.
CCTCTCGGGAGTGTGCTCGATCCGGTCTTCCCCGGTGAAGACGCTTCCTCCCTGGACGTAGACGCGGACGACGCCGGCCGGGAGCGCCTTCGCGAGCGCCTTCGTCTCGACGCGGTACTGCACCCCGACCGGTATCGATTGCGGTTCTTCGTTTGCGCCGATTGAGTAAATCGACCGCGCGACGTACCGCTTCTCGACGGCGACCTCGGCGTCGGAGGCGAGCGGGAACGTCGTCCGGCCCCCGGAGAGCCGTGGCGGAGATTCGACTTCGTAGACGCGCGCTTCCGAGAGCCCGGCCGACTGGGCGACCATTTTCATGGCCATTTCGGCGGGGGCCGCCATCGGTCTCGGCGCCGGAGACGAAGCCACGCGCAGCGTCCCCGCGAGGAGGCGCAGCCTCGCTGGCGCAAAGTCCGCGCCGCTCCGGTTGTCGACGACGAACCACCCCTCGAGGCGTCCCCGCTTTTCGTCGTCGGCGAGCGACAGCGCGTAGCTCGCCTCCCACGACACGTCGCCGACGAGATACCGCGACGTCAGGATCCGGCTTCCGGAGCGCTCGCTGTCGAGCCGCAGCGTCACCCCTTCGGGGCGGGCCGGCGCGTCCGGCTCGGGGGTGAGCGACAACCGCGCGTCCGGCTCGCCGTAGACGAGCTCGCCGCCTTCGCGGAAGAGCGCCTGCGCCGGGGTCGGGCCGTACACCGCGAGGAGGTCGCCTTCGACCGTCGCCCCGCCCGGGCGCGCGATGCGGATCCGCTTCCCGATGAGACCCGCGAGCCACTCCGACTCGGCCGCTCGACCGCCGGGAATGGGCGCGGTCAGCCCGAGCCAGCGAACGCCCGCCTCCCGGGCGTTCGTCACCGTCCAGGTCTCCGTCCGCGCCGAAGCGGGCGCCCCATCCCACCGGAGCTCGGCCCGGCCGGCCGAAAGCCTGACCGTCCGGCTCTCCACGACGACCGCGAGGTTCTGGTTCGTCACGATGAGGTCCTGGCGGCCGGCGGGGGCACCTGCCCGGGGCGGCTGCTGCGCCGGAAGCAACGCGGCTTCGAGGGCGAGCGCAAGAGATGTGATCAGGAGGCGACGCGGCATGCTAAGATCCTCCACGTCCGGAGTTTACAGCGCGGTCGGTCTGCAAGGGGATCGCCGGATCGAGCGGTTTCCCCGTGCTAACATCCGCGCCGTTTTGACCTCGGAAACGCGTTCGCAATGGGCCCTCGTTCTCGGCGCCTCGTCCGGTTTCGGCGAGGCGTGTTCGGTCGCGCTGGCGAAGGCGGGCTGGAACGTCTTCGGCGTCCATCTCGACCGGAAATCCACCCAGCCGAACGCCGACCGGATCGTCACGGAGATCGCCGCGGCCGGCCGGAAGGCCGAGTTCTTCAACGTCAACGCCGCCGACGACGCCAGACGGACGGAGGTCATTGCCGCGATCTCACTCTCCTGCGGGCAGGACGCTCCGGAATGCCGGGTCTCCGTCGTGCTCCATTCCCTCGCCTTCGGGACTTTGAAGCCGTTCTTCGGGGAGCCTCGCGAGAACGCGATGTCGAAAGCGCAGCTCGAGATGACGCTCGACGTCATGGGCAACTCGCTCGTCTACTGGACGCAGGACCTCTTCTTCGGCGGCCTACTCGCTCCGGGAGCCCGCATCTTCGCGATGACCTCGGCGGGCGATCACATCGTCTGGCCGGCGTACGGCGCGGTCTCCGCGGCGAAGGCCGCGCTCGAGTCGCACGTCCGCCAGCTCGCGGTCGAGCTCGCTCCGCACCGCATTTCGGTCAACGCGTTGCGGGCGGGAGTGACCGACACGCCGGCGCTGCGCAAGATTCCGGGCAACGAGAAGATGATCGAGCGGGTCCTCGCGATGCACCCGGCCCGACGCCTGACGACCCCCGCCGACGTGGCCGGAGCGCTCGTCGCCTTGTGCGCGGACGGCGCCGCGTGGGTGAGCGGCAACGTCATCGGCGTGGACGGCGGCGAGGACGTCGCCGGGGGACGATGAGTCCAGAGCCCAGGGTCTAAAGTCCAAAGTCGATCGTAAAGAACCCGTGAGCACTTCCGCCGTTCCCGAGGTCGCAATCTCTGCGTTCGATTTCGTCTCCGAAAAGGCGGGGATCCGTGAGTTCCGCCTTCGCTCGAACGGGTTGAAGCTCCTGCTGCTCTCGAACACGGTCGCGCCCGTCGCCACGTTTGCGGTCGTCTACCACGTCGGCAGTCGCAACGAGGCCGTGGGACACACGGGAGCCACCCACCTCCTCGAGCACCTCATGTTCAAGGGGACTCCCGAGTACGACCGGGAGAAGGGCACGGCCGTCGCCGCCGTGCTCGAAGCCCTGGGGGCCCGGTTCAACGCCACGACGTGGTTCGATCGCACCAACTACTACGAGACCGTGCCGTCCGACTCGATCGAGATCGCCGTCCGGATCGAAGCGTCGCGGATGCGCGGGGCGCTCCTACGCGACTCGGACCGCGTTCCGGAGATGACCGTCGTTCGGAACGAGTACGAGCGCGGCGAGAACTCCCCGTTCCAGGTGCTCTACAAGGAAACGTTCGCGACCGCCTTCCGGGAACACCCGTACCACCATCCGACGATCGGATGGCGCACCGACATCGAGGGCGTCTCGACCGACCGCCTGAAGGAGTTCTACGACGTCTTCTACCACCCGAACAATGCGACCGCGATGCTCATCGGCGACTTCGAGGAGGAAGAGGCGCTCGCGATCGTGGGCCGCCACTTCGGCCCGATTTCCGCCTCCGCCCGCCCGATTCCTCCGGTCTACACGGTCGAGCCGCCGCAGGAAGGGGAGCGGCGCTTCATCGTCCGCCGCACCGGGCAGATCGCGTGGACCGCCCTCTCCTGGAAGACGGTCGAGGCGCGGCATGCCGACACTCCCGCGCTCGCCGTCCTCGGAAACATCCTCGGCGTCGGCTTGACTGCGCGTCTGCATCTCGCGCTCGTCGAGGAGAGTCTCGCTCTCTCTGTCACCGTCGTGCCGTGGCAGCTTCGCGATCCCGCGCTCTTTTCCGTGTTTGCGCCGATGCGCCCGGGCGTCGCGCCCGAGGTCGTCGAGGCCCGGATCCGCCGGGAGGTCGCGCGCGTCGCCTCCGAGGGCGTCACCGAAGAGGAAGCGAAGAAGGCGAGGACCCAGATCGAGGCCGAGGTCGTCTTCGACCGGGACTCGACGGATCAGGTCGCTGCTTCGCTCTCGGAAGCGATCGCCGTCGCGGACTGGGGATGGTACGCGGACTATCCCGATCAGGTCGGGCGGGTGACGGCGGAAGACGTCCGGCGCGTGGCAACGACGTACTTTCGCGACGACGCGCTGACCGTGGGCCTCTATCTTCCGAAGGAATTGCCGGCAGCGTGACGCCGGCATCGCGGCTTTCCCGGAGAAAGGTGTCCTTCGACGAGTCGGTCCGCCACCGGATGCTCGGAAACGGCGCGCGTCTCTTCGTTCTCGAAAACCGGTTCAACCCCACCGTGGCGATCTCCGGTTCGCTCAATGCCGGGAGCCTCTTTGCGCCGCCCGACCGACGTCTCCTGGCGTCGCTCACTGCCGGCGAACTCGCGAAGGGGACCGCGCGCCGCACGAAGCTCGAGATCGCCGAGGAGCTCGAGAGCCGCGGCGCGAGCCTGTCCTTTTCCGCGGGCGGCGGCGATCCGGTCGGAGTCGACGTCGGCGCCGCGTCTCTCTCGCGTGACCTGGAAGTCCTGCTCGACGTCCTGGCGGAAGTCCTGCTCTCGCCCGTCTTTCCGGAGGAAGAGCTCGAGAAGGAGCGTATGCGCCTCGTCGGGGTGCTTCGCGAGCAGCAGGACCAGACCTCGGTGCGCGCGTTCGAAGCCGCGTCCCGGCGGATCTACCCGCCAGGCCACCCGTATCATCGGCGGCGCGTCGAAGAGCGGATCGCGGCCGTCGAGTCAGTCTCCCGCGACGAGCTGGTCCGCTTTTACGAGGATCGCTACGGCGCCGAGACGTTACTTCTCGTTCTGGTCGGCGACATGGACTCCGAGAAGATCTTAGACGGCCTCGAGCGCCGGCTGGGCTCATGGAAACGCGGTCCTTCGCCGGAGATCCCGAGACCGGGGCCGGTCCCCCCGGCGCCCGGATCCGAGACGGTTCCGATGCCGGACAAGGCGAGCGCAGACGTGGTCCTCGCGCAACCCGCGGATCTCGTGCGGCAGGACCCGGAATACATTGCTTGCATTCTCGCGAACTCGGCGCTCGGCCAGTCGTCGCTCACGTCACGTCTGGGAGTCCGTGTGCGAGATACCGAGGGGCTCACTTATGGAATCCATTCCGGCTTCTCGGCGACGTATCTCGCCGGCCCCTTCACCGTCAGCCTCACGGTCAAACCGGAGAGCCGCGACGCCGCGGTCGCCGCGACCCTCGAGGAGGTCGTTCGCTTCCGCCGTGAAGGGATGACGGCGAAGGAGCTCGCCGACGAGCAGAGCTCCCACGTCGGCCGTTTCAAGGTGGACCTCGCGTCGAACGGCGGAATCGCCCACGCGATCGACGCCGCGGTCTACTACGGCCTGGGCGTCTCCTATCTCGACGAGTATCCGTCGCTCGTCGGAGCGGTCACGAGGGAACAGGCCGATGTCGCCTTCGCGAAGCGCGTGGATCCGGATCGGTTCACGATCGTTTCCGCGGGGTCGTTCGACATTCCCTGACGTCATCCCGCGGAACCCCCCCTCGCTCCGAGACTGTCATTCCTACCTCTTCTTCCACGACTGTCATTCCGAGCGGAGCGAGGAATCCCGACGTCGCTTCGACCAATGCATTCTGCCGAGGGCAGGCTCCGCGAGGGATCTCGCCCGAAAAGCGAGGGATTCCTCGTCGCTTCGCTCCTCGGAATGACAGCGAAACGGCTGTCATCCCGAGCGCAGCGAGGGATCCCTTCCGCGAAACGCCGAGGATTCCTCGTCGCTTCGCTCCCCGGAATGACACCGGGAAGAGATAGAATCGCCCGCGAGTTCGACCAAGGGAGGCTCCAATTCCCAGACGACCCCAGTACCGTAAGCCCAACCGCCGCCGTCCGGGCGAAGCCCCTCCCACGCACCGCGTCTACCTGTCCAACGAGGCGCCGATGCCGGAAGACCGCGCCTCCGACGGCAAGACCTGGTACCGGCTGCGGTTCGACACGGAACCCTCGCCGGAGTGGATGCGGGCTTACCGCGCGGGAATCCTCGGCATGACCCGCGAGGACCGCGAAGCGATCCTTCGCTTCGAGTTTCAGGGGGACAGCGTGCGGATCGCAGCGGCCGACGCCGAGATCGGAAAACTGCGCCGGGTGCTCGAACGGCGGATCGACGCGGTCAACTCGATTCTCTCGGGAGGACGCGGGGTCGCTCCGGCCCCGTAGTCGAGCCGCCTCAGCGCTTCGGCGGCTCCCGCTTGTAGAGGTAGGCGGTCTCGGAGAGCCGCGCACCGGAGGAGTCCGCGACCGCGAACTGCGTCCGCGAGAACTTGCCGGTAGCGCCGTAGGTACCGTCATAGACCGACGCGCCCGCACACTCGCCGCGCTTGTTGACCGCGTAGAAGACCGTCTGGAACTTGGGACGACCGGAGTCTTCGCGGTTCTCTTTCGCGAACGCGACGATGCGTTCGAGCGTCTTGAGCGCCGCCTCCTCGGGCGACTTCCCCTGGCGCATCATCTCGACGACGGTATGTGAGCCGGCGGAGCGGATGTTGCCTTCTCCCCAGCCGGTCGATCCGCAGGCCCCGATCTCTCCATCCACGTAAAGGCCCGCGCCGATCACCGGTGTGTCCCCGAGCCGGCCCGGGATCTTGAAGAACAGACCGCAGGTCGAGGTCGCGCCCACGATGTCTCCGCCGGCCGTCACCGCGTTGCAGTTGATCGTGCCCTGCGGTCGAAAATCGGAGACCCCGTACTTTTCGATGTACCAGCGGATGTCGGGATCCTTTTCCTCTTCGTCACCTGCCGGAAGCCAGTCGTCCTTACCCGAAAGCTTCTCCTTCCAGTACAGCCAGATTTTCCTCGACCGCTCGGTCAACAGGTTTTCCTCCTGGAAACCGTGTGCCTTGGCGAAGTTGAGCGCTCCTTCTCCGACGAGGAAGACGCGCGTCGTCTGCTGCATGACGAGACGGGCAACCTTCGAAGGATTCTTGATCCGCTCGAGGGCGCCGACGGCGCCGGCCTTCATCGTACGGCCGTCCATCACCGCGGCGTCGAGCTGGACGACCCCTTCCTCGTTCGGGATTCCGCCGTATCCGACGGTCACGTCTTCGGGGTCGTCTTCGACGATGTTGATCCCGGCGACGACCGCGTCCAGAGGATCGCCGCCGGCGGCGAGGATTTCGTACGCACGAGCCGCAGTCTTGACGTAGGTCTTCGCGGCGATGACGACCGGACGCGACGGCGCACGCGTCGAGACCTTCGTTCGGACCTGAGGCGCAGCGAGGGGAAGAATCGCGGCCGACCGGATGATGTCGCGCCGCGTCGGCCCGCGTCCGCTCTTCCCCACGGGATCGCTACTCGTCCGGCAGCTCGGGCTCTTCCGGGATCTCGCGCTTCGTGCCGGGCGCGAGCAGGTCCATGACGAGATCCGGAAGCGTTTCGGAAAATTCGCTTCGCGGCAGGACCCGCGTCAGGCCGGCCGCCTCCGCCTGCCGCGCGAGCTCCCGGTCAGTGTGGCGGAGGAACCCGATGACCGGCAGGTCGCGGGTTTTCGCTTCCTGCCGCAGCTTGCGCACGGCGTCGAAGCAGGCCCCGTTCGTCGAGAGCTCGAGCAGCACGGCGGCGGTGTCCTCCTGGCGCGCGGCCGCGGCGAGATCTTTCGGCTCCGCGAAACGCACCGGCACGTTCAGGTGACGACCGGTCGCCTCGATCTTGGACCGGAAGAAGAGGTCCTCCACGCAAGCGACGATCGAACGGTTCATCGAGGGCGGAATTCTATAAGAACGGGAGCCCGGGTCCCGTCTTCAGAACATCTTCACCAGATCGACCATGATCCGGTTCAACGTCGCCTTCAGGTCGAGCCGGCGCTGAAACACGACCGCGCCCTGGAAGAAGACCTGCGGCAGGACCGTGTAGGCGACGCCGATCCGGTGCCCCTGGTACCGCGAGTGAAACCACCAGTCGTCCGTGTTGTAGGCGCCGACGACCGCGTCCCGCTCGACATACTGGTAGATGTAGAACGCCCGCCAGGTCCGGGGAGTGCCGACGGAGCCCACGGCGATCGCCCCCTCGAAGGCATCCGCATTTCCGGTGGAAGCGCCGAAGTTGTGGATCCCGTCGAGCGAGACCGTCACCGGCAGTCGTAGGGCGGGGAACCGAAACTTCACGAGAAGATCGGCGAGCCGGAACCCACTCTCGGGTCGCTGGCCGCCGGCGTAGGGCTCCGCGCTGTTCTGCCGGACGTAGTGCGGCTTCAGGTCCTCGAGGTCGAAATTCCAGTAGGCCGCGGCGACCTCGATGGCGAAACGGTTCGCGTCTCCGCCGCGCCACACCGCCTGGCCGGCCGTGATCTTCGAACGGTCGCCTTCCCGCTGCGGACCGTAGAACCCGGCCGCGGTGAAGGTGAGAGTCGACGAGCCGGTCGCCACCTGGCGGGACACCGCGGCGCCCGAAGTCTGGATGTCCTTGTCCCAGAGCATCTCGGTCGAAACGAGGGGGACCCCGAAGCGGCCCGCGAAGATCGTCCAGCCTCCCGGCCTCGCCTCCACGTACCAGCGGTCGAGCGTCGCGCCATCGGATCGGTAGTTGTCGAGGTTGCGCGCGTTCTGGTCGTTGTCGTCGGTTCCGATGTCGCCGACCGCTCGAACGGCGATCTTCCAGCGGTCGGACGGCTCGAAGGCGACTTCGGGCCGGAATTCGAAGCGTCCGCGTTCGATGTCCGGGCGGACCCGGAGGTGATCGATCGAGTCGTACCTCAGGAGTGCTTCCCAGTGGAACGTGAAGCGTGCTTCCGGCGGAGGGGGCACGAAGTAGTCGTTTTGTTGTGCGGCAGCCGGCGTCGGCCGGCACAGCGCGACCACGAGGAAGAGCACGCCTCGCCTCATGGGCTCAGGCAGCTTGAGCCGTCACCTTCGCCAGGGCTTCGTAGAGCTCGCCGACGCTCTGGTAACGCGCCGCCGGCTCCTTCTCCATGCACTTGATGATGATGGTGGCGATCTTCGGATCGATTCGCGGATTCTTCGACTGGGGAAGCGGAGGCGGCTCGTTGACGTGCTTCAAGACGACGGCGAGCGGGCTGTCTCCGTCGAACGGAAGAGATCCGCTGAAGACTTCGTAGAGGACTACCCCGGTCGAGTAGATGTCGGAGCGGAAGTCGAGGGGAACTCCCCGCGCCTGCTCCGGCGACATGTAGTCCGGCGTGCCGATGACCGTTCCCGTCGCGGTCATCCCCCGGTCTTCCGTCAGACGCGCGATGCCGAAATCCATGATCTTGAGACCCCCGGTCGGCTCGATCAGGATGTTCTGCGGCTTCACGTCGCGGTGGATGACCCCGACCTCGTGCGCCGCCGCGAGCCCGGCGCACACCTGTTTGGCGATCCGCAGGCCGACCGGCGTCGGGAGGATCTCGCCCGACTCGAGGAGATGCTTCAACGTCAGCCCCTTCACAAACTCCATCGAAAGGTAGCGAAGCCCGTTCGATTCCCCGAGATCGTGAGTTCGCAGCACGTTCGGGTGGGTGATGCGGCGCGCGAGCCGGATCTCCTGCTTGAACCGGTCGAGGAGTGTCGGGTCGGCGGAGAGGACTTCGCTGCGCAAGGTCTTGATCGCGACCAGATCGTCGAGCTCCCGGTCGTGCGCCTTGTAGACGACGCCCATCCCGCCCTTGCCGAGGATCGACTGGATATCGTAGCGGCCGGCGAAGAGAGTGCCGATCTGCGGCTCGTCGTGGGACGGCGAACCCGCCGCCGAGACCGTCGGGGTGCGTCCGGCGAGCAGGGTCTCTTCCCCGCTGAGCGAGGAGGGCAGCGACGCGACGTACTTTTCGAGCGCCGCTTTCTCCTTCAGCTCCTCGAGCATGGCCCGGAAGGAGCGCGCGAGAATCCCGATCTCGTCGTTCGACTCGACGGGGACCTCGGTCTCGAGATCTCCGATCCGCACCGCCTCGGTCGCGCGAACGAGCCGATCCACCGGCCCGGTGATCCGCCGCGCGAGCACGAACGACAGGATGAACGCGAACACGAGCGCCGCCAGGCCGACGAGGACCTGGCTGTTCTGAATCCGCCGGAAGGGAGCGAGCTCCCGCTCGCGGCTGCGCAGCGTCACCGCCGCGCCCACGAGCTGGTCCGTCGAGGAGCGGATCGGCAGAAAGTACGCGAGATAGGTATCGCCGGAAAGGTCGAGCGGAAGGGGCCCGATCGTCTTGCCCGCCCGCAGGACGGCGGGAACGAGACGCGGAGTGTCCCGGATCGCGGAGAGGACGGACAAGTTTGCGGACCGCATCGTCGAGGCGCTCACGACCGGCTTCGCCGGCTCGTTCGAACGCGCCGCGTCGGCGAGGAAAACGACCTCGGCGTTGACGAGCGACTTCAGGCTGGCGGCGACCTCGTCATTGATCTGAAAGCCCGCCGCGATCGCGCCGACGGTCCGGCTGCCCCCTTCGAGGACGGGAGCGGCGACGACGTGGTACAGCTCCTGGTCCGACAGCCAGATGCCCTCCGCGGCCTCGCCCTGCAGTGCCGACGAGACGGTGGGGACGCCGCGCATGTCGCGCGAGTAGGGGAGAGGCCGGTCGGTGCGCGCGAAAGCCACTCCTTCCTGGTTGATGGCAACGAGGAAATTCGCGCGGGTGCTCGACGCCTGCTCGAGCTTCAGTGTGTCGCGCGCCGTCGCGGGATCGAGCTGGGTCATCACCGAGATGATCCCCGCGTTGTTGACGACGACCGCGAGCGCCCGATGAAGCTCCTCGTACCGGTTGCGCTGAAAGGACTCCCACGCGCCCCCCGATTTCTTCAGGTCCTCCGCGATCTTCGAGTCGGCGATCGAGCGGGCCCGCGCGGCGGAGATCGCGATCGCCCCGCCCACGGCGACCAGGATCAAGAGCGCCGCTGCGAAGAAGATCTTGAACGAGAGCGAGAACCGGGGTGGCTCCGGCGGCGGAAGCTTCAGGCCGCTCGCGAACCGCGGGACGAGCGTGACCGGCGGTGCAGTCGCTCTTTCAGTAGCGCTCATCGTCCGATCCCGACTGCGGCGGATACTCCTTGCCGTATTTGTTCTTGTGCGGGACGGGGCGGTAAGCGGTCGTGTCGATCGAGACGGTCACGGGCGCGGCGGCCGGAAGCGGAATGGTCAAGGGGGCACTCGTTTCGGTTCCTTCTTCGTGCCAGGCCTTGAGCGTCCACGAACCCGCCGGCACGCCTTCGAAGTGGAATGCCCCGTCTTTGCCGGTGACGGCGGCGAAGCCGGAGTCCACGACCATCAGGAAACCGACCATCTGCGGGTGGATGTTGCAGTAGACGCGAACGAGGCCGGGCTCCGCGAACGAGCGGCTCTTCGAGGCGCCGCTCCTGTAGAGGCCGAGGTCGAACCGGTTGGCTCCCGAAACGGAAAAAACGTTGTGGAAGACCGGATCGTTGTTCGGGAATTCGACCGTGCCCTGCCGCGGCACGATCAGGGTGCGGGGGACGAATCGCTTCGACTCCTGGGCCATCTGGAGCGTCCCGGCGGGATTTGCCCCGCCGCGCGGACCTTCGATCCAGATGACGGCATTCGACGCGTCGGCTCGGGGCGAGCCCGCCTTGACGAGGACGACCCGGCCCGTCACGGAGCCGGCGGAGCCCGCGGCGCGGGGGCCGAAAGCCATGAAAGAAAGGGCGAAAATGAGCGCCCCGACGACGAAAACGCGCGCCGCCATGCGTCTTTTCGATCATAGCCCGAAAACGGGACGGCGGCTTATGATCGCGGCCGGAGGCTCGCATGGACGCGACGCGGGTCGAGATTTTCGGAAAGGACACCTGACCCCACACGACTGCGGCCCGTGAGGACTACGCGCGTCGAAAAATCCCCTTTACCTACGTTGACGTCAAGCGCAACGCACGGGAGCTCGATCGGATGGTCCGCATCTCCGGTGGCCGACGCGTACCGGTCATCGTCGAAGGGGGCAAAGTCACGATCGGGTTCGGAGGGACGTGAGGGGTGTAGCGGCCCCGGTGGGGCCGTCCTGTTATCCGAAGGACTCCTTTCTCGAAAAGCGAGGGATTCCTCGTCGCTTCGCTCCTCGGAATGACAGCGAAAAATAGGCCGCTCCTTGGAAAGACGACGAAGCGCCTGTCATCTCGAGCGAAGCGAGGGATCCCTCTGTCGAAAAGCCAGGGATTCCTCGTCGCTTCGCTCCTCGGAATGACAGAGTAAAAATCCCCGCTGCTCGCAATGACGTGAAGACGGCCTGCATATAATCCCCGCCAACCTGATGACCCCCACGTCTTAAGGAGGTCCAGATGGCGAGTGTGCCCGAGTTTCGGCCGTACGTTCCTCCCGGAGAGTCGCCGCCCGAATTCACTCTCAAGGCGATCATCCTGGGCATGGTCTTCGGCATCCTGTTCGGAGCGGCCACCGTCTACCTCGCCCTGCGCGCCGGGCTGACAGTGTCCGCGTCGGTCCCGATCGCCGTCCTCGCAATTGCGGTCTTCAAGAAGATCGGCAAATCCACCATCCTCGAGAACAACATCGTGCAGACGATCGGCTCTGCGGGCGAGTCGGTCGCGGCGGGAGTCGTCTTCACGGTGCCGGCGCTGCTCTTCCTGTCGGGCGGCGAGAACTTCTTCAAGTACCTCCAGATCACGATCCTCGCGATCTTCGGCGGGACGCTGGGCGTCCTCTTCATGATCCCGCTGCGGCGCGCACTCATCGTCAAGGAGCACGGGAAGCTGCCCTATCCGGAGGGCACGGCCTGCGCCGACGTCCTCATCGCGGGGGAGCGCGGCGGCAACCTCGCGAAGATGGTCTTCGCGGGTGTCGGCGCGTCTCTCCTTTACAAGTTCCTGTACGGGATCCTCGGCCTGTGGCGGGAGGCGCCGATCTTCTTCCGGACGAAGAAGGAGTCCGCGACGTACCCGGCGGCGACGCTCGACGTCGCCGTGACCCCGGAATACCTCGGCCTCGGCTACATCATCGGGCCGCGGATCGCGTCGGAGCTCTTCTCAGGGGGCCTCCTCGCCTGGATGGCGCTGATCCCGCTGATCGCCATCTTCGTGCCGGAGACCCGCGTGGTCACTGACCTGCACAACCTCGGCTTCTCGGACGCATGGATGGCCAGCAACTCGTACGCGAACTGGATCTACCGGGCGTACATCCGTTACATCGGTGCGGGAGCGGTCGCCTGTGCCGGCGTGATGACGCTCGTCAAGACCCTGCCGACGATCGTTTCGGCGTTCCGGGAGTCGGTCAAGAGCTTCCGGGGCGGAGTCGGAATGGCGGAGGGCGTCAAGCGGACCGAGAGAGACCTCGGGATGGGGATCGTAGTGATCGGATCGCTCGCGATCGTGCTCGTGCTGGCGATCCTCCCGAGGTTCCCGCACGGCCCCTTCCCCGGCTCTCTCCTCATGTCGCTCCTGATCGTCGTCTTCGGGTTCTTCTTCGTGACCGTCTCCTCCCGGATCGTGGGCATCATCGGGACATCCTCCAACCCGATCTCGGGAATGACCATCGCGACCCTGATGGCGACGTGCGTCGTGTTCGTCGTCATCGGCTGGCGCGGCGAGGTGTACCAGGCCGTGGCCCTCTGCGTCGGCGCGATCGTGTGCGTCGCGGCCGCGAACGCCGGTGCGACTTCGCAGGACCTGAAGACCGGCTACCTCGTCGGCGCGACCCCCCGCTCCCAGCAGCTCGGTTTCGTCATCGGGGTCGTGACGTCCGCCTTCGTCATCGCGATCACGCTCTTCATGCTCGACCGGACGTACCGCGGTCCGAACGAGCTCCACGGAATCGGCGGACCTCAGCTTCCGGCTCCGCAGGCCACCCTCATGGCGACCATCATCAAGGGCCTCCTGGCGCAGAACCTGCCATGGGCGCCCGTCCTGGTCGGCGTCTTTCTCGCCTTCATGGCGCAGCTCGCGGGGGCGCACGCGCTCTCCTGGGCGGTCGGCGCATACCTGCCCGTGTCGACGACCGCGCCGATCTGGATCGGCGGCATGGTGAAGGCCTGGGTCGACGCCTGGAGGCGGCGGAAGGAGCGAACCGCCGTCGTCGAAGAGAGCGAGCTCTCCTCCGGGATGCTCTATGCGACGGGGCTCGTCGCCGGGGGGTCGCTCGGCGGAGTTCTCATCGCCTTCGTCGCCTTCTTCGGCGACACGGTCCTCCACATGGAGCGCCCGTCGCTCCCAGAGTGGCTCGACCTGGGAACGAAGCTCTATCCAGATCTCAAGAACGGGCTCGTCAGCGGCGGGATCCTCTGCGCGATCGCGTTCGCGGTCCTCATCTTCCTTCTCGAGCGAAACGCGAGAAAGCGGCTGGAGGCGTAGAGGCCGCTCATCGAGCCGCTTCCCAGAATCGTGGATACCGGGTCACGAAACCATTTTCGTCGACCTCGAGGTCGGTCTCGAATCGCCCTCCCGCGCTCTGGTAGCGGTATCGGTTCCGCGACAGGCGCCGATAACTCTGCTCCAGTGGCTCGAACCGGAAGGTCGGAAACCGCAGCCAGGCGGCTCGAACCGATCTCTCCTCGCCGACCGCGAGGTTCAAGCGCCGGATCGGAAGGAGGTTGGTCGAGGGGCTGAAGTTCAGATCGACGTCCACGCAGCCGCCGATCCGGGCGACGTCGGCGCCGCCGACCTTCCACGACCCGGCCCGGCCCACTTTCGCGGTGACCAGGATCGTCCTGCCCCCGAGCCAGCCGGCAACTTCGACCGAGCGGGTCCTCCATTCGGGATCGCACGCGATCCGGTAGTCGAGAGAGCAGGGTCTACCCTGATGGGCGAACACGGCGGCTCCGTCGAGGTGCCAGCCCCGCTCGTCCCGGAACAGGCGTGCGGACTCGTGGCCGGGACGGTCGAGCCGCCGCCAGAGAACGGCTGCGGGTTTCGCGGATCTCACCCGGTCAGGGCCAACGTCTCACTCACTCCATCCCTCCCTCGCGAGAAGGCAGACGCCGCCCCACGGCCGGGATCCCTGCAAGCCGTCCGACTGCGGGAGTCTGGCGATGAGCCGCATCCCGAACGAGAGCTGCTTGAGCCGCGCGGCCCACTGGATGATCGAGGCGACCTCGACGGGGCGCCAGCCGTGGGCCGCAAAGAATCCGGGCCCCTCGGGCGGGCCGAACTTCAACGGGGCACCCGCGGCATCGAGCTCTCCTCGCGTCTTCTTCTGGAGCATGCGCAGGAGTCCGGGCGAGACCAAGTCGAGGACCCAGTGACGGAAGGTTTCCGGGCGCGTGAGGTCGCGGGCGAGCGACGCGACTTCGTCCGCCGTCAAGTAGACGAGCAGTCCCTCGGTGATGACGAGGGCCTTCCTCGCGCGGCCGCCCAATCGAGCGAACAAATCCCGCCGCGCGGTCGTTTCGGACAGGTCGAGAGCGACCCGCTCGAGAGCGCAGGTGGGCTTTTCGCCGGCGAGCGCCTCTTCCTTGTAGGCGAGCAGCTCGGGAAGATCGACCTCGATCCACCGGAGAGTTCTCGGGAGGTCCATCCGATACGGCCTCGCGTCCAGGCCCGCCGCCAGGTTCACGACCATGTCCGCCCCACGGGCAATCTGCTGCGTGATGAACCGGTCGAAGAGATACGTTCGCGTGACCCAGGCCCACGAATCGCGGGACGTCAGCTTGTCGGCGATCTGTTCCCCGCGCGTTCCCGCGAGCCGGCGGGCGAACGGATCCCGGAAAAGCGGATTCGGCCGGTCGTTCTCTCGCGCGCGGTAGGCCGCCGCCCAGAGCGCGGTGTCCGAAACGTTTCGGACCAGAGGATCGCCGCTCACGGTTCAGAACACATAGGGCACCATGCGCTTCGTACCCCGCGCGTACTCCCGATATTCCGGATAAGCCGCGACGACCAGTCGCTCCTCGCACAGCATTCGGACGATCGCTCCGAGGAGGACCAGGACCCCGAGCAAAGCCGCGAGCACCGACCAGTTGGACAAGACTCCGGCCCAGATGAAGAGGCAGGCGGCCGTGTAGATGGGATGCCGGATCAAACGGTACGGACCGGTCGTGACCAACCCGCCGGAGGTCGGATTTGCCGCCGCGTGAAAGCTGCGGCGGCCGAACGTCAACCGCGCACATGCCATCAGCGCGACCGCGGCGACCTGGAAGGCGATTTCGGCGGGGTTACGTGCCAGGAGCGAGTTCATGGCAACGAGGCCCAGCACCGCACCGACAATGAGCAGGACGGCGGCGACCGACAGAGTCTTCAACTTCGATTGCGTTTCCGGGGGCACCCCTACTCGACCACGTCGAACTTCCTGCCGATCTTCCGGAAGGCGTCCACCGCCCGGTCGAGATCGGCGCGCTCGTGCCCGGCGGAGACCTGGCACCGCAGACGCGCCTGCCCGTGCGGCACCACGGGGTAGCCGAAGCCCGAGACGTAGACGCCCTCCTCGAACAGCGCCTTCCCCATCGCGAGCGCCTTCGCGGTGTCGCCGACGATGACGGGGACGATCGGGTGCGTGCCGTGGGGGATGCGAAAACCCGCCTCGGAGATCGCCTTGCGGAAGTAGGTCGCGTTGTCCCGGAGCTTACGCACGGGCGCGGGATCCTCGGAGAGCATCCGGAACGCTTCGAGGGATCCGGCAGCGACCGCCGGCGGCAGCGAGTTCGAGAAGAGGTACGTCCGGCTGCGCTGCCGCAGCACGTCGACGAGCGCCTGAGGGCCGGTGACGAATCCGCCGGCCGCCGATCCCATCGCCTTCCCGAGCGTCCCCGTCGTGACCGGGATGCGGTCGAAGACGACCTGCTCCTCGGCGGTCCCGCGGCCGGTCGGGCCGAGCACGCCGGTCGCATGGGAGTCGTCCACGACGAGAAGGGCATTCTTCTCCTCACAGATCCGGACCAGCTCGCGCAGGTTCGCCTCTTCCCCCTCCATCGAGAAGACGCCGTCGGTGACCATCATCCGAAATCGCGAGCTCGTGTCCTCGTCGAGCATCCGCTCGAGTGTCTTCATGTCGTTGTGCGGGACCCGGAAGCGCTTCGCCTTGCAGAGGCGGACCCCGTCGATGATCGACGCGTGGTTCAGCTCATCGGAGTAGAGGCCGTCCGGCTCCTCCAGGATCGCGGCGAAGAGGCCCTCGTTCGCGTTCCAGCACGACATGTAGAGGATCGTGTCGTCGGTCCCGAAAAAGGCGGCGATCTCGGCTTCGAGCTCCTTGTGCAGATCCTCGGTGCCGCAGATGAAACGCACCGACGCCATCCCCGCTCCCCACCGGTCGATCGCCTTCTTCTGAGCCTCGCGCACGCGGGGATGGTTCGCGAAGCCCAGGTAGTTATTCGATGTCAGCATGACGAGCTCGCGTCCGCCGACCGTGACGCGCGCATCCTGCGGCGACTGGAGGACGAGCTCCTCCTTGTAGGTTCCCGCCTGCCGGAGCTTCTCGATCTCGCCCGCGAGGTGCTCGACGAGAGACGTCATCGAGGTCAGGTGATGTCTTCCGACAGGATCTTCCCGGCGACGCGGCCGCCGGGAAATGCCGAGTCGAGGGCCGCGAGGGCGCGATGGAACGCCGGCGGGTCCGGCGCGATGATCTCCGCGCAAAGGGTGGGTCGGTTGATGATCTCGGAGGTCCCTCCCGCGCCGCGGACGATGACGGCATGGGCGGGGTGTTCGACCGTGTAGAGGACGTCGTCCACATCGCCGAGCGCGCGCGAGGCCACTTTTTGCGCTTCGCCCGTCTCGTCGCGGAGAAGGCAGATTCCCGCGAGGCCGATGACCCGGTAGCGGTTCGGCTCGAACTCCGTCCGGTCCCAGTTCCTCCACACGCGATCTCGCGGCGAGAGTTGAAAGCGATAGGCGACGTTGGACAGCCGGGACTCCTCGAGCGCGAACTCGGCGATGCGGCGCTCGTTCAACTCCTGGGTCAGATCCGGTTTCGGCGGGGGATTGGTGGGCATTCGCTCTCTCCCGGTTGAAGTCGAATTTACGGTCGTCCGTTCGGGTAGAACACTACCTTCATCGCGCGCCGGCTCTCGAGCAGCGCCATCGCGTCGTGGAAGCTCTCGAGGCCTTCGAACTCGTTGGTGACGATATCCTCGACGTCGAGCCCCGCGCGCAACAGGTCGAGCATCTTGATCCAGGTTTCGAAGATCCGCCGGCCGATGACCGCGTGGAGCGTCAGCCCCTTGAAGATCAGGCAGCCCGTGTAGTCCTGGATCGTGACCGACCTCGTCTTCGGAATTCCCAGGAGCGAGACCGTCGCGCCGCTGCGCGCCACGGCGAGGCCGAGGTTGATCGACGCTTCGGCGCCCGAGAGCTCGAGGACGACGTCCGCGCCTCCCCCGAGCGCCTCGCGCACGCTGCCAGCCGGGTCTTTCGTCCGGGTCAGGTCGATGACCGACACGTGCGAAAGGCGCCTCGAGCTCGCCCACCGCCGCGCGCGTGCCGCCGCCTGCGCGTGGACGTCGGTGATGGCGATCCTCGCCGCGCCCGAAATGCGCGCGATCTCCGCGCACATCGCGCCGATCGGGCCATAGCCGAGCACGGCGACCGATTTTCCCGAGAGGTCGGCGACCTGCGTCGTGTGGACCGCGTTGCCGAGCGCGTCCAAGAAAGCGCCGACCCGCGGTGGGACGACGTGCCGGTCGAGCGGGATGACGTTGTACGCGGGGACCACGACGTACTGCGCAAAGCAGCCGTTTTCGTGCACCCCGAGGATCCGCGTGTTCTCGCAGATGTGCCGCTGTCCGGTCCGACACGGGCGGCAGTGCCCGCACGTGACGTGCATCTCGGCCGAGACGTAGAGTCCCTCGCGCAAATCCTGGCGCTCCGCCGCTGGACCGAACCGGACGATCTCGCCACAGAATTCGTGGCCGTAGATCCTCGGAGGCTTCACGATCGTCGCCATCGACTCGTCCCACTTGTAGATGTGCCGGTCCGAGCCGCACACCGCGGTGGCGAGGACCCGGATCAGCACTTCGCCGGGGCCGGGTCGCGGGACCGGCACCGACTTGACCCGGGTGCCGGCCGGACCCGCCACCGGCTTCGTCTTGACGACGGCGGTCATCCTCGCCGGGATCCGTGCGCTCGTCTTCACGATTCCCGGCTTCCGCTTCCGAGTTTCAGTCAATCCCCGGCCTCGTCGTCCCGAACGTAGCCGGCGCGCGGGCCGGGCCCGGCCGCGAACCGCTCGCCGCCCTCGACCGGCTTCACGTAGCGGGCGACCACCTCTCGGGTGTTCGCCACGGCGAGCTTCTCGAAGAGGAACGCGAACTTCGCCTCGAGCGACCCGCGGATCGCCTCCCGCGTACCGGAAGGCAGGTTCCAGACCTGTTCCTTGAACGCTCCGATCGCCTGCTTGCGGGTCTTGTAGAGAAACTGGCTCTCGGTCTCGCCCTTCTTCTTCTGGTCCGCCATCCGCTGGAAGAGCCAGCGCTCGACCTCCCGCTTGAGCGGCAGCGGGAACGCCGGATGGTCGTAGACCATGTTCTGGAACTCGGTCGCGAGGTGGATCTCGGCGCAGTCGTGATCGGGAAAGCTGCCGAAGAATTCCGCTGGCAGCGTGGATGCGCCATGCTGGACGGCGCCAGCCAGATGATATTCCTCCCGCGCGACCTTCGAGATGCGACGCAGCGTTTCGAAATCGATCTGGACGCGCTGAACGGTGCCATCCGGGCCGACCACGCCGCCGTGGGAGCTGCCGGTCTGAATCGACACCTTGGAGATCCCTATTCCGTCGCCGAGCTCCCGGCGGTACTCGTTCATGTAAGCGCGGAATTCTTCCGGCGTCGAGTTGGCCTTGCCGACTTCGCCGATCTCGCCTCCAACGGAGATCGGCATTTCTTTCGGCTCGCGGTCGCGGATGAACTTCGTGAAGCGCGCCGTGAGCGCGGAGTTGACGGCCTGCTGTTCTTCGAGGGTCAGCTTCGAGAGGTCTACGAGCGTCGAAGTGTCGATGTCGATCTGGAAGAAGCTCGCGGCGATGGCTTCGTCGATCAGCGCTTCGATCGCGGCGACCTCCTTGTCCGGATCGATCTGCATCTTCTTCGGGTTGGTCTGGAAGTGGTCGCCCTGCAGGAAGATCGGACCCTCCCACTCCTCGCGAATCGCCGCGCCGAGAATGACGGCTGCGTACTCGCCCGGCCGCTGCTCGGTGTACCCAATCTCGCTGCGCGCGATTTCGAAGATGAGCGCTCCGACGCCGAGGCGTCGGGCGGCGCGGCACGCCGCGCGGGCAGTGTCGTACGCGAGCATCCGGACGTTGATCGCTGGGACCGTGAAACCCGAGAACTCACCCCGGCCGCGCGCTTGATAGAGCGGAAAGACCGACGCCGGAAGGATCCCGAGGGAAGCGGCCGCCTGGCGGATCGTGGCGCGGGCCGCTTCTTTCGCGTCGCGCCCGCCGAAGACCGCCGTCCAGACGAGACCGTCTAAGATTTCTTCCCGGAACCGGGGCGCGTTCGTGACCGCGAGCGATCCGTTGCGGCTCACGGTCGCGGATCGGTCCAGGTCTTCCTCCAGCTCCGAAGCGCTCGAATACAGATTCATGGCGTGCTGCGGCTGCGGCGACCGGAATTCTAGCGGAGCCGGAACCGTGTGCTAGCTTCGAACCGTGGTGCGGCTCTCGCGCACGATCCATTTCAACTCCGGGCGAAGCCTCTGGAGGAAGGACTGGAGCGAAGCGAAGAACCGCGTCGTCTACGGGAACGAGGGGCCACACGGATACGGTCACAACTTCACGCTGGAGGTCTCGGTCGAAGGCCCGATCGATCCGGACTCCGAGATGGTCGTCAACTTGACGGACCTCGATCGGATCCTCAGGGAAGAAGTGGATGCGCCTCTGGACCACCGGAATCTGAATCGCGACGTACCCGAGTTCGCGAACGTCCCCCCGACCGCCGAGAATCTCGCCGCCTGGATCTGGCGGCGCGTGGCAGCGCGGATCGAACGGGAAGGCTGGCCCTGCCGGCTGGCGAGCCTGCGCCTGCGACCCACTCCGGATTTTGCGGTGGAGATCGAGCGAAGCCCGGCCGAAGAATAAGATCCGGCCCCGGAATGTATTTCAAGCAGTTCTACCTCGGCTGTCTCGCGCACGCGTCCTACATGATCGGATCGGACGGCGAGGCCGCTGTCGTCGACCCGCGCCGGGACGTCGACACGTACATCGACGAAGCGCACGCCCAGGGTTTCGAGATCCAGCACGTCATCGAAACGCACCTCCATGCGGACTTCGTCTCGGGGCACCAGGAGCTCGCCCGCCGGACGGGGGCGAAGATCTACTTCGGCGCGAAGGCCGGGGCGCGGTTCGATCACGTGCCGGTCGAGGAAGGCGACGATATCCACGTGGGTCAAGTCACGCTGCGCTTTCTCGAGACTCCGGGGCACACCCCCGAGTCGGTTTCCATTCTCGTGATCGATCGGGCGTCATCGAACGTTCCCAAGGCCGTGCTGACCGGTGACACGCTCTTCATCGGGGACGTTGGCCGGCCGGATCTGCTCGGGTCGAAGATGAGCGCGCAGGAGCTCGCCGGGATGCTGTACGACTCGCTGCACGGGAAGCTCCTCACGCTCCCGGACTCGGTCGAGGTATATCCGGCGCACGGCGCCGGGTCGCTGTGCGGCCGCAACATCTCGAGCGACACGAGCTCCACGATCG
This sequence comes from Thermoanaerobaculia bacterium, assembly GCA_036395755.1. Taxonomy (GTDB): domain Bacteria; phylum Acidobacteriota; class Thermoanaerobaculia; order UBA5066; family Gp7-AA6; genus Gp7-AA6. The sequence continues at coordinate 33,354 of DASWCZ010000024.1, forward strand.
GCCGAGAGCGGCAATTCAACTACGCGCTGCGTCCGATGCCGAAGGAAGAGTTCGTTCAGATGATGACGACCGACCTGCCGGAGGCCCCGGCGTACTTCTCGCGGGACGTCGCCATCAATCGCGGCGGCGCGTCCGAGCTGGCCGAGCTTCCCGACCCGGCGGCGCTCGCTCCTCGCGACGTCGAAGCGCTCCAAAAGAAAGGCGCGGTCGTCCTCGACACGCGTCCCGCGGCGCAGTACGGCGCCGGCCACGTTCCGGGCTCTCTCCACATCGGGTTGTCCGGGCAGTTCGCGTCCTGGGCGGGAGCGCTCGTCTCGCCCCGGGCCCCGGTCCTCCTCGTCGCCGAGGACGAAGAACAGGTCCGCGAGGCGAGAACGCGCCTCGCGCGCGTGGGGATCGATAACGTTGCCGGCTATCTCGCGGGCGGGATCCTCGAGTGGGACCGCGCGGGGCTGCCACTCGCGACGATGGAGCAGGTGAACGTCGAGGAGCTCGACGCTCGCCTTCGCGAAGGCCGAGTGCGTCGTGTGGTGGACGTGCGGCGGCCGGCGGAATGGCAGGCGGGACACATCCCGAACGCCGTCCATCTGCCGCTGAACACGCTCGCGCAGAACGTGGGCGAGCTCGACAGGAGCGAGCCGCTCGCCGCGATCTGCGCCGGAGGTTTCCGCTCCTCGATTGCGACGAGCATCCTGGAGCAGCAGGGCTTCACGAAAGTGACGAACGTCGTGGGCGGGATGGCGGCGTGGACGGGGTCAGGTCTCCACTTGCCACATTGAGGGTCAGATCTCCGACGAATACGACAAGGCTCTCAAGATCGAGCCGCGCGAGCTGAACGCGCTCTATCGGATCCCGCGGATCCGGATGTATCAGGGAAGGTACGAGGAAGCCCTCGCGGGATTCCGGGCGCTCCCGCAGTTCCGCAAGGACTTCCAGGTACCTCTCGTGCTGGCGCACATGGGGAGGCTCGACGAGGCACTTACCCTCGCGGCGAACCCGCTCGAGAACCCGGCGCACGGCGGGGAAGCGTCGTCCGACAGCGCGAGCACTTCCGCCGTCCTCGCGGCGTTGAAAGGCGATTCCGCGGGAGCGGAAAGGAACATCTCCTTCGCGGTGTCTCAGGGAAAGGGCAGCTCGCACTTCCACCACGCCGAGTACAACTTCGCGACGGCGTACGCGCTCCTCGGGAGGAAAAAGGAGGCGCTGTCCTGGCTCGAGCGAACGGCCGACGACGGGATGCCCTGCTACCCGCTTTTCGAGAAAGACCCTTTCCTCGACAAGCTCCGCGGAGATCCGGAATTCCAGGCCTTTCTTTTGCGTATGAAAGTTCAGTGGGAGCGTTTTCGTGCGACTCTCTGACAGGGGGGTGACGGAGGCCGACGTGCTAGGCTTTCCGAAAGGACTCGATCGTTGATCGCCCGCGTCCGAACCGTCGACGCCATCCTCCACCAGATGGGGCACTTCGAGGCCATCCGGAAAGGCGACCTCTGCCGCGGCGACCAGGTGCTCGTCTCGACCGAGAACTCGCTCTACACGATCCAGGTCGAGGACGAGGGAACGTATTCGATCTCCGGCGGCTGGTTCGATCGCAACGGCCTCTCTCCCGCTACGACCTCGATCACCGGTTGCACGTGGGGAGGGACAGCGATCAAGCGCGACCTGGTCGCGGCACGCGGCCTGCGACTCGAGTTCGGCAACCGGGTCGTCACGAGCCCCATACGCGAGGTTCGCGTGATTCGCGGTGACGCACGAGGCCTTCGCGGACTCCAGCCGCTTTCGAGCGCCGATCTCTTCCGCGCCTGCTACGGCTCCGGCCGCGGCGGTTCCTAGACTTCAGGCCTCGAAGTCGCGGTATATCCTGACGCCGGCTTGCCGCTGACATCGGGCACCCGGCTGGGGCCTTACGAGATCCTTGCGCTGCTCGGATCGGGCGGCATGGGCGAGGTCTACCGGGCGCGCGACACCCGCCTCGATCGAAGCGTCGCGATCAAAGTCCTTCCGGAACATCTCTCCTCCTCCGAAGAGGTGCGCCAGCGCTTCGAGCGCGAGGCCCGCACGATCTCGCAGCTCTCTCACCCGCATATCTGCGCGCTCTACGACGTCGGGCGCGAAAGCGGGATCGAGTACCTCGTCATGGAGCTCCTCGACGGGAAGACGCTCGAGGATCGCCTCGCCCGGGGAGCTCTCCCGACGGAGCAGGTGCTTCGCTTCGGAATCGAGATCGCGGACGCGCTCGACAAGGCACACCGGCAGGGAATCGTCCACCGCGACCTGAAGCCGGGCAACGTGATGCTCACGAAGTCGGGAGTGAAGCTCCTGGACTTCGGTCTGGCGAAGACACTCGAGCGGTCGCTCGAGGCGATCGGTAGAGAGCAAGCGGCGGCTGGGCAGCATCCCATGGCAGGAGCCAACGTCACGGCCCTGCCAACGGTGGTGGGGAGCGCGAACCTCACCCAGGAAGGGACGATCCTCGGGACGTTCCAGTACATGGCGCCCGAACAGCTCGAAGGGCACGAAGCCGATCCGCGCACGGACATCTTCGCCTTCGGTGCCGTGCTCTACGAAATGGCGACGGGCCGGAAGGCCTTCTCCGGCACGAGCCGGGCTTCGTTGATCTCGAACATCATGAAGGAGGAGCCGGTGCCGGTCTCGACGATCCAGCCGATGACGCCGCCGGCGTTCGACCGGGTCGTCCGCACGTGTCTCGCAAAGGACCCCGAGGACCGTTTCCAGACCGCGCACGACGCGAAGCTCCAGCTCCAGTGGATCGTCGAAGGCGGCTCGCAGGCAGGAGCGCCCGCGGTCGTCGTCTCGCGGCGCCGGAGCCGGGAGCGCGTGGCCTGGGGTGTTGCCGCTGGAGCGATTCTCGCGGCCGTGTTCGCGACGTTGGGATATTTCCGCCGCGCGCCGGTCGAAGCCGCGACGATACGCTCCTCGATCCTGCCGCCGGAGAAGACGGCTTTCGAGATCGGAGGCGAGGACTCCGGATCGCTGACCATATCGCCCGACGGCCGGCGGATCACATTCGTGGCCAAAGACGCGTCGGGCAAGAAGCTGCTCTGGCTTCGGCCGCTCGATGCCGTCGCCGCTCGGTCGATTCCGGGGACGGAAGGGGCGACATGGCCGTTCTGGTCCCCCGACAGCCGGTTCATCGCTTTCTTCGCGGAAGGGAAATTGAAAAAGGTCGACGCCGCCGGCGGGCCACCGCTCACCGTGTGCGATGCGAAGCGGGGAAGGTCGGGATCCTGGAACCGGGACGGGGTGATCCTCTTCTCGCCCGATTCGACCGTCGTGGTCCATCGCGTCTCCGCCGGCGGCGGCGCCGCGACTCCGGTGACGCGGCTCGACGAATCGAAAGGGGAGACGACACACCGCTGGGCGACGTTTCTTCCGGACGGCCGCCACTTCCTCTACATGGCCGGAACGCACGCGGCCGGCACCGGAAGCGAGATGAACGTGATCTACCTCGCGTCCCTCGAGTCGAAAGATCGAAGGCTTCTTCTTCACGCCCGATCGAACATCGCCTTCGCGTCCGGCTACCTGATCTACGTGCTCGAGAAGACGCTCCTCGCTCAGCCCTTCGACGCGAAGCGCCTTCGTCTGACTGGCGACCCGGTTCCGCTCGGCGACTCGGTTCTTTACGATCCCAGTTATTTCCGGGCGGCCTTCTCCGCTTCGGACAACGGGGTCCTGGTCTACGCGGGGGGGACCGGCGGCTCGAAGGCGCGCCTCGCGTGGTACGACAGATCGGGAAAGCCGATCGGCGCGCCGTTCGGCGATCCGATCGACTACCGGATGTTCTCGATCTCTCCCGACGGAAAGCGCCTGGCCGCTGAAGTCGGCGATTCGACCACCGGGGCCGGCGACATCTGGCTCTCCGACTTCGCCCGCGGCACCCGGACGCGTTTCAGTTTCGGCTCCGGTGAATCGATCTGTCCGGTCTGGTCTCCGGACGGAAGCCGGATCGCCTTCAGCCGGATGGAGAAAACGCTTCTCACGAGGATCGTCGCGAAGCCGTCGAGCGGCGGCGGCGGAGAGGAGACGCTCCTTCAGGGCGGCGGCGATATCTGTCCAAAATCGTGGTCGCCGGACGGGCGTTATCTCGCCTACGAAACTCTCGCAGCGGCCGCCAGGACGAAGTCCGACATCTGGATCCTGCCGCTCTTCGGCGATCGCAAGCCGTTCCCTTTTCTCGCAACACAGTTCGACGAACAGTTTTCGCAGTTTTCTCCCGACGGACGGTGGGTCCTGTACACGTCCGATGAGTCCGGGAGGCCCGAGCTCTACGTCGCGCCCTTTCCCGGGCCGGGCAGCAAATGGCAGATCTCCGCCGGAGGAGCCCTGCGCGGCGAGTGGCTCCAGGGCGGCAAGGAGATTACCTATCTCGCACTCGATCTGAATCAGATGTCCGTGCAGGTCAAGGCCGACGCCTCCGGATTCGAAACCGGCGTCCCGAGAGTGCTTTTCGACGCGAGCAATGCGATCTTTTTCCAGAGCGACCCGAGCGGCGATCGCGAGCTGATGGCGGTTCTTCCGCAGACGGCGCAAAACACGCCGATCACCCTCGTCTCGAACTGGCCGGCCGCGCTGAAGAAGTGACGCTCAGCGCCTAGCCGCCGAGCAGGCTGCGCAGGACGAACAGTACGTTTGCCGGCCGTTCAGCGAGCCTCCGCATGTACCAGGGGAACCACGCCTCGCCGTAGCTGATCAGCACCCGGAACCGATGGCCGGCGGCGGCGAGCCGCAGCTGCTCGGAGCGGCTGATCCCGTAGAGCATCTGGAACTCGACGTCTCGCGGGGGAAGACCCTTGGATCTGCCGAGCTCTTCGATGCGCCGGACGAGATTCGGATCGTGCGTCCCGAAGATCGCGCGCACCCCCTTTTCCCGGGAGCCCGGCGAGAGGAGCCGCTCGGCGAGGCGGAAGTAGCTCGCGTCCACGTCCTCCTTTTTCGGGAACGCCTTGTCCGGAGGCTCGCGATAGGCACCCTTGACGAGCCGGATCCCGGAGCCGAGCGCGATCAGAGCTTCGACGTCGGCCGCCGTCCGGTAGAGACACGACTGGACGCAGACGCCGGTGTTCGGAAAGCGCTCGCGAAGCCGCCGGTAGATTTCGAGCGTCATGTCCGTGTAGGCCGTCGACTCCATGTCCACCCAGACCCAGTTGTTCCGGGAGCGCGCGCGCTCGGCGAGATCGTGCAGGTGCGCCTCGCACTCTTCGCGCGAGAAGTCGAGGCCGAGCTGCGTGAGCTTGACGGAAATCTCGACGTCGAGCCGCTCTGCGTGGACGCGGTCGAGGACGTCGAGGTAGTGCTTCGTCACGTCTTCGGCCTCCGCCGCGCTCACGAGGTTCTCGCCCAGGCGGGTCAGGACCGTTCCGACGCCGAGAGCGCGCGACGCCGCGAGGGCATCGTCGGCCGCCTCGCCCGGCATGAAGCGCGACACGGCCCGGCGGACGAACGGATACCGGACCGCGCGCTCGCGGAGCCACCGGCTCTCCGAGGCCGAGAGGAGGACGCTGCGCAGAACGCTCATTCCGCGAAGGCGGGTTATATCCTCTCGCGAGTCGTTCTATGACGCTTCGCGCCGGCTCTCTCCTCGGACCCTACGAGATCCTCGCGCCGCTCGGCGCCGGAGGGATGGGCGAGGTCTACCGGGCTCGCGACACGCGACTCGAGCGCACCGTGGCGGTCAAGGTGCTGCCGGCCCACCTCTCTCTCTCCGCCGAGTCGCGACAGCGCTTCGAGCGGGAGGCCCGGACGATCTCGCAGCTTTCGCACCCGCACATCTGCGCGATCTACGACGTCGGCAACGCCGAGGGCGTCGAGTACCTCGTCATGGAGTATCTCGAGGGGGAAACGCTGGCCGACCGGCTGGCGAAGGGGCCGCTTCCGATCGAGCAGGTCCTCCGGCACGGGATCGAGATCGCCGATGCGCTCGACCGCGCTCATGCGCAAGGAATTGTGCACCGGGACCTGAAGCCTGCCAACGTGATGATCACGAAGTCGGGGGTGAAGCTGCTCGACTTCGGACTCGCGAAAACATTTGAGCGGTCGCTCGACGCGACCGGAAGAGAGCAAGCGGCCGCAGCGCAACATCCCATGGCGGGAGTCAACCTCACGGCCGCTCCAACTGCGATGGGAAGTCCGAGCCTGACCCAGGAGGGAACGATTCTCGGGACCTTCCAGTACATGGCCCCCGAGCAGCTGGAAGGCGGGAACACCGACGCCCGCACCGACATCTTCGCGTTGGGCGCCGTCCTTTACGAGATGGCCACGGGGAAAAAGGCTTTCGCGGCGCACAGCCAGGCGTCTCTGATCGCGGCGATCCTCGAGCGGGATCCGCCGCCGGTCTCGACGGTTCAGCCGATCGCGCCTCCCGGCCTCGATCGGGTGGTGCGCCGCTGCCTCGCGAAGGACCCAGAACGGCGGTGGCAGAGCGCCCGCGACGTCGCCCTGGAGCTCGCGGAGCTCGGATCCGGTGCCGTCGCTTCCATCGCGGCTGCCGCGAAGCCTTCCCGTCGGCGCGGCATGGCGGGATGGGTCGCAGCCGCCCTTCTGCTTCTCGCTCTCCTCGCCGTCCTCTTCAGTCCCTGGCGGCCGCGCGCGCGGGAAGCGGCTCGAGCCCCCGCGGTCCGCTTCACGGTCCCGCCGCCCACCGGATCCACGTTTGAAGGAATGCTCGCTCTCTCTCCCGACGGCACCCGGCTCGCGTTCGTCGCCACCGGGCCCGACGGGCGCGACCGGCTCCTCCTCCGGCCACTCGATTCGCTCGAGACGCGCTCGCTCGAGGGGACCGAAGGCGCCGAGTTTCCCTTCTGGTCTCCCGACGGCCGATCGCTCGCGTTCTTCGCGGACGGAAAGCTCAAACGGATCGACCCCGCCGGCGGGAGTCCGCGGGCACTCTGCGACGCGGCGGCTGCCCGCGGCGGCGCCTGGGGAGCGGACGGAAGGATCGTCTTTTCCGCCAACGTCGGCGGGTCGATCGACCTGGTGCCGGACACCGGCGGACAGCCCCGGCCTCTTGCCCAGCTCACGTCCGTGAACGGAGAGGTGTACCGCTGGCCGAGCTTCCTGCCGGACGGGCGGCACTTCCTCTACTACGTCGGCTACGGAGATCCGAAGGTCATGGGGGTGTACGTCGGTTCGATCGACTCGAGCGAAACGAGTCGGATCCTCCCGGAGGCCGACGCCGCCGCGGTCTACGCCGCGCCGGGCCATCTCCTCTATCGGTCCAGCGATCGCTTGATGAGCCGGCCGTTCGACGTGCGCGAGATGCGCCCGACCGGAGAGGCCTCTCCGGTCGTCGAAGACGTCTGGTGGGATGGCATCTCGACACTCGCGACGGCGTTTACCGTCTCCTCCAACGGCGTCCTCGCTTATCAGACGGGTGGACTCTCGGAGAGCCAGCTCCTCCTGTACGACCGGACGGGCAAGGAGCTCGGTCCGATCGGCGCTCCAGCCGCCCACTTCGAGCCGATGTTCTCTCCGGACGGGCGCTCGGTACTGGTCTCCCGCGGTGTCAAACAACGCTCCTGGTTCACCGAGACCTGGCTCGCGGACCTCGGCCGCGGGACGATGACCCGCATGCCGACGGAGGCCGGGGTGAACAGCGTGACCGCGGTGTGGAACCCGGACGGCCGCCGCATTGCGTTTGCCTCCCCCCCGCGCGGCGACGTTTTCATGCGCGACACGCGCAGTTCCGAGAAACCGAAGCTTCTCTTCCAGCTGCCGGCCTTCTCGCCGCTCGACGACTGGTCGCGGGACGGCCGCTACATCGCCTACGAAACGGTCGACTGGAAGGCGTTTCGCTTCGATATCGGCGTGCGCGACCTCCAGGAGAAGACGAGCCGGCCGCTGATCGCGACGAGCGCGAACGAGTCGGGGGCGGCTTTCTCCCCCGACGGCCGATGGATTGCCTATTTCTCCGACGAGTCGGGAGCGAATGAGGTCTACGTTCAGAGCTTCCCGGCCGGAAACGACCGGCAGCAGGTATCGGTCGGCGGCGGAACTCAGCCGAGGTGGAGGGGAGACGGCAGAGAGCTCTTCTACGTCTCCTCCGACCGCAAGGTGATGTCGGTCGATATTCATGCGGGCGAGCGCCTCGAAGCCGGGACGCCGCACGCTCTCTTTCAGACGCGAATCCTGCCGCCGGTCGAGGCCCGCAACCACTACGACGTGACTTCGGACGGGCAGCGCTTCGTCGTCAACTCGCGCCGGCCGGAGGATGCCTCCCTGCCGATCACGGTGGTCGTCGGACCTTCGAGATAATCGCGGGCGTCAGACGCCCGGCGTGACCGATCGCATGGCCGCGGCCGCGGGAATCCGCTCTTCCTCCCGCTCGGGTGCCTGCGGCTCCACCACTTCTCTCGCGGGCCGCCCCTTTCCGCGCCGCCGGCCGAGCCACTCGCGGAACTGCTCCATATAGGTGAAGAAGACCGGCGTCACGAAGAGCGTCAGCATCTGCGAGAAGAGAAGGCCGCCGACCACCGCGAGACCGAGCGGCCGCCGGGATTCGGCGCCCGCACCGAAGCCGAGAGCGATCGGGAGAGTCCCCATCAGCGCGGCCATCGTCGTCATCATGATCGGACGGAAACGGACGAGGCAAGCTTCGTGGATCGCCGCCTGCGCGTCCTTGCCTTCCTTGCGCTGAGCTTCGATCGCGAAGTCCACCATCATGATTCCGTTCTTCTTGACGAGACCGACGAGCATGATGATTCCGACGAACGCGTAGATCGACAGCTCCGTGTGGAAGATGAGGAGGGTCACGAGCGCGCCGAAGCCGGCGAACGGGAGCGCCGAGAGGATCGTCAAAGGATGGATGAAGCTCTCGTACAGGATCCCCAGCACCATGTAGATGACGAGGATCGCCATCAGGAGCAGCAGTCCCAGGCCCTGGAAGGACGACTGGAACGCCTGCGCCGTGCCCTGGAAGCTCGTCGTGATCGTCGCGGGGAGCGTCTGTCTCGCCACGCCGTTGACCGCGGCGACCGCGTCGCCGATCGAAACGCCCGGCTTCAGGTTGAACGAGATCGTCACCGAAGGGAGCTGGCCGGCGTGGGTCACCGCGAGCGGTCCCAGGTTCTGGCTCAGCTTCGCGGCGGCGTCGAGCGGGATGAGCTGCCCGTCGGAGTTGCGCACGTAGAGCGCGGAGAGCTGCCCCGGATCCACCTGGTACTGCGGGTCGAGCTCCATGATGACCTGGTACTCGTTGTTCGGCGCGTAGATCGTCGAGATCTGGCGCGAGCTGTACGCGGTGTAGAGAGCCTCCTCGATCTTCTGGGGCGTCAGGTGCAGGGCCGCCGCCTTGTCGCGGTCGATGTCGACGCGGACCTGCGGGTTGGCGATCTGGAGATCGCTCGTGACGTCCTGGAATCCCGGGAGCTGGCGCATTTTCTGCTCGAGCTTTGGCGCGGACTCATAGAGCTCTTTCGTGTCGGCGTCCTGCAGCGTGTACTGATATAGGCTCTTCGTCAGGCTTCCGCCGATCCGGATGGGCGGCGGATTCTGGAGATAAACCTTGATCCCCGGAATCTGCGCGAACTTCGGCCGCAGCTCCTGGATGACTCCGTCGACGGAGAGCTTGCGCTCCTTGCGCGGCTTCAGGCGCATGAAGACGACGCCCGAGTTGCTCGCGTTGATCGAGCCGCGCGAGCCGTAGCTCGACATGAAAGCGGCGACGTTCGGGTCCTTCTGGACGACCTTCGCCACGGCCATCTGGTGCTCGCCCATCGCCTGGAACGAGATCCCCTGCGCGGCCTCGGTGAAGCCGAACACTTGGCTGTTGTCTTCGCTCGGCAGAAACCCTTTCGGGATCTTCAGGAAAAGGAAGACCGTGGCGACGAGGACGACCGCCGAGACCGCCATCGTCGTGCGCCGGCGGGCGAGCGACCAGCGCAGGCCCCGGTCGTATACGCGGACCATCGAATCGAAGTACCGCTCCGAGACCATGTAGAAGCGGCCGTGCTTCTTGCCGTGGTCGGGCCGGAGGAACCGGCTCGCGAGCATCGGCGTCAGCGACAGCGAGACGAACCCGGACACCAGGATCGCGACCCCGATCGTGACGGCGAACTCATGGAAGAGCCGGCCGACGATGCCGCCCATGAAAAGGATGGGGATGAAGACCGCCGTCAGCGACAGCGTCATCGAAAGGATCGTGAAGCCGATCTCCTTCGACCCCTTGAAAGCGGCTTCGAGGACGCCCTCGCCCATCTCCATGTGGCGAACGATGTTCTCGAGCATGACGATCGCATCGTCCACGACGAACCCGACGCAGAGGGTCAGCGCCATCAACGAGAGGTTGTCGAGGGTGTAGCCGAGCAGGTACATGACGGCGAAGGTCGCCACGATCGAGAGCGGGAGCGCGAGGCTCGGGATGACCGTCGCCGACAGGTTCCGGAGGAACAGGAAGATCACCAGGACGACGAGGCAGAGCGTCAGCACGAGCGTGAAGCGCACGTCGTTGACCGACGCGCGGATCGACTCGGACCGGTCGTAGAGGATGTTCAGGCTGGCAGACGGAGGGAGCTGGTTGCGGAACGTCGGAAGAAGGTTCTTGATCGCGCTCGCGACCTCGACCGTGTTCGTGCCCGGCTGGCGCTGGATCGCGAGGATCACCGAACGCTCCATGCTCTTGCCGGTGATGAACCAGGCCGCGGTCTTGTTGTTCTCGACGCTGTTCGTGACCTTCCCGATCTGGTCGAGCCGCACCGGTGAGCCGTTTCGGTAGGCCACGATGACGGACTGGTACGCCTCCGCGTCGGTCAGCTGGCCGTTCGCCTGTACCGTGAACGCCTTGCTCGGGCCGTAGAGCGTTCCCGTCGGCAGGTTGACGTTGGCGCTCTGGACCGCGCCGGAGGCTTCGTCGATTCCGATGCCGCGCGTGGCGAGCTGGCGCGGGTCGAGCTGGATCCGGACGGCGTACTTCTGCGAGCCGTAGACGATGACCTGCGCGACGCCCGAGATCGTCGAAATGCGCTGCGCCATCATCGTCTGTCCGTACTCGTCGAGCTTGTAGAGAGGAAGGCTCGGCGAAGTGAGGGCGAGGTAGAGGATCGGCGAGTCGGCCGGGTTCACTTTCTGGTACGAGGGGGGGCTCGGCATCTCCGGCGGAAGCTGCCGGTTGGCGACCGCGATCGCCGCCTGGACGTCCTGCGCCGCGGAGTCGAGGTCGCGCGAGAGGTTGAACTGGAGCGTGATCTGGGTGATGCCCTGGATGCTCGAGGAGTTCATCGAGTCGAGCCCGGCGATCGTCGTGAACTGCTTCTCGAGCGGGGTCGCCACGGCCGAAGCCATCGTCTCCGGCGACGCGCCGGGGAGGCTCGCCGAAACCTGGATCGTGGGGAAGTCCACGTTCGGGAGGTCTGAAACGGGCAGCAGCCGGTATCCCATGATCCCGAAGAGAAGAATCCCCAGCATGACCAGCGTGGTCATGACGGGACGGCGGATGAAGATCTCGGCAATGCTCATGCGGCCTTCCCTTCGAGCCTCCGGACCTGCACCTTCGCTCCGGGCGCGAGCCGGAGCTGCCCGTCGGTGACGACCCGCTCGCCCGCTTCCAACCCCTTCGCGACGATGGCGAGCGGCCCCTGCGTTCTGCTCAAGGTTACCGGTCGGGACTCCACGGTCAGATCGTTCTTGACCACCCAGACGTATTGTCCCGCCTGACCGGTCTGGACAGCCTGGGACGGGACCACGATCGCCTTCGGCTCGGTCGCGAGGGTCAGCACCACTTCAACGTACTCACCGGGCCAGAGGGCTTCATTCTCGTTGGGAAACCTGCCTTTCAAGAGGATCGTTCCCGTGCCCGGATCCACGGCGTTGTTCAGGAACGAGAGCTCGCCCGCCTGGGCATTGGACGGGTTTCCCGAAGCGACGGCGCTGACCTTCATCTTTCCGCCGGGGCGCAGCCGCCCGCGAATCGCCCCGAGTGACGACTCGGGCACCGAAAACGAGACGGAGACCGGCTGGATCTGGTTCAGGACGACCAGGGGGTTGTCGTCGTTGCCTTTGACCATGTTGCCGGGGTAGACGAGGACGCTTCCGGCGCGGCCCGAGATCGGCGCCGTCACCGTACAGTACGAGAGCTGGAGCTGCGCGTTCTGTACGGCGGCCTCGTCGGCTTTCGCCGTGGCGAGCGCGGCGGCCGCGGCGGCTCGCGTTGAGTCGTACTGCTCCTGCGTCACGTAATCCTTCTTGACGAGGTCGGTGTAGCGCTTGACGTCCTCTTCGGCGTTCCGGGCGATCGCCCGGTCGCGTTCCAGCTGTGCGCGCACCTGCGCGAGCGACGCCTGGTAGGGACGCGGATCGATCTGGAAGAGAACGTCGCCCTGGCGCACGTCCTGTCCCTCCTTGAACCCGACCTGGATCACCTGGCCGCCCACGCGCGCTTTCAAGGCGACGGTCGTGTAGGGCTCGACGTGTCCGATCGCCCGGACTTCGACGGGAACGTCCTGGCGGGCGACGCTCGCCACGGTCACGGGAACCGCTTCGGCGGCGGCGCCCGCGCGCGGGTCCTTCTTCGAGCAGCCGACGGCGGACAGAACCGCCAGTCCGAACGCGATGGTCCTGATGGCTCGGCTCACTTCGCGCCCTCGGAGGAGACCGGCGGCGTCGGGGCCGGCGGTCCGAGCGAGCCGGTGTCGTGCGCCAGCATCGCGAGCGCGACGAGCCAGTCGGACCGAGCCTGAGCCTCCTGCGCGCGCGCGTTCGCGTAGGCGCTCTGTGCGACCAGGAGATCGAGGATCGACCCCACTCCCGCACGATATCGGCCTGCCGCGACCTCCTGAGACTGCGCGGCCGCTGTCAGCAGATCGCGCGCGGTGCGGATGCGCTGCGCCGCCGTCTTCAGGTTGTAGTAGCTCGTCCAGACCTGCAGAACGACCTGGTCCTTCAGCGTCTCCGCCTGTCCCTCCGCCGCTCGCGTCTGTTCGCGCGCCTCGAGTGTTTCATAAGTGTTCTGCCCGCCGGTGAAGACCGGGAAGCGAAAGAGAATCGCGCCCGAGTAGTTGTCCGCGAAGGGCAGCCCGGGCGAGTTGTAGAAGTACACCCGGCCGAACGAGCCCGCCGCGGCGAGAGTGGGGAGTCCCTCCGACCGGACCGACCGAAGGTGGCTCTGCGCCTTCCGGACCTCGAATCGCGCGGCGGCGAGGTCGGGGCGCTGGCTCTGGGCGCGGTCGATCAAGGCGTCCACCGTCTCGCCGACCTCCTGTACGTCGACGTTCTCCGCCAGCGGCGCGACGTCGACCGGGATATCGGGCGAGACACCGGCGGCCGTCGCGAGAGCGCCGCGCAGCGTCTGGATCGCCCCCTGGGCGGTTTCGAGCGCGAGCTCCGCGGCAGACACCGCCGTCTTCGCCTGCAGGACGTCCGCGATCGTCGCGACTCCCGCGCGGTGCCTCTCTTGCGCCGCGGTGAGGCTCTCCCTCGCCTGTTTGAGCGTCGCCTCGGCGGCCGCGGCCTGGGCCCGGGCGTTCTGGTACTGGTAAAACGCGACCTCGACCTGGAGGACCAGGTTCTGAATCACGGCATTGTGGGTCCAGTCGGCGGCGAAGAGGGCGTTTCTCGCCTCGTCGACGTCCGCGGCGCGGCCGCCCAGGTCGAAGAGAAGCCAGGAAAGGGAGAGGGAAGGACCATACGTCGTCTGCAAGGTGATGAACCTTCCCCCGACCGACGTCTGCTTCGCACGCGTCAAGTTCGCGTCGAGCTCGAGATCGGGAAAGTACTCGGACCGTTTGACGCCGAGGTTCGCGGCGGCCGCACGGGCCTGGTACCAGGCGGTGCGGGTTACGGGGTTGTTTCTCAACGCGACGTCCAGGACCTGCTCGAGGGAAACGGTCGCGCCCGACTGCAGGTACGCCGCCGGAATCGCGGGTGGCGGCGTCGGAAGGGGAACGGGCATTCGCCCTTCGGGGGGAGGCTGCCAGGGGGTGGCGGGACTCCCCGCCACTCGCGAGCCGACCTCGCGCGACGCGCAACCGCCGAGGAGAGTGACTGTCGCAACCATCGCAGCGCCGGCGATCTTCATCAGCGGTCCCTCTCGATTCCGCGGGTAAAAATACCGACGATTTCCGAAACCAGCTCGTCCAACGTTTCCTCTCGAGGGTGAAGGAAATTCGCGGCGCGGATCATTCCCCGGAAGAGCTCCGCTCCCACCCTTGCGTCGATTCCCCGAAACTCGCGCCGTCGGATGCCTTCCAGGATCGCCTCCTGCACGAGCCGGGAGATCGCCTCGCGTCTCTTCTGGAGCTCCTCCTCCCTCTCTCGGAACCGCCTCTCGTCGGAGAGGAGAAGAGCGAAGAGGTCGCGTCGTTCCCACGCGAACGAGAGGACCTCCCGGGCGATCCGCTCGAGCCGCCGCACGGGCGAAGTTTCTTTCTCGAGAGAGACCGCCAGGGCGGCCGAGAGCTCGTCGAAGCTGTGGAGGATCGCGGCGAAGAAAAGGTCTTCCTTCGTCTGGAAGTACCGGTAGATCGTTCCCTTGCCGACGCGCGCGCGGGCGGCGACGTCGTCGATCAGGACCTCGTGAAACTGCCTGCCCGAGAAGACCCGGGCGGCTGCTTCGAGGATCGCCTGTTCCTTGTCCTGCGTCTTGATTCGCGGCATTGTTTCGAAACTGACCGGTCAGTTCCGTATTCTCTTACGACACCGGTCGGGCTGGGTTTCACGAATCGGGCTTTATGTGGGCTTCAATAGCTAGAGTTATAGTTATCCGGATGGAGTCACGCTCATGAAGACCGTTCAGATGACCCTCGACGAAAACCTGGTGGAAGCGGTCGATCGTGCCGCGCGCAAGCTCGGCAAGAGCCGGTCCGCTTTCGCACGGGACGCCCTTCGCGAGGCGCTCGCCCGGGAGCGCGCCCGTACCTTGGAGCAAAAGCATCGACGTGGTTACTCGCGGCAGCCGGTTCACGCCGGTGAATTCGATTCGTGGGAATCGGAACAGGTCTGGACTGAACCGTGAAGCGGGGCGAGGTGCGATGGTACCGATTCTCCACCCCGGACAAGCGCCGGCCCATCGTGATTCTGACGCGGGACTCCATCCTCGAGTACCTCGCGGAGGTCACGGTCGCTCCCGTCACGAGTACCGTGCGCGATATCCCCTCGGAGGTGGTTCTCACGAAAGAGGACGGAATGCCCCGGAACTGCGCCGCAAACCTCGACCACCTTCTGACGGTCTCGCGCAACAGGATCGGTCCCCTGATCACCACACTCCGGCCGGAGCGAATGACCGAGCTACGCAGCGCTCTGCTTTTCGCGCTGGGATTCTGAGCCGCCTGTTACCCGTGGGTAAGATGGACCCACAGAAATGAGCAAACGCATCCCGACCGTGGCGGAGCGGGTCCGCAAAGCGCTCCGGATTGCTCTCCGGAGGAATCCACTCTTGAGAAGGGGGCGAAAGCTCAACGCAATTCGCGTCGCCACCAGGTACTCGTTTCACACCGCGGACATCGAGCAGATGCTTTCGGAGATCGAGAGCGGCTATCTCGGGAAGCGCGGAGCGTGACCACGCTTTCCGCCGGCACCCGTCTCGGCCCCTATGAGCTTCTCGCGCCGGTCGGCGCGGGCGGAATGGGGGAGGTCTACCGGGCGAAGGACACGCGGCTCGAGCGCACGGTGGCGGTGAAGGTGCTGCCGGCGCATCTGTCCTCGTCCGCCGAATCGCGGCAGCGGTTCGAGCGGGAGGCGAAGACGATCTCCCAGCTATCGCATCCGCACATCTGCGCGCTGTACGACGTAGGCAATCAGGACGGAGTCGAATTCCTGGTCATGGAGTACCTGGAGGGCGAGACGCTCTCGGACCGGTTGCTGAAAGGAGCCCTTCCGTTCGAGCAGGTGCTGCGTTACGGGATTGAGATCGCGGACGCGCTGGACAAAGCGCACCGGCAGGGGATCGTCCACCGGGACCTGAAACCGGGCAACGTAATGATCACGAAGTCGGGCGTCAAGCTGCTCGACTTCGGTCTGGCGAAGGCCATCGCGCCGACGGGGCGCACCTCCGGATCTTCGCTGACGGCGCTGCCGACGCAGGCCGGATCGAACCTGACGCAGGAGGGCACGATCCTCGGGACCTTCCAGTACATGGCGCCCGAGCAGCTGGAGGGGAAGGAGGCCGACGCGCGAACCGACATCTTCGCGTTCGGTGCGGTCTTGTACGAGATGGCCACGGGAAAGAAGGCGTTCTCGGGGAAGAGCCAGGCGTCGCTGATCTCCTCGATCATGGGGACGGAGCCGCCGGCGGTCTCGGCGGTCTCGCCGATGACGCCGCCGGCGTTCGATCGCGTCGTCAAAACCTGTTTCGCGAAAGATCCAGACGACCGCTGGCAGACGGCGCACGACGTGATGCTCGAGTTGAAGTGGGTCGCGGAAGGCGGCTCGGCCGCCGGGCTTCCCGCGCCGGTCGTCGCGAAACGTAGGAACCGGGAGAGGCTGTGGATGGCGGCGACTGCCGTACTTCTCGTCGCCGTTGCACTACTCACCGCGCGGGGCCTGCAAAGTTCTGCCGCGCCGACGCGTGCGGTCCGTCTCTCCATCGCGCAGCCAGCGGACGCGACGTATGAGTCCTTTCACTCCATGGCGGTTTCCCCCGATGGACAGAGGATCGCGTTCGTCGGGGTGACAGCCGACGACAAGAGATCCCTTTGGGTGCGCAACCTCGAGAACGTCCAACCGCGCGCTCTCGCCGGAACCGAGGGCGCGGAAGGTCCCTTCTGGTCGCCGGACAGCCACTTTCTCGGATTCTTCGCGGACGGCAAGCTGAAGAAGATTGATGCGTCCGGAGGACCTCCTCAGGTCCTCGCCAAGGCCCCGCTGGGATCGGGCGGCACATGGAACCGCGATGGCGTGATCGTCTTCGAGCCGAACGTCCTCGATCCTCTCTATCGCGTCTCCTCCTCGGGAGGAACCCCCGTAGCCGTGACCCGGCTCGGCCCCCGCGATGAAGGCCACCGATGGCCGAGCTTTCTCCCCGACGACCATCACTTCGTCTTCTTGGCTGACGCGAGGCGCACCGAAGATCACCGTCTCAAAGTAGGGTCGCTCGACTCTCTGGAGAGCAGCGATCTCGGCGGTGCCGTTTCCAACGTCGCTTTCGCACTGCCCGGCTATCTCCTTTTCGTCCGCGCTGGGTCGCTTCTCGCGCAGCCCATCGACGTCAAACATCTTCGGCTGGCAGGAGACCCCATCGTCATCGGCAACGGGATCGCCGAAGACCGCATGGCGAATCATCAGTTCGAATTCAGCGCATCTCAGAACGGCGTCATCGCGTTCTTGAGCGTGAACCCGAACTCGCAGCTCGTCTGGCTCGATCGAAGCGGTCGGAGGCTGGGATCTGTCGGGGATCCGGCGCGTCGGGGGCTTTTCGAAGTCTCCCCGAGGCACGACCAGGCCGCCTACGAACAACTCGACGCGGACGGGCGGCACGCCAACCTCTGGCTTCTCAATCTCCTGCGCGGCGTCACCACTCGCTTCACCTTCGATCCCGGTTCCGATTACAGCCCTGTGTGGTCGCCGGACGGCAGTCGGATCGCGTTCGGCGCGACGCGAAAGGATTTCCAGGATCTCTACGTGAAGTCGGCCAGCGCCGGCGCGCAGGAAGAGCTCCTGTTCTCCTCGGGCGGCGACAAGCTCCCGACGAGCTGGTCGCCCGACGGTCGTTTCATCCTGTTCGAGAATTACACATCGCAGGGAATCGATCTCTGGCTCCTGTCGCTCGAAGGTACGCCCACGGCGAAGCCGTTCCTGAAGACCCCTTTTGGCGAGACGAGCGGGACCTTCTCCCCGGACGGGAAACGAGTGGCATACGTCTCGGAGGAATCGGGGAGGGGCGAGGTCTACGTCTGCGGCTTCCCCGACCGTTCGAACCGGCGACAGATCTCGACTGGCGGGGGCTCGCGCCCCCGCTGGCGGGCGGACGGACGTGAGCTCTTTTACGGCGCGAGAAGCGGGAAGCTCATGGTCGTCGAAGTCGATGCGAACGGAGAGTTCGGCGAGCCGAAGGAGCTCTTCCAGGTGCGAGGCGCCGGCGATTACGCGGTCGCTCCGGACGGACTGAAGTTCCTCGTCGCCGTCGGTCTCGAGGATCCGACGACCGCGCCGGCGACCGTCGTTCTGAACTGGACCGCGGAGCTGAAGAAGCAATGACGCTCTCTGCCGGCACGCGTCTCGGTCCGTACGAGCTACTCGCGCCGATCGGCGCGGGCGGCATGGGGGAAGTCTACCGGGCGAAGGACACGCGCCTGGACCGGACGGTCGCGGTGAAGGTCCTGTCTTCGCACCTGTCGTCTTCGCCCGATTCCCGGCAGCGCTTCGAGCGGGAGGCCCGGACGATCTCGCAGCTCTCGCACCCCCACATCTGTGCGCTCTACGACGTCGGACGCGAAGGCGAGACCGAGTACCTCGTCATGGAGTACCTGGAGGGCGAGACCCTCTCGGACCGGCTGCTGAAGGGTCCGCTCTCCTTCGACCAGGTGCTCCGATACGGGATCGAGATCGCCGATGCCCTGGACAAGGCGCACCGGCAGGGGATCGTGCACCGGGACCTAAAACCCGGCAACGTGATGCTGACGAAGTCGGGCGTGAAGCTGCTCGATTTCGGGCTGGCGAAAGCGATCGCGCCGGCGGGGCGCTCTTCCGGATCTTCGCTGACCGCGTTGCCCACGCAGGCGGGATCGAACCTGACGCAGGAGGGCACGATCCTGGGCACCTTCCAGTACATGGCGCCCGAGCAGCTCGAGGGAAAGGAAGCCGACGCGCGCACGGACATCTTCGCGTTCGGGTGCGTCCTCTACGAGATGGCGACGGGACAGAAGGCCTTCTCCGGCAAGAGCCAGGCGTCTTTGATCTCTTCCATCATGGGGACGCAGCCGCCGGCGGTCTCGGCGGTCGCGCCGATGACGCCGCCCGCGTTCGACCGCGTCGTCAAGACCTGTCTGGCGAAAGACCCCGACGACCGCTGGCAGACCGCGCACGACGTGATGCTGGAGTTGAAGTGGGTCGCGGAAGGTGGATCGGCGGCGGGGCTGCCCGCGCCCGTCGTCGCGCGACGAAAGTCACGGGAGCGACTCGCGTGGGCCCTGGCCGCGCTGTTCGCGGTGATCGCTGGCGGCGCGACGTACGGCTATCTGCGCCGCGCCCCGAAACCGGCGCCGGCCTTTCGCGCGTCGATCCTGCCTCCGCCCGGAACGATGTTCGAGCCGATCGACGGTCCGGTCGCTCTCTCTCCCGACGGCCGGCAGATGGTGTTCGCGGCGAAGGATTCCGCCGGGGACGTCTCGCTCTGGGTCCATTCGCTCGATTCACCACAGCCAGCTCAAATACTCGACGGTACGCGGGACGCGTACGACCCCTTCTGGTCTCCGGACGGCCGTTTCGTCGGGTACGGGGGCGACGGACTGTTCAAGTTCGAGGTGCCGAGCGGCCCCCCGCAGAAGATCGCCGAGATGGCGGACGGGCGCGGCTGCTCCTGGAACCGCGACAACGTCGTCCTGTTCGAGAAGTCCGGCGCGAGCCCGCTCTTTCGCGTTTCCGCGTCCGGAGGCCCGGTCGAGCAGGTGACCCGGCTCGACAAATCCCGGGGCGAAACTGGCCACTGGCGACCGCAGTTTCTTCCGGACGGACGGCACTTCCTCTACCTCGCGCGGTGCGAGCCTTCACAGAACTCCGGCATCTTCGTCGGTTCGCTCGACTCGAAGGAAGCGAAGCGCGTCCTCGACGTCGACGTCCCGGCCTCGTTCGCGCAGCCCGGATATCTGCTTTTCATCCGGAAGAGCGTTCTCCTGGCGCAGCCGTTCGATCCGAAAGCTCTACGAGTCACCGGCGAGCCCGTCGTCGTCGGTCGAGATGTCCAGTACGTGGCGACCTGGGGCTCCTCGGCGTATTCGACTTCCCAGAGCGGCGTTCTCGCGTATCAGGGCGCAAGCCCAGCGGCGCGGCAGCTCGTCTGGTTCGATCGGTCCGGCACGAAGATCTCGACTCTGGGACCCGATGGGGAGTACGCCGACGACCCCCGAATCTCGCCGGACGGGACCCGGGTCGCGATCAGGCGTCTCGACCCGACGACCCGCAGCGCCGACATCTGGATCTTCGACGTCTCGCGCGGCATCGGTTCGCGATTCACATTCGACCCGGCACGCGAGTCGAACCCCGTCTGGTCGGCCGACGGCAAGCGCCTCTACTTCAGCTCGAACAAGGCGGGAATCGGGGATCTCTACGAGAAGCCGGTGAGCGGCACCGGATCGGAAAAGCTTCTGCTGAAATCGGATCTCTGGAAGGAGCCGCTCGACGTGACTCCGGACGGGCGATGGCTGCTCTACCGAGTTCGCGATCCGAAGAGCGAAACCGACCTCTGGTTGCTCTCTCTCACGGGCGACGGGAAAGTGACTCCATTGATCGCGACTCCATTCCGCGACGATGAGGGACGTTTTTCGCCCGACGGCCGGTGGCTCGCCTACGACTCGAACGAGACCGGAAAGCGGGAGGTTTTTGTTCAGCCCTTTCCGGCGACCGGCCAGAAGTGGCAGGTGTCGACTGCCGGCGGCCACAGCTCGAGATGGACGAGCGGCGGCCGTGAGCTCATTTACTTCGAACCGCCGGATAAGCGGAAAATCGTTGAGATCCGCACCGTCCCCTCTTTCGACGCTTCCGCTCCGAAGGACCTCTTCGCGACGCCGCGCGCCCAGGGCTCCGACGTCAGTCGGGACGGTCAGCGCCTCTTGATCAACCTCCCGGCGGCGGAGGTCGCTCCAAATCCGATGACGATCGTTCTGAACTGGACGGCCGGTCTGAAGAAATGACCGGACTCGTCCGCTCGTCCTCCGGAGCGTAAAGAGGGCGCGAAAAGAGAGCCGGATATCATTCCCCCGCAACACCGTACGGAGGCGAAGAGAACGCATGGACTTTCGCAGCTTGCTCGAGGAAGCCTTGGAGGCCTGGTCCTACACGCGCGGCGGCGTCCTGGAAGAGGCACGCAACCTTCCCGAAAAGGACTTCGGCTTTCGCGCGTCGGAGAAGAGCCGCTCGGTCATCGAGCTTCTCCAGCACGTCATCGAGTCGGGTCTCCTGATGTCGGGCGAGCTGTCGCGCCCCGACGGAGATTTCCGGCGCAAGTCCTACGAAGGACTGTTGATCGAGTACGCGCGCGGGATTTCGGGGATGCGGTCCAAGCGCCAGCTTCTGGCGGCGCTGCGCCAGACCCATACCGACGGCGAAAAGCGGATCCGCGCCGCGGGCGAGCTCCACATGCTGCAGCTCATCAACCGCTTCGACGGAAAGAAGGGCACGCGCCTCGCCTGGATGAACCACGGCGTCTCCCACGAGGAATACCACCGCGGGCAGCTCGCCGTGTACGCGCGGCTCGTCGGCCGCGTTCCCGCGCTGACGAAGCGGATCCACGGGTAGCGCGAAACCCGTGACTCTCGCCGCCGGCACCCGCCTCGGTCCCTACGAGATCGTCGCGGCGATCGGCGCCGGCGGAATGGGGGAGGTCTACCGGGCGCGCGACACGCGGCTGGATCGCACGGTCGCGGTGAAAGTCCTGCCGGCGCACCTGTCGACGTCTCCCGAGTCACGGCAGCGGTTCGACCGCGAGGCGCGAGTGATCTCGCAGCTGTCGCACCCACACATCTGCGCGCTCTACGACGTCGGCCACCAGGACGGCATGGACTACCTCGTCATGGAGTACCTGGAGGGGGAGACTCTCGCCGATCGGCTCGTCAAGGGACGTCTTCCGACCGAACAGGTCTTGCGCTACGCCATCGAGATCGCCGACGCGCTCGACAAAGCGCACCACGACGGGATCGTCCACCGCGATCTGAAGCCTGGCAACGTGATGCTGACCAAGTCGGGCGTGAAGCTCCTGGACTTCGGACTTGCCAAGGCGGTGCTCCCACCATCGTCCGCGCGCGCTACGGCTCTGCCGACGATGACTCCAGCCCTGACTCAGGAAGGGACCATTCTCGGGACCTTCCAATATATGGCTCCGGAACAGCTCGAGGGCAAGGATGCGGATACCCGGACCGACATCTTCGCCTTCGGGGCGGTCCTCTACGAGATGGCGACGGACAGAAAGGCTTTCTCCGGCACGAGCCAGGCGTCTTTGATCTCTTCGATCATGGGGTCGGAGCCGGCGCCGATTTCGTCGATATCGCCGATGACACCGCCGGCACTCGATCGGGTGGTGAAGACCTGTCTCGCCAAGGATCCAGACGATCGCTGGCAGACGGCGCACGACGTCGGCGTTCAGATTCGGTGGATCGCGGAGGGCGGGTCCGCGGTTGGGCTTCCCGCGGCGATCCCGGCGCATCGCACGAACCGGGAGCGAATCGCATGGGTCCTCGCGGCACTTTCCCTTTCCGCGCTGATCGCTTTTGCCGCGCTCTCTTTCCGACGCCAGCCGGTGGAGGGGCGAGTGACCCGCTTCCCGGTCTTGCCGCCGGAGAAAGCCGCCTTCACCCTGCCGGGCGAAACGGCTTCCGCTCAGCCGGCGCTCTCTCCCGATGGACGTCTTCTCGCCTTCGTCGCAATCTCTCCCGGTGACCGGAAGCTTCTCTGGGTTCGGCCGCTCGACAGCGTGGAGGCGCGATCCCTCGCCGGTTCCGAGGACGCTTCTTATCCTTTCTGGTCTCCGGACAGCCGCTTCATCGGCTTTTTCGGCCATGGAAAGTTGAAGAGACTCGATCTCTCGGGCGGGCCGCCGCAAACGCTCTGCGACGCCTCGGCGGGTCGCGGAGCGGCCTGGAGTCCCAACGGGACCATCGTCTTCACGCCGACACAGGGCGAAAGTCTTTACAGAATCCCCGCCGGCGGCGGCGAGGTCACGCCGGCCACGACT
>DASWCZ010000025.1:0-23089 GCA_036395755.1 Thermoanaerobaculia bacterium
GATCTACCCTCCTGCCGCGGCGTGAGGCATTTCGCCCACGCTCGAGGTACCCGTCGGGAGCGAATGCCCCGGCGAGAGGAGGTCTCATGTATCCCGGATTCATTTCCCATTGGAAACGGCAGCGTTGCGGCGAGAGCCGCGCCGAAGCGGGCTCGAGACCCGGCGAGCGTCGCGAATGGCGGCGAGCCTGGGAGTACGGCATGGCCGGCGAAGAAGAGTCGGGCTCCTTCGGTTTCGGAGGCGGAGCCTTCGGCGTTCGGCGGCCGCTGCGCTATCTCGCCTACAAGCTGCAGCTCGAGGAAACGCAGATCGGCGAGCTCGCCCGGATACTCGACGAGATCAAGACGGAACGCGCGCAAGCCGCGGTGGACCATCGCCGCGCGCTCTCGACGTTCGCGGACGCGATCTCGGGAGAGGCCTTCGATCGAGCGAAGGCGGAAGCCGGCGCCAAGCTGCGGCTCGAAAGCGCGGATCGGCTTCGCGCGGCCGTCGTGACGGCGCTCGGCCGGCTCCACGAGCTGCTCGACCCGGCGCAGCGAGCGAGGCTCGCTTACCTGATTCGAACGGGAACTCTCTCGATCTGACGAAATCGGGGCGGCGCGAGCCGCCCCTTTTTTCGACTGGCCAGCGGCGGAAGACTACCTCCGCACCGACAGCTTTTCGTAGGCGACGGTCGGCCAGGAGAGGCTCAACTGCAGCCCTTCCACTTCCGGCCGGACGAAGCGATAGACCTGCTCGTGGAAGAGCGGCAGAAGGAGCGCCTCGCGCGCGACGTATTCCTCGATCTGACGGTAGATCGAATGGCGCGCGCGTGTGTCGATCTCGGCACGTCCCCGCTCCGAGAGCCGGTCGACCTCGGGCGTCCCGCACATGCGCCCGAAGATGCCTTCCCGAGACCTGAGAACTCCATAGGCGAAAGTGTCCGCGTCGGGATAATCCGCATTCCATCGGCCGATCATGAGGTCCGCTCGCCCATCCTGGAACGCGAGATACTCCGCCATGGTCGTGTTCATCGGCCGGATCTGGAATCCAATCTCCCGGAAAGATGCCGCGAGGTCGGCGTAGAAAGCCGCGTACTCGCCGAAGAAGACGGGGTGCACCGCCGCGGCAAGCTCGACGGTCTCACGAGAAATCGTGTACTCGCCGGAGCCGGCCGCCGAAGATTTCCCGGCCGCGCGCGGCGCCGGCGCCCCGGCCGCCGCGGAGTGCCCCAGCAGCCCGGGCGGAATGAGCCCGGCCGCGGGAATCGCGACTCTCCCCAGGGTCCGCCGGACGAGACCCGGCACGTCCACGACCTGAACGAGGCTGCGACGAACCTTCAGGTCCTGAAGAGGCATCCGGTGGATGTTGAACGCGACGAAGTAAGTCGTGAGACGAGGCGATTCCCGGTAGCTCGACGCGAAGCGCGGATCGCGGCGTAGAGTTTCCGCGTCCGCCGGGAGGAGATCGGATGCGATCGATAGCCTGCCTGCGAGGAACTCGCTTCGGATTTCCTCTGGAGCGACCCCGAAGCGAAAAACGATCGCCTCGCTCTTCGGGTATCCCTCGCGCCAGTAATGCGGATTGCGCTCGAGCTCGAGCCGCCGTCCCGGCTCGAACGCAACCGCGCGAAACGGGCCGGTTCCGATGGCGCCTTCCCGCCAGCTCCCGCCGAAGTGTGTCGTCCCTTCTGGCACGATCGCGGTCGCTGCGTAAGAGATCAGGGCCGGGAAAAACGAAACCGGCTCCTCCAACTCGATGAAGAACTCCGTCGGAGAAACGATGTGGAACCCTTCGAGGTCCGTACCGGCGCCATCCAGGAGTCGCCGGGCGCCGCGAATCGGCGCGAGGTGCCAGCGGGTATCGCTCTCGCGGTTCAGGAGCAGCCGCTCGTAGGAGTAGCGCACGTCACGCGCCGTCAGCCTCCGGCCGTTGTGGAAACGGATGCCCGGCCGCAGGCGGAAGCGGAACCGCATCCCGTCGTTTTCGACGAGGACCTCGGAGGCGAGCCACGGGACCACGACTGCACTCTCGCCCTGCCGGGTCAGCGTCTCGTAGAGATTGGGCAGCGTCTCGGCCTGCTCGACCGTGTCGGTCAGCGAGGGATCGAGGCTTCGCACGACACCGGCGATCGGCACGTTGAGGACTCCCTCCGCCGTTGTGCGGGCAGAAGCAGCGGCGGGAGCGGCAGCGGACGACTTTCCGACCTCGGCGTAGTTGACGAAGGGCGCGGTCGAGCGCAGCGCAAGCCCGCGAACGGACGGCGCCGCGATGCGGTAGTCCACGTCGTGGAAGAGGGGCACGAGGAAGGCGGAGTCGAGCAGCACGCCCTCGAATTTCCGATAGAGGCTCTCGCGTGCGCCGGGACGGCTCTCGCGCCTTGCCTCCTCCAGGATCTCGTCGGTCTCGGCCGATGAGTAATAGTGCCGTAGCCGCCCGTTTCCCGAGTGGAACAGAGTGAAGCTGAAGTTGTCGGGATCCTCATAGTCGGCGATCCATCGACCGACCCACAAGTCGACCCCGCTCGGGTTCCACATTTCGAGATACTCGGCCATGTTCTTCGTGACAACGGAGACCTCGATCCCGAGCTCGGCCCAGCTCGCGAAGAGTGAGGACGTCAGCGCGGCGTACTGGTCCTGCAGGATCGGATGAATCGCGGCCCGCACTCGCAAGGGGAGCGTCACCCCCGCCGAGCGAATCATTTCGGCCGCCTTCTCGCGCGCGACGTGGGGAAGCCGGCGTCCGGCGTCGTGCCCGAGGATTCCCGGTGGGATCACTCCCGTCGCCGGCAGCGCGAAGCGGCCAAGAGTTCCCCAGACGAAGTCGCGCGCCCTCGCCGCGTCGGAGAGCGCATGGCGGAGCGTAAGGTTCGATCCGGCCGCGCCGGACTGGTTGAAGAGCGCGAAGTAGGTGTTCTTCTTCGGCGTCTCGGCCAGGCCCGACCGGAATCGCGGCTCGCGGAGAATCGCTTCCCGATCCTCCGGCAGGAGGTCGCGGGCGATGTCGTACTCGCCGGACTTGAGCCCGGCGGCGATCACCGAGGCGGAGAGCGACGCATGAAACTCGATGCGGTCGAGCCGCGCGGGCGAGTCCCGCCAGTAGCGGGGGCTCCGTTCGAGAACCACGCGATCGGCGGCATGATGAGTGATCACGTAGGGTCCGGTGCCGAGGATCTTTTCCGCCGTGCCTTCGCCGGACACGGCTCCGATGGAGACCCGGCCGTCCGTCAGGAATGCCGGATAGACGGGGAGCGCCTCGCCGAGCCGGATTTCGATCTCGTTGTCGGAGCGGGCCGCGATCCCGGAAACGGAATCCGCGGTTCCCTCCAGGAATGCCGAAACCCCCGTGATGGCGGCGAATGCTGCCGGTGTCGCCCCCTTTGAGAGGCGGATCGATCGTTCGAGCCACCTCTTGACCGCGGACGCCGCGAGCGGCGTGCCGTCGGAGAAAACGGCTCGCGGATGCAGGCGGATGCGAACGGTCCTTCCACCGTCCTCGAGGGACCACTTCTCGGCGAGCGCGGGGACGAGACCTCCCTGCGGATCCGTCGTGACCAGCGTCTCGAAGACGTTGGCGATGACCTCGTGCTCCTCCGTCAAATCGTAGGCGCCCGGCTCGACAGTGGCGATCGGGTTGGCCATCGCCACGACGAGCGTCCCGCCACGCGGAATCTCTTCCTCCTGGACCTTTTCTTTTGGCGTCAGCCGCTCGATCTCTCCCAGATACGCCGTGGCCCGCGCAGACTCTCCCCGCAAGTTCGCCACGGTCGCGGCGAGGGAAAGCAACTTTCCGAGCGCCTCGGTGCTCCCGACCGATCGCGCTACCTCGATTCCCCGTTCCGCCCACCGCCATGTCTCCTCGGTCCGGCGCCCCTGCCAGGCGGTCTCGGCGGCGAACAGCATGCCGGCCACGGCCCAGTCGCGTCGCTCCTCCCGTTCGAACAGGCGCACGGCGAACTCCGCGTCTCGAAGGGCGCCTTCGGGATTCCCGGCGATGCGGTGGGCTTCCGCTAGGACGAGTCGCGCTTCTCCTTCGAGAGACCGGTCGCCCTGCCACTCCTCGTCTTCAAGATATTCGAGGGCGGTCTTCGCCGCTCGGATCGCATCGTCCGGGCTGAACGCGTCGAGCGACTTGCGCGCGAGCTTCAAACCATACTCGACCGTCTTCTCGGGGACGTCGGCCTGCGAGAAGTGGTGGAGAAGGTCCGGATAGATTCGATCGAGCCGGCCCGCGTAGCGCCGCTCGATCAACTCCGCATACTTTCGATGGAGCGAGCGGCGTTTGCGCCGCGATAGAGCGCCGTACATCACGTCGCGCACGATCCCGCTCGAGAAGGCGAGCCGGTCCCCGCGAGATTCCCGCTCCTCCTCGAAAACCCCTTCGCGGATCAACCGCTCGATCGAGTCCTCGACATTTCCGGTCCCCTCCGCGAGGGTCTCGAGATCGCGGAAGTCGAAGCTCCGTCCGAGGACCGAGGCGATCGAGAGAAGGTCCCGCAGGTCTTCGGGAAGGCGCTCGATCCTTTTCTCGACCGCTTGCTGGATCGTGGCCGGCAGAGCATCCGAGGAGATTCCGGCTCCCTTCGAAAAGCTCCACGCTCCACTGTCGTCCCGCCCGATGCCCCCGGAGTCGATCAGCGATCGGAGAAGCTCCTTGGTGAAGAATGGGTTGCCTTCCGTCGCCTCGTGGAGCCTCTTGGCGAGTTCGGTCGACAGGTTCGGTGCGCCCACCACCGACTCGACCAGCGCGCGGTGCTCCGACGCGGAGAGCGGCGGGAGTGTGATCGAGACGAAACGCGGGTCGTCCGCGAACGAGTCGAGCATCCGGGCGAGCGGGTGGCGCTTGTCGATCTCCGTCTGCCGGTAGCTTCCGACGAAAAAGGTCGGCGTCGGTCCAAGGCGCCGTACGATGTACTGAAGCGCTTCGATCGACACCTCCGCGGCGTGGAGGTTCTCCAGGATCAGCACGAGAGGCTTTCCCGCAGCCATTCGGGTGAGTGTCCGCGCCAGCAGCTCGAAGATCTGGATCCGATCTTCAGCTCTGGGCTGATCGGCAGTCGAAGCGATGCGGGATTCGCCGCTCGCGGCGGACCGCAGCTCGCTGATCTCAGTCAAGAGCGGAAAGAGGGAAAGCAGGTCAGGCGCGAGATCGGAGAAATCCGGACGGCCACTACCGGAGCCGTCCGCATCCCGATAGCGGAAGTAGTCTTGGATCAGCTCGCAGAATCCCTGGTACGAGAAGGCCCGATCCTGCTCGATGAACCGACCGTAAAGGACGCGGATCTTTCGCATCGCCGCGAGCTTCTTCAGCTCCTCGAGAAGACGTGTCTTTCCGATTCCGGGCTCGCCCGCTACGACCGCGAACTGACAGTCGCCGGCGACCGCCGAATTCAGGCGCCGCTGGAGCTCGGCGAATTCCTTCTCCCGTCCGATGAAGGCGGACGCGGACGGCCGCTGCAGGGTACGACTGGCCGTCAGGACCACAGACATGGAGAACTCATCGCTGTGGAGGCTGGAGCGATGGCGGCGCAGCGCCTCCGCGAGCTGGCCCGCTTTCTGCGGGCGGCGAGCCGGGTCTTTCTCCAGGCACTGAAGGACGATGTCCTGAAGCTCTTCGCGGATCTCCGCACCGACCGCGCGCGGCGGCTGGGGGATCTCGTGGACGATCCGGTAGAGGGCCGACTGAACTTCTCCGGTGAACGGCGGCTCGCCGGTCAGGCATTCGTACATGACGGTACCGATCGAGTAGATGTCCGAGCGCCCGTCGAATGCGTGGGCGGTGACCTGTTCCGGGCTCAAGTACGTGACGGTGCCCACGAGCGTGCCGGTCTTGGTCAAGCGGTTTTCGGTCGTCGTGTGCGCGAGGCCGAAGTCCATCACTCGGACCCGCGGCAACCCTCCTTCCTCGCGCGCGACCATGATGTTCTCGGGCTTGATGTCGCGGTGCACGACGCCACGTGAGTGGCTGTAGTCCAGGGCGTCGGCGACCTGGATCGCGATGTCGATCACTTCCCCGAGGCGAAGCGAGCCGTCCCAGAGGAGACGGCGCAGGTTCGTTCCCTCGACGAGCGGCATCACGAAGAAGAGCGATCCATCATGACGACCGACGTCGTAGATCGGGACGATCCCGGGGTGATCCATCTGCGCGACGATCTGAGCCTCGCGCTGGAAACGCTCCTCGAGGTCGGCCGTGAGCTCCGTGGTGCCGAGCAACTTGACGGCGACCTCGCGGTTCAACATCGGATCGCGGGCGCGGTATACCACTCCCATACCGCCGCGTCCGATCTCGGCGGCGATCTCGTAGCGGTTGGCGAGCCGGGTGCTCAACATGTCTTGGCTTCGGGTCACCGTGGGATTTCGCGAAGGGGGAGAGTATCAGCTTTGGCTAGACTGGTCGCGAATCGATGCTCGCCGTCGCGATCGCCATTGTCCTCGCGATGACGTTCATGCCCTGGCTTTGAATCGGGACAGGGAGAAGAACGGCTCGGTCGGCTTCTTCCCGAGCACGTTGCCCGCGACGAGCTCTCCCATGGCCGGCCCGTGTTTGAAGCCGTGGCCCGAGCCGCCTCCCACGAGCCAGACATTCCCGGCGTCGGGGTGGCGGTCGACGATGAAATGCTGATCGGGCGAGTTCTCGTATTGACAGACTCGCGACTCGAGCAGCGGGCTCCCTTTCAGCGCCGGAAAACGGAATCCAAGATAGTCCCGGGCTTTCTCGAGGCCCTCCAAGCTCGCGACGCGCTCGCCGGATGTGGGGTCGAAAGGGGCCCCGCGCGTATCGTCCGCCACTTTGAAGCCGCGCCATTGATTTCCGGGGATCCCGTAGAAGAGCCGCTCTCCGTTGTCGATCCAGACCGGCAGCGTCTCTTCGGAGAATCGCGAGTCGCCGGCCGGAGTCCCGAAGAAGAAGACCTCCTGGCGCGTCGGGTGGATGAGGTTCCCCATTGCCTCTGGAAAGAGCTTCCCGAGCCAGGGCCCGCAGGCGAAGACGTACGCATCCCCGACGAGCTTCGTGCCGTCGGAGAGTGACAGTCCGGGGAACTTCCCGCCTTCGATAGCGGCTGGAGAGGCGGAGACCTGTCGGTACTCGCCTCCCTCCGACTGGAATCCCTCCAGCACGGCCTCGCAGGCGCGACGCGCCGTCAGGTACCCGCCTTCCTTCTCGACGATCGACCACTCGATCCGCTGGAAGTTGATTTGCGGATACCTCTTCGCCGCGTCGCCGACGGTCAGCTCTTCGAAGGCCAGACCTGCCTCGCGCAGAAGCGGCAAGGAGGCCTTCTCGAAACGGTCGTCTTTTCCGGCCATCCAGAGGGCGCCGGTTCGGCGGTACAGGCGTTTTCCCCAGCGCTCTTCGTTCTCGCGCCAGAGCCGGAGGGCCCGAGCCACCATCTGCACGTAGACGCGGTTCGGTCCATAGGTCGCCCGGATCACCCGGGTCTCGCCGCCCGAGCTCGCGCGGGAGTTGCCGGGACCCCAGGCATCTAAGAGCGTCACCTTTGCGCCTCGCCTCAACAGATACAGGGCCGTCCAGCCGCCGAAAGCGCCGGCTCCGACGACGACGACCTTCGGCCCACGGGTCCTCAAGCCCTTCGGAGGGGAGCGTTTTCCGGGCCCCGAGAGGGCGCGCGCGACCGATGCGACGGGCAGCACCGCCAGCAGGGCGCGACGAGAGAGCCTGGACATTTTCGTCAGGGGTAGAAACGACCGCCGGCCTAGCGTCGCATCGCGAAAAGTCTCCGCGAAGTAAGCGAGCGGAGGAGGTTCGCGATGCGGGAGCGCGAACGAAGCGAGGGATCAGGCGCACGGTCGAGGCCCGTTCGCCGAGCCGTGTGCCGGTGCGTCAGCAGATCCCTCGCGAGCGAGCGCGACGTAATCAAAAGTCGAGTCGAGTCGTGATGCCGAACGTGCGGGGTTGGTTGGTCAGGTAACCGATGCGGGCACGGGTTCCCCGCTCCCGGTCCAGAGCCAGGAAGGCGCGTTCGTCGGTCACGTTGTTGGCGAACAACGCGACGTCGAAGTTGCTGAAGCGGGCGCCGAGCCGCAGGTTCACGATGTCGTAGGCCGGCAACTCCGGGTTGTAGGTAAAAGTGCTCTGCGTCAACGGGCCGCCGATCGTGTGGGGCGCGAACGAATTCAGATCCAGCACGCCGAGCTGGTCGTCGCCGACCTGCGTGAAGCGCGAGCCCACATGCGTGTAATTGCCGGTCAGGTAGCCGCGGACCTCTGGCGTGATCGGCGTCTGGTAGGTGGCTGCCAGAGCCGCCTGGAACTTGGGCACGCTCGGCAGGCGTTCGCCCGACTGGATGCCGGAGACGACGCTGACGTTGCCCATGGCGTCCGTCGAGGTCACGGTGGACCGCAGTGTGGAGTCGTTGTAACCGGCCGAGACGGCGAAGTCGAAGTGGTTGTCCGGCGCCGCCGCAAACTCGAGCTCTGCTCCGACGCTGCGAGCCTTCGGCACGTTGAATATGAGTCGTGACGAACACGAGCCCGCGGTCACGGTGACCTGGAGGTCCCGGATGTCGACGTAGAACGCCGAGACGTTGAACGAGCCGCGCCCGCCCATGATCCGGGACTTCGAGCCGATCTCGTAATTCCAAGCCGTCTCGTCTTTCCAGGACTCCCGGCCGCCGAACGTGACGAGATCCTGAGGTGTGCAAAGCGGAACGTTGAGCGGGTCGTTGATCCCGCCCAGCCGGAAGCCCTTGGCGATCTGGACGTTCAGATTCGTGGCGTCGGTGGCCTTGTAGGTGGCGATCAACCGCGGCGCAACTCCGTTGGCGCTGGTCGACCCGGGTTGCGACACGAGCGAAATCCCGGTGTTGTCCTGAGCGAAGATGCCATCGAAGATCTGATCTTTGTTCTCGTCGAAGTGGTAATAGCGTAGGCCTCCGGTCAGCTTCAGCCGGTCGGTGGCGGCAAAAGTCGCTTCGGCGAAGGCGGCATACTGCTTCAGGTGGTAGTGGAGATCCGAGAAGAACAGGGAGTCCTTCGGCGCGCGAAGTCCGCGGGTCCCCATCGGTCCCCAGGTGCTGGGCGGGAGGCCATCCGCGGCCGCGGTGTCCTCGAAGCCAGTGACGAGGAGGTTCTGGCCGTAGTCGCGCTTCGAGTCGGCGTAGAAGCCGCCGAGAATCCAGAAGAAGCGATCCTGGCCGCCGGAGAGGCGGAGCTCCTCGGTCCACGCCTTCGCCTTGGTGGCATCGTCGAGCGGCGCGTTCAACGTGTAGATGTTCGCGGGCAGTCCGATGCTGCCCCCCGTGATGCTCCCAGTCAGCGCGGTCGCATCGCGCACGACCAGTATGTCTCGATTGGTGTAAGACGTGATCGACGTCAGGACGACGTTGCCGAAGTTGTATTTGGCAGTCAGGTCGCCGAGATAGAACTTGTCGGTGAAGGGCTCGTTGATCTGGGTAAAGAGTTTCCGGTCGCCGAGCGTCACCTGCGGCCGCGTCGTCGTGAACGGATTGGCCAGGATGTTATAGATGTCGATGCGGTTCCAGCCGTCCATCTCGACCTTCTGGTAGACGAAACGCGGTGTGAGGGTCAGGCGATCGTTGGGCGCGATCTGAACCGACGCCCGGAAGCCGTACCGGTCGCCGGTGTTCACATTTTTCTTGACGCTCAAGTCCGGCTGCACGGCGTCCATCCAGCCGGCGAGCCGGTCGTAGAACCCCACGACGCGTAGGGCTGCCGTGTCGCCGAGAGGTGCGTTGAAGCCCGCCTTGATGTTCCCACCCTGGTTGCCGCCGCTGATGGTCGAGCCGGTGAGCTCGCCGAAAACCCGCGTCGCGCCGAGCTCGGGCTGGTTGGTGATGTAGCGCACCGTGCCTCCCAGCGAGCCGGAGCCGAACAGAGTTCCCTGAGAGCCGCGCAGAACCTCGACGCGAGAAAGGTCGAAGAGGTCGAGGTCCGGCGTGAACAGGGAGAGAGAGATGACCGATTCGTCCAGATAGACGCCCACCGACTCCTTGACGCCCGGTTGGTCACGCGCGATCTGGCCGGAGGAGACGCCACGGATGGCGATCTGGCTCTGGCCGGGACCCAGGTTCTGAACGGTGAAGCTGGCCACGTTGGCGGCCACCTGCTCGACGTTCTCGACTCCGCGCTCTCGCAGGACGTCCTCGGTCGGCGCGGCGACGGAGAAGGGTATGTTGTGGATCGTCTCCTCACGTTTCGTGGCCGTGACCGTGACCTCCTCCGAAACTCGGACCTCGAGGGTGAGGTCGACGGTGAGCGTTCCCTCGGCGGCGAGCCGGCGATTCCTTTCGGTCGCCTTGCCGATCCCGGGGAGGTCGGCCGACACGGCATAGAGTCCTGGCCCGAGGCCGGTCACGGAGTAGGCGCCGTTCGCGCCGGATCTCGCCACCCGCGTGACGCCAGTCTCCTGGTTGATGATGGTGATCGTAGCTCCCGGCATGGTGTCGCCGCTTGCATTGCGCACAGTGCCGCTGATTGTTCCCCCCGACGGCGGCCCGAACCGGGTCTGTCCGAACATCGGCAGGGCAGTAAGCAGAGCGAGCGCGGCGCAGACGATCGGGAATGGCGACCGTGGCTGAAACATGTCGACCTCCTCGTTGAAGCGCTTCGGGGAGCGATCGGGTGAAAGGGAGTTCACCCTCTCCTAATGCGTGCCTTAATAGAGCGAGCGCCGCGGTTTGTCAACTGCGGTTTCGTCATTTCGGGCTCCTGGCCGGCCCCGGAAAGCGCCGCCGCGCGGAGCCGAGCCAGTAGACTCCGAGCGCCAGGGCCAGAAGCAGCATCGTCCAGAGCACCAGCTCGTTCGGCGGAAGGCTGAAGACGATGGTGATGAAGAGGATCCAGACGATCGAGACCGCGTTGACGAGGGGCGCCCAGCGCCGGAGGTTCCAGGGAGCGGTCTCGGAGCTCGCGAACTCGCCTCTCCGGCGCCGGCGGTTCCGGAAGTTCAGGTAAATGGGTATCCCGTACGCCAGGTAGAGCGCGATCGTGCTGATCGAGGTGATCACCGTGAACGCCGCCGCATAGAAGGAGATCGCGACGGCGAGCGCGCTCGTCACCAGGATCGCCACCACCGGCGTCCCGTAGCGGGCGTGGACGCTCCGGATCTTCCGGGCGCCCGGCATTCCGTCGTCGCGCGCGAAGGCGAACCACATCCGCGACATCGAGCTGACCGAGGACGCGCCGCAGAGCCACATCGCGCCGCCGATCACGATCGCGACGAGGTTCGCGAAGAACCGGGGCATGTTGTGGTCTACGACGTAGAGAACGGGATACGGGTCGGACGCCGTGGCGCGGACGTCGCCCCCCGGGATCGCCCACGTCAGCATCACGAGCAGCACCAGCCCCACGACCGCGGAGACCGCAACCGACAGGAAAACTCCCCACGCCGTGTTCAGGCGCGCCATCACGGTCTCTTCGGCCATGTGCGCGGAAGCGTCGTATCCCGTGTAGGTCCACTGAGCCTGGAGGAGCGAGAGAACGAAGCAGAGCAGAAACGGCGCGGACCGGTAGAAGCCGGTCAGACCCGGGAAGAGCGCGAAGAGCGGGGAAGGAACGTGGACGTTGCCGAAGACGAGAGCAGGTCCGACGCGCCCCGCGGCGAGCGGTGCCGAGGACGCGTCGAGAGGGTTGGCGACGTTCTCGAATCGAAAGAGGAAGCTCACTGGGTTTCGATGGGTGCCGAGAAAAATGAGCAGGAGCACGATCACCCCGACGCCGACGATGTGCCACCAGACGCTGAAGTCGTTCAGGCGCGCGGTCCACCGGATCCCGCGGACGTTCAAGGCAATCTGCGGCAGCATGATGACGACCATCACGAGGAGCTGGAAGTTCCAGTTCGTCAGCGAGCCGAAGAGCGGAACCTTCAGGTCGCGGGGAAGGTCGAAAATCCGGGTCACCGCTCCGATCAGGTAGATCGCGGCGGCGACGTTGATGCCGGCGGTGATCGTGACCTGTCCGATCATGTTCAACCAGGCGGTCAGCCAGGCCCAGCCGCGGCCGCCCAGGCGGAATGCCCAGAAGTAGAGGCCGCCGGCCGTGGGATACGCCGACGCGAGCTCCGCCATGCTCGCCGCGACCGCGAGCGTGAAGAGGCTCACCACCGGCCAGCCGACGGTGTTGACGATCGGGCCGGCCAGCTTCAGCCCGTAACCGTAGAGGAGGATCGCCCCGGTCAGGATCGAGATGATCGAGAAGCTGACCGCGAAGTTGGAGAAGCCCCCCATCTCGCGGAAGAGCTGCTGCGTGTAGCCGAGGCGCTTCAGGTCCTCGGCATCCTGGCGAACGATCTCCTCTCGGGTCGGCATCGCGATCCGAGTCGGCCTACTCCGGCGTCGTGTACGCGGCCGTGATCCCCCCGTCCACGGTGAACGCGGTCCCGTTTATGTAGGAGGACTCGTCGGAGGCGAGGAAGAGGGCGGCCTTCGCCACCTCGTCGGCTCGCGCGAGGCGTCCCATCGGAATGTGGACCAGCCGCCGCTTCCTTCTCTCCGGATCGCGGAACAATTCCTGGAGGAGCGGCGTATCGACCGGGCCGGGACAGAGCGCGTTCACGCGGATCCCCTTGCGGGCGAACTCGATCGCCACTTCCCGAGTGAGCGCCAGGACGCCCCCCTTGCTCGCCGTGTAGGCGATCTGCGGGGTCGCCGCGCCCATGAGCGCCACGAACGACGCGGTGTTGACGATGCTCCCGCCGCCGGCGCGTAGCAGCGCGGGGATGCCGTACTTGCAACCGAGGAAAATGCCCTTCAGGTTCACGCGCAGGATGAAGTCCCACGTCTCCTCGTCGGTGTCGAGCACGGACCCGTCGGCGTCCGGGAACACCCCCGCGTTGTTGAAGAGCACGTTGACGCGGCCGTACGTCTTCTCGGCCTCTTCGACCATCTCACGGACGTCGTCCCCCCGTGAGACGTCGGCGTGGACGAAGTGGGCGCGCCCTCCCGCCTTCTCGATGTCGGCGGCCGTCTGTCTCCCCGCTTCGTCGGCGACATCGACCACGACGACGCTCGCTCCTTCACGCGCGAACAGGAGCGCGGCCTCGCGGCCGATGCCGCTCCCGGAGCCCGTGATCAAAGAGACCTTGTCTTTGAGCCGCATCGTCAACCTCTCTCGAAAAAACGCGCCCGCTCCCAATCGGTGACCGTCTCGTCGAACTTCCGCTGTTCCGTGCGGAGGAAGTGCAGGTAGTGCTCGACGAATTCTTCGCCGAAAGCCTCGCGGGCGAAGGCGCTCGACTCGAACCGCGTGATCGCGTCGCGCAGGTTCTTCGGGACGCGCGGCAGCCCTTCGGCCTGGTAGGCGTTGCCGCGGAACTCCTCGGGCGGTTCGGTCTTTCTCCGGATCCCGTCGAGCCCCGCGGCGAGCGCGGCCGCATAGGCGACGTACGGGTTCGCGTCGGCGCCCGGGATCCGGCACTCGATGCGCAGCGAGTCGCCTTCACCGACCACGCGGAAGCCGGCGGTCCGGTTGTCGTGGCTCCACGCGACCGCCGTCGGAGCGAAGGAAGCGCTCTGGAAACGCTTGTACGAGTTGATCGACGGCGCATAGCACACCGCGAGCTCCTCCGCGCGGGACATCCAGCCACCGAGAAACCAGCGAAAGACTTCGCTCGCCGCGACGCGGCCCAGCCGCTCTCCGCCGACGAAGACGTTCTCGCGGCCGTCGCGATCCCACAGGGAGAGGTGCTGATGCATCGAGCTTCCGGCCATCCGCTCGTCCCACTTCGCCATGAACGTCACGGCGAGGTTCTGCTGAAAGGCGATCTCGCGCGCCGCGTGCTTCGTCAGGACGTTGCGGTCGGCCTGCTCGAGCAGATCGCAGAACGCCGCGTTCAGCTCCTGCTGGCCCCGGCCCCACTCGCCCTTCGATCCCTCCATCGGCACGCCGCTTTTCTCGAGAGCGCGCACGATCTCGCCGACGAGCGGCTCCTCCTTCGTCCCCTGGAAGATGTGGTAGTCCTCGATGTAGCCGGAGAACGTCTCGAGGTCTCCGTAGTTCTTCCGGCGAGCCGAGTCGTAGCTCTCCCGGAAGAGATACATCTCGATCTCGGAGCCGGCGCGCGCGACGTAACCCATTTTGCGGGCGTGCCCAATCTGGCGCTCGAGAACCCACCTCGGCGCGACCTCGATCGGCTCGCCGGCGGGCTCGGTCGCCAGGTCACAGAGGACGATCGCCGTCTTCTCGAGCCACGCCGCGCGTCGCAGCGTCCGCCAGTCGGGAACACAGCGGAAATCCCCGTAGCCGCTCTCCCAGCTCGTCAGACGATAGCCGGGGACGGGGTCCATCTCCATGTCGCACGCGAGGAGGTAATTGCAGGCGTGCATCCCGTGCGCCGCGACGCTCTCGACGAAGAACCGTCCGACGAGGCGCTTTCCCATGAGCCGCCCGTAGAGATCGGGGAAGACCGGAATGACTGTCTCGATCTCCCCGCGTTGGACGAGAGCGGCGAGCTCGTCGCGGGTGAGCCGGCCACGCGCCGAGTCAGCCGCCGAGGCCATCGGATCTCACGCCTCTACTCTATGCGGAGGCCGGGTCGCTCCGGGCCGGTCGCTACCGCCGGATCGAGAGGTTCTCGTAGGCCACGGTCGGCAGCGCGAAACCCAGGGAGTGGCCTTCGACCTCGGGACGGACGAAGTGGTAGACCTGCTCGTGAAAGAGCGGGATCATCAACGTGTCGCGGGCGATCAGATCCTCGATCTGCCGATAGATCGAGTGGCGGACGTCGGGATTGACCTCGGAGCGTCCCCGCTCGATGAGCTCGTCGATCTGTGGGCTCCCGAGGAACCGGCCGAGGATCCCCTCGTCGGACTGGAGGATCCCGTTGACAAAAGTGTCGGCATCGGGATAGTCGGCGACCCACCGCATGACGGCGAGATCCACGTCCGCGTTCTTCTGGTGCGTGATGAACTCGGGCATTGCCTCGTTGATCGCGCGAATCGCGAATCCCATCTCTTCGAAGGCCTTCGCGAGCTCCTCGTAGAAAGCGGCGAACTCGCCGAAGAACATCGGATGGATCGCTGCGGTGACATCGCGCTTCTCCCGCGTGACCGTGTAGCTGACGGATTCCTCCGGAGCGAGTGGGCCCGTGCGGCGGATCCCCCGCCCCGGGCTCGAAGAATGTCCCAGAAGTCCCGGAGGAATCAGACCGTTTGCGGGAACGGCCAGCCGTCCGAGCGTGCGGCGGACGATCCCGGCGGCATCGATCGCGTGCGCCAGACCGCGGCGCAGCGCCGGGTCCGCGAAGAGTCCCCGATGGACGTTGAATGCGACGAGGTAGATCGAGAGCCGCGGAGACTCCCGATATCCCGGACCGTGGCGCGGATGGCGGCGGAGGGTCTCGACGTCGGCCGGGAGGAGATCCGAGGCGATCGAGAGCCGGCCTTCCAGGAACTCGCTTCGGATCTCCTCGGGAGACATTCCGAATCGAAAGACGATGCCGTCGCTCCGGGGGTAGCCCTCGCGCCAGTAGTGGGGATTCTTCTCCAGCTGGAGACGCCGCCCCGGCTCGAAGGTCACGACGCGGAACGGACCGGTTCCGACACAGTAGTCGCGCCAGGTTCCCCGGATTCTCGTGGTTCCCTCCGGAACGATGGCGGCCGCCGGCTCCGACATCAGGGCAGGAAAGAACGGAACCGGTTTCACGAGGTCGATGTAGAACTCCGTCGGCGAGACGATGTGAAAGCCTTCGAGGGCCGTCTCCTGGTGATCGAGGAGCTTTCTCGCACCGAGGATGGGTGACAACGGCCAGCGGGTATCGCTCTCTTCATCCTGGAGAAGCCGCTCGAAGGAATGACGCACGTCACGAGCGGTCAGCAGCCGCCCATCGTGAAAGCGGATCCCCGGCCGCAGGCGGAACCGGTAGCGCAGCCCTTCGTTCTCCGCGGTGACGTCCGAGACGAGCCAGGGAATCACGACCGCGCCTTCGGTCTGGCGGGTCAGCGTCTCGAAGACGTTCGGGAGTGTCTCGCCCTTCTCGACCGTGCTGTCGATCGAGGGATCGAGAGATCGGACGATGCCCGCGATCGGTACATGAATGATTCCTCCGCTCGCCGCGCGGCCGGCAGCCGGCCCCGCCGCCTTCACCGGGGCTTTCCCGACCTCCGGGTAATTGACCCAGGGAGCGGTCCCGCGAAGCTGCAACCCGCGAACGGCCGGGCTCGCGATCCGATAGTCGACGTCGTGGAAGAGCGGCACGAGGATCCCGGAGTCGAGCAGTACGTCCTCGAACTTTCGGTACAGCCTCTCTCTCGCGTCCGAGTCGCTCTCGTGGCGGGCTTCTTCGAGGATCCGATCGGTCTCGCGAGAGGAAAAGTATTCGCGCACGAGACCTTTGTCGGAATGGAACAGGGTGAATGAGAAATTGTCCGGGTCGTCGTAGTCGGCGATCCAGCGCCCGACGAGGAGATCGATCTCCGCGTTCTCGTTCCAGGACTCGAGATACTCCGGCATCGTTCGGGTCGCGACCGAGACCTCGACGCCGAGCTCGGCCCAGTTTCCGAAGAGAGCCGACGTGAGCGCGCCGTACTGGTCCTGAAGAATCGGATGGACGGACGCCCGCAGGCGAATCGGAAGATCGAGCCCGATGGATCGAACCCGCTCGGCCGCCTTGTCGTGCGAGAAGTGGGGCTGCCGCCGTCCCGGGTCGTGGCCGAGAATCCCCGGAGGAAGGAGACCGGTCGCGGGAAGCGCGAAACGTCCGAGAGCTCCCCACACGAACTCCTGCGCCCGGACCGAGTTCGCGAGCGCTCGACGGAGCGCGGCGTTCGAACCGGCGGGGCGCGCCGTGTTGAACAGCA
Source organism: Thermoanaerobaculia bacterium (assembly GCA_036395755.1). Lineage (GTDB taxonomy): Bacteria > Acidobacteriota > Thermoanaerobaculia > UBA5066 > Gp7-AA6 > Gp7-AA6. The sequence continues at coordinate 16,754 of DASWCZ010000025.1, forward strand.
CGAAGTAGGTGTTTTTCTTGGGCTGCTCGACGAGTCCGGAGCGGAACCGCGGGTCCCGGAGAATTGCTTCGCGATCCTGCGGAAGGAGATCCCGGACAAGATCGATCTGGCCGGACTTCAGCCCTTCCGCGATGGCCGAAGCCGAAAGCGACGCGCGAAACTCGAGCCGATCCAACCGGGGCGGGTTCTTTCGGTAGCGCTCGTTGCGCTCCAGAACGGCGCGATCCGGCGTCTGACTGGCGACGACGAACGGTCCCGTCCCGAGGACCTTCGCCGTCTTTCCGTCTTCCGCGACGGTCTCCAGCGCAATCGAGGTCCTCCCGTCCGTGAGGAGGGCCGGGTAGATCGGCAGCGGCTCGGTCAGGCGAATCTCGATCTCCCGTTCCGAGGGCGCCGTGATACCGGAGACTTCCGGCGCCTTTCCTTCGAGATGGTCCGAGAGCCCGGAGATGGGTGTAAACGCCGGCGGCGTCGAATCGCGGGAGTGCCGGATGGAGCGCTCGAGGGAGGCCTTGACGGCGGCGGCGGTCAGCGGCGTGCCGTCGGAAAACACGACTTCCGGACGGAGGCGCAGGCGCACGCCCTTTCCGCCATCCTCCAGAGACCACCGCTCGCAGAGCGAGGGGACCAGGTTGCCCTCCGAATCGGTCGTCACGAGCGTCTCGAAGACGTTGGCCACGACCTCGCTCTCTTCGGTTGTCTGGTAAGTGCTCGGCTCGATGTCGGCGATCGGATTCGCCATCGCGACCACGAGCGTGCCGCCCCTCGGGATCTGCTCGTCCGCGGTCTCCTTCGGCACCATCCGATCGATCTCGGCGAGATAGGCGCTCGCCTTCGCATACTCCCCGCGCATGTTGGCGACGGCCGCCGCGAGCGAGACGAGCTTTGCCAGAGGACCCGTCTTCTGAAGGGAGCGCGCGATCTCGATCCCGCGATCCGCCCACTGACGCGTCTCTTCGGTCCGGCGGCCCTGCCACGCGGTATCCGCCGCGAAGAGGATGACGTCCAGAGCTTTCTCCGGCTGCTTTTCCCGCTCGAACGCCGTCACCGCTTCCTCGGCCTCCCGCAGCGCCCCGTCGAGGTTGCCCGCCATCCGGTGCGCCTCGGCCAGCACGAGCCTCGTCTCGCCCTGGAGCGAACGGTCTCCCGTCCACTCCTCGTCTTCGAGAAACTCGAGAGCGGTCCGGGCCGCGCGGATCGTGTCGTCGGGACTGAAGGTCTCAAGAGACTTCTGGGCGAGCTTCAACCCGTATTCGACCGTTTTCTCGGGCACGTCCCCCTGGGAAAAATGGTGGACGAGCTCGGGGTAGATCCGATCCAGACGCCCCGTGTAACGCTTTTCGATCAGCTCCGCGTATTTTCGATGCAGGGATCGCCGCTTCCGGCGCGAAAGACTCCCGTACAACACGTCGCGCACGATTCCGCTCGAGAAAGCGAGCCGGTCGCCTCGCGATTCGCGCTCCTCTTCGAGAATTCCCTCGGCGAGAAGCCGGTCGATGGACTCGTCGAGGTTCCGGGCGCCTTCGGAGAGAGTTTCGAGGTCGCGGAACTCGAAGCTCCTCCCGAGAACGGAGGCCGTCGAAAGCAGATCGCGAAGTTCTGCGGGAAGGCGTTCGATCCGCTTTTCGACCGCCTGCTGGATCGTCGCCGGCAGCGCGTCGGAGGAAATCCCGGCCCTCGTCGAAAAGCTCCAGGCCCCGGTGTCGTCCTTCGCGATCCCACCCGAATCGATCAGGGAGTGGATCAGCTCCTTCGTGAAGAACGGATTTCCCTCGGTCGCCTCGTGGAGCCTCTGGCAGATCTCCTCGGAGAGCTTCGAGGCTCCGACCACCGATTCGACGAGCGCGCGATGCTCCGAGGGCGAGAAAGGCCCGAGCGTGATCGGCGCGAAGCGGGGATCGTCCGCGAAGGAGTCGAGCATGCGGACGAGCGGGTGCCGCTTGTCGGTCTCGGTGTGGCGGTAGCTTCCGACGAAGAACGTTGGCGTCGGGCCCAGACGCCTGACGATGTACTGGAGCGCCTCGATCGAGACCTCGGCCGCATGGAGGTTCTCGAGGATCAGGACGAGCGGCTTTCCGCCGGCGATCCGCGCGAGGGTTCGAGCGAGCAGCTCGAAGATCTGGACGCGGTCCTCGGCCTTCCGCTCCCCGGCCGAAGCGACCTTCGAATCGCCGCTCACGGACGACCGCAGCTCGACGATCTCCGTCAGAAGCGGGAAGAGGGAGAGCAGCTCGGGCGCGAGGTCGGAGAAGTCGGGCCGCTCGGCGACGGAGCTTCCGGGATCCTTCGACTGAAAGTAGTCCTGGATGAGCTCACAGAAACCTTGATAGGAGAAGGCCCGGTCCTGCTCGACGAATCGGCCGTACAGGACGCGGATCCGGCGGATGGTGGCGAGCTTCTTCAGTTCTTCGAGCAACCTCGTCTTCCCGATGCCCGGCTCACCGGCCAGAACGGCGAACTGACAGGAGCCCGCGACGGCGGCATTCAACCGATGCTGCAGCTCGGTGAATTCCTTTTCGCGCCCGATGAACGCCGAAGCGGATGGCCTCTGAAAGGTGCGGCTCGCCGTCACGACGACCGACATCCCGAACTCGTCGCTCGCGAGACCCGCGCGGTGGCGGCGGAGAGCTTCGGCGAGCTGCCCGGCCTTCTGGGGACGCCGGGACGGATCCTTCTCGAGACACTGAAGGACGATGTTCTGGAGCTCCTCCCGGATCTCCGACCCGAGTGAGCGCGGCGGCTGCGGGACCTCGTGGACGATTCGATAGAGGATGGATTGCACCTCGCCCGAGAACGGGGGCTCACCGGTCAGACACTCGTAGAGCACGACGCCGAGCGCGTAGATGTCCGAACGGCCGTCGAACGCGTGAGAGGTGACCTGCTCGGGAGAGAGATAGCTCACGGTGCCGATCAGCGTGCCGGTCTTGGTCAGGCGGTTCTCGGACGAAACGTGGGCGAGGCCGAAATCCATGACCCGGACCCGGAGGTTTCCGCCGAGCTCGCGGAGGACCATGATGTTCTCGGGCTTGATATCGCGGTGAACGACGCCGCGCGAGTGGCTGTAGTCGAGGGCGTCGGCGACCTGGATCGCGATGTCGAGGACCTCGCCCAGCCGAAGCGAGCCCTCCCAGAGGAGGCGGCGGAGGTTCGTGCCCTCGACGAAAGGCATGACGAAGAAGAGCGAGCCCTCGTGACGGCCGAGGTCGTGGATCGGGACGATTCCGGCGTGGTCCATCTGGGCCACGATCTGGGCCTCCCGCTGGAAGCGCTCCTCGATCTCCGGCGTGAGCTCGGAAGAGCCGATCAACTTGACCGCGACGTCCCGATTCAGGATGGGGTCGCGCGCACGATAGACAACGCCCATGCCGCCGCGACCCAGCTCGGCCGCGACTTCGTAACGATTGGCGAGCCTCGTGCTCAGCATGCTTCGACTGCGTTCAACTCCTGGGGTTCCGGAAAGGGTGGAGAGACTATCAGTTCCGAAGGGGAGGCGAGCGGCCCCCCCCCACGCATTTCGCTGGGAGAGCAGGACTTCTGAAATGGCACCCGGGTTGCTCCACTTTTCCTTGGGAGCTCGAAAGGAGAGAGCATGCGAAGAAACCTTCTCGCCGCGATTCTCGTCGCGGTTGCTTTCACCGTGCTCGCTCCGCCACCGGCCTCCGCGTCGGTGTCCTGGAGCGTCAGCATTTCCTACTTTCACGAATCGCTCGCGCCGTACGGCCGCTGGGTCGTTTCCGAGCCGTACGGCGAGGTCTGGGTTCCGTCGCGGATTTCCTCCGGATGGGATCCCTACTGGAACGGCGAATGGATCTGGACGGACTACGGTTGGACGTGGGTCTCCTACGATCCCTGGGGAGACATCCCGTATCACTACGGGACGTGGGTCTGGGTGGACAACGGATGGGCCTGGGAGCCCGGGACGGTGTGGGCACCAGCGTGGGTGACCTGGGCGTGGACGGACGACTACATCGGATGGGCGCCGGTTTCGTCCTCGTTCTTCATCACCGCGAGCGGCTATTCCGGACCGGCGGTCGTCGTCGCCCCGACGCGCTACGTGTTCGTCCCCGCGACCCAGTTCGTCGGCGTCAACGTCTCCACGGCGCGAGTGCCGCAAACTCAGAACGCCACGATCCTGTCAAGCGCGCAGAAAGGTACCCGCTTCACGGTATCGGGCGGCGTCGTGCGCGCGACGGCGGATCCGCCCCCGAGCTTCGTCGAGCGCGTCACCGGCAAGCGACTCCAGAAAGCCAGCCTCGGGAAACTGAAGGCCGGACCGACGACGCTCGCCGCCGCCCACGTCTCCGGCCGGCGGATCGGCGTGGTGACGCCGGCGCGCGAGAGGTCCGCGGCGATCACGGGCGCCAAGGCGAACGGCCGTGAGATGAAAGCCGCGCGAGCTACACGAACGAGAGAAACGCGGGTCGCCGGCGCTCCCGCGAGAGCGAAGTCGGGCGGCGCCAGGATGACCCGTGAGACCCGTGAGACACGAGGCAAGCAACGGGCCGTTTCCCCGGCGCGGGTCCGTGCCGGGGGCAAGTCGAAGAGCGGCGCGGTCCGCACCCACGCGACGGTGCACCGGCATGGAACGACGACCCGGAGCGAAAGGGCCGCGAAGCGGCCGCCGACGATCGGCAAGGCTAACCATCGGACGTCTGCGCGCAAGGAGGCCGTCCACAAAAGAGTGAAGGTCCACCGGGAGGCCGCTCGGTCCGCCTCGGCGCGAGGCGTGTCGCGGCGGGCGGAGCACCTGCCCAAAGCCTCGACGCGTCCTGCGCCCGTGTACAGACACGAGGCCCGGCAGCAGCGCGTCCGGCAGGAGCGCGCCGCGCTGCCGCCGCGGGAGAAGCACGCGGCGGTGAGATCTTCGGCCACCCCGCACGTGTCGGCGCCGTCGCCGGCGACGCACGGCAATCCGCACGGCGTGCCTCCGGCCCGGGCCGCTCAATCGCACGCGCCCGCTCCGCCTCAGCCCGTCGCTCGGGCGCCGAAGGGTAAGGAGAAAAAGGAGGGCGGCTGAGCCGCAGCGCTTTGTTCGAGGAGCATCGCGAGGGCTGAAAGCATCGGTCTAAGGGACGGCGATTCTTCGGTTTGGCCGCCCCTTGCCCGGGGATACGTGTCTCGATAGCCTTCGTCACGAAACGGAGGTCGTCATGGCGTTGAGAATCAACAGCGAAGCTCCCAACTTCACCGCGGAGACCACTCAGGGGAAGATCAACTTCCACGAATGGATCGGCAGCGGCTGGGCCATTCTGTTCTCGCATCCGAAAAACTTCACCCCCGTCTGTACGACCGAGCTTGGCTACATGGCGGGATTGAAGCCCGAGTTCGACAAGCGCAACACGAAGATCGTCGGCTTGAGCGTGGACCCGGTGCCGGATCACGAGAGGTGGTCCAAGGATATCGAGGAGACCCAGGGCCACGCGATCAACTATCCGTTGATCGGCGATCCGGACCTCAAGGTCGCGAAAGCCTACGACATGCTGCCGGAAGATGCCGGCAACACGTCTCAAGGCCGGACGCCCGCCGACAACGCGACGGTGCGCTCGGTGTTCGTGATCGGGCCGGACAAGAAGATCAAGGCAATGCTGACGTATCCGATGTCGACCGGCCGCAACTTCGACGAGGTGCTGAGGCTCCTGGATTCCTGTCAGCTCACGGCGAAGCACAAGGTTGCGACACCCGTGAACTGGAAGCAGGGGGACGACGTCATCATCGTGCCCGCGGTCTCGGACGACGAAGCCAAACAGAAATACCCGGCCGGCTGGAAGTCGCCGAAGCCGTACATCCGGATCGTGCCGCAGCCGCGGTAAGAAAAGCTGGTCGCGCTGATCCTGCTCCTGCGGAACCGGACGGCGCAGCGACGGTAGCTTTGGACGTGTCCTTCTGGGCTCGCGTCCGGCGCTATTACATCGCGGGCCTTCTCGTCCTGGCGCCGACGGCGATCACCCTCTGGGTCGTCTGGAGCCTCTTCCGCTTCTTCGACAACATCCTGGGGCAAGAGCTGCACGCCCGCGGAGTGTCGGTGTTCGGTCTCGGCTTCGTTCTCCTGAACGTGCTCCTGCTCGTCCTCGGGTTTCTGGCGACCAATTTTCTGGGGCGGCGACTCTTCGCTGTCTGGGATCGCCTCATGAATCGCGTGCCGCTCATCAACAAGATCTACGCGACGCTGCGCCAGATCGGCGAGCTGCTCCTCGGCCCGTCGCGGGTCGGTTCCTTCGGACGAGTCGCCATCGTCGAATTCCCTTCCCCCGGGTCGTGGGGGCTGGGATTCGTGACCGCGACCGCGTCGGGCGAAGCCGGAGAGAAGTCGGGCAGAAGACTCTGCAGCGTTTTCAT
>DASWCZ010000026.1:0-12808 GCA_036395755.1 Thermoanaerobaculia bacterium
TCGTCTAAGTCGGCGAGCGACTCGATGACGACGGAGTGCCCGAACTTCGCCGGGCCGAGGCGCTCGATGTGGACGATCCGGCGGTCCGCGATCCTTCGCGTGCTCAGGAATCCCACGCGGAGAAAGTTGCCTCGCACTGTCACGGCTCCGAAGTGGTGAAGGGCCACCAGATTGATCGAGGTTTTCACCGGATCGACCTTCACCGGGCCGAGCCCGCGGAGGCGCTCGACCAGCTCATCGAAGATCCCGCGAAGCTCCGGGTCTCTGCCCCGGAAGTGCTCGTCGAGCTTCTTGATCTGGCAGGAGTGCCACTGGCGGGCCTTCGGAAACCGGCGTCCGCAGTCGGGGCATTGCCAGAGTAGGGAAACGCCGGATTTCTTCGGCGACCCGGCCTCGCGGCTCAGGGGACGTAGCTCCGAATCTGGATCCTCCACCATGGCCAGTCGTGGCCGTACGGCGCGTCCCAGACGTCGCCGCGGTGCCGGATCCCCTTCTCGCGGAGGATTCGGATCATCTCCGCCGTGCCCGAGAGGATGTTGTCGAGCCGGCCGGTGACGATCGCGATGTCCATCTGCGAAAGGCGCTCGACCCAATCACCGTTCATGTTCGGAACGTACGCCGTGGGGCAATGGAAATACGCGGTGTCGTTCCAGTAGCCGTCCAGGAACGGATGGATGTCGTACTTTCCCGAAAACCCCACGGTCTTGTCGACAACGTCCGGATGCCGCAAGGCGAAGTTGACCGCATGGTACGCGCCGAAGGACGCGCCGAGTGTCGCGACCTTCGCGAGAGAACCGGTCTTCTCGTTGATCCATGGGATGACCTCGCGATAGACGTAGCCGTCGTACTGATCGTGCCGCGCCAGCCGTTCGGCCGGATGATGGGAGCGCGCGTAGAGACTCTCCTCGTCGATGCCGTCCACGCAGGCGACCTGGATTGCGCCCCTCTCGATCAGATCGCTCACGGCCCCGATCAGGCCGAAGTCCTCGTTCTCGAAAAAGTGCCCGAACGAAGTCGGGTACCAGATCATCGGCCGGCCCGCGTGGCCGTACCACAGGAGATCCATCCGACGGCCGAGCATCTGCGAATCCCAAACGACGTGCTCGCGATTCATTTCGTGCGGACCCCTCCGCGGCGGAGCCGGAATCTGCCCGGCAGCGTGGGATAATTCCTCCTCTTCGGGGCGTAGCGCAGCGGTAGCGTATCTGCTTTGGGAGCAGATGGTCGCCGGTTCGATCCCGGCCGCCCCGACCAATCGTTCTCGCCGTTCCCCTTTCCTTTCCGCCAGTTCCGTCGCGGCACGCCTTTCGCACTCCGAACGTCGGGGAGAGAGATGCGGCGGTTGGCGAAGGTGATTCCGGTTCTCTGCTTCACGGGCGCCGCGGCAGTGTCACCGGCAATCCTGGCCGACGACCACACCGTGGTCGGAGAAGAGTTCGATTACACCGTGCGGCGCGGCGACACGCTCGCCGGCATCGGAGCGCGTTTCGGGGTCAGCCCGCAGTCTCTCGCAGCGCGCAACCGGCTGGCGGCGACGGGGAGGCTCGTTCGGGGCAAAGTACTTCGCGTAGACAACCGCCACATCGTGCCGAAGACGCTCGAAAACGGAATTCTGATCAACATCCCGCAGCGCCTCCTCTTCTATTTCGTCGGGGGGCGCCTCGACGTCTGGTATCCCGTCGCCCTGGGACAACCCGGCAGCTGGCAGACGCCGACCGGCTCCTACCAGGTCCTCCAGAAGGAGAAGGACCCGGTCTGGGAAGTACCAGACTCAATTCAACAGGAGATGCGGCGCAAGGGGGAAAAAGTCCAAGCGCGGGTCCCGCCGGGCCCGGACAACCCGCTCGGAGAGTACCGGCTCCGCCTTTCACTCGAGTGCTGCGGAATTCACGGTACGAACGCCCCGCAGAGCATTTTTCGATTCCAGACGCACGGGTGTATCCGACTCGCGCGGCAGGATGCCGTAGACCTCTTTTCTCGGGCCTCGGTGGGCGTTCCGGTCGAAATCATCTACGAGCCGGTGCTTCTCTCCCGGGATCGAAGTGGAAAGATCTTCGTCGAGGTCCATCCCGACGTCTATCGCCGCACGGAAGGCAACCGGGAGGCGGCGAAGGCGATCGCCGAGAGCCGAGGCCTCGGGTCAGCGTCGAGATCCGCGCGCTGGGAAGAGATCCTCGACGAGGAGGAAGGAATCGCGGTCCGTCTTCCTCTTCGGACGAGCGTTTGGATTGAAGCCGACGGGCTTCCCGAGTCGGAACGACCCGGACCGGCGTTCCGCTAGATTGACGACGAGGAGGATTTCGTGACGAACAAGGATTTTTTCGTTCAGACGTGGGATCGGGAGCAGGCCAAGTTCGACCGGGTGATGGACGCGCTTCCCGCCGATCGGCTCGACTACCGACCGCACCCGGAGTCCCGGTCGGCCGCAGAGATGGCGACTCTCCTCGCGCGCGAGCAGGAGATGCTCGTGGGAATGATCGACCGAGCCGAAGTCCACCTCAGAGACTTCGGGTCCGAGGATTTCGCCGAGATGCGCAGCCTCTGGAGGACGAGCACCCAGGGAGTTCGCGAGCGCCTGAAGAAGCTCGACGCCGCCGCCTGGCAGCGCCCCGTCAAGTTCTTCATGGGCGGCAAGGTGATCAACGAGGCGCCGACGTCCGATCTAATGTGGGGATTTCTTCACGACATGATCCACCACCGCGGGCAGCTCACCACATACATCCGGCCGATGGGTGGAAAGGTTCCGTCGATCTATGGACCATCGGCAGACGCCGCGCCGGCCCGATAGGACACGGCCCCGCGACGTCGCTCGAGTCGATGCTTACTGCGTCGCCGTGAAAGGAAGCTCCAGCCCGAAGGAGCTGATATCGACCGTCGTTGCGACTCCATAGACGCCCGAAATGTTCGAGGCCGGTTGGCAGGCATCCATCGCTCCGTCTCCGTGTGCGACGCGGAGGGACAGAGGATTGAGCTGCTGCTGGTCCGCCGGGTAATACAGCTTCGGACCGACTCTCGTTCCCTCGGAGAACGTGGAGTAGTGCGTTATGTAAGCGGTGCCGGTGCAGTCCGTCGTCAGGTATTGAAGATAGATCGCATCCGAGTTGAAGATTCCATTCGGGTCCGCCAGATGGACGTAGAATGTGACCCACACGCCGTTGATGTCCCGTGCCACCATGTTGTCGGTCACCGTGTAACCGACGAGATTGCCGCGCTTGTCGATGACTCGAAACGGCCGATTGGATCCTCCCGATGGCGCGGCTTGGGCAAGCGACGCCGTCAGTAGCAGACTCGCCGCGACGATCAGCAATGCGCGCCGGTGCTCCGGCTTCGAAGGTTCTCGCGAAGTCCCGGGAAGAGACCGTGCAATCTCGTAAACCATATTGCCCGCCTTCTGGTCTTCGTTTGCCGACATGTGAGGTTTGTGTTTTGTTAGTTTTCAGTATCCCGGTCAAACGTCCGGCAGGTGGGCAATGCAGCTTTTGCGCCATTTGGGTTTGGGCGCGCTCTTTCTATAGCTGAGGCCGCCTAGCATTTACTTGAGTATCCGGCACTTATTTCTGAGGAGCGGACGGCGGCGCCAAACCGCCGCGGGATCAAGGGTCAGGGCATCCGGTCACTCATCGAGGAGAATTCTTCAGCTGCCCGACCCCTCCGGCCGTCCGCCTGGCGGATCGCGCCGCGGACGTCGACTCCCCGGATTCTCCCGGAAGGCGGAAACGCCGTCTACTGGACTGCTTTGAACGGGACCTCGAATCCGAACGAGTCGACATCGACGCTTGTCGCGACTCCATAGACGCCCGGGATATCCGAGACCGGATAGCAGGGGCCGTCCGGCCCGCTTCCGTGTGCGACGCGGAGCGATCGAGGAATGAGCTGGTGCTGATCCGTCGGGTAGTACAGCTTGGGACCGACTCTCGTGCCCTCGGAGAACGTGGAGTAGTGCGTGATGTAGCGAGTTCCGGTGCAGTCCGTCGTTACGTAATGGAAATAGATGGCATCCGAGTCGTAGATCCCGAATGCCGGGTGGACGTAGAACGTTACCCAGGTTCCGTCGATCTCCCGCGCGACCATGTTGTCGGTGACCGTGTAGCCCACGAGCGTGCCGCGCCTGTCGAGAACGCGAAACACGTGTGGATCTCCCCGTCCGCTGGCCGCCTGAGCCGATGCCGCCGCGAGGGAGCAGGCCATGATCGCCAGGGAAATCTTTGCCGATGCTCGGAGGGCAGATCGCATTTCGCCCACGTCTTGGTGCAGTGCCGCACCAACCTTTCCGGCGACGTTCGCAGCGGCGCAAGCGCCCGTCGCCGAGGGCCTGCGCCTTCTCCCCTCCCGGCTAACAGGTTGGTCTTGCAAGAAGTGAACGGAGGTGAGATTGCCGCGACAATATCACCGCCTGTATCGGTCATGGTTGAAACAAGTTTGTTGCCGTCGCGGAGAATACGGAGTCGAACAAGACAAAGGTCGGATAAGACCTTATGTGTGGCCATGCGCAGGATTGGAACTCAAATTCTGGCTCAGTCGATTCATGATCGTGACGCTGCGGTCGACGACGAACGTTCTCGGTATCACGGGTCGCTCCCACTCCGACGAGCTTGCCGCGACGTCGGGGACACGGAAGGACGTTGCGCGGAGCATCCGGAATCGAGACTCAGGTCGGCTGAAAACTCCCGGAAGAATTGGCCTGCCCGGCAGGATTCGAACCTGCGACCCACGGCTTAGAAGGCCGTTGCTCTGTCCGGGCTGAGCTACGGGCAGGGAGAAGGAAGTTTAAGCCGGAACCGAACTTCGGGGGGGAGGCGCGACTCCCGGCGCTTCGCCCGTGCGCAGGATCGACGCCTGACCCGTCCAGGCCCGGCTCGCATGTTCGCGCCGAGCAGCCAATCCATTACGACCCGAGAGTTAAGATCCTCCCGGACTTCCGGAGGAAAAATGAAAAAAGGGCTGGCTCTTGTCGTTCTCCTTTGCGCGGCATGCGCGTCTCAAACGCCGAAGTCACCCCCCGCACAAAGTGCGACAGCACAACCCGCGACCGTGGAGCCGTCGGCCGTCATCGTCACGACCGATCCGCACGCCGTCATGGGATGCCGCATGATCACGCGCACCGTCAAGGGTTACGACATCCGCGAGCCCGAAGAGTGGCGCCAGCTCCAGGAAGAGGCCGCGCGCCGGGGCGGAAACACCGTGCTCGTCTCGCTCGAAGGGGACCGCAAGGGAGACATCTTCGCCTGCAAGAAGCCTTGAGCGCCGCAGTGCCGAGACAGAACGGGGCGTGCCGACCTACGGCATCGGGCGGAGATTGACCTCGCGCGTGTAGGTCGTCGCGACGAACTTGCGCATCTCGAAGCGCGGAGCCGTCATCTCTCTCTGCTTCGCCTGGTCGGGCGTCTTCCAGTGCTGCGCCTGGATCGCTTTGCCCTTCGCGTCGTCCCCCGAGTTGTAGTCGAGCGCCTTGCCGTAACTGGGATAGAGCGTTGCGATCGCGACGTCCCAGTCGTTCGCGTCGTTCGGCGTCTTGACGAAGACCTTGGAATCGAGAACGAGCCCCTGCTTCTTGGATTCCGCCGTGGTGACGACGTAGTGAGCGCGCAGGTATTTCATGTAGTCGTCGAAGTGGCCCGGCGTCGTCCGGTAGAAGCTCACGGACCACACGGGCCCTTCCGTCCAGTGCTCCTGAGCAACGGCGACGCCGGCGCTCGCGAGGCAGACCACGGCTACGATCACAATGAGTCTCTTCATTTGGGAGTTCCTCCTCTTTGCCCCTTATTGAGCGGACCGGCCGGGATTGTCAAGTGAGTTCGGCCGCTACCGGCTGCCGGAGGTCTCCTTCTTCTCCAGAAACTCGCGTGCCTCGGCGGTCTGTTCCCGGGCACCGTCGGCATGTGCGCAGACAGCGAGCAGTTTCTCGTAATACTGGCGCGCGGCCCGTGGGTCCCCCGAGAGCCTCGCCGCGCGAGCCGCTCCGTAGAGACCGTTCAACCGGCTCGGCGAAGCCGCCAGATCGGCGCGGTACTCCCCGAGCGCCTCGGCGGGCTTGCCGAACTCAAGGAGGAGATCTCCGAGCTGCTCGCTCGCGGGGAGAACGGGTCCGGGCGTCACGGGATGCTTGTCGGTCGAATCCTCCAGCGCGACCGCGGACCGCATCGCTTCCAGCGCCTCCGCATCCCGTCCTTCCGCCCGCGCGAGCCAGGCGGCCGCCTCGCGCCGCGAGATCTCGACCTGGTCGGCCCAATACACGTTACCGGCCTCTTTGAGGGAGTCGCGCAGCTTCTCGAGCCGCTCGACTTCGCGGTGCGCCGACGCCGAATCTCCGGAACGCGCAAATCCCATCGCCCTGGCGAAGACGACCGTCGCCTCGGTCCACGGAAACCTGCTCCAGGGGAACCCGTCCGGCTGCAGCGTCACGGATTTTGCGTCCTTCCAGTTGCGCCGCTCGAGCGCGAGGCGGGCGGGAATCGCCGTTAGCGCATAGGCCACGGCGAAATTCTCCTTGTCGAACTTTTCGGCGCGCGACAGATCTTCGAGGACCTTCCGGGCTTCCGCGTCGCGCCCCGACTGGAGGTACGCATAGGCGAGATAGTCCATCGCGTGGAGCTCGTCGAACGACGAGGCGCCCGGCATCGTCTTTTGGAGATCTTTCCGCGCAGCGGCAGCGGAGGCGATGTTCGAGGAGATCGAATCTTCCCAAAGCCCCAGCCGCGTAAAGATGTGCGACGGCATGTGGAGGGCGTGCGGGGAGTCCTGTGCAATCCTCGAGTAGCGCCGTGCGGCATCGAGGCCCTGGCCGGCAAGGGTTGGAAAGTCGTAGCTGTGGATGATGTAATGCGCGACGCCCGGGTGTTCCGGCATCTCCCGAAAGATTGGCTCCAGGATCGCGCCCGCCTTCTTCTGCCTCGCGTAGGTCTTATCCGGCGGAAGAGCGAGCGCGACGCCGTTCAATGTGAGCGCGTAGAAGATCGATGCCTCCCGGTCCTTCGGATACTTCGCCGCGAGATCCGCCATCGCCTTCTCGAAGGCGAGGAAGCGCGTGACGTGGACGAGCGTGTCGGACTTGTCGTAATAATTGCCGAGCGCCTCGATGTAGTCTCGCTCCCGCTCGGTCTTCGCTCCCGCGGCCCTTGCCGCAGCAATCGCGGCCACGCCGGCCTTCAGATCGTCCGGTGGAGGCGCTTCCCAGATCTGATGGAAGCGGCTCATGGCCACGCCCCAGTGCGCCATCGCGCAGCCGGGATCCGCCGCCGCAAGCTCGGAGAATGCTTTGTCCGACTTCGCGTACCAGAAGGAATGAAGCATCGCGAGTCCGACGTCGAACTTCTTCTGAGAGGCGGCGCTGCAGGAGATCGGGAAGTGGACTTTCCCGAGCTTCGTCGGATCGCCTTCTTTGTGCTCGTGGCCGGTATCGGCGAGCGCTCGCCCGGACATCGCGAGAACGAACAGGGTCGAGAACATCACGGACTTCAGCTGCATGGATGCCTCCAGAGGGATCGGATTTTACGAAATCGCGCGCCGGCCGGGGTATGATCTCGCCCTTTTTCTGAGCCATGCGGAGGCCGACTCATGAACTGGTTCGCGCTCGCGCTCGGGATCCACGCGTTCCTGGGCGCGCGGGTCGACTCCATCGAGGCGCCGAAGCCGCCTTTGGCGAGGCGGGAGGCTAAGGTGGACGTCGTTCACGGCGAGAAGCGGCAGGACGACTATTTCTGGCTCCGCCGGAAGGAGGACCCCCAGGTCCGCGCGTACCTCGAGGCCGAGAACGCCTACACGGACGCCGTGATGAAGCCGACCGAAGGGCTTCAGGAGGCGCTCTATTCCGAGATGCTCGGGCGGATCAAAGAGACCGATCTCACCGTCCCGTTCCGGAAGGGGGACTTCTTCTATTACTCGCGGACCGACAAGGGAAAGCAGTATCCGATCTACTGCCGGAAGAAGGGAAGCCTCGAAGCGGCCGAAGAGGTGATGCTCGACGCCAATGAGCTCGCCCGCGGGGAGAAGTTCTTCGCGGTCGGCGACATCGAGGCCAGCGACGACGGAAACCTGCTCGCCTACTCGACGGACGTCACCGGCTTCCGGGAGTACACGCTCTTCGTCAAGGACCTCCGCACGGGCGCGCTCGCGCCCGAAACGTTTCGGAAGGTGAGCTCCGTCGCCTGGGCGGCAGACAACCGGACTCTCTTCTACGTCGTCGACGACGCGGCGAAGCGCCCGTATCGCTTCTACCGGCACGTCCTCGCGACCGAGCCGGCGTCGGACCCGCTCCTCTACGAGGAGAAGGACGAGAAGTTCATATTGGAAGTGTCGCGGTCGCGCAGCCGCGCCTACCTCTTCCTGGATTCGAGCAGCCACACGTCGAGCGAAGTTCGTTTCCTCTCTTCCGGCGATCCGACGGGATCCCTCCGCGTGGTGGCGCCGCGCGAGAAGGATCGCGAGTACGAGGTCGATCACCGGCTCGGTGCATTCTTTCTGCGGGTCAACGACACCGGTCGCAACTTCCGCATCGTGATGACCTCCGTCGACGACCCGCGGCGTGAGAGCTGGAAGGAGATCGTCCCCCAGCGCGACGACGTCATGATCGAAGGGCTCGAAGTCTTCGCCGGGCACCTGGTCCTTCTCGAGCGCCAGGACGGACTGCGCCGGTTCCGGGTCATGCCCTTTTCGACCGGAGAGTTCCACCGGATCGACCTCCCCGAGCCGGTCTACGCGGCCTTTTCCGCCGAGAATCGCGAGTTCGACACCAATGTCTTCCGCTTCCGGTATCAGTCGCTCGTCACGCCCGAGTCGGTCTTCGACTACGACATGGACAAGCGCGAGCGCAAGCTGTTGAAGCGCACCGACGTGCTCGGCGGATACGACCCGAGCCGGTACGTCTCCGAGCGTCTTCACGCGAAAGCGTCTGACGGAACGCTCGTTCCGATCTCGATCGTCTATCGCAAGGACACGAGACGCGACGGCGCGAGCCCGCTCCTTTTGACCGGGTATGGCTCTTACGGGGTTCCCAACAACCCGACCTTCTCCTCGAACCGAATCAGCTTGCTGGACCGCGGCGTCGTGATCGCGATCGCGCACGTTCGCGGCGGCGGCGAGATGGGAAAGAAGTGGCACGACCAGGGACGCATGTTCGCGAAGAAGAATACCTTCACCGACTTCATCGCGGTGGCCGAATACCTGATCCGCGAGAAGTGGACGTCGGCGGACCGGCTCGCGATCGAGGGAGGCAGCGCCGGAGGATTGCTCGTCGGCGCGGTGGTCAACATGCGGCCCGATCTCTTCCACGTCGCCGTCTCCCGCGTGCCGTTCGTCGACGTCTTGAATACGATGCTCGACCCGACGCTGCCGCTGACCGTTGGCGAGTTCGAGGAGTGGGGCGACCCGCGCATCCGCGAACAGTACGAGTACATGCGGAGCTACAGCCCGTATGACAACATCGCCGCGCGCGCTTACCCGGCGATGCTCGTGAAGACGTCGTTCAACGATAGCCAGGTCATGTACTGGGAGCCGGCGAAGTACGTCGCCCGGCTGCGTGCCACGAAGACCGACCCGAACCCCCTCGTCTTCAAAGTCAACATGGCGGGGGGGCACGGCGGCTCTTCCGGCCGCTACGACAAGCTGCGGGAGGCAGCTTTCGACTATGCCTTCCTGCTGACGCAGCTCCCGATCGCGGGCGAGTCACTGCGTTCGTCGGAATGACAGTCCGGGCGGCTCACTTCCGCTCGGTTCGGTACACCTTTCCATCCTTCATCACGAAGCCGACGCGCTCGAGCTCCCCCACGTTCTTCAGCGGGTTTCCCTCGACGGCGATGATGTCCGCGTACGCTCCGGGCGCGACCACCCCGATCTCTCCGGACATCCCGAGCATCTCGGCGCCCTTCGAGGTCGCGGCCTGGATCGCCGCCATCGGCGTCATCCCGAACTCGACCATCCGGGAGAACTCCCGCGCGATCGGCTCGCTCCACGAAAATCCGCCGACGTCCGTGCCGAACGCGATCTTGACGCCTGCCTTCAAGGCCTTCTGGAGCGATGGTCCGTGCACCGCCACGCGCTTGCGGTCGCGCTTTCCGGCCGGCGTGTCGGCGGGCGACCAGTGGTCGTAGTAAACGCTCATCGTCGGGCAGAGCCAGGTGCCCTGCCGGACCATCTGCGCGATTGCCGCGTCGTCGAGCTCCAGGCCGTGCTCGATCGAGTCGCAGCCGCCGTCGAGCGCGCGGTGGAGTCCGATCCCGTTGTAGGCGTGGCAGGCGACCTTCTTTCCCCAGCCGTGCGTCTCGTCGACGACGGCCTTGATCTCCTCGAGAGTGAGAGTCGGCTGCGACACCAGGTTCCCTTTCGCATCGAGCCAGGAGCGGTGCGTCATGTACACCTTGATCCAGTCGGCGCCGTGATCGAGCTGTTCGCGCGCGGCCTTGCGCGCCTCCACGGGACCGTCGATCAACTGCGCGCCTTTCGGGACGTCGATCTCGGGCGCGTAGCCTTCGAGAGGATACCCACCGGTGGTCGAGATCGCACGCGTGACGACGAACATCCGCGGTCCCGGAATGTAACCGGCCTCGATCGCCTGCTTGATGCCGACGTCGCCGAAGCCGGCGCCTTCCGTCTCGACGTCCCGGATCGTCGTGAAACCCTGGTCGAGCGACCGCCGCGCCGAGACGGTCGCCCGAGCCGCACGAAACGCGAGCGGATACTTCAGGAGCTGAACGTCGTAGCCTCCTTCCGCGGGGTCCTCTCCCTGCAGAAAGATGTGCGTGTGGCTGTCGATCAGGCCGGGCAGGACGGTCCAGCCGGAAAGGTCGATCGCGCTCGCGCCGCCAGGAATCTTCGTCGAGGCTGCGTCGCCCACCTTCTCGATGCGATCGCCGCGAACGACGATTACCTGGTCGCGCCGCGGAGCGGCGGACGTGCCGTCGATGAGCGCCCCCGCGCGGATCACCGTCACCGCGTCGGGCTTCGGCGCCTGTCCCGACGCGGCGAGCGAAAAACAGAGAAGGAATCCTGGAACGAACGAAGAAGCGGGTCGCAAACGCATGACGACCTCCTTTTGAACCGAGAAGCATAGACTTGCGAATCGGACAATCCAGCCGGAGGACCTCATGCCGGAGAAGCTGCAAACGTCCGGATTTCGCCTCGGCATCTACGTTTTCAAGGACGCCGAGATCGTCGATTTCGCCGCGCCGTACGGCGTCTTTTCCGTGGCCCGAAGGTTCGATCCGGAGCTCGACGCCTTCCTGATCGCCGACTCTCTGCGTCCCGTGCAGACGCAGGCGGGCTTCACGGTCCTGCCGAACTACTCGTTCCAGGACGCTCCCGCCATGGACGCCTTCTTGATCCCGGGAGGTTTCGGGACCCGCCAGGAGCTTCACAACCGCCGGCTCCACGACTACGTCCGCTCGCTGCCGGAGTCGACGCTCCTGACGAGCGTGTGCACGGGATCGTGGATCTACGGAAAGATGGCGCTTCTCGACGGCCTCCCGGCGACCAACCGCAAGGAGCCGGACCGCGTCGAGGCTTCGCCCGCCGGAATGGTGCCGATCGACCGGCTCGCGAAGATCGCGCCCGCCTGCCGGATCAGCCGCGCCCGCGTCGTCGACGCGGGACGAATCATCACCGCCGGCGGCATCGCGTCGGGCATGGAAATGGGATTCCACCTCCTGCGACGAGCCGGATACAGCGAGCCGTTCGTCGCCGAGGTCGCGCGGGTCATGGAGTATCAGAAGGCCTACGAGCTCTACCGGGGCGACGTCGAGATCGCGGCGTCCGCGGACTAACGGGTTACGTTTTTACGATCGATTGAGAAAACGTAAGATATACTGCCCGCCTCGGAGGAACGCATGGCCCACGCGGTGGTCTCGACGAAGTTTCAGGTTGTGATCCCCAAGGAGATCCGGAGAGAAATCGGCCTGAAGTCCGGACAGGTCCTTCAGATCATCTCCAAGAGCGGGGTGATCACGATGGTGCCGGATCAGGCAATCGGCCGGATGAGAGGCTACCTCCAGGGAATGAAGACGACGGCTCTTCGTGACAAGAAGGACCGCGAATGATCGTCGTCGATTCCTCCGGCTGGATCGAGTTCTTCACCGGTGGAGCAAATGCCGGTGCGTATGGGTCATACCTAGAGAGGGCATCGCAACTCGTCACGCCGACGGTCGTTCTCTACGAGGTTTACAAACTGATCAAGCGGGAGCGGACGGAAGAAGAAGCCCTGCTGGCGGTCGCCCAGATCCAGAAGACCCGTCTCGTTCCTCTCTCGGAATCCGTGGCGCTCGCCGCAGCGGACGTCAGCCTGGATTTCCGCCTCGCCATGGCCGATGCAATCGTGTACGCGACGGCGCGGGGAGAGGACGCCGAGCTGGTGACGAGCGACGCGGATCTCGAAGGGCTCCCCGGCGTCCGATACCTTTCGAAGTCCGGTAAGCGGCGGCGGTGATCGAACGATGACGCTCTCCGCCGGCACCCGGCTCGGTCCCTACGAGATCGTGGCGCCGCTGGGCGCGGGCGGCATGGGCGAGGTCTATCGCGCGAAGGATTCCCGGCTCGGGCGCGAGGTCGCCGTCAAGGTGCTGCCCGCTTCGTTCTCCAACGACCCCGATCGCCTGCGCCGCTTCGAGCAGGAGGCGCGCGCTGCCGGCGTGCTGAACCATCCGAACGTCACGGCCGTCTACGACATCGGTACCGTCGACGGCTCCCCCTACGTCGTCACCGAGCTCCTCGAAGGAGAGACGCTGCGAAGCCGGCTCGCGGGAGGGCCGCTCGCTCCGCGGCGTGCGATCGAGTTCGCCATCCAGATCGCGCACGGTCTGGCCGCCGCGCACGAAAAGGGGAT
>DASWCZ010000027.1:0-31456 GCA_036395755.1 Thermoanaerobaculia bacterium
GAGAGGTCCAGCACCAGGAGACCGGCGAGAGGACCTTCCCTGGTCAATCCGTCGCCGGTTTCCACCCGAGTGGTCCTGGGAGGAAGTGAAAGAGTCCCAGCGGCGACACCGTGACGCCGGTAATCTTTCGCGACACGCCCCAGTACTGATCCGCTCCCCAGAGAAAGTCCGCGGGAGGATCGGCGGCGAGCAGGCGATCGACCTCGCGGTAGAGCGCGAGCCGCCGCCCCGCGTCCGCCTCCCGCCGGGCGCCTTCCATCGCCCGATCCGCCTGGGCGTTCCGATAGAAGCCGGAGTTCTGTCCGTGCGGAGGCGCCTGGCTCGAGTGGAAGAACGGGTAGGGGTCCGGGTTGGGAGGCAGGAAAACACGGGCCGTGATCTGGGCCTCGAACTCCCCCGCATCGCTTCGGGCGGAAAACGCCGCCCATTCGAGCGGCCTCAAAACGAGAACGACCCCGACTTTCGCATAGGAGGAGCGGAGGATTTCGCCGAGCGCGTTGTAGACCGCGAGACCCGAGGGATAAAGAAGCTCGACCGACGCCTTGCGCCCGCCCTTCGTCCGGACCGCGTCGGCCGCCGGGCGCCAGCCGGCCTCGTCGAGGAGCCGGGCCGCGAGGCCGGGATCGTAGGAGGGCGGACGCAGGGTCGGATCGTTCTCGGGAGCGCCGGGAAGGTACGGGCCGGCGGCGAGCGCTGCCCCGTCGGGAGGATAGAGCCGGCGCGCCGCCTCTTCACGCGGCCAGCAGTGGGCGAGAGCCCTGCGAACGCGCGGATCGGCGAGGAAGGGATGGCGCAGATTCCAGAGCACGTATGCCTCGATCGGATTCGGCACCTTCAGGATCCGGTTGCGCGCCAGGAAGTCGCGCGAAGTCTTCGCCGCGGCGGCCTGATCCCGGCCGATCCGAAACTCGTCTAAATCTCCGCGCGTCCCCGCGCGAAAACGCACCGTCGGATCGGGCAAGACGCGAAAGATCATCCGCCGGAACGGGACCTTCGGAGCCGCGGCGTCCTCGCGCCGGACGAGCGCGATTGACTGGTTGGTGTCCCAGCGCTCGAGCCGATACGGGCCGCTTCCCGTCGGACGCCGGTCCACGTCCGCGGGCGATTTGGCTCTCCCGTAGGCCGCGCGGGACACGATCGGAAGATTGAAGGCGACCATCCTCTCCGCGTAGGGCGCGCGAAATCGAATGCGGACCGTCGACGGGTCGGGGGTCTCGATCGCAGCGACGTCGGCGAACGAATCGCGGTAGTTGAACGCCGGCACCTTCGGGTCGCGGATCCGCTCGAGCGTGAACTGGACGTCATCCGAGGTCACGGGCGACCGGTCCTCCCACTTCGCGTCGGGATCGAGCCGGAACTCGTACGTCAAGCCGTCGGGCGAAGCCGTCCATGACCTGGCGAGCGCCGGCACCGCGCGGCGTTCGACGTCGAGCCCGAGGAGGGGGCGGAAGATCATCTCTTCGACGAAGAGCCCGTTCTCCTCGGTCGTCGTGGTCGGATCGAGCGTCGCCGGGTCGCCTTCGAGATGCCGGTAGAGAACGTCCTTCGGGGCAGGGCGCGGAGCGCGCGGGGCGCAGCCCGCGACCGCGCAGACCGCGAGAAGGGCGGCGGCGCGAGCGAGCGTTCGCTTCATTCGATGAGCGGGGACCAGAATAGCATCCCGGCTGTAGCATCCGCGTCGTGGCGAGCGTCGTCTTCGACATCGAGACCGTCGGCGTTTCCTGGGAATCGCTCGACGATGGGCAACGGACTTACTTGACGAAGTATGTCCGCAACGAAGACGAGCGCGACAAGGTTCCCGACCTGCTTTCTCTCTGGCCGCTGACCGGGAGAATCGTCGTTCTCGGGATGGTGAACCCCGACTCGGGGCGCGGCCGCGTCTGGTACGAAAAGGACGACGGCCGGCTCGAAGAGACTTCCGCGGACGGATTGTTCACGTTCGTGGGCGACTCGGAGCCGGCGTTCCTCGAAGAGTTCTGGAGCGCGATCGTCCGTTTCGATCGCTTCGTGTCGTTCAATGGACGCTGCTTCGACGGTCCGTTCCTGATGCTCCGGAGCGCGGCGCTCGGGATCCGCGTCACGAAGAACCTCTGCGGCTACCGGTACGCGATCAAGCCGCACACCGACTTGCTCGACGTGCTCTCGTTATTCGGCGCCTCACGCAAGTGGAACCTCGATTTCGCCTGCAAAGTGTTCGGCGTCGAGAGCCCAAAAGAGCACGGCCTGGACGGATATGCGGTTGGACACTATTACCGGGAAAAGCGGCTCCGGGAGATTGCCCTGTATTGCCGCCGGGACGTCGAGGCGACTGCGCAGCTTTTCCAGAAGCTCGAGAAGACGCTGCTTCCGGCTCTGGAGGACACTCGTCTCTGAGGCGGATTCGCGGCTTTCTGCTATCCTTTTCCCTCACCGGTACGTTCCAATCAACTCCCCGGAGAGAAAAGCTCATGGGGCGAAAACCCGCCGAACAGAGGGCCTCCGATCGAGTGCCGGTGGGCGCGCCTGCGACGATCAAGTGGGGAGAGGAAGAGCTTTCCGGTTTCATGGAACTCGTCAATCTCGCGGGAGGCTACCTCGCGGCGCCGCGCACCCCGGATCTCGGCGACTACATCGATCTCATCTTTTCTCTGCCCGGCGACCGGCGCAGCTTTCGCGTGCGGGGAAGTGTCGTTTACATCGAGGAGCCCGCCGCGCGCGCGACCGGCTTCGGAGCTCGCTTCGAACGACCTCCGGCGGCTCTCTTGGACGCGATCAAGAACCTGAATCGGGGGCACTGAGCTCCGCTCCGGGTCTTACTGCCCTCGCGCCTCCACCAGCCGCATCCGGTCGAAAGCCAGCTCGACGGTCGAATCCACCTCGTTGATGTTTCCGGCGCCGGCCGAAGAAAACGTCACTGGCGACACCCCCGTCAGCTCCCACCGGGCAAGCAGCTGGTCCTGGTTATCGCGGGCGACGATCGTGACGACTTTGGTGGCGGGCGTGCCGGTGTCGGTCGCATCGTTCAACCAGTCCTGGAGCCGGTTCAGTCCCTTCTGAGTGACGGTCAGGACGAGGCGGCGCTCGTCCGGGGAATAGGCCCGGTCCAGGCGGCGCGAGTCGGAACGCGGGACCGGCACCCGGGCGAAGGAGATCGCGTAGCCCACCACGCCGTCGGTTTCGACTCCGTCCACGAGGAGCCGGAAGTTGCGCTCTCTCGGGTCGGAGCCGGCTGCGGAGGCGAGTGCGGAAGCGAGAAGAAGGGCGAGGCCCGCAGTGAAGGCGCGCGTTTTCATGGTTCCTCCCGAAAAAAGGTTATACCCGCCGACTGCGAAACGAGTTATAAGATTTGCCCGTCCGAGCTCGATTCATGGCGTCCAAACGACACTTTCCGCCCCGGCCTTTCCGGGAAGAAACTCACAGAAAGGAGTGAACGAGTTGAAGAAATACCTTTCGGCTCTTGCCGTGGTCGCTTTCGCGGTCATCGTGGTCGCTGCGACTCCGGCGGACAGGTCCAAGACCTTTTCGGTCACGGCAGACACCATCGAAGGCTGCTCCTGCCCGCTCTTCTGCACCTGCTACTTCGGCGCCTCGGCCGATGAGCACATGTGCCTGTTCAACAACGTCTACAAGTTCAAGCCGGGAAGCCACTACGGCGACGTGGACCTCTCGAACCAGCTGCTCTGGATGTCGGGAGATCTGGGCGGCGAGTGGCATCACAAGCCGGGCCCCGGCATGCCGGGAGCGTGGGCGGTCGTGACCTACGACAAGAGGTCGACGCCCACGCAGAGAGCCGCGCTCCTGGAGATCGCCAAGACCGTCTTTCCGGTGACCTGGGAGAAGTTCTCGACGCGAGAAGACACGATCGAGTGGCATGACGAAGCAAAGATGTCGCACGCGAAGATGGGAAGCGGCATGGCGGAGATCTCGCTCGACAAGCAGGCCACGCTGCGCCCGAACAAAGCCGAGCCAGTGGTCATCAAGAACCTGCAATACTGGTTCACGAACTCGAACGACGGATTCGTGCTCGCGTACTCGACGCATCACTTCGACGGCGAGCCGAAGTTCTCCGAGACGAAGAGAAACGGCTTCAACATCACCTGGACCGTCAAGGGCGACGTCAAGCCCGCGTCGGCCAAGGCGGCGATGCCGTAAGGTCTTAACGAGAAGTGAGATTGCGGGCGGGTCTCGACCCGCCCGTTTTTTTTGGTCTCGGCTAATATGTTGCGAGTGACCCCCGAAGACATCGCGCCGGAGTTTCGCTCCTCCGCCAAGAGCTACCCGAAGGCCGCCTCGATCGAGGGCGTGCGGACGTTGAAGCTCGCGCGCATCACCGACGACCGCGGCTTCTTCCTGGAGATCTTTCGCGCGAAGTCGAACCACTCGCAGGGGCGCGAGCTCACTGACTTCTTCTCGGGCGTCGACGTGGCGCAGATGAACTTCTCGACCGTGGACGCCTCCGACCACATCAAGGGGCTGCACTATCACCTGAAGCAGGACGACGTCTGGTTCTTTCCTCCCCCGTCGAAGGCGAAGGTCGTCCTTTACGACGTGCGCAAGAACTCTCCCTCCTTCGGCCGAACGCAGGCGATCGTCGCGGGCGGCGGCCAGGACGTCCTCGTCCGCATTCCGGCCGGCGTCGCCCACGGTTACCGGCCGCTGACGAACCCCTGTTCATTGCTCTATTTCGTGACCGAGGCGTTCGACCCCGGCGCGCCCGACGAGTTCCGCATCGCGTGGGACCATCCGGCGGTGAAGGAGCTCTGGGAGATCCCGAACGGATGAAGTCGCGGGGTCTGATCCCGAAGGGGTCAGATCCCGCCGCGAACGAAATCGCGGACCTATAATCGAGGGTTCGATGAGCTCGCTCCCCCGCCCCTTCGACACCTCCCGCATTCCGCGCGTGGACGCCGTCGGGATCGACGAACGCGCCGGAGCGCTCGCAAAGCGCTCGATCAAGAAGAGCGCCAAGATCGCCGGGATCAAGCTCGCGATCTCGATGCTCGACCTGACGACCCTCGAGGGAAAGGACTCCGAGGGAAAGGTCCGCCAGCTCTGCCAGAAGGCCATGCGCCCGCTTCCGGGCGACCCGTCCGTGCCTCACGTGGCGGCGATCTGCGTTTATCCGAACCTCGTCGCGGTCGCGAAGGACGCGCTCGCGGGCAGCGGCGTCAAGGTCGCTTCGGTCGCGAGCGGCTTTCCCGCCGGCCTCGTGCCCCTCACCGCGAAGCTCGACGACACCCGGCTCGCCGTCGAGTCGGGCGCGGACGAGATCGACATGGTCATCGACCGCGGCGCTTTCCTCTCGGGCGACTACGAAAGGGTCGCGTCCGAGATCCTCGCGATCAAGGACGCCTGCCGCGACGCTCGCCTGAAAGTCATCCTGGAGACGGGCGAGCTCGAGACCTACGACAACGTCCGCAAGGCGTCGCGACTGGCAATGACTTACGGCGCGGACTTCATCAAGACCTCGACCGGCAAGATCACCCCGGCCGCCACTCCCGGCGTGGTGCTCGTGATGCTCGAGGCGATCCGCGACTTCTACTTCGAGACCGGACGCCGCATCGGGATGAAGCCGGCCGGCGGGATCAAGACGTCCAAGCGGGCGCTCCACCTGCTCGTGCTGGTCAAGGAAACGCTCGGCGACGCGTGGCTCACGCCCGACCTTTTCCGGATCGGCGCCTCCACGGTCACGAACGACCTGCTGATGCAGCTGGCGAAGGAAGCGACCGGGCGATACCAGAGCGAGGACTACTTCACGAAGGACTGATCCGATGGCGAGCGTCAAGGAAGAACGGGAAGCGCGGGCGGAGGCGGTCCGTCACATCGAGCGGGAAAAGCCGGCGCTCGAGTTCGGGAACGCCTGGGAGTACTCCCCCGCTCCGGAGTCGCGCGACCACGTCCGGCTCCAAGATCGCTACGGGCTCTTCATCGGCGGGAAGTTCGTCGCGCCGAAGTCGAAGAAGTACTTCGCGACGATCAACCCGGCGACCGAGGAAAAGCTCGCCGACGTCGCGGAGGCGGGGGCCGCCGACGTCGACGCGGCGGTGCGCGCCGCGGAAGAGGCGTACCGGAAGCGCTGGTCGAAGTTGAAGCCCGCCGACCGCGGCAAGTACGTCTACCGGATCGCGCGGATCCTGCAGGAGAAGTCGCGCGAGCTCGCGGTCATCGAAACGATGGACGGCGGCAAGCCGATCAAGGAGTCGCGCGACGTGGACGTCCCGCTCGTCGTCGCGCACTTCTTCTACCACGCGGGGTGGGCGGACAAGCTCGAGTACGCGTTTCCGCGGCACGCGGTCTCGCCGATCGGAGTTTGCGGGCAGATCATCCCGTGGAACTTTCCGCTCCTGATGGCGGCGTGGAAGATCGCGCCGGCGATCGCGTGCGGCAACACCGTCGTACTGAAACCCGCGGAGACGACGCCCTTGACCGCGATGGCGCTCGCGAAGGTCTGCGAGGAAGCAGACCTGCCGCCGGGTGTTGTCAACATCCTGCCGGGCGCGGGCGAGACCGGCGCCGCCATCGTGAACCATCCGCGCGTGAAGAAGATCGCCTTCACGGGATCGACCGAGGTCGGCAAGATCATCCAGCGCGCGACGGCGGGCACGGGCAAGCGCCTGACCCTCGAGCTCGGCGGCAAGGCGGCCAACGTCATCTTCGAGGACGCGCCGATCGACCAGGCCGTCGAGGGAATCATCAACGGCATCTACTTCAACCAGGGCCATGTCTGCTGCGCAGGATCGCGTCTCCTCGTGCAGGAGTCGATCGCCGACACGGTTCTGCAGAAGCTCTCCGACCGCATCGCGACCCTCCGGATGGGCGACCCGCTGGACAAGAACACGGACGTCGGCGCGATCAACTCGAAAATGCAGCTCGACAAGATCCGCGAGCTCGTGGCGTGCGGCGTCGAAGAGGGGGCCGAGCTCCACCAGTCGGCCTGCGCGATTCCTTCGAAGGGATACTGGTTCCCGCCGAGCTTCTTCACGGGGGTTGCGCAGTCGCACCGCATCGCGCGCGAGGAGATTTTCGGCCCGGTCCTGACGGTGATGACGTTCCGCACTCCGGACGAAGCCGTCGAGAAGGCGAACAACATTCCTTACGGCCTCTCGGCCGGCGTCTGGACCGACAAGGGCTCGAAGATCTTCCAGATCACGTCGAAGATGCGCGCGGGCGTCGTGTGGGCGAACACCTTCAACAAGTTCGACCCTGCCTCGCCGTTCGGCGGTTACAAGGAGTCCGGTTTTGGCCGCGAGGGCGGCGTGCACGGGCTGCGGGCGTACGTGGAGCTGTCGTGACGGAGCTGGAAGTCAAGAAAACCTACAAGCTCTACGTCGGCGGAGAGTTCGTCCGAACGGAGTCGGGCCGCTATGACCCGGTGCCCGACGCGAAGGGTCGGCTTCTCGCGAACGTTTCGCGGGGGTCGCGTAAGGACTTACGTGAGGCCGTGCGCAAGGCGCGCGCCGCGCAGTCCGGCTGGGCGGGCAGGAGCGCCTATCTCAAGGGCCAGATCCTCTACCGCATGGCGGAGATGCTCGAAGGCCGTGCGGAGAGCTTCGAGGAGCTCCTGCGCGAGACCCGCGAACGGACGCCGGCGGCGGCGCGATCGGAGGTCCGCGCTACGATCGACCGGCTCGTCTACTACGCCGGCTGGTCCGACAAATACGTCGCGCTCCTGGGAACCGTGAACCCCGTCGCGTCGTCGTACTTCGACTTCTCGGTGCCGGAGCCGACGGGGGTCGTCGGCATCGTGGCGCCGGAGACGCCGGACCTCCTCGGCCTGGTCTCGCATCTCGCGCCCGTGATCGTGTCGGGGAACGCGGCCGTCGTGCTCCCCTCCGAGAAATACCCGCTGGCGTCGCTCGAGCTCGCCGAGATCCTGGCGACCTCCGACCTGCCGGCCGGCGTCGCGAACTTGATCTCCGGGCGGAAGGACGAGCTCGTCCCGCACCTCGCGCGACACATGGACGTCAACGCGATCGCGGACGCCGGCGGGAACAAGGCGTTCTCGAAGTCGATCGCCGAGGACGGCGCCGTGAACGTGAAGCGCGTGAAGCGCTACGCGATCGCGGACTATTTCGCGGAGGACGCGCAGGGCCTCGACTTCATCGAAGCCTTCACCGAGACGAAGACCACCTGGCACCCGATCGGGGTGTAGGGAACACGTTCCGTAGCCAAGCTCCATGTCGAGCCGCCCGCTTGCATATAATCTGCCTATTTTCTATGCTTGTGGCATGAGAACGACGCTCGATATTCCGGAGAAGACCCTGGAGGATGCCCGCCGCGCGGCCAATGCGCGCACGAAGCGCGAGACGGTCATCGCCGGTCTGGAAGAGCTGATTCGAAAGGCCAAGCGGGAGGAACTGCGCGGCCTGGCCGGCCGAATCCGGTTGCACGTCGACATATCCCGGTCGCGTGAGCGCCGGCGGCGTTGAGTCTTTCGGTCGTCGACACCTCGGCCTGGGTCAGCTTTTTTCGAGGTGATCCGGCGGCGGTTCGCCGAATCGATTCCCTTCTCGCTGACGGAGTCGCCGCGATCACAGGCGCGGTGCTCGCAGAAGTTCTCTCGGGCGCTGGTTCGCGCGCGGAGGTCGATAAGCTGAAGGACCTCTTTGCGGGCCTCGAGCGCCTCCCGGATCCACCCGACCTCTGGGACCGGGTTGCCGAAGCTCGCTATGCACTGGCGCGAAAGGGGTACCAGGCGTCCCTTGTCGATCTCGTCATCGCACTGGCATGCCTGGATGCCGGGCACAATCTGGTAACTCGCGATCGGGACTTCCGTGCGATCTCGCGAGTCGTTCCACTCGAGGTCGAGATCTTCTAGCGATCAGCCCCCCGCCAGCTTCCGGATCTCCGCCTCGTCCAGTCCGTAGCGGAGCCAGTCGTTCCGCGTTGCGCCCAGCCGGTGGTAGAAGCGGATCGCGCCCTCGTTCCAGTCGAGCACGGCCCATTCGACGCGCCACGCGTTGCGCGACAGCGCTTCCCGGGCCAGTGCCGCCATCAGCTCTTCTCCGACGCCGCGGCTTCTCGCCGCCTCCGACACGACGAGGTCCTCCAGGTAGAGGAACGGCCGCGCGCGAAAAGTCGATCCCGGGGTCTCGTAGAAGAGCGCGATCCCGTCGATCTTCCCGTCCACTTCGGCGACGAAGGCTTCGAGCTTCCCGGTGTCGAAGATCCAGGAGAGGAGCCGGGCGGCCTCCTCGTCATCGGGAGGGCGGAGCTTCTCGAACCGCGCGAGCTCCCGGTCGAGCTCGATGATGCGCGCTCCATCGTCGCGGACGGCGCGGCGGACGGTCACCCCTCTATTTGGCATTGATGACCTTCTCGAAATCGACATGGCCGAGGAGCCGCAGGGCTTCGGCGGGCTCGACGTTCGCTCCCTGCCCGAGGACGAGTCTCGAGGGGGACGCCAGCACCGTGACGAGCGTCGTGGGGTTGCCCTCCGATCGGTCGGTCACCGCGAACGCCGGCAGACCCGACACCTTGACCTCGCGCGTTTCGACTTTCGGCGCGCGCGACGCCTCCGAAACCGCCTTCCGGATCGCGGCGGCGAGATCCTTGCCGGCCCCGTAGTCCTGAACGACCAGCCGGAACTGCCTCACGGAGGTCGCGCTCTCGATGCGCTGAAAGAAGCGCGAAACCTGCGTGTAGACGCCCATTTCGTTCTCGTCTGTGTCGGGAAGCGGGTCGCGCGGCGAGGCGACGTAGCCCGGCAGTTCCGCTGGCAGTCCCTCTCTCAGAGAGAGCGGCCAGGCCGCCTTTCCGGGGGTCGCCGAAAGCGCGGACGCGGAGAGGAGAGACGCGATCGCAATGGCAGCCCGAAGTCTCACAGATAGAGAATAACGCGGTCCGGCACGGTTTTTGATCCCGGAGCGGGTGTGGTGAATGACGCGCCCGATCTTCGCGCGCCAGGAGGAGCCGACATGAAGTTCTTCGCGGTGTTCCTCGGAATTGCGATCGCCTCGGCCGCCGTCGCGGCGTCCCAGGAAACCACGACCAAGTCACCTTCGCCGACTCCGGCCGTAGAAACGGCGAAGCCCGTCATGGCGAGCGGGGAGATCGTCCGGTACGACGCGGGAAAGACGATCGTCTTGAAGCAGACGGATTCCCGCGTCGTCACGTACGCGCTCGCTCCGACCCTGACCGCTCCGGCTGAACTGCAGGTCGGGCGCCGGGTCACGATCTTCGCCGAGGCCGGACACGACGGCGTCGTCCGCGTCACCCGCGTCACCCTGCTCACTCCCGATGCGACTCCGGCCGTCAGCCGGGTCCCTCCAACGACCACCTATACCCGTGAGACCGGCAAGGTCGTCGAACAGAAGACGATCACCGTCACTGGCGACGTCGTTCGTTACGAAGCCGGAAAGACGATCGTCGTACGCAGCCCGGACGGCCACGAGGTGACTTACGCGATCGCGCCGGGCACGTCGGCGCCGGCCGAGGTCGTAGTCGGGCGCCGGGTCTCGATCGTCACGGAGCCTTCGGACTCCGGCCCCGTCCTCGTCACGAGAATCACGACGGAGGCGGTCACGCCGGACGGCCAGACGCGTACGACCACGGAGAAGACCGAGATCGCCCCATCGGGCGCCGAAGCGAAGACCCAGATCACGACGGTTTACGGGACGGTCACCGCCTATGACGCAGGGAGCTCGATCACCATCATCCAGCCCAACCGGACGACGGTCACCTACACGATCGACCAGTCCTCCACGCTCCCCGAAGGCGTGGCGACCGGCAAAAAAGTCGTGATCCGCACCATCACTCGCCCCGGCGGCAAACCGATCGTTCGGAAAGTCACGTTGTCGACGACGACGACAAAGAAGAAAAAGACCGAGTAAGAGGCCGAGTCGGTCGCTCACTTCCGGATCCTCTCTCCGGGTGGAGAGGACGAATCCTTTCGGCGCGGCGGTAGACTGCGCAGGAGCCGCTCCTCATGGACGAAGCTTCGCGCGCGCGGATTCGCGTCTTCTTGAACGACCCCGCGGCGCGGGGACAGCAGGCGGTCTCTTCGGAGCCGCCGCTCGAGACCGAGCGACGACCCTGGGGGTTTCGGGTCGAGGGAAAGGCGCCACCCGCGCGCCCCTACGAGCCGGACACTCCCGAATTCCTCTACTGGCAGATCGCGTCGGCGCTCGCCCGGGGCCGGGCGCTCTGGTCGCGGCTCCTGCCCGGCGCCGGAACCTGGGTCCGAGGCGCCGTGCTCCCCGCCATCCCCGTCGAGGGCGAAGACTTGAACGCCTTCTACGATCGAAAGGCGCTGCACTTTTTTCGGGACGTCAACGCGAAGACGGGAGAGATCGTGCAATCCGGGGACAGCCCCGACGTCGTCACGCACGAGCAGGGCCACGCGGTCCTCGACTCGATCCGGCCGGACCTCTGGGACGCACCCCACTTCGAGGTCGCGGCGTTCCACGAAGGGTTCGGCGATCTCGCGGCGATCCTCGTCGCGCTCGACGACACGGAGCTCGCCCGCGCGGCGCTTGAGGAGACGAAGGGATCGCTCGATCACTCGAACCTCGTCTCGCGCCTCGCCGAAGAGCTGGCCGCGGCGGTGATCGCTAAATACGGTCCGGACGCGGCCCTGCCCGGCGCTCTGCGCGACGCGGTGAACTCCTTTTCCTACCTCCCTCCGAAATCACTGCCGGACGAAGGACCGGCGGACACTCTCTCGCGCGAGCCGCACTCCTTCTCGCGCGTGGTGACGGGCGCCTGCTGGGACGTTCTGGTGCGGCTTTCGATCGCGGGAAACGGTTCCGACCGGCTCGCCGCGCTCCGACAGGCTTCGCGGGACGTCGGACGACTCGTCGCCGCCGCGGCCGAGAGTGCCGCCCCGGCGGCATCTTTCTTTCGACGTTTCGCGGCCGAGCTCCGGAAGGCGGCGTCCGGCGACGATACGACGCGCGAGGCGGTCACCGAGGCGCTGGCGGCGAGGGAGCTCCTCTCCCCGAAAGAAGCCGCAGAGCCGGGCACTCGCCGGGAGACGCGGGCCGCGATCGGCTCCGAGCCGGAACCGCTGACGACCCGCGTCCTCGAGGCGATCCGCGAGCGTCTGGGGGCATCGCGCGGCGAAGAGATTCTGGTGCGCGCATCGCAACGCGACGGCAGCCTTTCCGGCCGGCGGATTCGGGATCTCGTCCTGTCCGGGTCCGAGTACGGGCCGGCGGACGGCGCTGCCGTCGAGATCTCCGACTCGTTCACGGTCGCCGTCGAAGAGAGCGGCTACGTCACCGCCGCCCGCGTCGAGAGCGCGGGACCGGAGGAGGAAGAGGACGCGCGCGAGTTCGCGCGGACTCTCGCGAGGCTCGATCGGATCGCGGCGGAGGGCGACGCGGCCTCGGACACGGCGCGGTTGTACAAAGAGGGAAAGTCGCACTTCGTTTCTCTCGAGCGCGACGGCGTCCGCCGGTTGCGACGAGCCTGGGTTGCGGAGAGAAAAAGTTGAGATCGCGATTGTCTCGCTTCGGTTGGGCCGCTCTCTTCGCGACGGCCTGTTCCACGTCGACGGCGCCCTCCCCTTCCGCGCCGGCGCCGTCCGTGTCGCCCGCCGATCTCGTCGCTTCGCTCGCCGACGTCGCGAACGGCCGAAACGCCGACATGGCGGAGACGGGTCTCGTCCTGAAGCAGATCGAGCTGAAGCTCCTCGTCGGGCGGGAGCGGACCGCCGATGCCCGAGCGAGCATCCTCGTCCTCGACGCGCAGGCATCCCGGAGGAGCGAGGTCACCTTCACTCAGACGTTCACGCTCGAGCTTCCGCCGCCGGAGCGCCGCCGTCCGGCGACCTCCGCGGCAACGATCCCGGGAGTCGTTGAGTTCATCGAGGCCGCGATGGCGTCCGCGCGCGAGATCGCCCGGGTGGCGGCGCGGGAAGGGCTGCCTCAAAAACTCCGCGAGGTCGAGGTGGTCGCGAAGATCGTTCGGTCCGACCGCGCCCAGGGCGGGCTCGGCTTCACATTTCTCACCGGGACATTGGTCTCGGGAGGAGCCGGAAGGAGCGCGGACGAGACCAGCACGGTGCGCCTCGTCTTCGTGCCCAGGTGACGAGGCCCTCGGAGAGACATCGCCTTCACTTCCCGGAAACAAGAAAGCGGTCCCGAAGGACCGCTTTCTTGCAGCGCCGCTCGGCGCTTCAGCGCCGCCCCCCCAGGATCGCGTCTTTCGCCTTCTTCGACACGCGGAACTTGACCACGCGCTTCGCGGGGATCTTGATCTCTTCCCCCGTCGCTGGATTGCGGCCCATCCGCGCTTTGCGGTTCACCAGAACGAGCTTCCCGACTCCCGGAATCGTGAAACTGTTCTTCGCTTCCTTGTAGGCGAGCGAAGTGAGATCGTCCAGGAATTGAGTCGCCTGTCGTTTCGTGGTGGAGGTCGTCTTCGCCAGGTGCTCCGCGATTGCTGATTTCGACATCGCCTTGGTGGTTTTTTCTGCCATATGCACTATCCCTTCTTCTTGCGGAATCGCCCTTGCGGGCAAATCAAATTTGGCGGCTATTCTAGTCCGCTCGGTGGAACGTCAACCAGAAAAAAGCGGATCGGCCGCGAATTCCTGTTCGCCCGCGCCATGAGCAGAAATCGTCGCCCGTCTGGATTAATATCGTTCGTCAAGACCCGGACCCGCTCCTGCCCGCGAGCGAAACCGTCTTCGCCGGAGAAGGGCGGAGCCGTATCTTCTCAGACGCGCGCTCGTGCGCTTCTCACGCTTCTTCTCGTCGCGTCTGCCGCCTGCCGCCTGGACTCCGAGCGGCGCATGGCGGAACGCATCCTCGATCGCTACCGGCGCTCGACTCTATCCAAACCGCTCCCGCTCTCCCACGTCATCCGGATGAAGCTACGCTCCGCCGACGGCAGCGCCGGGGCAACGGGCGTCCACGAAATCGCCTGGGAGCCGAACCGATATCGCGAACGGGTTTCCTCGGCCGGTTTTACCACCGAAAGGGGAATCCAGGGAGACAAGGCCTATTGGATCGACGAGGATGGATATACGCGGGTCGTCTCGGAGCCAGTCCTCCGGGAGCTTCGAACCCGCTCGTACTTCTGGAGACGCGCCTGGCTGTTCCAGGATCGCGAGCGCGCCCGCCTGTCGGTCGGACCGGCCGACGCGACCTCGGTCTCGGTCCGCTTGGCGCCGCTCCGCGGAAATCCGCTGCTCCTCTCCTTTTCGCGCCGGGATGGGAGCCTCGTCGCAGCCCGCTCGCCGCGCTTCGATCTGGACTTCACGAGCGCCCGGACCTTCCGGGAGGCCGGGGGCGTGCGGCCTCCGGTCCTCGGGGAGATCGTCTGGAGCGGGCTGCCCACGGAGCAGATTGCCGACGCCACGGTGGGAGGCGCGTGCGGGCGGTTCCCCGCCGGAGCCCCGGCAGGGGTCCCGTTCGAGCGGACCGCGGAAGGCGGCATCGCGTTTCCGGCCCGGATCGACGGTGTCCTTCTCCGCCTCGCGCTCGACGCGGTCGCCGACGGTCCTCTCGCGGTCTCCCCGAACGCGGCCGGCAAGCTCGGGCTCTCCTTCGCGCGGGACGTCTACGGCCGATCGATCGGCGCCGGCGCAAAGCTCGAGATCGGCTCGTTCTCGTGCGTCGGGATTCACGTCGAAGCGCTCCCGGCCGCCCCCGAGGGTGTCGACGGCATCGTCGGGGGAACCCTCTTCCGTGAGGCCGTCGTCGAGCTCGATCCGGACGCGCACCGTCTGACTCTCTTCGACCCGGCGCGCTGGGTCATTCCCTCAGGGTTCACGCGGATCCTCGTGGACGACGACGGAGACCGGCCGGTCACGACGTTGCACCGGCGAAGCAACCGGGTGAGACTCGCCGTCGGCACGGCGGCGCGGTCGTCGGACCTCCTCCTCGCGCCGGACGCCGCCTCGCAGTTGGATGTTCCCGCGACGGGCGTCGCCCACGGCCTCCGGTGGGGAACTCTGGAGCTCCCGGACCTTTCGGTCGAGCCCGAGGCCACGAGTGACGCCGCGTGGGGTGAGGACGGGCAGATCGGGTTCGCGCTCCTCCTTCGATTCCACAGCCATCTCGACATGCCCCACCGGTGGATCTACCTCCGGCCGGTCCGAAACTCGCCCGGCCGGCGGGCACGGCTTTCGCACCCCCGGTTCGACGGGAGGAGACCGGAATGCTCAAGCTCGCCCTGCTCTTTCTCGTGATCGGGCTCGTCGCGGCGCTTTTCGGGTTCACGTCCATCGCGGGGGTTTCGTTCGCGATCGCGAAATTCTTCGCGTTTCTGTTCCTGGTGCTATTCCTGATCTTTCTGATCCTCGGCCTGACCGCGGCACGCAAGATCGTGACCTAGTCGAGCTCGCGGACGACGTCGTCTCTCCCGACGAAAGACTTGCGGGAGCGACGAAGTTTCCTTAGTCGAACCGTAGGGAGGAACCGTGGCCAAGACTCTGTGCAAGATCCTCGGTGTCGTCCTGCTGATCGTCGGCCTGTGCGGGTTCGCGCTGCCCACTCTCCTCGGAATGCACCTGACGCCGATCCACAACATCGTCCACCTGGCGACTGCCGCGATCGCGCTCTACCTCGGTTTCGCGGGCTCGCCCGAGGGAGCTCGGACCTTCTGCATGGTGTTCGGAGCGATCTATCTGCTTCTGGGAATCCTGGGCTTCGCCGCGCCGAACGTGGTGGCGATGATCATCGGTCACCCCGGCCCGGTCACCGCCGCCGAGCTCACGCCCGACAATGCCGTGCACCTGCTCCTCGGAATCGTGTTCCTGGCGGTCGGCCTGATGCGTCCGGCCGTCGTCGCGCCCGCGCGCTCGGACCGCTGAGCCTCGTCGGTTGGAAGAAGACAACGGCACGACCCGGCTTCGCGAGAAGTCGGGCCTTACCCGGGCCTCTCCTGTCATCCCGAGCGAAGCGAGGGATCCCTCGTCGCGCCGCTCCTCGGGATGACATGCGAGAAAGAGCTAACAGCCGACGGCGATCGTCGCGTCGCAGCCCGCACAGAGGATCTCGGGGTTCAACGCGAGAAGGGCCCGGTCGAGGCAGAGGACGGCTTCGCATTCCGGGCATTCCAGCTCGATGGTTTCGCCCGGGACACCGCCTCTCTTGTCGGGAGAGCCCCGGCGGGCCATGCCGCCGCGGGCGGCGGGATCGAAGGGGACCACGTTGTTTTCGTTCACCGTCGTTCCTCCTGTCCGAAGCGCGGCGCGCGCGCCGCGGCGCCGGATGGATCGAGGGGCTCGGCCAACGAGAGGGTTGCGGAAGGTTTCTTGGGTTTCTGGGTTGCGAGGAGGGCGACGCCGAGAAGCAGGAACACCCCGCCGGTCGAAAGCAGGCTCGCGACCGCCGCCCGGAAAGCTCGAGGCGCCTCGCGCGGATCCCGTCCGCCGGCGCCGGCTAAGGTCCCTCCGAGGAAGAGACAGAGAACCGAGAGCAGGAGGACCTGCCGGGCGCGGTCATGCGTCGGCCGCGACGTCTGGGACCAGACGAGTCTCACCGCGGAACCCGGAAAAAGAAAAAATGGCGCCCGGAAAGAAGAGGCCGCGCGGGTGCGCTCGAAGCGAGGTCGAAAGCCATTCGCCCTCCGCCGCGTCCGGGAGCGACCCGACGCTCCCCACCGAGATCATTCTAGAGGAGTGACGATGGACGCGCAATCGCTTTCAGGCAAGTTGCGGGGACAGGGCCTGCGGCCCTGCACCCGCGTCCTTTACGCGGCTAAATCCCTCCGCGCATTCCGGCGAAGAAGTCGTCGGTGTCGTAGCGGCCGTGCGCGACCGAGACCGTTCCGTCGCAGCGGGCCGTCACCTGACCCTCGCCGTCGAAGATCTCCGCCGCCGCGAACGTCAGGTTCGTTCCGGACCGCAGGAGCCGCGCCTCGACGGACACGCGCTCGCCGCGCGTCGGCTTGAAGAACATCATCGCGAGGGACACGGTCGCCGAGCGGGTATCGGGTCGCGTCAGCCAGCCGACCGTTCCGATTGCGAGATCGAAGAGTCCCGCGAGCACGGCCCCGTTCACGGCGTCGGTCCCCATTCCGCCGCGGTGATAAGGCTCGACCGGGTCGAGCACCGCGCGAACCCGGTCCACTCGCTGGAATTCCAGCCGCGCTCCCAGCCGCTGCATCGGCGGCGACGCGTTCCAGGCGAGGGCGAGCCTGTGGAGCGAGTCGAGCGTCCCGTACGCCTCCGAGAAGGGGCGACCCTCCGCGGTGATCGGCCGTTCGCTCACCCGCGAACCGCGAGAACGAGCGCGGTTTTCATCCGGCGAAGGCTAGCACCGAAGGACCTCGTTAGGATGGACCCGTGCGGATCGTCGGAACCGTTCTCCTCGGGCTCCTCGGACTCGTTCCGCGCGCGTCCCGCGCGTCATCCGAGCTCGAACAACGCGTCCGCGTGGAGGTCTCGCGCTTCCACGGCACGATGGGAGTCGTCGCGCGAAACCTCGACACCGGCGAGCGGATCGCCGTCAACGAAGACGTGCGGTTCCCGACGGCGAGCCTGATCAAGGTGGCGGTGATGGTCGAGGTCTTTCACCGCATCGCCGAGGGCAGCCTCCGGCGCGAGCAGACCGTGACGCTTTCGGACGCCGACCGCGCGGGCGACGAAACGGTGCCGCTGAACGTCCTCCACGCCGGGACGGTGCTGACGGTCTCGGACCTCCTTCGCCTGATGATCGCGTGGAGCGACAACACGGCGACGAACCTGCTCGTCCGCCTCGCCGGAACGGAGCGCATCGACCGCCGCATGGAATCCTACGGTCTTCCGAACACGCGTCTCTTCCGGCCCACGTTCCGCGACGGAAAGGCCGACGTCTTCCCGGAGCTCGAGCACGAGTTCGGCCTCGGCATGACCACGCCGGCCGAGGCGACGCGGTTGTTCGAGCTCATCGCGGAAGGGAAGGCCGTAAGTCGCGCCGCTTCCGACGAGATGCTGGCCATCCTCGCCCTGCAGCAGGACCGCGCGATGATCCCGCGCCGCATTCCTTTCGAGCGCGACCGCGTCTCCGTCGCGAACAAGACCGGCTGGGACGAGGAGAAGCTTCCCGATCCGCAGGGGTTCCACGGCGACGTCCGGGCGGACGCCGCTTACGTCAAGGGCCCGCGCGGACGCTACGTAATCGCGATCCTCGCGCGCCGCGTCAAAGACAAGAGCCCCGGGGTCGACAACGAGGCGCTCGTCACGGGCGCGAGGATCTCGCGGATGGTGTACGACCGGTTCGCCGCGCCGGCCGCGTCGAAGCATTGAGCGGCCGCCGGCCCGATCACTCCATGCCTTCCATCAGCCAGACGTCCCCGCCCTCCGGCCGGAAGCGGTCGAAGAGCAGGGAGCGGCCGTCGGGCGACCAAACCGGGTAGTCGATGCGGACGTCGGGGTCGTCGAACTCGAAGACGGGCTCGGGCGATCCTCCGGCGAGCGGCGATACCCAGAGCGTCTTGTGCCCGACAACGTCGATGATCTTCGAGAAGTCGGGCGAGAAGGACATGTGAGCGCCGCCCACGATCTCGGGAAGGGGTCGCGGCTCTCCCCCGTCCACCGGGAGTTCGAGCGAACGCGGAGCAGGTGAAGGAGTGCGAAAGACGATCGCATCGCCATCGCGAGTCCAACGGAGGAAGTGGCCCATGACGCCGACCCGCGACAGCGGTCGCGTCCCGCTTCCATCGGCGTTCATCACCCAGATCTCGAGCCGGCCGCCCTGGTCGGAGCAGTACGCAATCCGTTTTCCGTCCGGCGAGAAGAACGGGTTCACGTCGATCGAGGGGTTGCGCGTCAGCTGAGAGAGTCGGCCGCTCTCGATGTCCGCGGTCCAGACGTTCAGGTGCCCGGAGCGGGACGAGAAGAACGCGAGGCGCCGCCCGTCCGGGGACCACGTCGGTTGGAAGTCGCCGCCTGGACCTCGGGTGATCTGTCGCGTCGAACCGTCCTCGAGCGCATAGATCCACACGTTCATGTCGCCGCTTCGGTCCGAGTTGAAGGCGATGCGGCGGCCATCGAGAGACCAGGCGCCGCGGCTGTCCTCCCGGGTCGTCGCGACGACCTCCTCCGGGGGACCGACCGGACGCCCCGTTTCCGGAGAGAGCGGCAGCTTCCAGAGATCCGCGTTCTGCTTCAGCGTCGCGAAAGCGAGCTTCCGTCCGTCGCGGGCGAGCGAAGCCTGGACGTCCTGCCCCGCGCCGGTCGTGAGCTGTTGCGGCGGGCCCTCGGCAGCGCCTTGCGCCGTGACCGGGATCCTCCAGAGGTTGATTCCACCGCCGCGGTAGGACGAGAAGTAGACGAACCGTCCGAGCGGAGACCACACCGGATCGAGGCTCGCGTACGCCTCGTCGACGACCCAGGCGGTCGCCTTCGACGCGACGTCGAGGACGCGGACGCCGAACCTCGTCCCTTCGACGTTCTGGAACACGATCTTCTTCGAGTCGGGCGACCAGCGCGGGCGCAGGTGGGCGACCGCCTCGGAGACGTTCGTCGAAACCTGCTCGGGATTCCGGCCGCGGGAGTCCACCGTCCAGATGCGCCGCGGTCCCGCCCAGGACGCGTCGACCGCGATCCGCGATCCGTCCGGCGACAGCCAGGGATGAAACGCGTTCTCGACGAGGAGAGTCTCTCGGCCGGACGCGACCTCGATCGCCCACACGTCGCCGGCGTCGTACTGGCCGGAGACGTCCCGCGGCTGGAGACGGGCATCCGGCTCGCGGGACCGGACGAAGAGCAGCGATCCCCCGTCGGCCGTCCAGCCCGGCTGGATGTCGTCGAAAAGACCTCGAGTGATCTGGCTCTCCTCGCCCGAGCCGAGCTTCTTGACGAAGATCTTGCGGACGCGGCCGACCTCGCGCGCGAACACGATCCTCGAGCCGTCAGGCGAGAAGGCGGGA
This sequence comes from Thermoanaerobaculia bacterium, assembly GCA_036395755.1. Lineage (GTDB taxonomy): Bacteria > Acidobacteriota > Thermoanaerobaculia > UBA5066 > Gp7-AA6 > Gp7-AA6. The sequence continues at coordinate 19,786 of DASWCZ010000027.1, forward strand.
AACGCTTCGATCTCCTTCGCAAAGGTGAGTTGGGACAGGCGTGGCGGCGCCGTGGGCGCGGGCGTCGCCGGCGCGGGACGGGAACCGAACGCGGACTTGAGCGATCGCAATAGCGAGGCGCCGACGCCTGTTCGCGACGACGCCGGCGCCGAGATCCGCTTCGCCGAGGGCGAAGCCTTCCCGTCCCGGCGCTCGGCGATCGCCTCCTCGAGCGTCCAGCGCGCCTGCCCGATCTCGGAGAGGCGCCGGGCCGGCTCCTTCTCGAGAGAGCGGAGGAGGAGGCGCCGAACCATCGGCGGAGTCGCCGGCGGCAATGCTGCCCAGTCCGGCTCTCCCCGGAGGACGGCAGCGAGCTGATCGCTCGCGGTGTCACCGCCGAACGCCACCTGACCGGTCAGCGCCTCGTAGAGCACGCAGCCGAAAGACCAGGTGTCCGTGCGAGCATCGAGCGCCTGCCCGCGCGCCTGTTCGGGACTCATGTAGGCGGGAGTGCCCAGAATCGTTCCGGCGCGCGTGGACGCGGCCGAGACGACCGTCGGTGAGATCGAGTTGGTGGTCGCCGCCGTCTCCGAAAGGTCCTTGGCCAGACCGAAATCGAGGACCTTGACGCGTCCTTCCGGCGTGATCTTGACGTTGCCGGGTTTCAGGTCGCGATGGACGATTCCTTTCCGGTGCGCGGCTTCGAGAGCCTCGGCGATCTGGCGTCCGATCTCGAGTGCTTCGCTGATCGGCAATGGCCCTGCCGCGAGCCGCTCCGCGAGCGTGTCGCCTTCGACGAGCTCCAGAACCAGGAAGCGGCCGCCGGCGGACTCTTCGAGGCCGTAAATCTGGGCGATCGCTGGATGGTTCAGAGCCGCAAGCAGCTCCGCTTCGCGCTCGAAGCGCGCGAGATGTTCTGCGTCGCCAGTCAGCGTCTCCGCGAGCATCTTGACCGCGACCTCGCGCTTCAATCGTGTGTCGCGCGCGCGATAGACCTCCCCCATTCCGCCCGCTCCGAGCGGGGACAGGATCTCGTAGGGACCCAGGCGCACACCGGGCAAAAGCGGCACGGAAATCGGTTGACGATCTTATCGTCCGCCTTTGCGCTACGCTCTTCCCGTGAAGAAGGTGATGGTGGCCGCGCTCTTCGTCGCCGCCATCCCGCTTCTCGCCCAGGAGACTCTCCCGCCTCTCCCGCAGGGCGGCCACGCGTTTCCGCCCATGACTCCGAAGACGCCGGCCGCGCCCCGCCGTCCGATGCCCGAGCGGCCCGGCGCTTTCCGCGAGGAGGCCCGCGTCGAGCGGGTCGTCATCGACGCGCACGTCACCGACAACGACGGCGAGCCGATCCGGGATCTCGTCGCCGCCGACTTCGTCGTCAAGGTCGACGGGAAGCACATTGCCCTGGAGTCGATCGAGTGGGTCTCGGCGGGCAGCCCGGAAGAGGCGTCCCCTCGCGCCGGAGAAGTGGTTTTCACGGAAGCGCCCACGTTCGCCGAGCCGGTCCTCGCCTATCCGCAGGGAAGGTTGATCATCCTCTTCTACCAGACCGACTACGACCCCCTGCGGCTGACCGGCTTCCTGCGGATGGGGATGTACGCCGACCGCTTCCTGGACACGCTGGTGGCGACCGACCGCGTCGCGGTCGTCTCGTTCGATTCCCACCTGAAGCTCCGCCAGGACTTCACGGACGATCGGGGAAAAATCCGCGCCGCGATGATCGCCTGTTTGAGGACCGCGGAACCGGACCGCATCGATCCCGGTCCTTTTCCGTCGATCGCGCGCCACTTCGACTACGCTGCCGCGTTTCGCGCCGCGACTCCCGAGCGCGGGCTCGACCTCGTCGCGCGGGCACTCGAGCCGATTCCCGGAGGCAAGTCGATGCTGTATTTCGGCTGGGGCCTCGGGACGATCGGCGGGCTGACCGGCCCGGTAGTCTCCGAGAAGAAGGAATACGCAAAGGCGCTTCGCTCCCTCTCGGCGGCTCGCATCAACATCTTCACTCTGGACGTCACCGACGGCGACTACCACACGCTCGAGTACCGGCTCGAAGACGTCTCCGCCGTGACCGGCGGGACGTACCAGAAGACCCACCTCTTCCCGGCCGCCGCACTCGACCGCGTGACCCGGGCGATCTCCGGCCGCTACGTGCTGGTCTTCGTCAAGCCGAACCTGCCTCGCGGCGGGCACGACGTCGAAGTGAAGCTCGCGAAAGGCCTCAGGGGAAGGGTCTCGGCTCGCTCTTATTACGAAGACTGAGGGAGTCAGGTCTCCACTTGCCACTTTGCGACGCAAAGTGGCAAGGCCATTTCCGTTTTGTCGAGACTCCATCGGAAGTGTGAATACCTGACCCCCTCACGGCCGATACAACAGACCCGCGTATCCCTGGGTCGAATCGAACCGCGGCGACGAGCCGCGAATTTTCGCGACGCCGGCGTAGAAGGACAGGTCTCCGGAAACCGAGATCGGTAGCGTTCGCTCGTCGATGCGAAGCTCCGCGCCGACGACGCGGACCGGATCGGGTTTCGCGGCGCCGGATGTCCAGGCGCGCAGGCGCTCCCCGTACAGGACGAGAGGGACGCCGCGGAATGCCGCCTCGCCGCGCACGGATTCGACGCGCTCGCCCATCTGAACCGCCGCCGGCAGCGCGGCGAGCTGCAGGCGGTTCCGGTCGAGACCCTCCGGGAGCACGGTCGAAGGAGCGCCGCCGACGGAGAACAGGTCGAAGCGGGTCGGGGATCCGCCCGTGTCGCCGAAGCGGCCGAACGCGGAAATCCGGGCGATCGGGAGAAACGCCGAGAGCCCCGCGCCGGCGAGAAACTGATTCCAGGAACGTCCGTCGGTCCGCCCCGACGAGCCCGACCCGTCGAGCTCTCCGCCGAACCCGGTCTTCCCGCGGATTGACCGGAAGGCCGCGCGCCCACGGATCGAGAAGAGCGCGCGGTCGAAATCCCCTCCGCCGACGAGCGGCTCGACCCGCGACGCTCCCCCGCCGGCGTCGAGACGAACGCGTCCCCCGGAAAAGGGTCTCCCCCACGACGCGTCGAAGAACCCGCCGGTTCGGTCGGCATCGAGCTCCGGGCGGCGCACCAGTCGCTGCCGGCCCGGCCGCTCGCGCGCGGAGAAGATCTGCGCGGAAAGAGCGACCGGAAATCCACGCCACGTCAGGGCGAGGGACCCGCCGCGCGGTCCGGCGGCGTTTCCGATCGACGCGGCAGCGACCCAGTCGAGCCTTCCGACGACGTCGGAGCCCTCGACGCCGATCTGCCAGGCGCTGCCGTCCGGTCCGATCGACCAGGTCGCGAGCGGCCGGATGACGTGGCTCGGCTCGATTCGATAGGGCCGGTCCGGCGCGACGTCCGAGCGCGAGAACGGCGCAGCGAGTGCGGGCTCGGGAAGAAGGAGACGAAAGCTTTCCGCGCGGCGGCCGATCGGCGCGAGCCCGACCGCGGGCAGAGCGAGACGACGAACGTCCACGCCCCTGGCGGTGATCTCGAGAAAGAAGAGTGCCTTTCCGTCCGGAGAGGGAGCCGGGGCGAGCGCACCGCCGGTCACGCGGGTCAGGAGCTCGCTCGACGCGCCGCCGCGAACCCACGCGGACTCGACGTTCCAGATTCCTTCGCGGTCGGCCGCGACGAAGAGACGCGACCCGTCCGTGCTCCACGCGGGCTCCCCGGCGGGCGAGCCGGGAAGCGGGATCTCGCGGATTTCTCCGCCGTCGGCGGGAAGAGACACGAGCCGCCAGCGCCCCCGCAAGTGCAGGAGCGCCGCGACGCTCCGACCGTCGGGCGACACGCGCGGATGACTCCAGACCCTCCACGGATCTTCCGCCGCGCCGGCGACGGGGAGCGCGCGGGTCTCGCCCGACTCGAGATCCACGCGGACGAGCTCGGAGACGCCGTAGCGGCTGCGCACGCCGACGGCGGAGCGGCCGGAAGGCGCGGGATCCGCCTCGACGACGTCGGCCTTCCGCGTCACGCGGCGCACTCTCCCGTCCGAGAGACGCCACGAGAAGAGATCGAGCCGCAGGACCCCATCGGCGTCCGGGGCGCGGCGGGTAAAGAGGATGTTCTTGCCGTCAGGCGTCCAGCGCGGGTTTCCCGCGGCGAAGCCGTTGACGGTCGGAAGGCGCCACTTCGCCGCGCGCGGCCGAGGAGTCTCGGGGCGGTCGGCGACCTCGTTCGGGTCGCGAAGGATCTCCGCCTCGCGCTCCCGCCGCCGTTCCTCTTCTTTCCGTTCCTCGGTCGTCTCCTCGAGCGACCAGACCGCGAGGAAACTCTCCCCGCGCTTCGGGTCGCGCCGGGCGAGGAGCTTCGAACCGTCCGGGCTGACCTGGAGCGAGAGAGTTCCGCCGTCTAACCTCTGCCACAGGTCTCCTTCGACGAGGCCGGCGGACACGAGGCGCTTTTCCTCCTCGATGCCGGCGGCGGTCACCTCGGCGCGAAAGCGGTCGTACAGGTCCGCGGGCGAATGACCGAATACCGCGCGAAAGGCGGACGGGAAGCTTCCGCCCCGCCGCGACGCCATGCGCTTCCAGAGCTTCTGCAGGCTTCCCTTGCCCTCCTTCGCTTCGAGCCACTCGAGAAAGGTCGAGCCGACGAGGTATGCCATCGAGCCGCCCAGCCAGCCGGACGTCGACGAGAGCGCGGCGTATCCCGGCAGCTTTCCCTCGATCGCAAAGCGCCGCAAGACCATCGCGCGATAGCTCGACGCGGGCCTTCCCGAGCCGGTGAGCGCGCCTTCGATCACCGTCGCATAGCCCTCGGCGACCCACCGCGGCGAATTCCGCGCCAGGGGGCCCAACGGAACCGGAGAGAGGCGGGCGAGGATCCCGCGCGACCGGTTGCGCGGCCGCGTCAGGTGGACGATGTGAGTGACTTCGTGCGTCACGAGGTCTTCCATCCAGTCCGTCCAGTCGCCGATCCCCGACTCCGGCTCGGGAGGGGACGTCCAGAGCACGATGAAGGGCCGGTCGAGAAACGGGAACGCCATCCCGTTCGCCGTGGCGGCAGGATCCTCGACGAGCACGTCGATCGAGCGCTCGGAGCGGAAGCCGACGGCCTCGGATACGCGATCGTGGATCGACTCGATCGCGCCTGCCGCCCGGCGCGCCCATGGACCGAAAGGCGCGGGAAAGTGAACCCGGAAATGGGGAGTTTCGATCGTGCGCCACGGCGCGGAGGGAGCCTCGCCCGCCGCGAAACGGGCCCCGAGAAGAGCGAGCGCCAGCGAGAGGACCCGGCGGGTCATCGCGCCTCAGGCTAGCAGACGGAAGCGAGGCGATAGAATCGCGCCGCGATTCGAAAGGAGAAGGTATGAAACGAGCGATTCTTTCCGTTGCCGGGGGTCTGTTCGCCGCGTCGTTGCTGGGCCAGGGGGTCAAGGATCTCGACAAAGCGTGGATCAAAGCGGTCAAAGCCGGAGACGCCGACGGATTGACGAAGCTCTATGCGGCGGACGCGGTGATGTATCCGCCGGACGAGGTCCAGGCCAAGGGGACCGACGCCATCCGGGCGAGCTATCAGAAGATGCTTTCGACGATGAACGTCAAAGACATGCAGTTGAACTACGACGCTTTCCGGCAGGCCGGCAACACGTCGTGGGCCTCCGGCCGCTTCACGATGACGATGGAGCCGAAGAGCGGCGGAGCCGCGCAGACGATGGAGGGTCGCTTCACATCGGTCGCGGAGCGCAAGAACGGCAAGTGGATGTACGTCTCCGATCATGCCTCGGTGCCCATGGCGCCGCCGCCCCCGCCGACTTCGGCCGCGCCTGCCCCGACGCCGACCCCCAGTAGCTGACGGAGGGCTGTCCACGGAGGCGCCGCGAAACGGCGCCTTCGTGTACACTTCGCGCTTCGCCAACTCATTTTTCGAGGACCTCCGGTGCAAAGACTCCACTTTCTGCGACGCGGCGCATTCCTCTTCGCGATCTCGGTCATCCCGGCCTTCGCTCTCTCTCCGAAGAGCGCGGAGCCGGTCGCCCCGGGCGCGGCGCGGGCCGCCGACGGAGACGTCACAGTTTTGGTCGAACTGTCCGAACCGCCCGTCGCCCGCTACAAGGGGGGAATCGCCGGACTTCCCGCGACGGCTCCGGAGAAGACCGGCATCACTCTCCTGGCCGCCCGCCGCGAGGAGGTCGAGCGCTACCGGGACTACCTGGATGCCCGGCAGGAAGAGCTCGTGGAAAGGGTCCGCGCCCGGGTTCCGGATGCGAAGGTGGGCTCCCGTTACCGGACCGTCTTCAACGGTCTCGCCCTGGCCGTTCCCGCCGGATCGCTCGCCGACCTCGTGAAGATGCCGGGGGTCGCCGCGGTGCACCCGGTGCGCGAATATTTCCCGACCCTCGACGCGTCGAACCCGGCCATGGGCGCGCTCGTCTTCTGGTCCGCCCTCGGCGGGGATGGCCAGGCCGGAGCGGGAATGAAGATCGGGCTCATCGACACGGGCGTCGATTTCTCGAACCCGATGTTCTCGGACGGCGCGCTCTCAGCGCCGCCCGGTTTCCCGAAGGGCGACGTGGCGCTGGCGAACGGAAAAGTGATCGTGGCCCGCTTCTTCCAGTCGGTGAGCGATTCCAGCGACGCGCACACCAATCCGGGCCACCGGACCGCTCAGGATCTCGTGGGTCACGGCTCGCACTCCGCCGGCGTCGCCGGGGGCGCGACGGTGGACCTCTCCGGCTCGGGCCGGCGTGAGATCACGGTTTCCGGCGTCGCGCCGAAAGCATGGATCGGCGACTACCGCGTCTTCGCGCCGCGCGCGTTCGACGACAACATCATCGCCGCGATCGAGGCCGCGGTCGAAGATGGGATGGACGTCATCAACATGAGCTTCGGGAGCTCGCCTGCCGGCGATCCGCTTCAGGATGCGATCATTCGCGCGACCGAAAATGCGATTGCGGCGGGTGTGGTCGCCACGATCAGCGCGGGCAACGACGGGCCGGATCCCTCGACGATCGGATTTCCCGGAGCCGCCCCCCATGCGATCACGGTCGGGGCGAGCTCCAACGGGCACTACGGCCTGTCGTCGCTCGGGCTCTTCGAGGTGACGTCGGGCCTTCCCTCCGTCCCGGCCAGCCTCGTCTCGATCGTCGGCGGGGCGTGCGCTGATCAGTGCAGTCTCCCGGGCTCCGCGCTCTCAGGGCCGCTTGCCGACGTGGACGCCGTCGACAGTGAGGCGCCCGGAATCGCCTGCACCCCATTGCCCGGAGGGTCCTTGACCGGCCGCATTGCGCTCGTTCAACGCGGATCGTGCACTTTTGCCGTCAAGGGACAGACGGTCCAGGCGGCGGGCGCGATCGGGATGGTGATCTACAACTCGGACGATCCGGCGGTCTCCAACAGCGGCGAACAGCTCTTCAACCCGTCTTTTTCGCAAGCGTCGGTTCCGGCGCTGGTCGTGCGACGCAGCGACGGCCTGGCGCTCAAAAGCTTCATCGCGTCGAACTCTTCGCCGTCCGCGGTCGGGCAGATGCGGGCCGCGCCGGCCGGGACGCCGCCGTTCGCCGGAGTCGCGACCCCCGACCGACTGACGTCTTTTTCTTCGCGCGGCCCGACGGCCGGCCTCCAGGTCAAGCCGGACCTCGCGACGGTCGGCCTCGACAGCTATGCCCCGTGTCAGGACGACTCTCCTGCCGGAGAGGACCGCTTCCCCGCCCCCGATCCCCACCAGGGAGCGGGCTCCATCTACAACGCGAGCGGTTTCGAATTCGCGGCGGGAACTTCGTTCTCCGCCCCTCGCGCGGCGGGCGCTGCGGCCCTCGTCAAGCAGAAGCATCGCGGCTGGACTCCGGATCTCGTCAAGGCGGCGCTGACCGAGACGGCCGCGCGGCCGACGGATTCGGGAAAGATCGGTCTCGAGCGCGTGATGTCGCGCGGCTCCGGCGACATCGACCTCGCCGCGGCGTCGACCGTCGAGAGCCTGGTCCTTCCGACGAGCGTCTCCTTCGGGAGGCTCACGACCGAGGCCGTTCCCTTCACGCTCTCGAAGACCTTCACGCTGAAGAACCAGTCCGCGGCGACCGTACGCTACTCGATCGAGGCCCATTCCTCGGCCGGAGATCTCGCCGTCTCTCCGAGCGTCCAGCCGGCGGATCTGACTCTCGGACCCGGAGAAGACGGAACGGTGACGCTGCGGATGACCGTCGGAGCGGGGGTCGCGGCAACCGAGATCGACTCGGAAGGATTTCTCTCGGTCTCCGACGGCCGGATGACGATTCCCGAGATCCTCTACGTCCCCTACTGGATCCGCACCGCGCCGCTGACCCCGGCCGAACCGTATCTCCGCGCGATCAACGGACGCGGGAAGTAGCTCTACCCGAGAACCTCCATCTCCGCTGCGTCGTCGGGCCATCCGCATTCGCACCACGCGAGCATCATGCCCTCTTCACCGGCGATCTCCAGGATCCGGCACTCGCACGCGAAGCAGATGTCGCCGACGACGAGTCCCGAGACCGTGTAGCGGTCGCGAATCGGAAAGGACTGCCGGAGCGCCCGCGCGCTTCCTGGTGACTTCACGCATCACTCCTGGTGATGAGTGGCCGGATCATCGCCTTGAGTCCGCCGAGCCCGGTCTCCATCCCATCGAGCCGGACGTCGATCCTATCGAGACGCACTTCGACCCGGTCGAGGCGCACTTCGACCCGGTCAGCCGGGTCTCGACCCTCTCGAGCCTGTTCGTATTGGCAGCGAGACCTTCGATCACCACGCGGATATCGGCGCGCAACCCTTCGGCCACGACGTCGAAGTGCCGTTTGATATCTGCGGCAGTCTCTGAGTCCATCATTTCTTGGTTGTCGCGAGCCTAGCTCAGCGCGACGAGAGAGTCATCCCTTGACGCATATCACCTGCCGCAGGCCGGCGACGACTTCCACGAGATCGGACGACTTCGAGATGACTTCCTCGATCGGCTTGTAGGCCGAGGGGATCTCGTCGACGACCCGCGCGTCCTTCCGGCACTCGACTCCCTCGGTCTCGCAGACGAGATCCTCCGCGGTGAAACGCCGCCGCGCTTCGCTCCGGGACATCTTCCGCCCGGCGCCGTGGGGAGCGCTCTCGAACGAGTCGGGATTCGCGAGCCCCCGGACGATGTAGCTCCCGGTTCCCATGGAGCCGGGAATGATCCCGAGCTCCCCCTTCCCCGCGCGGATCGCTCCCTTGCGAGTGACGAGGAGCCGGTGGCCGAAGTGAACCTCTTCGGCAACGTAGTTGTGGTGACAGTCCACGCCGAGGGTGATCCCGAGCCGCGAGACGTCGCCGTCGAAACCGAGCGCGAACGCGAGCTGTCTCAACAGCCGCGACGTCATGATCGCGCGGTTCTCGCGCGCGTACTCCTGGCACCAGAGAAGGTCGGCATGGTATCGCTCGAAGTCGGGCGTTCCTTCGGAAAACCAGGCGAGATCGGCATCGGGAAGCTCCTGGAGTGCCCCGCCCATCGCCTTCTTCGCACGCGCGATGTGCGTATCGGCCACCGTCTTTCCCACGTTGCGGCTGCCGGAATGGAGCAGCGTCCAGAGCATCCCGTCGCTGCGATCGACGCAGACCTCGATGAAGTGGTTGCCGCCGCCGAGCGTTCCGAGCTGGTGGAGGGCCCGCTCGACGACCGCCTTCGAGACGCACTGCGGAGCGCCGTGGGAGTCCATCCAGTCGACCGCGGCCTCGAAAGGCCGCCGCTTCAGCTCGCGGCCCACGGGGATCTCGCGCTCGATCGAATGGCGCAGCTTCGTCAAGTCCTCCGGGCCGAGCGCCTCCGCGGAAATGGACGTCTTGCGCGCAGACATCCCGCATCCGATGTCCACTCCGACCGCGGCGGGACAGATCGCCTGTCGGGTCGGCACGACGGCGCCCACGGTCGCGCCCTTGCCGAGGTGAACGTCCGGCATCGCCGCGACGTGCGGGAACACGACTGGCAGCGACGCGATGTTCTTCAACTGCTGGATCGCCTCCGGCTCGATCCGGTCGGTCCAGACCTTCACCGGGACGCGGCCACTCAGGATCATCTCGATCGGCATCTCGAAGAAGACATTGTCCCGCACGTGGCCGTAAGCTTGCAGGGAGCCGCCCCGATGGACTCCCCGATTCCGACCGATCCGACGCCGCCCCGCGCGAAGGACGCTTCGGGAATCCTTGCGGTCCGAACGGGCTTCCTCCGCAAGCGCTCTTCTCGCCGAAAGCTCCCGCGCCCGGGATCGGGAGTGCTTCTCCTTCTCTTCCTCGGCGTCGCCCTCGGCGGAGCGGCCGCGACAATGCACCGGCGGGCACTCGAGAAGGAGTTCTCGTCGCGCGTCACGCTCTCGCAGGCGACGCCGTTCGAGATCAAGCGCATCCGCCGCGAGCTGCTGGACCTCGAGGTGGACGAGAAGACGCTGGCGAGCGCTCTCGACGCCCGGTTGAAGTATCTCGAGAATACGCGCCGGAAGGAATTCTACGTCGCGATCGACACCCGCAAGCGCGAGTTCTCGTTCCATTTCGCCGACAAGGTCCTTCGCGACGCCCCGCTCGAAGTGGGGAGGCCCCGGACCATCGTTTCCGGAAAGAAGACCTGGACGTTCGCCCCGTTGACGGGCGTCTTCAGCGTGACCGGGAAGTTCGACAACGGCGGATGGAGAGTGCCCGAGTGGGTCTACCGGATGGACGGCCGCAAGCCTCCGAAGGATCTCCCGACGGTCGCCAACGGCCTCGGCCGCTACGTGATCGTCCTCGGCAACGATTACGTCATTCACTCTCCCCCGCCGCCCGAGAGCCCGTTGAAAGGCGTCAAGCCCGGATCCTTCATGGTGTCGGAAGCGGACCTCGCGGCAATCTGGCCACGGGTCGGGCCGGCGACCCGCGTTTACGTCTTCTGATGGAGAGATTCGCTCGATGAAGTTCCGGCTCGGGTTCCTGGGAGCGTGGGCGCTCCTGGTCATCGACGTCGTTCTCGCAGCCGCGGTCGCCGGCGCGGAGTGGCAGAACTGGCGCGACGTCGAACGGCTGCGAAAGCTGTCGACGATCGACCGAATGATCTCCGAGCGGCTCGGGTCCCGCCGCGACGAGCTGAAGGAGGCAGAGGAAGAGCGCGGAGCGCGAGTGGAACGCCTTCGGACCGCCGTCCACGAGGCGGAAGTGAAGATCGATGACTCGCAGGACACCAACCAGACGATCGTGGTGTCGACCGCCGAGAACCGCCTCTACGTGCGGCGCGCGGGCAGGACGATCTTCCGGGCGGTCTGCTCGACGGGCAAGGGAACGTCGTTGACCGACTCGAGCGGCCGGACCATGGTCTTCGAAACCCCGACCGGCAAGTTCCGCGTCGTGTCGAAAGAGGAGAATCCCCTCTGGGTGCCGCCCGACTGGCATTTTCTCGAGGAGGCGCGGAAGAAGAAGAAGGTCCTCATCCGCCTGAATCCCGGCGACGTGATCGACGCCCGGACGGGCGAACCCGTTTCCGCCAGAGCGACCGGAGGCGTGTGGGGTTCGGCCGATTCGGGGAGCAGCTCCGGACGGGTGCTGAAGATCCGGAACAACAGCGTAGTCGAAGTCTCCGCCGACGGATCGGAGAGAGAGCTTCCACCCGGGAAAATGATCGAGACAGGAAACGCGATCGTCGTCCCGCCGACGGGCGCTCCGCAGCGCAAGTTCGACAAGGTGCTCGGAAAGTACCGGCTAAACCTCGGGGGCGGCTACGGCATACACGGGACGATGTATCCGGAC
>DASWCZ010000028.1:0-129644 GCA_036395755.1 Thermoanaerobaculia bacterium
TCAGCTGCAAGCGCATGTTAGGCCACGGCTGTTTGCTTGCACGCCGTCTCCGTACTGCGTTAATCACCGAGGTACCCCGAAGAGAAGCGAGGCCCCGCAAGACTGACTCAACTATCCGAACTTTCCAACAGCGCCCCCGACCATTGATGTGCTATCTGCTGATAACCGACGCTGCCGGGCGTGGGGTCGTAATCGGATCCGCATGGCGATGAACGAGCTTCCAACTTCCGCTCTCCAGCCGAAACACGCTGGTCACGCGGACAGCCACAGGTGCCACTTCCGCAGCACCTCCGACCTTACTTCGACCGCGTTCCACCTCGACGACGCAGGCGAGGTTGTCGGAGACGTACTTCGCTACGAGTTCGACATCGGAGACTTTCCCGTCGCGGTAATGCGAGGCGGCGCCGGCAAGTGTCTCTTCAACCTTCCTCCGACCGCGTACGTACGGCCCAAAGGGATTTCCAAGGGTCACGTCATCTGCCAAGGAGAACAACGCTTGGTAAACACTGGGGTCGCCTTTCAGTATCGCCCCGAGGGCCGCGTGGCTTTGTTCGATCGCGCTGGTGAGGTCGTTTGTCGCCATTTAACGGTCTCCGTTCGCTGGGATCGCTGGTTAGCTCGGTTGGGAATGTTGCATAGTCTCAGCCGGGATCGTCGCTTCGCGGAACGAACATCCAGGTATCCACGCTACTTCCCGTGGCCTAACATGTGCTTAGGCTTCCCAACCGAATCGTGATGACGAGGTGGAGTTCGCAGGCTAGCGCGCCGACGGAGTGGAGCTCGACTGCAAGAGTGGCAGTCGAGCTCCGGCTGGTCGTGCAGGAATGCGGATTGGCCTAATCGAGGCCGGAAAGCCTCTGACCGCCTGAGAACGCCTGGAACAACCCCCGAGAAGGACGGCATCCGATAATCGTACCGCCGCCGGGCCAGCCGGTGCCTCGCGCTCTATTCGCCGAGATACGCCTCTTTTACTTTCGGATTCGCGAGAACTTCGGCGGAGGAGCCTTCCAGCGCCACCGTCCCGGTCTCCAGCACGTATGCCCGGTTCGAGTGTTTCAATGCGGCCATCGCGTTCTGCTCGACCAGGAGAACCGGCGTGCCCTCGCGATGGATCGCCTCGATCGCTTCGAAGATCGCGTGCACCAGGATCGGCGCCAGGCCGAGCGACGGCTCGTCCAAGAGCAGCACCTTCGGCGCCGACATCAGGGCGCGGCCGATCGCGAGCATCTGCTGCTCGCCGCCGGACAGCGTCCCGCCGGTCTGGCTCGCCCGCTCCTTCAACCTCGGAAAGATCGCGTACACCTTCTCGAAGCTCTCGGCGATCCCTTTGCCGTCGCGGCGAGAGTACGCGCCCATTTCGAGGTTCTCGCGCACGGAGAGGTTCGCGAAGATCGCCCGTCCCTCGGGGACCAGGATCAGGCCGTCGCGGACGAGCTTGTGGGTGGGGACGTCCCGGGTCGGCCGGCCGTGGAAGAAGATCTCCCCGTCGGCCGCCGGCACCAGCCCCATGATCGCTCGCAGCGTCGTGGACTTGCCGGCTCCGTTCGCGCCGATCAGCGTCACGATCTCCCCTTCGTCCAGGTGGAGCGAGACGCCGTTCAACGCCTCGATCGCGCCATAGAAGACGCGCAGGTTGCGCACGTCGAGGACCCGCTCGAGAGAGGTCGCGCTCACGCGCCCCCCAGGTAGGCCTCGATCACCTTCGGGTTGCGCTGGATCTCCGCGGGCGGCCCGACGGCGATCGTCGCGCCGTAGTCGAGCACGTGGACCGTCTCGCAGACGCCCATGACCACCTTCATGTTGTGCTCGACCAAGAGGATCCCCATCCCGAACCGGTCGCGGACCCAGCGGATCAGCTCCATCAGCTGGCGGGCCTCCTGCGGGTTCATGCCGGCGGCCGGTTCGTCGAGGAGGAGGAGCCGGGGCAGCGTCGCCATCGCGCGCGCGATTTCCAGCCGCCGCTGGCTTCCATACGGGAGGTTCTTCGCTTTCTCGTCCGCGAACTGCTCCAGATGGAAGATCTTCAGGAGGTCCCGGCTCTGCAGATCCACGCGCTTCTCCTCCGAGTGATGCGCGGGCGTCCGGAAGACCGCGGAGGCGAGGTCCGCCGTCTGGCGGCAATGGGAAGCGACCTTCACGTTCTCGAGCACGGTCATCTCCCCGAACAGGCGGATGTTCTGGAACGTCCGAGCGATGCCGCGGCGGGTGATCTTGCCCGAGCGTTCCCCCACGATCGGTTGGCCCTTGAACGAGATCTCGCCTGACGTCGGGCGGTAAACGCCGGTGATGACATTGAACACGGTGGTCTTTCCCGCGCCATTCGGGCCGATCAGCCCGTAGAGCTGACCCGGCTCGATCGAAAGGTCGAGGTCGTTGACCGCGACGAGCCCCCCGAATCGCATCGTGACGCCGGAGAGGTCGAGGAGAGCCACCCGGTACGGCGCCTAGCCCGCGACCGCCGGAGGCACGGGCTCGACCCGGCGGCGCCGCGGGAAGAAAGACCACAGCTCGCGGTGCCCGAGAATCCCCTGCGGCCGCACGATCATGATCACGATCAGGAGGAGCGAGAAAAGAACCATCCGGTACTGCGCGAACTGCCGCAGCCCCTCGGTCAGGACGATGTAGAGCACGGCTCCCAGGACCGAGCCGGTGATCGAGCCCAACCCCCCGATCACGATCATGATGATGATCTCGAACGACTTGATGAAGGTGAACGAGTTCGTGTGCACGTACATGAGGTAGTGAGCGAAGAGCCCGCCCGCAACACCCGCCATTGCAGAGGAGACGACGAACGAGATGACCTTGGAACGCGTCGTGTTGACGCCCATGGCCTCGGCGGCGATCTCGTCTTCCCGGATCGCGACGAGGGTCCGCCCGAACGACGAGCGGACGATCCGCGAGACGACCAGGATGGTCGCGCCGGCGAAGAGGTAGATCCACGCGAAGTTCGCGAGCCGTGGAATTCCAGAGAAGCCGCGGGCGCCTCCGACCGCATCGATGTTCAGGATGAACACCCGGATGATCTCCCCGAAGCCGAGCGTGACGATCGCGAGATAGTCGCCGCGCAGCCGGAGCGAGGGCACTCCCACGAGAAACCCGGCGACGGCGGCGCAGGCCGCGCCGATGCCGAGGGCGATCAACAGAAGCGCGCTGTTCTGGAACGTCGGAGGGAGCATCCCGAGAGCCCCTCGGATCCGGTCGCCGAACGCCGCGGTCACGTACGCCGAGACGTAGGCGCCGATCGCCATGAATCCGGCGTGGCCGATCGAGAACTGTCCGGTGAAGCCGTTGATCAGGTTCAGGCTCACCGCGAGGATGATGTTGATCCCGGCGAGAGAAACGACCTGCAGGAAGTACGGGGAGACCGAAAAGCCGGGCAGGAGCCCGCCCGTCAGAAGGCTGTTGCCGAGAAAGAGGACGGCGACGAAGACGATCGCGAGGACGAACCCCTTCACACCTTCTCCTTCTGGGCGCGGCCGAGAATGCCCTGAGGCCGGAGGAGGAGCACGAGGATCAGGATCCCGAACGCGATGGCGTCTCGGAAGGTCGAGGAGAGGTATCCGACGACCATGACCTCGGAGGTCCCGATCAGGAGTCCTCCGATCACCGCGCCGGGAACGTTGCCGATCCCGCCGAGAACGGCCGCGACGAACGCCTTCAGGCCGTAGAGGATGCCCATCAAAGGGTCGATTTTCGGGATCTGCATGCCGATCAGGACCCCGGCCGCCGCAGCGAGCGCTGACCCGAGAGCGAACGTGATCGCGATGATCCGGTCGGTCGAGATCCCCATGAGCTTGGCGGCATCGAGGTTGAACGAGACCGCCCTCATCGCTTTCCCGGTGCGCGTCTTCATAATGAAGAACCGCAGCAACACCATGAGGAGAAACGACACCGCGATCACCGTCAACTGCTCGCTCGTCAGCCGCACGCCCCCGACGTGGAAGTCCGCGCGCGGCGCGAGCGACGGGAAGAACTTCGGGTCGGGCCCGAAGACGAGCTGCGCCGTATTCTCGATGAACAGCGACACGCCGATCGCCGTGATGAGAAGGGTCAGGCGCGCCGCCCGCCTCACGGGTCGGTAGGCGAAGCGCTCGATCACGACGCCGATCAGCGCGCAGGTGAGCATCGCACCGAGCATTACGAGGAGCGCGCTTCCAAGCGACGGCTCGTCCCCCTTCAATTTCCTCGACAGGTAGTACCCGGCGTACGCCCCGAGCATGTAGACGTCGCCGTGGGCGAAGTTGATCAGCCGCAGCACGCCGTACACCATCGTGTAACCGAGCGCGATCAGCGCGTAGATCGACCCGAGAGAGAGTCCGTTGACGAGCTGCTGCAGGAACGTGGTCATGGATGTCGAGCCGTCAGCTCTCGACCGTCAGCTCTCAGCCCGGGGGCGTGACCAGGGCGGATTCCGCGAATGCTGGTTTATGTCCCGGTCGGTTTGACCGTGGTCATGTAAACGAACTTGCCGTTCTCGATCTTCAACACGACGGCCGGTTTGACCGCGTTGCGCTCCTTGTTGATCGTGATCGTGCCGGTCACGCCCTGGAAATCCTTCGTGGCGAGGAGGGCGTCGCGGACCTTGTCGCCCTTGGTAGTGCCGGCCCGCTTCATCGCGTCTGCGAGGATCCTCGCGGCGTCGTATCCGAGCGCGGCGAGCGCGTCGGGAGTCTGGTTGAAGCGTTTCTTGAAGTCGGCGACGAACTTCTGGACCGCCGGTGCCGGATCGTCCACCGAGTAGTGATTGGAGAAGTAGCACCCGTTCAAAGCCTCGCCTCCGATCTCCCAGAGCCTCGGAGAGTCCCAGCCGTCGCCTCCGATGAGCGGAACGGAGAGCCCGAGCTCCCGGGCCTGGCGGGCGATCGTGGCGACCTCGGTGTAGTAGCCGGGGACGTAGATCGCCTCGGGATTTGCCGATTTAATCTGCGTCAGCTGGGCGCGGAAATCCGAGTCGCCTTCGCTGTACGACTGTTCCGCGACGATCTCGCCGCCGAACCCCTTGAAGTGCTGCCGGAAGAACGTCTGGAGCCCGACCGAGTAGTCGTTGCGCACGTCGGAGAGGATCGCGACCTTCTTGACCTTCAGGATCTCCCACGCGATCCGCGCCCCGACCTCGGCCTGGAAGGGATCGATGAAGCAGACCCGGAAGATGTAGTCCCCGACCTGCGTCACGCGAGGGTTCGTCGAGGAGGGAGAAATCATCGGGATGTTGTTCGCCTGGCAGATGGGGGCCGCGGCGAGCGAGCGTGACGAGGAGACCTCGCCGAGCATCGCGACGACGTGGTTCTGATTGATGAGCTTCGTGACCGCCGTCGCGGCCTCTTCCGGCTTGGACTGGTCGTCTTCGACCGCGACCCGGACTTTCTTGCCGAGAAGCCCGCCCGCCGAGTTGATCTCGTCGAACGCCATCTGGATCGCGTTGTTGGTGGACTGGCCGAACGTGGCCGTGGTCCCCGTGAGCGACCCGTACTCGCCGATCAGGATCTCGTCGCCTCCCCCGCGCCGGCAGGCAATCGGGATCGAGAGGACGGCGGCGATCAGAAGACCCGCCCGAAGCACACGCAATTTCATTCTCGAAAGCCTCCTCGTCGAGTCGCCTGGAAGGACGGCGTATTCTTTCGCACAGCCCGAAGCAAAGTCAAAACCTCAATTCGATCAGGCAGTTGAGCTACAATTGCTCTCGGATGCGGACGGGACGCGGCCGACGAACGCGCTCGCTCCCGAGGACCCGCATCTGCAACGAGGCGCCGGCCCACCCGGGTCGACGCCCGCGGAGAGACCACTGGATTCCGAAAGCCCGATTCTGACATCGCCCGCTGTCGAAGCAGGCGCCGACGTCTCGCAAGAAGTTCTTCCCCGCATCCGGCCTCGCAGCGACCATCCGATCTCGCGCACCCGGATCGATCCCGATGCCCTGAAGGTCCTCTACCGGCTGCGCAGCTCCGGCTACAAGGCGTACCTCGTCGGAGGCAGCGTGCGCGACCTCCTGCTCGGACGCACGCCGAAGGACTTCGACATCGGCACGGACGCGCCTCCGCAGGCGGTGCGGCGCTTGTTTCGCAACTGCCGGCTGATCGGGCGGCGCTTCCGGCTCGCCCACATTCTCTTCGCCGGCGGAAAAGTCGTCGAGGTCGCGACCTTCCGGCGCCGCCCCGAGCCGCTCGATCCGGAGGCGCCCGAGATCCTGATGACGTCGGACAACGTCTTCGGCACGGCCCGTGAGGATGCGCTGCGCCGCGATTTCACGATCAACGGGCTCTTCTACAACATCGCCGACTTCTCGGTGATCGATTACGTCGGGGGGCTCGAGGACCTGGACGCGGGGGTCATTCGGACGATCGGCGATCCCGACATCCGTTTCCGGGAGGACCCCGTCCGGATGATGCGGGCGGTCGAGTTTGCGAGCCGGCTGGGGTTCGCGATCACCCCGGATACCTACGAAGCGATCCTCGATCACCGCAAGGAGATCGCGAAGTCGGCGCCACCGCGGGTCACCGAAGAGATCTCGCAGTCTCTCTCGGGCGGACACGCGCTGCCGACGTTCCTCCTGATGCGCGAGGTTGGGCTCTTGGACGTGCTGTTGCCGGAGCTCGCCCATGTCCTTCGCGAGATCGATCCGGACCATCCGCAGGGCACGGGCCACCTCTTCTGGTCGCTTCTCGACGTGCTCGACGCCGAGCGGCGTCGCGGCCGTCCGTTCGACGACGCCGTCCTTTTCTCTCTGTTCTTTCTTCCGGTCGTGCGGTCGACGCTGCGCGAGCTGCGCGTCTCGGACCCCGAGCCGGGAAGGCTCGTCCCGATCCTCGAAGACATCGTGACGCCGGTCTCGATCCGGATGTCGCTTCCGAATGCCGTCTCCCACCGGATCAAGCAGGCCCTCGCCACGGTCGGCCGCCTCTCGCACCGGCCGGACGATCGCGTTGCGACCCGGCGCATCGCGTTTCGGGAAGCGTTCCCGATTGCGCTCGACCTCTTCGAGCTGAATGCGATGGCGACCGGACGCGGAGAAGAGCTCGTCGAGGAGTGGAAAGCCCTGGAGGAGCGAACGAGGAAAGCCCGGAGAGGTCTCGCTCCGCCCGCCGTCTCACGACCACGTCGGGGACGACGGGGACGGCGCCGTCAACCCTGAAGGCGGGGGACAAGAGGGCTGTCATTCCGAGGCGCGAAGCGCCGAGGAATCCCTCCCTTGAACGCCAGGGATCCTTCGCTTCGCTCAGGATGACAGGCGGATCAGATCCTTCGCTTCGCTCCGGATGACGGTCTTCGCTCCGGATGCCAGGAGCCGATAAGATCCCCGCATGTTCCTCTCGAACAACTTCCTCGGCATCCCCGAGGCCGAAAATACCTTCGAAAAGAGCCGCGTCGTCGTCCTGCCGGTTCCTTACGAACGTACGGTCTCTTACGGCGTCGGGACCCGAAACGGTCCCGCTGCGATCCTCGAAGCCTCGCGATACGTCGAGCTGTACGACGACGAGCTCGACGAAGACGTGTCACAGGCCGGGATCCACACGCTTCCGCCGTGGCTGCCCGACCGAATGGAGCCGGAGGCTTGCGTCGAGTCGCTCGGCGGCGTGGTTTCCGAGCTTCTCGCGAAGCCGCGATTCGTCCTGACCCTGGGCGGCGAGCACGCGATCGCGACCGGCCCGATCCGCGCGCATCACTCGCGCTATCCCGGTCTCTCGATCCTCCACTTCGACGCCCACGGAGACCTGCGCGACGAGTACGAAGGGGACCGACACTCGCACGCGTGCGCCGCGCGCCGATTCCTCGAGACCGGGCTTCCGAGCGTTCACGTCGGCATCCGCTCCATTTCGCGGGAAGAAGTCGATTTCGCGCGGCAGAAGGGTCTCCTGATCATCTCGAACCGCCGCCTTCCGGACATGGACAACTGGATACCCGAGGCGATGTCGCGCCTGACGGACGAGGTTTACGTCACCTTCGACGTGGACTTCTTCGATGGATCTCTCGTGCCCGGCACCGGTACTCCCGAGCCGGGCGGCGGCACCTGGGAGCAGGCCTTGGAGATCCTCCGCCGGGTCGCGGGGAAGAAAGAGATCGTCGGAGCCGACGTCGTCGAGCACGCCCCTCTGCCGGGCAACCGCGCTCCCGATTTCTTGGTCGCCAAGCTCTGCTACAAGCTGCTCGGCTACTCGCTCTTCCCCGGGAAGGTCCGGGCCCTGACCCTGGAAACGGCTAAGTCCCTGTAAATCAATCCGACAGGGCCCGGCGGCGTCCGAACATTCCGCCCGGACCTGCGTTACTTAGGGACGGGACGGAAAGTTGAGCGCCGAAGAAAAGACTCTCGTGGACCGCTGCCGTCAGGGGGAAGACGACGCCTGGAGGGAGCTCGTCGACCGCTTCGGGCAGAAGGTCTATTCCGTGGCGTACCACTTCACGTTGAACCGGGAGGACGCCGAGGAGCTCTCCCAGGAAATCTTCCTGAAGACCTTCGAGAACCTCCACCGGTACGACGGGAGCTTCCCGCTTGTCGCGTGGCTGCTCTCGGTCTCCCGCAACCTCTGCATCGACCGGTATCGCCGCAAGAAGCGCGAGAAGTCCTTCCGGTTCGTCACCGACGACGCGGTTCTGCCGCTCTTGAAATCCACGGACGACCCCGCCGCGGAAGCGCTCAAGAAGGAGCGCACGAAGCTCCTTTTCTGGGCCCTTGCCGAGATTCCCGAGGATCTCGCCGAGATCCTCGTCCTGCGCGACTTGGACGGCCTCGCCTACGACGAGATCGGCAAGGTCCTCGAGCTGCCGGACGGCACGGTCAAGTCGCGGCTCTTCCGCGCCCGCGCGGAGGTCGCGCGGCGGATCCGCGAGCGGCACGAGCGCCGCGGCTCCGCGGGCGCTTTCCAGACGCTGGCTCTCGCCGCGGGAGGGGTCCTGTGAGCTGCGGCGAGCTCGAACGGCTCTTCCTCGCCGGCGCATCGCCGGAGGAGGCTCGCCGGCACGCGAGCGGATGCGCGGCGTGCGGGCGGTTGAACGCCGATTTGGAAGCAACCGAGCAGATGTCGGCAGGGCTCGCCCGGCCGACGCTCCCGCCCTCGCTCCGGAAGTCGCTCCTCGAGATTCCGCGCCGGACGGTTTCGTGCGAGGGCGCGGAACGGCTTCTGCCCTTCGCCGTCGAAAAGGAGCTCGGCGCCGAGGACGAGCGGCGGCTTGCCAGCCACCTCTCACGCTGCGCGGCCTGCTCCGAAGCGGCAGAGACCCTTCTGGGATCTCGTGACCTCGACGAGCCTGTCGCGCCGCCCTGGCTCGCGGCACGGCTGTCCGCAGCGCGTCCCGCGAAGGACAAGCGGCGGTGGGCGTGGATCCTCGACCCCAAAGCGGCGATCGCGCTCGCGTACGCCGCCGCGGTCGTCGTGATGCTCCTCGGATTCAACCCCGCCGACATCGCGCGGCGCGTCTCTGCGAGTCAGCTCGGAGAGAACACTCGCGCGGCGGTCAACGTCGCCGAAAGCTCGCTCACCGATCGCATCGGCGCGATTCAGGAGAAGGTCTCGCGCACGATTCAGGTGTGGAAAGGTCGCGCCGGAGGTTATGGACGCGCGGCGTTCTCGAACGCGGTTGCGCTCATCTGGAAATCATCCGGCTCGAAAAGCCGCCCGGAGGAACGTCCACGGAACCGAGACGGCCGCGGTGCGTTTAGAGAGAGAGAAACGACAACGATCACGACCTGGCGAGCCTGAGCGCCGCCGAGAGGAGAAGACGAAATGGAAGACAACCGCTACCAGGCGACGGCGCCACCGCCGGTGACTCCCGCGGCCGGGACGCCCCCGCCACCTGCCGCACCGACCACCACCGCGACCGGTCCGGTGGTCGTGCTCGAGAAGAAGTCGCCCGGGCTCGCCGGCGTCCTTTCGGTGTTTCCCGGGCTCGGGCACGTGTACCTGGGCCTCTATCAGCGCGCGTTCGCCTTTGCCGGCGTCTTCTGCCTGCTGATCCTCTTCAACTCCCACGGCCGGATGGCTCCCCTCTCGGGTCCCGCGACCGCCTTTGTATGGTTCTTCGCGATCATCGACGCGGTCCGCCAGGCGAAGGCGATCAACTCGGGCAACGTCCACCCGGGAGGGCTCGCTCCGTCCGAAAGAACGGTCGTTCCTCGCGCTCGCGAGTCCATGGCGGGGCTCACGTGGGGCGTCATCCTCGTCGGCATCGGCGCGCTCTGGCTGCTCGACCGATACGCAGACCTCGACAAGTTCTGGGCGGCCGTCGAGGACTGGCTCGCTCCCGCCTCGTTCATCCTCTTGGGCATCATCCTGATCACGACCTACGTGATCCGGAAGCGGCGCCAGAACGCTTCCGAGGTCTGGCCGCCGCGTTGATCCGACGGAAGCGCAGAATGAGGGCGCAGGCGACCGCGCCCTTTCCTTTGCCGGCGAAATCAGGCGACGGTCGCGAGCTCGTTGACGTACTCGACGAACGACCACACAGCGCCGTCGAAGCCCTGCACTTTCGGGTTTGTGGACTCGATGACGTAGTACTCGTCGGGAGCATGCGCCCCACTGCCGTGACCGAGGCCGAAGTGACCGGCCGCGAGATGCAGCGGCTCGCTCGTGAACACGTAACCGGGCCAGGATCCCGCGCTGCGCGGCCAGAGGATCGGTGAGAGACCGTCGCGGCGGTAGACAGCGACCTGTGCCCGGATCAACGCGGCGTCCTTCGACGTGCTGTTGGGATCGTACCCTCCGGTCATTCGCACCTCGATGTCGTCGAAGCCCTGCTTGGCCAGGTGGTTCTTCAATGCGGCGAGCGCCTCGGCCGCCTTCATGTCCGGGACCAGACGCAGGTCGAGTTTCGCGACGGCCTTGTGCGGCAGGATCGTCTTGCCGCCCGGTCCGGTATAGCCGCCGACCAATCCCTCGATGTTCACCGTCGGCCGCGAGACCAGGCGTTCGAGAGCCTCGACCCAACTGACGTCGTGGACCCAATGGTCGACGCCGAGCTGCTTCTTCATCATGCTCTCGTCGATCCGGCGCGCCCCTTCGGCGACCATCGCCTTCTCCGCCGGCGAGATCGGTCGCGCGTGATCGGCAAAGCCCTCGATCGCCGGCTCGTTTCCGTCGGCGGAGACGAGCGTATGAAGCGCCTGCACGAGGTGCCACGCCGGACTGTCGACGCGCGCCTTGTTGCTCGAGTGGATGTCTTTCTTCGGCCCGCGACCCCAGCGCTCGCCGCTCGACGTCAGCTCGAGCTCGATGACGCCCTTGGCGCCGAGAGTGATCGTCACGCTGCCGTCCGGCTCCTGCTCGGCCGAAGGCATGAAGATGCCGGAGCAGCGCGACAGCGCCGACTGAACCTCCGGTCGCCGCACGATTTGCGGGAAGTGCGGAGAGCCGATCTCCTCCTCCCCTTCGGCGACGAGTACGAGGTTGACCGGCAGCTTTCGGCCCGCGCCGCGAAACGCGTGGAGCGCCGCGAGGAATGCCGCCTCCGGGCCTTTCTGATTGACGGCGCCGCGGCCGACGACGACTTTTCCGAACCCCGGTTTGTCGACGATCGCGGCCTCCCACGGCGGCGACGACCACTCCGTCGGATCGACCTGCTTCACGTCGTACATGAAGTAGAGACCCACGGTGCGCCGCGCGCCAGCGTCGAGCGTCGCGAAGACTCCGGGCTGGCCGTCGGTCGCGACGCGCACGGAGGTGTCGAAGCCGGCGTCCTTGGCGAGCCTTATCATGAGATCGCAGCCTTCCGAGACTCCGTTGTTCTCCGCGGCGATCGAAGGCTGGTGGATCCACTCCTGCAGCCGCCGCACGTTCTCGCCGTGCTGCTTCTCGATCTGCGTCCGAATGGGCGCGAGCGCGGCGCTCTCGGACCGCGCCACGGGAGACCAGCCGAGCGTCGCCGCGCCCGCGACCATGCTTTCGATGAAAGTTCTTCTGTCCATGGCCGGAAAGTCTATCCGGATGAGACGCGTCGCAATCGACGTCGGAGCATCAGCGGCGCTTGAAGTACTTCTCCAGCTCTTCGTCGGTCATGAGCAGAACGACCGGCCTGCCGTGCGGGCAGGTGAAGCGGTCGGTCGTTTTCATCCAGTCGGACAGCAGCCGCCGGATTTCTTCCGGCGCCAGGTGATAGCGGATCGTCACGGCGGAGCGGCAGGCGATCGCCGCGGCGAGACGGTCCCGGCGCCGCTCCGGGTCGGAGTCGCCGTTACCGGCAACACCGGCCAGGACTTCCCGCAGGGTCTCTCCCGGCTCGCGGTCGGTGGCTTCGGCGGGCAACGCCGCGATCGCATAAGAGCGTCCCGACATCGGCTCGATCTCGAAGCCCGAGGCGGAGAGCTCCTCGAAGTGCGCGCCGAGGATCTCTACCTCTTCGGGCGTCGCCTCGAACAGCGCCCGCAGGAGCAGCCGCTGCGCGAGGATCCGTCCCGCGGCGAGGCGGTCGCGGATGCGCTCGTAGAGGATCCGCTCGTGCGCCGCGTGCTGGTCGATCAGGAGCAGGCCCTCGGGGCCCGACGCAATCAGAAACGACTCGCGGTGCTGCCCGATCAGCACGAGATCCGGAAGCTTCTTCTCGACAGGCGCGGCCGGCGCCTCCGGCTTCGGCATCGGAGGCAGGCCGACCGGACTTCCCGGCGCTGGCGCCGCAATCGCGGAATCGCCGCCGTATCCCTCCC
Organism: Thermoanaerobaculia bacterium; assembly: GCA_036395755.1. GTDB lineage: Bacteria > Acidobacteriota > Thermoanaerobaculia > UBA5066 > Gp7-AA6 > Gp7-AA6. The sequence goes on from DASWCZ010000028.1 coordinate 12,629, forward strand.
GCAACTCGGCGAGACGGCCTTCCATCGGCACCGACTTCAGGCGTCGCTCCTCCTTGCCGGCGAGGAGCGCCGAGTGCACGGAGTGGTACACGAGCCGGAACGCCGTGCCGGAGTCGGCGAAGCGGACCTGGGTCTTCGCCGGCGAGACGTTGACGTCCACGGCGCCCGGCTCCCCGGAGAGGAACAGGAAGACGGCGGGATGCCGGTCCGTGCGGATCACGTCGCGCGAGGCCTGCAGGATCGCGCGCGAGAGGGCGCGGTCCTCGATCGGACGTCCGTTCACGAAAAGGTACTGGAAGCGCCGCGACGGAAAGGTCATGGACCCCCGCGTCGCGAAGCCCAGGACCTTCAGGGGCCCGGCGCGTGCCTCGAAGGCCTCGAGCTCTCCCAGCGTCTGCCTTCCGAACACCTGCAGGATCCTCGCCGCGCGGTCCACCGCGGAGGGCGCGTCTAAGGTCTCGCGCTTTCCGGATCGGAGCGAGAACGCCACCGACGGATGAGAAAGCGCAGCGCGGGTCACGGCGGCGGTCGCGGCGCGCGCTTCCGCCTCGGGCGACGCGAGAAACTTGTGCCGCGCGGGAGTGCGCGCGAAAAGCTCTTCGACCAGGACGTCCGTCCCGCGTGGGCGGGCGGCGGGCTCTTCCCGGGCTGCACGTCCGTACTCCACCTGGACGCGTACGGCCTCCGGCGAGGAGCCGTCGGACGTCGTCAGCGTCAGCCGCGACACCGAAGCGATCGAGGGGAGCGCCTCCCCGCGGAAGCCGTAGCTCGCCACGGCGGCGAGATCCGAATCGGAGCTGATCTTCGACGTCGCGTGGCGCTCCAGAGCCAGCCGAGCGTCCTCGGCGGACATTCCGCAGCCGTCGTCGCGGACGAGAATCCGCCGGATCCCCCCGCCGTCGATCTCGACCTCGAGGCGGGTCGCGCCCGCGTCGAGCGCGTTCTCGACGAGCTCCTTGACGACCGAGGCGGGCCGCTCGACGACCTCACCCGCCGCGATCCGGTCGATGACCTCGCCGGGCAGGCGGTGGATTTTCGGCACGGGCCGGAGTTTACGCCGCGGGAAAGCCCGCGGGTCAGTCGGAGCGGGAGTAGATCGTCCGGCCGCCCACGACCGTCAGATCGACGCGCACGCCGTCGAGCTCCCGAGCCGGAATCGAAAGGAGATCGCGCGACAGGACGACGAGGTCCGCGACCTTCCCGGGAGCGAGCGTGCCCTTCTCCTTCTCCTCGAAGCCGGCGAAAGCGGCGGTCGCCGTGTAGGCGCGAAGGGCCTCCTCGACCGCGATCTTCTGCTCGGGGATCCACCCCTCCGGCCGCTTTCCGTCGAGCGTGCGGCGGTTGACGGCCGCGTCGATTCCGGAGAGCGGCGAGAGCGGAGCGACGTCCCAGTCCGAGCCGAAGACGACCGTCGCGCCGGCGTCGAGAAGCGATCGGAAAGCGTAGGTCGTGCGGCAGCGCTCAAGGCCGATCCGCTTTTCCGCCCAGCGTCCGTCGTCGATCGCGTGGTAGGGCTGCATCGAGGCGATCACTCCGAGCTTCGCGAAGCGCGGGATGTCCTCGGCGCGCAGGTGTTGTGCGTGCTCGACCCGGAAACGCCGGTCTTTCGGCCCGTTCTTCTTCGAGACGCGCTCGTAGACGTCGAGGATCTCCGCGTTGGCGCGGTCTCCGATCGCGTGGACCTCGACGGCAAGCCCCGCGGCGTCGGCGGCGGCGACGCGGGCCTCGAGCCTCTCGAGAGGGATGGCCTCCGCGGCGTAGACACCGGACGCTCCCGGGGTCTGATCCCCGGAGGAGCTCAGATCCCGATCGGAATACGGCTGGAAAAAAAGAGCCGTCCCCGACCCGAGCGATCCGTCCATGTAGCCCTTCACGCCTCCGATCGAGAGCCACTCGTCGTTCTTCATCGTTGCCCGGCGGTCGCGCGCCTTCTCCCACTCCGACAGCGAAGGGCGATAGCTCACGCGAACGGTCAGCTTGCCGTACGACCGCAGCTTTTCCCACGCGTCCAAATCACGCGGATCGCCTGGCAGGTCCTGCACCGAGGTCACTCCGTTTTCCGCGGCGTGCCGGACTGCCCTAGCGAGCGCCTCCTCGACCTCGGCAGCCGTCCGCGGAGGGCGCGCCGACCCGATGAAGTCCATCGCCGCGTCTTTCAAGACGCCGGTCGGCTCGCCTGCGGAGTCCCGCACGATCACGCCTCCCGGGGGATCCGGCGTGTCGCGCGATACCCTCGCCAGCTTCAGCGCAAGGCTGTTGCAAACCATCATGTGGCCGTCGGTGCGCGACAGACACGCCGGCCGATCGCCGGTCGCGGGATCGAGCATCGCGCGCGTCGGCAGGACCGGATTCGCCCAGACCTGTTCATCCCAGGCGCCGTCGGTCATCCAGCGCCCTGCCGGCCGCGTCTTCGCGAACTCCGCCAGCCTTCGAGTGAAATCAGCCGGGTCCTTCGTGTGGCGCAGGTCCACGGCGAGGAGATTGAAACCTCCCATGGACATGTGGGTGTGGCAGTCGATGAAGCCGGGGACGACGCGCCGGCCTTTTCCGTCGAGCACGACCGTCTTCGCTCCTTTCCACGCACGGATCTCCTCGTCGCCGCCGACCGCGACGATGCGGCCGCCCCGCGCCGCCAGGGCGGTGCTTTCGGGCCGCGTGCGGTCGCCGGTCCAGATCTTGGCCGACAGGAGAACGAGGTCCGCCGGATCGGAGGGAGTCGTCGACGAGATGCCTGCCAAGAGCAGAGCCGCCACCGCGAGCCCGCTCATACCGTCGAAGAGACGCCTGCCTCGCCGGACAGGGCGGCATGAGCCGCCGCCAGTCGGGCGACGGCGACACGGAACGGAGAGCACGAGACATAGTCGAGGCCGACGCCGTGGAAGAAGTCGATCGAGCGGGGATCCCCGCCGTGCTCGCCGCAGACTCCGACCTTGAGGCCCTGTTTCGCTTCCCGTCCGCGCTTCGTCGCGATCGCCACGAGCTCGCCGACGCCCGGCTGGTCGATCGTTCCGAAGGGATCGTCCGGCAGAATCCCGAGCTCGATGTACGCGGGGAGAAAGGACGCCGCGTCGTCGCGCGAGTAGCCATACGTCATCTGGGTCAGGTCATTGGTCCCGAAGGAGAAGAAGTCGCAGTTCGCCGCGATCTCCGCGGCGCGCAGCGCCGCGCGGGGAATCTCGATCATCGTGCCGACGTGGTACGGAATCGCGTCGCCGGTCTCTTTGGAGACCCGCCGGGCGATTTCGTCGACCAGGATTTTCAAGCGATCGAACTCGCCCTTCGTCCCGACCAGAGGGATCATGACCTCCGGGTTCGGACGCCGCCCTTCGCGCCGTACCGCCGCCGCAGCTTCGAAGATGGCGCGCACCTGTGTTTCGTAGATCTCGGGATAAGTGATCCCGAGCCGGCATCCGCGATGGCCGAGCATCGGGTTCGCCTCGGCGAGGGCACGGACGCGCTCCCGGAGCTTCTCCGGAGAGATGCCGAGCTCTTCGGCCGTCTTCTTCACCGCCGCGTCCTCGTGCGGCAAGAACTCGTGGAGCGGAGGATCGAGGAGGCGAATCGTGACCGGCCTCTCCTCCATTTCGCGGAAGATCCCGACGAAATCTTCGCGCTGCATCGGGAGGAGCTTCGCGAGCGCCTTCCGGCGATCGGCCTCGGTGTCGGCGACGATCATCTGGCGCACGGCCACGATCCGGTTCTCGCCGAAGAACATGTGCTCGGTGCGGCAGAGGCCGATCCCTTCCGCCCCGAACAGCCGCGCGACGCGGGCATCCGTCGGCGTGTCGGCGTTCGCGCGCACGCCGAGCCGGCGCGAGCGGTCGGCCCACTCGAGCAGGCGCTGGAACGATCCGAAGAGGGGAGACTTTTCCGGCGGCAGCGTGCCGTCCACCAGAACGCGGAGGACCTCGGAAGGTTGCGTCGGAAGCTGCCCCAGCAAGATGTCGCCCGCCGTCCCGTCCACGGAGAGGAAGTCGCCCTCCTTCGCCGAGAGGTTCCGGGCGCGGAGCTCGTTCCGCCCTTCGTCGACCGTGATCTCTCCGGCGCCGACGACGCACGTCTTCCCCATGCCGCGCGCGACGACCGAGGCATGGCTCGTGATTCCACCCCGCGTGGTCAGGATTCCGACAGCCGCATGCATGCCGGCGATGTCTTCCGGCGACGTCTCGACCCGGACGAGCACGACCGGGTCGCCCTTACGGGCCATCTCGACGGCGCGATCGGCGGTGAACGCGATCCGGCCGCACGCGGCGCCGGGTCCCGCGGGCAGCCCCTTCGCGAGAAGGCGTCCGGCCTTGACCGCCGCTTCCTTCTCCTTCGCCGGAAACACGGGCGCCAGGAGCTGGACGAGCTGCTCCGGCTCGACGCGCAGGACGGCCTCGTTCTCGGCGATCAATCCCTCCGCGACCATGTCGGTCGCGATCCGAACCGCGGCGAAGCCGGTCCTCTTGCCGTTGCGGGTCTGAAGCAGGTAGACCCGCCCTTCCTCGATCGTGAACTCGAGGTCCTGCATGTCGCGAAAGCTCTTCTCGACCAGGTCCCGGACACGGAGGAGCTCCGCGTAGGCTTCCGGCATTGTCTCTTCGAGAGACTTCCCCGAGCCGTCCGCGCCGAGCGGGTGCGGCGTGCGGATCCCGGCGACGACGTCTTCTCCCTGCGCGTTGGGAAGGAACTCCCCGTAGAACTTCCTCTCGCCGGTCGCGGGGTTGCGGGTGAACGCCACTCCCGTCGCGGAACGCTCGCCCCGGTTGCCGAAGACCATCGCCTGCACGGAGACCGCAGTCCCCCAGTCCTCGGGAATGCGGTAGAGCCGGCGATACTCCTTCGCGCGGGGGTTGTCCCAGGATCGAAAGACCGCGCCGATGGCGCCCCAAAGCTGCTCGCGCGGGTCGTCGGGAAAGGACGCGCCGTGGCGTCGCACCACCTCCTCGTCGCGCTCGACGACCCACCTCAGATCTTCCGCCGAGAGCCCTGAGTCGGACTTCACGCCTTTTTCCTCGCGCCGGCGCGTCAAGAATTCCTCGAACTCCTTGCGCGGGATCTCGAGAACGATGTCGGAGTACATCTGGAGGAATCGCCGCCGGCAGTCGAGCGCGAACCGTTCGCCGGATATGCCGGCGAGGCCTCTTACGGCGGCCGACGTCAGGCCGAGGTTCAGGATCGTGTCCATCATGCCGGGCATGGAAGAACGCGCGCCCGACCTCACCGAGACGAGAAGAGGGTTTTCCGGGTCGCCGAACTTCCGACCCGCCGATCGCTCGACCCGCTCGAGCGCCTGGTCGACCTCCGGCTTGACGCCGTCCAAGTTTCCTGTCCGCAGGAAATCCAGGCACACGGACGTCTCGATCGTGAAGCCCGGCGGAACCGGGATCCCGAGCGCGGTCATCTCCGCCAGGCCCGAGCCTTTTCCGCCCAAGCGTTCCTTCCCGAGCCCGGCGCCCTCGGCTTCCCCGTTGCCAAAGAAAAACACTCGCTTGATTGTTCCTGACCCTGTCGCGCGGGCGCGCGAGGGACTCGTTGACTGATCAACACTCATGGCCGCGCGCCCGCGAGGAGAGAGAGTGCATTTCTACTTCTCTACCACGATCTCGGAAAAGTCTGCGATTCGAGTGAACTCCCTGCGGATCGCGCCCAAGAGCGCGTGTCGGTTTCTCTTCAAGTCCTCCTCCGGGCAGTTCACCAGCACATCCACGAAGAAACGGTCGAGCGAAGGAGAGATCGAGGCGATCGCTTCCAGGGCCTCCCTGTATCGGCGCGTGGGGACGAGCTCCTCGAGCAAAGCTTTCGCCTGGAGAAAGTCGAGGGCGAGCGCCCGCTCGGCATCCTCGCGATAGAGGTCTGGCGACGGCTCTCCGAGCTGTTCGGCTCCCAGGATGTTGCGGATGCGCTTGAAGGCGAGAACGAGCGCGCGAAAGTCCAGCCGCCGGCGAGCCTCGGTCAGGGCCCCGGCCCGCTCCGCCGCATCGGCGAAATCCCACACCTTGACGTTCAGCACCGCGGAAATCTCGTCGTAGGAGGAGCCGGCGCGCTCGAGCGAGTTGCGCAGCCGCTCGGCGAAGAACTTCTCGAGCTCCGCGAGCGCGTCGCGCTCCGAGAGTCCCGGCAGCTCCGCCGGATAGAGCGAGACCGCCTTCGTGAGGACACCGCTCCAGTCCACCCGCCAGCGGCGCGACACGGCGATCGCGACGGCACCGGCCGCGGCGCGCCGGAGACCGTAAGGATCCCTCGATCCGGTCGGAAGAAGGCCGATGCGAAAGATCCCGGCGAGCGTGTCGAACCGATCCGCCAGCGAGAGCACGGCGCCCGCGTCGTCGCGCGGAGGATCATCCCCCTGGGCCTGCGGACGGTACTGGTCGGAGATCGCCTTCCACACCGGCTCGGGAAGACCTTCCGCCCGCGCGTAGAGGCCGCCCATGACTCCCTGGAGATCGGTGAACTCGCGGACCATCCGCGTGACGAGGTCAGCTTTCGAGAGTCGCGCGGCGGTCCGCACTTCGAGAACGATGTCGCCGCGGCCGACCGCCCCCGCAATCGTCGCCGCGAGCTCCTCGAGCCGCGCGGTCTTGGCGGCGTAGCTTCCGAGCCGGTCCTGGAACGCCAGACGGTCGAGCTCGGGCAACCGCGCTTCGAGACGGTCGCGCGAGTCCTCCTGGAAGAAGAAACGCGCATCCGCGAGACGGGCGTTCAAGACCCATTCGTTTCCTTTGGCGACGAAGCCGCGCCGGTCGTCGGCGTTGTCCATAACGGCGATGAAGTGCGGAAGCAGGCCGCCCGCTCCTCGAACCGGCAGGAACTTTTGGTGCACGCGCATCGCGGTCGTGGTGATTTCCTCCGGGAGATCGAGGAAGTTCGGATCGAAGGATCCCCGGACGAGACCGGGCCATTCGACCAAGTCTGCGAGCACCGCGGCGAGATCGGAGTCGGCGTCGATTCGTCCCCCCACCTGCGCCGCGAGGCGCCGCGCCGAGTCGAGGATCGCGGCGCGGCGAGCTTCGGCGTCCGGCTCGACGTAGGCCCCCCGGAGCTTCTGGAAGTATTCGGCGGGACTGCTCACCGTCAGCTTTCCTTCGGACAGAACGCGGTGCCCGACCGTCCAATCGGCGGCGCGGGCTCCGAGAATCTGCATTGGAACGACCCGGCCGCCGTAGAGCGCCAGCAGCCCCCGGACCGGCCGCACGAACGAGCGATCCCCTTTCCCCCATCGCATCGTCTTCAAAAACGTGAGCTCGCCGATGACCCGGGGAACGACCTTCGCGAGGACGTCGATCGCGTCGCGGCCGGGGACTCGACGCCGGACCGCGACCGTTCGACCGCGCGGAGACTCGACGATCTCGAGATCGGACACCTCCACTTTCTGCGCCCGAGCGAATCCCTCCGCCGCGCGGGTCGGCTTCCCGTCCGGTCCGAAGGCCGCCGACGCCGATGGTCCGAGCACCTCGCTTTCGGAGTCGGACTGGCGCTCCGGGATTCCGCGCGCCCAGACGACGAGACGTCGCGGGGTTCCGTACGACTCGATCGACTCGGCCGCGATCCCCTCCTCCGCGAGCGCGTCGCCGATGCCCCGCGCGAGGTCCTGCCGAGCCCCGGCGAGCGTCGCTGCGGGGATCTCTTCCGTCCGGATCTCGAAGAGGAAGTCGTCGCGTTTCATGGTGGCGAAGGCGTCGATGAATCTTAGCGGGGAACCGGATCGTCCCCTCCGCTGGCGATCCGGAGGTTCAGACCGTGGCCGCCGGCTCGGGCTCGTTGGCCGGGACGGGGACTCCTCCGCGGGTCGAGACGTAGGCGCGGGCGCAGGCGCAGGCGAGATCGCGGACGCGCCGGATCAAGCCGACCCGGTCGGTCGCGGAAACCGCGCCCCGGGCATCGAGCACGTTGAACTGGTGCGAGCAGGCGAGCGTAGCTTCGTACGCCGGAATCACGAGACCCGCCGCGAGCGCGCTCTTCGCCTCCGCTTCCCATCGGTCGAGGAGGAGAGCGGCGAAGGCCGCGTCGGCGACCTCGAAGTAATATCGGGAGAGCTCTTCTTCCTCGACCCGCCGGATCTGCCCGTAGGTCAGAGACTCGTTCCACGGGACGTCGTAGATCGAGTCCACCTTGTTCAGGAACATCGCGATGCGCTCGAGACCGTAAGTGATCTCGGCCGAGATCGGCGACAGATCGATCCCGCCGGCCTGCTGGAAATACGTGAACTGCGTGATCTCCATCCCGTCCATCACGACCTGCCATCCGACCCCCCACGCGCCGAGCGTCGGAGACTCCCAGTTGTCCTCCTCGAAGCGAATGTCGTGCTCGGCGGCGGCGATCCCCAGTCGCTCGAGGCTGCGCAGAAACATCTCCTGGACGTCGTCCGGGGAAGGCTTCAGGATGACCTGCAGCTGAAGGTGCTTGGCGAGGCGGAACGGATTCTGGCCATAGCGGCCGTCCGCCGGACGGCGCGAGGGCTGGACGTAGGCGCACCGCCAGGGCTCCGGTCCGAGCACCTTGAGAAACGTCGCGGGGTGCATCGTCCCCGCCCCGACGGGACCGTCGTACGGCTGTTCGATCAGGCAGCCTTCCGACTCCCAGAACGCGGAGAGCTCCGCGATCAATCTCTGGAGAGCCAGCATCGTCGAAAGTCTACTCCACGGCCTCCGCGACGCGGTGCCCGGCGCGCTCGAGCGCACGGACCGCCGCCGCGAAACGCGCGCGCGGCACGAAAAGAAGATCGGTGTCGAAGGTCGAGATCGCGAGGATCGAAATGCGTGCAGTGGCAAGGGGTAAAACGAGCGAGGAAAGGACCCCGATCGCGTCGAAAGCGAGAGGCCCGAGAACTTCGAGGCAGCGCAGCCCGTCCTGGCGACGCACTCCGGCCGGGACCCGATCCTGCCTGCAGACGATCGAGAGCTCCGTCGCCGTGCGCGTGATCGAGTGAAATTCGTCGCGGAGGGCCCACGCGGGAATCTTCGCCCGAGGAGAGAGACGGGCGACGGCGAAGAGACCCGGTCGCACGTTCAGCCGAAATCCCGCCGCCTCCGGCGTCCGGGGTCGTGGGCTCCCGGTTCTCAATCTCCGAGCACCTCGGCGAGGACCCGCTGAGACTTCAACTCATGTCCCAGGAAGTTCCGGCGCGCGCGGCGGGCCACCGAGGCGAGATCGGCAAGCCCACGCGGCCGCGCCTGCGGATCGAGCGGGCTCGAGAGAAACGATCGCAGGGTCGCCATTCCCTCGGCCGTCAACCGGATCGCTTCGCCCTGGCGGCACTCGGCTCCGATGAAGCCCGGCCGGCTCTCGTCGAAATAGAGCGCCGCCTTCGGATCGAGCGGCCGGCCGCAACCGGCGCATTCCGAGGGTGACGGGAAGAGGCCCGAGAGCTTCAGGATCCAGACGTCGAAATAGGCCGCGACGGCCGGCGGCGGCGCGCCGGCAAAAAGCGAATCCATCGCGTGACGCGCGAGCCGGTAGAACGGCTCGGCCGGGTCCGAGTCCGAAACGAACGTCTCCAGGCTCTCGGCGAAGGCGGAGAGAAGGAGCGCGCGCTCCAGGTCCTTCGAGAGCGGGAACGACGGGCGGACCGGATCGATCGAGTCGATCGAGACCAGCTCCCGCCCCTCGCGCTCGAAGAAGACGACCCGGGCTTCCGTCATCGGCTCGAGCGTTCCCAGGAAGGCGCTGCGGGCGCCGCGCGCCCGCCGGGCGACGCCGCGTCGCCGTCCCGAGTCGCGCGTCAGGAACGAGACGATCCGGTCTTTCTCCTTCAGGGGGTAAGTCCCCAGCACGAACGCATCTGCCGTCGACAACCGCACGCCGCGATTATGATGGGGTCGAGCTCCCGGACCCATTCCGAAGGAATTCAGGCATATTGGCATATTCGCCGAACGAATCATGAAAACCGACCCATCTCGCCGATCGGTACTGGCCCTGGGGTGGGTCTCCTTCCTCACGGACGTCTCTTCCGAGATGATCTATCCGCTGCTGCCGGCGTTCCTGACGAAGACCCTCGGCGCGGGACCGGTGGCGGTGGGTCTGATCGAAGGGGTCGCAGAGACGACCGCCTCGCTCACGAAGATCGGGTCGGGTGTCTGGTCCGACCGCGTCCGCCGTCGCAAGCCGATCGTCCTCCTGGGCTACGGGATCGCCGCGATCGCGCGGCCGCTCGTCGCCTTCGCGCGGGTCTGGACGCAGGTGCTCGCGATCCGGTTCACCGATCGCGTGGGCAAGGGGATTCGCACGTCCCCCCGCGACGCGCTCCTTGCCGATATCGTGCCGGCGGAGAGGCGGGGCCGGGCGTTCGGTCTCCAGCGCGCTATGGACAACGCGGGCGCGCTCGTCGGACCGCTCTTGGCCGCACTGCTCCTGAAGGTGGCGCTCGTGGACGAGCGGGGAGTTTTTCTCCTGGCCGCAGTGCCCGGGGTCGCGGCGATCCTCGTTCTCTGGCGCGCCGTTCCGGACACCGCGCGGCGTTCGATGCCCGTGGACGCGGCGCGGGGAGCGCGTGGTCCTCTTCCAAGGGATTTCTGGAAAGTCGTCGCCGTCTTCGCGTTCTTCACGCTCGCCAACTCGACCGACGCCTTCCTCCTGCTCCGCGCCCGGGACGCCGGAGTGGCGGTCTGGCAGCTCCCGCTCCTCTGGGGTTTCTTCAACGGCGTCAAGGCCTTGACGGGCGTGCCCGGAGGGGCTTTCGCCGACCACGCGGGAAGGGTCCCCGCGATCGCGCTCGGATGGATCGTCTACGCCGTCTCCTATGCCGGTTTCGCGTTCGTCGCGCGTCCGGTCGCGGTCTGGGGCCTTTTCGTCCTCTACGCGCTCTTCTTCGGCTTGACGGAGGGCTCCGAGCGGGCCTTCGTCGCCGACCTCGTGCCGGAGGAGCTGCGCGGCCGCGCCTATGGAATGTCCTACGCGGCCGTCGGCGTCGCGGCCCTGCCGGCCTCGATCGTGTTCGGTCTCCTCTGGAAGCGGTTTGGCCCGCGAGTCGCTTTTCTGACCGGAGCGGCGCTCGCGCTCGTCGCGGCGATCGCCCTCTGGGCGGCGACAGCCGGAATGCGTTCGATACCGCGAACGCGGGAGCTCTCCGCCTCGAATTCGGCCGCGTCATGAAAATGAAGAAGAAGACGAAGAGGGCGAAGAAGAGGATTTCGCTGGCTCGCCTTCCTCTCCCGAAGAAGGGAGAGAAGCGGCACGGCGACCGGACGAAGTACGCGCGCCCGAGAGAGAAGGAACGCCTGCGTCACGAGCTCGACCGCTGATACGATCATTGGTCCGATGGGACCCGTCTGGAGACTCATCCGTGGCCAGAAGGACGTCTGCCACCGGTGTGGCCGCGAGATCGTCGATTTCCCCGCCGTGGGACGCGTCGTGGACTTCCAGTTCCGGCCGGTCGAAAAGTACTGCTGGGACTGTTATCGCTATCTCCAGCCGTTCATCGACGAGATCGCTTCGGAAGCCCTGGATCCCTACCAGCCGGTGACGAAGCCGGCGATTCCTTGAACGCCGGCTCCGGCCGGCTCGGGTCGGCCTTCCGCGGATCCGATCTCGCTCCGATCAGGGAGAAGGTCCTCTGCCGGGAGCGGCTCTCCTTCGAAGACGGTGTGCGGCTCTTCCAGACCCGCGACTTTCTGGGTTTAGGACGCCTGGCCAACCACGTCCGCGAAGAGCGCCACGGCAACGCGGCGTTCTACAACGTCAACCGGTACCTGAACCCGACGAACCTCTGCTGGGTCGACTGCGCCCTCTGCGCGTGGGCGAAGAAGGTGAACGAGCCGGGCGGCTACGAGCTCGCGATCGACGAGTGCGTCGAGGAGGCGGGGCGCGGGTACAGCGAAGCCGTCACCGAGTTCCACATCGTTGGTGGGCTCCATCCGACCTGGCCGTACGACTACTACACCGGTCTCCTTCGCGCGCTCAAGGAGCGTTTTCCCGGCGTGCATTTGAAGGCGTTCACGATGGTCGAGCTCGACTGGATCGCGCACGTGGGAGGCCGGTCGATCGGCGACGCGATCCACGACCTGCGCGAGGCGGGAATGGACTCCTGCCCCGGCGGCGGAGCCGAGATCTTCGAACGGCGGGTCCGGGACGTGATCTGCAAGAACAAAATCTCGGGGGAGCGGTGGCTGGAGATCGCGCGGGAGTGCCACCTCCAGGGGATCCGCACGAACGCGACGATGTTGTACGGCCACGTCGAGACGGTCGAAGATCGGGTCGACCACCTCCTGCGGCTGCGGGAGCTGCAGGACGAGACCGGCGGATTCACGGGGTTGATTCCGCTCGCCTTCCATCCGGAGAACACTCCGCTCGCATATCTGCCTGCAACCTCCGGCCAGCTCGATCTCCGGGTCATCGCCGCCTCGAGGCTGCTCCTCGACAACTTTCCGCACGTCAAGGCGTACTGGATCCAGATCGGCACGAAGCTCGCGCAGGTGGCCCTCTTCTTTGGAGCCGACGATCTCGTCGGGACCGTCGTCGACGAGACGATCACGCACGCGGCCGGAGCGACGACCGCTTCGGGAATGAGCCGGACCGACTTCGAACGACTCATCCGGGAGTCGGGTCGCGAGCCGTTCGAGCGCGACGCCGAATACCGGCGGGTCGTGCGCGGTCCCGACTCCCTTCCGGTCCCACGGAACGTTCCCCCCGCCGTCTCCGTTCCCGTTTGACCCGGGACCGTTCCGCCGCCGCCTTCCTCCTTCTCGCCGCCGCTCTTCCGGCCGCCTGCCGGACGTCGGGATATCGCACCAAGCCGCGCGTTGCGGTCGTCGACGGGGATCCGGTCGTCCAGATGGCGCCTCCGGGAACCTTCCGGTCGGCCACCGATCCGAGCCACGTCTCCGCGGCGGAGCACTCCCATCCGCCCGGAGGAAAAGCTCGGCTGGTCGGCCTCGAGATCGGAGGAGTCGTCGTGGGTTATCCCATCGGCCTCCTCGATCGGGCAGAGGTGATCGACGACCAGGCGGCGGACCGGGCGTGGGTCGTCGCCCGCTGCGCGCTCACGCACGTGGCGGCCGTCTATGACCGGTCGGTCGACGGCCGGAGGCTGACATTCGAAAACTCCGGAGCGTTGTGGAGGGACACGTTGGTCCTCCGCGACCGGGAGACCGGCACGTACTGGTCGGCGGCGACGGGCGTCGGGCTGTCCGGGCCACTCGCCGGCACGCGCTTGATCCCCGTTCCCGCGTCGTATACGACGGTGGCGGCCTGGCGCCGCGCCTTTCCGGAGTCGCGCTACCCCGACCTCGGCCTTCCCACCTCCGTGCCGCTCTCGATGCGGATCTACGCCGCCTCTCCGTGGCAGGGCGTCTCCGGGCAGAAGACAGGCAACCAGCGGCGCCCCGCCAAGAAAGAGCTCCTCTCGGTGGCGGCGGGAAACGAGGCCCTCGCGTTTACTCCGGAGGAAGTCCGCCGGCGCGGCCCGGTGCGCGCGACGCTTGGCGGCCGGTCGATCTCGATCGAATGGGATCCCCGCCGGCGGACCGTTCGAGCCTGGACCCTGTCGGGGGAGACTCGGAAGGAGCTCGCGGTCGTCCCGATGTACTGGTTTGCCCTCGTCCGGCACTTCGCGGTCGTCCGAACCTTTCCGGCGCCGGAGCGAACTCGCGGGCAGTAGACTCGCGCACAACAACTAACGAAAGGAGACTGCGATGTCCCGAACTCACGGAATCCTCTGTTGTCTCGGTATTCTCTTCGTCGTTTCCACTCCCGCGATCGGACAACAGCCCACACCGGCTATGGCGGAGACTCCGGCGATGCCCGCCACGCCCGCCGTGGCAGCCATGCCGGCCAGCCCCGCAGACGGCCACACGGTCCACGTGACTGCCCCGCACGTCGTAGCGGGAAAGGTGATGGGCCCGTACCACCACTACTGCAAGGTCCTCTCTCCCGAACCGGTGATCGAGTGTCTCTGTTACCTCTCCAACGAACCCAACGCCCGGCTCGAACAGGTCGAGTACATCCTGGCGAAGTCCATCACGCGGACCGGGGCAGTGACGCTCGCGAACTGGAACAAGAACTGGCACGATCACAAGCAGGAGATCGCGACCGGTCGCGTGCAGGTGCTCGACATGCCGCCCGACAAGGCCAAGGAAGTGGCCGACCTCGTCTCGACGACCGACGGAATCATCTTCCACCTCTGGCCGCACGACGCGAAGGTTCCGAGTGGAAACGTCGTCATCGCACAGTCGGTGGGGCATGTGAACCTGACCGCGGCTGAGCTCAAAAAGGGCGCGGAGGAAAAACCGCCCGCGCCGCCCTCCGGAAAGTGACGGCGTGAAAGGCTAGCTTTTCTTCGAGCTCGCGAAGGAAAAGGGGCCCTGGTTTGCCGGGGCCCCTTTCATTTGGATGCGCTTTCCTCGGGAGACGTCGGAGCTCGCCTTTGGGTTGGCGGGTTCGGGTTGGTTTTCCGCCTTCGGCCGCCCAGTTCGCTAACGCGTCCAGACTTCCGGCGGAGTGATCCCCGTCTCACGATCCGCCTCGCGGGTGGTGTCGTCGAGAGAAGCCGCAATGCGGCGTAGCGCCTCTCCATTCGAAACCTCCGGGTCGACCGGGAACGGCTCGCCGTAGACGACGACGTTTCGGGAGAACGGCCGAGGCAGCAGGTACCGATCCCACGACGAGAGGAAGCGCGGCCGCGCGCTCGAAAACGTGATCGGGAGGATCCAGCCCCCCGTCAACCGCGCGAGCTGGACGATACCGGGCTGGACTGTTCGCGGCGGCCCGGTCGGGCCGTCGACCGTCAGCGCCGCGGCGCGACCGGAGCGAACGCGCCGAACCATCTCGCGGAGCGCTTGCGAGCCCCCTTGCGTGGACGAGCCCCGCACCACCGAGTAACCGTTCGACTGGAGCCAGCCCGCGATCAACTCCCCGTCCCTCGAACGGGAGGCCATCGTCACGATGCCCTCGTACCGGTGCGCCTGGATGGACAGAAACATCCGCCCGTGCCAGAGGGCGAACAGGATCGGGACGGCTCGAGCCTTCAGTTCGAGATACCGCTCGAAGTGGATGCGCTCGACGGAGAGCGTCGCGCGGTGGAGAGAGACGACTGCGCCCGCGAGGCGGGAAAGGATTACGGGAGCCACGCCCTATCGGACTGCCGGAGCCGCGGCGAAAAGAGAGGCGACCTTCTCGTAAACCCGCGGGATGACGCCGGGAACCGTCCGAACTCCCTTGGTGAAGACGGCGATCACGAAATCCGCGCCCTCCGGAAAGAGGATGCGACCGACCAGGTGATGGTAGTCGTAGGCGTCCCCTGACTTCGACCAGAGGCGCGCGCCGGCCGCCAGCTTTTTCCCGACGAGCCGGGCGTCCTCGAGCTCGAGGTCCTCGTACGGCTTCTCGGGCGTGATGTCGCGGGCGAGGAGCCCGAGCATTTCCCGGGTCCCGGCCGGTCCGACGATCTCGCCCCGAGCGATCTCCTTGAACAGGCGCGCGACGTCGTCCGGCGTGAAGCGATTCCGGTTTCGGCCGCCGTCCCGGAAGATCTGCTCCCGCCCGTAGGCGTCCTCGCAGAATGTCTTCTGGTTCGCGTTGAAGTCGTGGTAGCCGCGCGCGAGAAAGAACCGGTTCATGGCGTTTCGCCGCTTCTTCCACTTCTCCCATTTGCGCGTGCTCTCGATCTCGGGCCCGGACGTCGTATCGGTGATCGCGTCGACGACGAAGCCCGTCGCGTCGTTGGAAGAGACCGTGATCATGTCGTGAACGGCGCGCACGAGCTCCGGGGTGTCCTTCAATCGGCCGGCCTCCTTCTCGCTCTCGTAGTAGACGAGGTAGAAGGCCTTGACGACGGAGGCCGGGTAGTACGCGACGTCGCCGTGGTACGAGCCGGCGGAGAACGCGCCGCCGGTCCGCGGCGCGAGATCGATGACCGAGATCGAGAGTCCCTCTTGCGTGAGCCCCGCCGATCCGAATTGAGCGACGACCTCGGTCGCGATCCGGGCGAGAGCGGCATCGAGCTCCGGCAATCGCTCGATCGGAGCGGCGCGAGGCGGCTCGGCCGCGCGAAGAGAACTCGAGAGAAAGAGGAGGAGAAGGACGGAGACGGCCCGCGTCAGGACCGCGCTCCGCGCGAGTCGGCAACGAGGCGTGAGACGCCGGTCGAGAGCGCCGCGCGCTCGCGCCGTTTCCGGCGGAAGATCAGGAAGGCGACCGTGCCCACGGCGGTCCAGGGCACCGCGATCAGGAGCAGGATCGAGTAATAGAAGCCGCGGCCGAGCGAAGCGGACCCGCCCGGGTACTCGGCGTCCGAGGTCGCGTCCTTGCAGAGGGGACAGGCGGAGAGAGCCGCCGGCAGCACGAAGGCAAGGAGCAAGAGGACGGCCGCAACGCGCACGCTTGATCTCACGGAGGCGATGCTACCGAAACGGCTCGCGGGCGTAAAGGTGGTAGAGCATAACGTACACCACCACGCCGGTCACCGAGACGTACAGCCAGACCGGGAAGGTCCACTTCGCGATGCGCCGGTGCTTCTCGTCCCGCCGCTTGAGCCCGAGATACAGAGTTCTCAGAACGAGCGGGAGAACCACGATCGCCAGCAGGGTGTGGGACCCGAGAATCGCGAAGTAGACCGCGCGGATCGGCCCGACCCCGGCGAAGCGGACGGACCCCACGCGCGCGTGATAGGCCAGATACGAGATCAGGAACGCAGCGGACGTGAAGGCCGCAGCGAGCATCCACCGCCGGTGGCGTTCGATCTCGAGGCGCCGGATCGCCCGATATGCGACGAGGAGGAACACGGCGCTCGCCGCATTCAACGTCGCGTTGATCGTGGGATGGAGGAGGTCTGGTGTCATCCCGAGCCGCTCCAGGCGGCGAGGGATCTCAAGATTCCTCGGCGCTGCGCGCTTCGGAATGACAGTGGGATTCTCAGAACAGGTAAATGATCGTGAAGAGGATGATCCAGACGAGATCCACGAAGTGCCAGTAGAGGCCGATCGTCTCGACTCCCTGGTGGTGTGCCTGGGTGTACTTGCCAAGAAACGCCTTCCCGGTGACGAACGACATGCACACGACGCCGCAGAACACGTGGAAGCCGTGGAAGCCGGTCGTCGTGTAGAAGACCGACCCGAAGAGCGAGACGTGGGGGTTGAAGCCCTCATGGAGCAGGTGGCGATACTCGTAGGCCTGGATCGAGAGAAAGGTCGCGCCGAAGAGCAGGGTCAGCGACAGAAAGAGCTTGAGCTTCCGGAGGTCTCCGTCGCGGACGGAGGCGAGGGCCTTGACCATCGTCACGGACGAGCAGATCAGGATGAACGTGTTCAACGCGGTGAGCCAGATGTTGAGGGTGTTGCCGGGGTGCGGCCAGGTGGGGCTCGCGAACCGGAGCACGATGTACGACCCGATGAGGCCGGTGAAGAACATCACCTCCGAGCAGAGGAAGACCCACATCCCCATCTTGTCGTGGGGAATCCCGGTCGCCGACGGAGGCTCGAGCGCGTGCTCGTGTGCGATCGCGTGATTCGCCATCGTGACCTCAGGGCCTCGGGAGTACGTGCTCGCCGATCCCCACGGAGACCAGGATGGCTCCGAGGATCAGCGTCGAAGCAACGATGACGCCGAGGCTCTTCCTTTCGAACTTCAAGTGCATGAAGTAGAGGGCGACGAGCAGCGCCTTGAAACTCGCGAGCGAAACGAGCCCCAGGATCAGGATCGGCCGCGGGATCTTCAAGAACGAGTACCCGACCTCCATGACCGTCACGGAGAGGAGAATCCAGAAGATCCCCATGTAGTTCGGGTGTTTATGCTCGGTCACCTTGCGCTCCTTCCCGCCGCGCTACGTCTGCGCCCGCGAAATGATGAAGAGGATCGACCCGAAAAAGAGGACCGCCGCGACGAGGACGAGAAACAGGAGAACCCGCCGGTTTGCCTCGGGACGAGCGGCGGCGCTCATCGGTCGAGCACCATGAGCCCGAGCACCGCCGGGAGATAGAGAACCGAAACCAGGAAGACGACCCGAGCCGCCTTGACCGAGCGCTTCACGGCGAAAAAGACCGCGCAGCCGACGAACACCGCGCCCAGTGCGACGGCGCTCCAGAGGTAGCCCTGCCCCGCCGCGGCAAAGGCACCGGCGGCGAGCGTGACGGGAACGAGCGCCGCCGCGTAGGCGATGGTCTGGCGCCCTGTGGATTTTCCGTCGGGATCGGTCACCGGCAGCATCGGGAAGCCCGCGCGGGCATAGTCGTCGCGATAGATCCATGCGATCGAGAGGAAGTGCGGGAGCTGCCAGAGGAACAACACCGCGAAGAGCGCCCAGGCCTCGCGATCGAGCGTCCCTCGCGCCGCGGCCCATCCCATCATCGGCGGGATGGCGCCCGGCACGGCGCCAACCAACGTGCAGAGCGAGGTCACGCGCTTCAAAGGCGTGTACGCGAGCACGTAGCTCGCGAGCGAGATCGCGGCGAGGAAAGCGGTCAGCCCGTTGACGGCGCCCCCGAGGAGCGCGATTCCGACCGCGGAGATCGCGAGCCCGAACGCGAGCGCATCCGTCGGGGCGAGCCGGCCCGACGGGAGCGGCCTCGAGCGGGTCCGAGCCATCCGCGCGTCCGCGTCGCGCTCCGCCCACTGGTTGAGCGCCGCAGCGCCGCCCGATACGAACGCGGTCCCCACGAGAAGCGACAGGAACACGCCCGGACGGAATGACGGCCCGACTCCGAGCGCGTACCCGACCGCGGTCGTCACCAGCACGAGAAAGGTGATCCTCGGCTTCGTCAACTCCACGAAGTCGGCGATGCGAACGGGTGCGGCCGCGAGAACTACTTCCATGCAAAGACAGGGCCGCGTCGTTCGCTTCGCGAACGGCGGCCGGAAAGTTTTGAAGCTGGAGCTTCCGAAGCCCGATTTCGAGACATCGCGCCGAGACAGAGAGCCAGAGACGTCCCGAGCAGGAGCGCTCCCGTTGCAACGTGGGCCGTCGTGATCGCCACGTTCTTGCGGGAGAGCACCGTCATCGCTCCGAGCGCGATCTGCAGGAGAACGAGAGCTCCGAGGAAGAGTCCCGTCCGGCGGCGTCCCGCAGAGAGCGCGGCCGGGACCGTCGCAAACACGAGCCCCGCGACGGCGATCGCCCACGCGCGATGCGCAAACGCGATCGCGACCGGAAAGGAGTCGAGCGGTGGAACGATCCGCCCGAGCGACAGCGGGAAGTCGGGAATCGCGAGCCCGGCCTTCGTGTGCCGCATGACGGCGCCGATGGCGAGCTGCAGAAAGACGGCGCCGGCGGTCAACGCCGCAAGTCGTGGAAGCCGTTCTTTCTTCTCCGCTCCCGGTTTCCAGCGCGGCGAAGTGACGACGGCGATCGCGACCGTCAGGCAGAAAAACGTCTGCGCGAGGCAGGCGTGCGCCACGGACACCGCCGTCGGCAGCAGGAAGATCACCGTCAACCCGCCGAGCAGGCCCTGGGCGACGATCGTCGAGACCGCGAAAAGCCCGAGGCGGCGGACCCAGCGCCGCGGCTCCCTTCGCGCGAGCCAGATCGCCAGAACGACCGTCAGGACCCCGACGGTCGTCGCGACCATGCGATGCCCGTGCTCGTAGAAGACCCCTCCGACCATTGGAGGCATGAGGCGCCCGTAGGAGAGCGGCCAGTCCGGGACGGACAGGCCGGATTCCGTGGACGTCACGAGGCCGCCGGCCACGATCAACCCGAGCGTCGCGAGCGCCGTGACCACCGCGAAACGATGCAGGGCGACGCTCCTCGGGCGCACGGTCTCACCCATGGGTGGTGACGGGCCTGCCCGACGGGGGCTCGTTCTGGGGCCAGTGGTCGTCGGCGCCGCGCTCCGGGGCGCTGTACTCGTACGGGCCGCGGTAAACGGTCGGGATGTCGTGGAAGTTCTCGTGGGGCGGGGGCGACGAAGTCTGCCACTCGAGCGTGTTCGATCGCCACGGGTTGTCGCCGGCGAGCTCTCCGCGCCGCATCGAAAGGAAAAAGTTCAGGACCAGGATCACCTGGCCGATGCCCAGGACGAACAGGGAGATGGTCATGAACTGATTCATCGGCTGAAGGCCTTTGAGATGGGTGTACTGCGAGTAGTCGTAGATGCGCCGCTGCATGCCGCGCATGCCCAGGAAGTGCATCGGGAAGAAGACGCAGTTGAACGTGATGAACGTGATCGCAAAGTGGATCCGCCCCCACTTCTCGCTCATCTTCCGGCCGAACATCTTCGGATACCAGAAGTACAGCCCGGCGAAAGCGCCGAAGAGAGACCCGCCGAAGAGCACGTAGTGGATGTGCCCGACGATGAAGTACGTGTCGTGAATGAAGATGTCCACGGGCGTCGACGCCATGAAGATCCCGGACAGCCCGCCGATGACGAACATCGAGACGAAAGCGAGCGCGTTCAGCATCGGCGTCGTGAAACGGATCGAGCCTCCCCAAAGCGTCCCGAGCCAGTTGAAGACCTTGATGGCCGACGGAACGGCGATGACCATCGTCGAGATCATGAAGGTCGTGCCGAGGATCGGGTTCATCCCGCTCTGGAACATATGGTGTCCCCACACGATCCAGCCGAGGCCGGCGATTCCCATGATCGAGTAGGCCATCGCCCGATACCCGAAGATCGGCTTTCGGGAGAAGACCGGGAGGATCTCCGACGTGATCCCCATCGCGGGAAGGATCATGATGTAGACCTCGGGGTGCCCGAAGAACCAGAAGAGGTGCTGCCAGAGGAGCGCCTGGCCCCCGCCGGCGTTCGTGAGCGGCTGTCCCGAGACGATCAGACCCTTCGGAAGGAAGAACGTCGTTCCCAGCACGCGGTCGAAGAGCAGCATGATCATCGCGCCGGAGAGGACGGGGAGGGCAAGCAGAAGCAGGATCGCGGTGATGAACAGCGCCCAGACGGTGAGCGGCAGCCGGAAGAAGGTCAACCCGGGCGCGCGCAGGTTGATGATCGTGGTGATGAGGTTGACCGCGGTCAGGAGAGACGAGATCCCCAGGACGAGGAGCGCGAGCAGCCAGATCGTCTGCCCTCTTGGCTGCACGGCGGAGAGCGGCGCGTAGGAAGTCCAGCCCGATTGCGCCGCTCCTCCGGTCACGAAGAACGACCAGATGATGAGGACGGCGCCGGGCACCGCGGTCCAGAAGGAGAACATGTTGAGCGTCGGGAACGCCATGTCGCGCGCGCCGATCTGGAGCGGCACGACGAAGTTGCCGAACGCGCCGATCAGGATCGGCATGATCGCGAAAAAGATCATGATCGTCGCGTGCATCGTGAAGAGCGAGTTGTAGAACTCGGGCAGCATCACGCCGCCCGGCATTCCCTCCGGCGCGAGCTTGCCCATGAAGCCGATCGGGCGACCCGGCCATGCGAGCTGCCAGCGGACGAGCATCGCGAGCAGGCCACCGATGACGAGCATGAAGAGCGCGTAGGACAGGTATTGCTTCCCGATGACCTTGTGGTCGAGCGAGAAGATGTATTTGCGCCAGAACGACGTCGGCTCGGGATGGACTCCCGGCGGGAGCTCGCGGACGACGGCAATGCTGCTCATGAGGCATTCTCCTTGGCGGTCTCCGCCATCCACCGCTCGAATTCCTCGGGCGTCTCGACCGTGACGAAGCCCTTCATCCGGAAGTGACCGAGGCCACACAGCTCGGCGCAGGCGATCTCCCAGTGCCCGACCCGCGTCGCTTCGAGCCAGATGTGTGTGGTCATTCCGGGCACCGCGTCCTGCTTCACCCGGAACTCGGGGAGGAAGAACGAATGGATGACGTCTTTGGAGTGAAGCGTAACGATGAGCGGCCGTCCGACCGGAAAGTGCAGCTGATTGAGGGTCACCAGGTCGTCCGCGGTGCCGAGCTTCCCGTCGGGACCGGGGTAACGGATGTTCCACGCGAACTGCTCCGCGGTCACTTCGACGTTCATCGCTCCGTGCGGCATGTTCTGCTTGATGTCCGCCCAGCTGCGCCGGGAGAGGAGAGCGAGAATCACGCAGATGATCGCGGGGACGATCGTCCAGATCACCTCGAGCCGGTTCGATCCGTGCGTGTAGTGCGCGCGCCTTCCCTCGCGATGGCGATAGCGGAAAAGGAAGAAGAGCAGGAGGGCTTCGACCAGGATGAAGATCGTGCCGGTGATCCACAGGATCAGGTAGAAGAGGCCGTCGATCTGGCTGCCGAACGTCGCGACGTTCTCGGGCAGGTGCAGCCAGATCGGGAGAGCGGACGCGAGCGACGGCACGGCCGTCGCGCCGAGGGCGCTCAAGGCGACCCGGAACCCCCGGCCTCGCGGCGCGACGCTCGCCACGAAGCCGGTCCTAACCCTTGAAGCTGAAGTCGACCGTCTTGGACTCCGATCCGGTGACCGTCACGTTCTGCGTCTGCGCGCCGTATTTCTCCTGCCAGGCCTCGATCACGTAGTTGCCGGGCGGCAGGTTCTTGATCTCGTAGGTCCCCTGCTCGTTGGTGACCGCGAAGAAGGGGTGGTTCAAGACACCCGCGTAAGCTCCCATCCACTTGTGGACGTCGCACTTGAACCGGACGGGCATCTCGACCGCGTCGAACTTCTTGATCGTCTCCATCCCCTTGAACGGCTGCCCGATGTTGAACTCCGGGTTCTTCTTCGGAAGCGCGTGGATATTGTGAAGCGTCGAATCGCTGTTCAAGATCCTCAACGGCTGGCCGGCCTGGATCCCGAAGATGTGGGGGTGGTACTGGCAGCCCTGCTGATCGATGGTGACCGGAGTCGTCGGCGCGGGGTACGTGCCGGTAACCCCCTCCTTGACATAGACGAACACCCACTGGAGCGTGTTGTTCGGGTTCACCACGACTTCCTGCGAATAGACCGGCGTCGCGTGTGCCGACTTGCAGTAGGCGTCCGCCTCCATCTTGATCTTTTCCATGGTCGGGGCGGTGCCCGCGAACGCCACCTTGCCGGTCACCATCGCGCTGCCCGTGGCCGGGGCGCCCGCGGCGGGAGGAGCTCCGGCGGCCGGAGCCGCGGCGGCCGGAGCGGGGGTCGCTTCCTCCTGGAGCAGGGCATCCTCGTCCTTGCCGCCACCGCAGGCGACGAACGAGAGAGGAACGGCGAGCGTCAGGAGTAGAACGAGCGCGCGCTTCGACATCGGTTCTCCTTCGAGGGACAGATTTATTTTCTGACTTCTAGGCGGGCCGCGGGTCGCTCCCCAAAGCTGGGCGGATCACAGAGAACGCCGAGAAAATAAATCTGTCCCCAAAACCGGGCGGATCATAGGAGAAGCGCGGACCGCATTTCAAGCCGAGCGCCGGCGGCCGCTCTGGTATCGTGCCGGGGAGTCGTGGCTTCTGCGCGAATTGAAGCGAGGGACCTCTCGAAGTCGTTCGCGGGGGTCCCGCTCTTCGCCGGCGTCTCCTTCGGTCTCGATCGCGGCGTTCTCGCCGTCATCGGAGCGAACGGGACAGGGAAGACGACCCTGTTGAAGATCCTCGCGGGACTCCTCCGACCCTCGGGCGGCGCGGTCCGCGTGGAAAGAGACGGCAGGGAGCTTTCGCGCGAGGAGCGCCGCTCCCGCGTGGGATGGTCTGGGCCCGATCTCTCTTTCTACCCCGAGCTCTCCGCGGAAGAGAACCTGGCGTTCTTTCGAAGAGCCGCCGGCTTCGTTTCGAAGCCGGACGACCTCCGCAAGCGCCTCGTCGCCGTCGATCTCGACCGCGCCGGCGTCCCGGTCGAGCACTTCTCCACGGGGATGAGGCAGAGGCTGCGAATCGCGTTTTCCTTTCTGCTGGACCCGGGAGTCGTGCTCTTGGACGAACCGATGGCCGGGCTCGACGCGGACGGGCGAGCAGCCGTCCGGCGCCTCGTCGCATCCGCCGCCGCGGGCGGGCCCGTGATCGTGGCCGCGACGGATCTGGAAGACCTGCCGCCAGCCGATACGGTATTGGAGCTCGAAGGACGGGACACGGGAATCGGGACACGGGACACGTGAGCGGTTCCGGCGGCCGGCTCGGGTTCTTCTCCCGCGCCCGAGCGGTCTGCGCCAAGGACGCCTCGCAGGAGCTCCGGCGCTCGATCGCGCTCGGCTCGATCTTCTTTTTCGCGGCGACCGCTCTCGCGCTGGTCTCTTACGCGATCGGCCCTTTTGGCCTTCCTGCGGATGCGCGGGCGGGCCTCGACGCGTCGCTCCTCTGGATCATCCTCTTTTTCTCCGCGGCGACCGGCCTTCCGCGCGCGTTTGTGAGAGAGGAGGAAAGCGGCACCGGCCTCGCGCTACGCGCCGTCGCCCCGGGAATCGTCGTCCTCGCCGGAAAGGCGTTTTACAACTTCCTCCTCTTTCTCGCGATCGCCGCGCTCTCGGTCCCCGCGTTCGCCCTGCTCCTCGAGTGGCGTGTCGGGTCCCCGGCCGCCCTCGCCGTCGTCGTGCTGCTGGGGGGCTGGGGGCTCTCGATCGTCTCGACGTTTCTTTCGGCGCTCGTAGCGCGCGCGGGACAGCGCAACGTTCTTTTTCTCGTCGTCTCCTTTCCTCTGCTGGTGCCCCTGCTTCTTCCGGCGATCGCGGCCACCGTGGCAGCATCGGAAGGATCTTTTGGGGCGACGCCGCTCCGCGTGCTCGTGGCCTACGACGGGGCCGCGACTTGCGCCGCTTATCTACTGGCGGGAGCGGCGTGGGAGGATTGAGAACGTCGCGGGGACAGGCCCCGAGGGGCCTGCACCCGCCGCAGTTCACGGGAACGATGAAACTTCTGAAACTTCTGCTCCTGCCGTACATGGCGGCGGTGATCGCCGGCGCTTTCCTCTGGGTCGAGCCGGCGGAGGGATTCCTGGGCGAGTCGTCGCGGATCGTGTTCTTCCACGTTCCCTGCGCATGGACGGCGGCGCTCGCTTTTCTGGTCGCGGCCGCGTATTCGCTCGCCTATCTCCTCGCGAGGAATCCCCGCTTCGACGAGATCGCCCATGCGGCGGTCCGGCTCGGCCTCCTCTTCGCGTCCCTGACCCTCGTGACCGGGTCTCTCTTCGCCCGGATCATGTGGGGATCTTTCTGGAACTGGGATCCGCGGGAATCCTCGTACCTGCTCCTCCTCTTCCTCTACGGCGCGTACCTCTTTCTCCGCGCCGCCGTCGACGACCCGGAGCGCCGCGCCCGAATCGCCGCGGCCTATGCGCTGTTCGCGATGGTCCTGATGCCCTTCCTTGTCTTCGTGGCGCCGCGCGTCACCGAGTCCCTCCACCCGCAGACCGTCATCAACCCGCAGGGGAAGATCCTGATGGACGTTCCGACAAAGACCGTCTTCTTCGCCGGTCTCGCCGGCTTCACCGGCATCTTCCTCTGGCTGCTCCAGCTGGAGACGCGGCTGGCGCACGCGGAGAGGCGATGAGGGCGATGAGGAATGTTCCGCGTACCGATGCGTTTGCATCACGGAGACGGCCGAAAACGTTGCTTTTCTCGGGTCGGGAAGAAAGAATCGTTTGGTGAGCAGCCTCGCCTTTCTCGCCGCGGTCAACGTCGTCATCTGGATCGGGCTCTTCTTCTACGTCTGGCGGCTCGACCGGCGCCTGACCGAACGGGAACGAAATCGATGAAGACCGGATACTGGATCGCGGCCGGGCTCGCGGTCGTCTTCGTCCTCCTGGGAGTGACGTCCTTCACGAAGACCCTCACTCCCTACCTCACGTTCGACGAGGCGCGGAAGGCGCGCGGCGTGGTCCAGGTCATGGGCGGTCTCGACAAGACGAGCGACCGGTACGACACCGCCACGCAGCGGCTCTCCTTCGACCTCATGGACGAGAAGGGCCGCCGGATGCCGGTCGTCTACGGAGGCATCCGGCCCGCGAACTTCAAAGACGCGATCTCGATCGTCGCCATCGGGCGCTACCGCGAAGGCCGGATCGACGCGGAGAAGCTCCTCGTGAAGTGTCCTTCCAAGTACCAGGGCGCGGAAGTCGAGAGGGCGTATCCCTCCGGCCGGCCGCCGCCGAAGTCCTGAAGGGCGGCTCTCCCATGTACTTCTGGCCGGGCGTCGCCGCGATCTGGGCCGCGCTTCTCTTCGGGCTGGCTTCTCTCGTCGCGTACGTCCGCGTGGACCGGGGCCGAAGCGACCTTCTCGCTTTCGCCCGCAGTGCCTACGCCGCCTTCGCGACGTCGATAGTCGCGTCGAGCGCTGTGCTGCTGGCACTCCTCCTGCAGCACCGCTTCGACGTCTCTTACGTCAACTCCTACTCGAGCCGCGATCTCCCGCTCCACTTCCTCGTCTCGACCCTGTGGGCGGGACAGGAGGGCTCGTTCCTTCTCTGGTGCTTCTGGGGAGCCTTGATCGGGCTGGTCGTCTGGCGGAGCGCGAAAGAGCAGGAAGCGCCGGTCATGATCGTCTACCTCGCGACCTTTCTTGGGCTAGTCGCGATCCTCTGCAAGCAGTCTCCCTTTAAGCTCCTGCCTCCGCCCGTTCCCGAAGATGGAGTGGGGCTGAACCCACTCCTCCAGGATCCCTGGATGGTGATTCACCCGCCCGTGATGTTCCTCGGCTTCGCGTCCCTCTCGGTCCCCTTCTCGTTCGCGATTGCTGCGCTGTGGAAAAAGCGGTGGGACGGCTGGGTCACGCGCGCGATCCCGTGGGCGCTCCTGACCTTCGTGACGCTCGGGACGGCGATCCTGATGGGCGGCTACTGGGCTTACAAGACGCTCGGGTGGGGAGGCTACTGGGGCTGGGATCCCGTCGAGAACACGAGCCTCGTCCCGTGGCTCTTCACCGCCGCGCTCGTCCACGGGATGTTTCTCCAGCGGGTGCGGCAGCGCCACCGCAAGATCAACCTGATCCTCGCCTGCTCTGCATTCGCGACCATCCTCTACGGCACGTTCCTGACGCGCTCGGGCGTTCTCGCCGATTTCTCGGTCCACTCGTTCATCGACCTCGGAATCACCGGCTGGCTCGTCGGGATCCTGGTTGCCTTCGTCGCTCTCTCGATCGGTCTGATCGCGATCCGGTGGCGGTCGATTCCCGTTCTCGCCGAAGAGGAGCCGGGACTGCTCTCGCGGGGCGTCCTCTTCATTCTGGGAATCGCGTCCTTCTGCGCGCTCGCTTTCGTGATCCTGCTCGGAACATCCGCGCCGCTCCTGACGAGGCTGTCCGGCAATCCCTCGCAGGTGCAGACCTCCTTCTACGCAAGGACCGCGACGCCGGCCGCGCTCCTGCTGCTCGTCCTCTCAGGGCTCGTCCCGTTCGTCTCGTGGAAGGCTGCGTCCGCCCGGGAGCTTCTCGGCAACGCCCTCCGATCGCTGGCGGTGGGCGCGGGCGTGGTTCTCCTCGCTCTCGTGCTCGGCGCCCGCGATCCAGCGAGCCTCGTGCTCCTCTTCGCATCCGGCTTCGGAGCGGACATGAACCTCCGAGCCGTCCTGCGCAAGGCGAAAAACGGGAAGCTCGGCGGCGCCGGCGGATATCTCGCCCACGTCGGCGTCGGCATCATGCTCGCCGGCATCGTGGTCTCCGGCGTCTACGCCCGCTCGCAGAGGGTCACTCTCGTGCGAGACCGGCCGACGAAAGTGGGCGACGAGACCCTGACGTTCCTGCGCGTGGTGCCGGGAACCGCGACCCGCAAGCAGGCGATGGAGATTCGCGTCGAGACGGCCGCTAAGAAAGTCGGATATGCCTATCCGAAGATGTATCTGAACACGAAGACGGGGCAGCTCATGGCGAATCCGGCGATCCGGCGCTCGGCGGTGCTCGACGACTACATCTCACCGCAGCAGTACGACCCGGGCCAGGCGGAGCGGATCGGCCGCGACGTGCAGCTCGCGAAGGGGACGACGACGAGCGTCGAGGGAACCGGCTTCACTTTCCGCGAGTTCAACGCCGACCGCTCCGCGATGTTCCGGGGCGGAAAGGAAATCCTGGTTCTGACCGAGCTCACGATCACGCCCCCCGACGGCACGAAGCACGACGCGACGCTCCGCTTCGTCTACCACATGGATCGGGGCGAGCCGGAAGCGCCGGAGCTCGAGATCCCCGGACGCCCGGGAGCCTTCATGAAGGTACTGGCGGTGTCGCCCTCCGACGGCTCCGTCGTCCTTCGCCTGCGGGGTCTCTCGAAAGACCCCGGCGCGGAGCACCAGGCCGCGACGCACGAGTCGCTCTCCGTCGAAGTCACCCGGAAGCCCTTGATCAACCTCGTATGGGGCGGCTTCTACGTGATGATGGGCGGAGGTCTGCTCGCCCTCTACAAGCGCGCCCGGGAGGCCCGCCGCACCGTCGTCATCGCGGAAGGCTCGCCCGGAAAAACGAGCCTGCCCCTGCCGACCGCCAGCCGCCCCGTCCCGACACCCGGCTCGAGCCTCCCGACCGAAGCCTGACGCTCGCCCCGAAGCGAGCCGCGCGCGCCGGCCGCGCGCTCATCCATTGGGAGCCCTTCGGGCGAAAGGAGATCGGCGCCGGAACGGATCCTGCAACGCTGTTCTTTCGGACATGACGTGTTGCGGAAAATCTTCCACGAGGTATTTGCCATGAAGACGAAAGTGCTCGTTCTCGCAGTTTTCCTGCTCGGCTTGCTCGCCCTTGCAGTCGCCGGCCAGACGGCGGCGTTCAAGCGGGTCGGGCCGATCCCCGTCGCGACGGCCTCGAAGACCATCACGATCGCCGGTTCCGGCAACCAGATCGTCATCCTTCGAGGAGATCTCGAAGCCGCGAAGGCCGCCGCCATGGCCTCCCGCGCCACCGTCTTCGTTTCCGCAAGATTGGCTCTCGCGCCGGGTCAGGTCGTCTTTCTCGGTTCGACCAGCCCGGCAACGTCGTCGACTCCGGTCGACACGGTGGTCGTCTCTCCGCGCGCGGGGGCGGCCGTCAGGCCGTTAAGCGCCACGATCGAGCAACAGGTATTCCCCGGCGATCTCGTCCGGGCGACCCCGGGCCCGGGCGGTCTGACCGACCAGACGGGCGGCTTCGTCATCGGCCCCAACGGGTTCCCGATCCCCGTGACGACGGCGGCTCAAAGCGCGCCCGCGCTCGCGATCGGACCCAACGGCTTCCCGACTCTCGGCTCGCCGACCGCCACGGTCCCGATCGACACGAACGGCTTCCCGGCGGCGACGGGCGCGGCGTTCACGCAGACGAGCCCGACCACGGCAGGCTCCGCGACCACCATCGTCGTCCCGGCGAGCGCGCGGACTTCGTCCGGCGGGGCGACCGCAGCGACGCTCGGCGCCTCCGGCACCGTGGCATCGGCAATGGCGTCGTCGCCGCGGTAACGAGAATTGCCTGGGGGACAGGTTCCACGAACCTGCACCCAACACCTTGGCCGCTCTCAGATCTCGAGAGTCAGGCCGTCCCACGCGGGCGTGACTTCGCACTCGGCGAAGCGCTCGGAAGCGAGCTTCCCGAGCGCCTCCGCGAGAGCCTCCTCCCCCATCTCGATCGGTCCCTTTCCGAAATGCGAAAAGACCGCCCGCCGGATCCCATACTTCGCGAGCCAGCCGAGCTGGGCGCGCATGGTGGTGTGGCCGAGAAGAGCGCCGCTCGGATGGCGTCGCACGAGCGAGCCCTTGAGAGTCGAGCCGTCGCCGACGTAGACGTCCGCGCCCGAGAGCGCGTCTTCCGGGCTCTCGAAAGACACGATGTCGCCCGAGTAGACGAGAACGCGGCTGGAGATCTCCAGCCGCGCGGCGACGCACGGACAGCGGACGGAGTGGACCACCGGAAACGCCGTCAGGCGAAGGGGACCCACGGAGACGCGTTTCCCCGGTTCGAGAATCACGCGGTTAAGGATCGGGAACTTCTCCGTCAGAGAGTGGGTGATCTCCGACGCGTAAAGAGTGGCAGAGGTTCCTTCCTCCAGCCCCCAGGAGTGGTCGGGGTGTGCATGGGAAACGAAGATCGCGTCGGGGCGGATTTTCTCGAGCAGCCCCCGGCGGTTCTCGCCGAAGTCACAGAGGACGCGGAATCCCTCCGCCTCGACCGTGAAGGCGGAGTGGCCGGAGTGCTCCGGCGACGACTCCTCGACGTAACCTTTCGTGCCGTAGAAGTGGAGGCGCACGAAGCCTATTGTCATCCCGAGCGAAGCGAGGGACCTGACCGCGTCGCGGTCATCCTGAGCGAAGCGAAGGGTCTCAGCCGTCAAAGGAGCAGATCCTTCGTCGCTACGCTCCTCAGGACAACGGATTCCTCGTCGCTTCACTCCTCGGAATGACACGATTCCGCGATGAGGTTCGGGAAGCTCGAGCTCGACATCGTGCGCGGTTCCGGCTTTCGCCTGGACGGCGGGGCGATGTTCGGGGTCGTTCCAAAGGTCCTCTGGGAGAAAAAGTTCCCGGCCGACGAGCGAAACCGGATCGGGCTCGCGACGAACTGTCTCCTCGTGCGGGGGGGCGGCTACACCGCTTTGATCGAGAGCGGCCTGGGCGAGAAGTGGGACGAGAAATTCCGGCGGATGTACGCGATCGACGGCTCGAGGTCGATCGCCGGAGGGCTGGCGCAGCTGGGCGTCAGTCCCGAAGACGTCGATGCGCTGATCCTCTCGCACCTCCACTTCGACCACGCCGGCGGCGCGACGCGGCTCGAGGGAGGCCGCGCGATCCCGGCCTTCGGGAACGCGACCGTTTTCGTCCAGGCGGAGGAGCTCTCGCACGCGCGGGCGCCGAACGAGCGGGACCGGGCGTCCTACCGCCGCGAAGACTGGGAGGCATGCGCGGATGCGGGGCGCATCGAGGCAATCTCGGGCGAAGTCGAGGTCCGTCCGGGACTGACGGTCGTTCCGGTCCGCGGTCACAACGCGGGAATGCAGGCGATCCGGATCGACTCGGAGGGGCGGACCGCCTTCTACTTCTCCGACGCGCTGCCGACGACCGCCCACGTCCCGATCCCCTGGATCATGGGCTACGACCTCTATCCCGTGGACTTGATCGAGAACAAGAAGAGACTTCTCGAGCGCGCCGTCGGGGAAAAGTGGTTGTGCGTGTTCGAGCACGACCCGAACGTGCCGTGGGGCCGGATCATGGAAGACGGTGATGGGAATCGGCGGGTCGAGCCGATGGCGTTCTAGCTGTCAGTTCTCAAGAGGTTGTTCACGGAGGCGTTGAGCTGGGGTGCGTTTGTTGAGAGCGGCATGTCGTCTCCTGAGATTGTAGTGGTTGAGGTAGCGAGGGAGCCGGTCGGTTCTTTGGATCGTAGAGCGCCCGGAGCGAGCGCTCGATCTCCTCGCAAAGGGCAGAGAGAATTTCGACCTCGACGCGATCTTGCGGTCGGCCCGCGCGCGCTTCAATCGAACGAGGTCTTCAGATCTCCCGGAGCGCGGAGGTGATCTTCAACCGCGCCG
The DNA here is from genome assembly GCA_036395755.1 of Thermoanaerobaculia bacterium. Classification (GTDB taxonomy): domain Bacteria; phylum Acidobacteriota; class Thermoanaerobaculia; order UBA5066; family Gp7-AA6; genus Gp7-AA6. The sequence goes on from DASWCZ010000028.1 coordinate 43,795, forward strand.
CCCGTGCCGCGGGAAAGAAGCCGCCGAAGAGGCCCATCGCGAGCGAGAAGGCGAGACCGCCGGCGATCAAGGGCGGCGTCAGCCGGAAGTTGAAGAGGATCTCCGAAAAGGTGCGGAAGTTCATCGTCCCGGTCGGCTTGGTAATGACCACGTTGAACAGGATGAACGCGAGAGCCGTCCCGAGAATCCCCCCGATCAGACAGAGAAGGAGTGCTTCCAGAATGAACGAGACGAGGACCGACCGCCTCGAGAACCCGATCGCCCGGAGAGTCCCGATCTCCCGGATGCGCGCGGAGACCTGTGCGTACATCGTGTTCATGGCCCCGAAGGATGCCCCGATCGCGGTGAAGACGCCCACGAGGATCGCGAGGATCTTGATCGGCGCGCCCGTGACCATCTGCTCCTCGAAGTACTTCTTTTCGGTCTTGCCTTCGAGCTTCAGGCGCTGGTCTCCCTTGACCGCCTCGATGTAGCGCCGAGCGCTCTCGGCATCGGTCGTGCGGACATATACGATCGAAAAGATCGGCCGCTTGCTCTGCGCCTGAAGGTCCGCGACATCGGTCCAGATCTCGGAGTCGTAGGCGGAGCCCGAGGCGTCGAAGTAGCCGACGACCTTCCAGCGATAGCTCCCCGACTTCAGCGTGTCGCCGATCGAGACGCTCGCGATCCGCGACGGAAGGACTTTCGAGACGATCGCCTCGTTCGTGCCGGGCCGGAACATCCGGCCCTCGACGATCCGGATCGACGGCCGCAGCGCCATCCCGGCCGGAGAGGTTCCGCGAACCTGAACGTTGGTGCTCTTGCCGTCCGTCTTCGGAATGTTCACCAGCGTCAGGAGCTCGGCAGAGACGAGAGGCTGCCCGCCGCCGTCGCGCTCGATCCCGGGGAGCGAACGGATGAGATCCGCGGAGTCGCGGGTCACGACGCTCTGCATCTCCGCCTGCGCCCCGACGCGCATCGTGACGACGTTGCGATCCGAGGCGTTGGTCGAAAGGGTCCGCGTGACGCCGCTCCAGAGCGACAGCACGAACAGGAAAACCGTGACGACGAGGCAGATGACGAACACCGTCATGGCGGTCGACACCTTCCGCACCAGGAGATTTCGGAGGTTGTATTTCAGAGGAATGGCCATTCTTCTCCTGCTGCGGATCTGACCCCTGCGGGATCAGACCCGCGACTCTTTCAAACCACCTGCCGGAGGCCGTCGACGATGCGGACCTGGGAGGATCGGATCGCCGGGACGAAACCGGCGAGAACTCCGACGCCGACGGAAATCCCGAAGGCGGCGAGCAAAACCTGCCAGGTCACCCGGAAGTTGATGAGAAAGGGGGCCATCGGCGTCGTCTGCATTCCCTTCACCATCCCGGGAATGATGACGAACTTCGCCAGGACGACGCCGACGATCCCCCCGAGAAGAGACATGAGGACGGATTCCGACAGGATGAAGGAGAGGACGTGGGTCCTTCGGAAACCGAGCACGCGCATGACCGAGATCTCCGTCACGCGCTCGCGCGCCGACATCGCAACGGTGTTGGCGACGATCAGCGTGACGGCGAAGAGGATCACGAGCGAGATCCAGCGGATCAGGCCCTTGATGTTTCCCATCATCTCCATGAACTGAGCCTGGAACTGCTTCTCGGTCATCGTCTTGGTCGGCGCGTCGCTGTTCTCGAACATCCGGTCGATCGCCCCGGCGACCCGCGGGAGGTCTTGCGTCGAAGCGACCTTCATGTAGTAGATCCCGGTCACCCGGTTCGCGCCGAACCATTTCGACTGGTTCAGGTACTCGTTCTGGAAAAAGACGTTGGACTCGTCGCCCGCGTTGTACTTGCCGATGTAAACCAGGTCGAGCGTGACCGGGATGTAGGTCCCGCGCAGCTGGATGTGATCCCCCTTCTTCCAGCCGAACTTCTGAACGAGATTTGCCCCCGCGACGAACCCGTTTCGCGTTCCCTTCCATTCGGCATTGACCGCCGGATCGATCGTCGCGTCGTCGAAGATCTTGTCGAAGAAGTTCTCCGGGTCGGCGGAGAGCTGTCCGAAGAAGTTCTCCGGCCGGTCGTCCTTGTAGACGCCGCCGAACCAGATCTCCGGCGAGACCGCGACGACGCCCGGAATCTGCTCGATGCGCTGCCGCTGGGAGAGCGGCAAGAACGACGCCAGGCCCGTGGCGTGCTGGACGACCAGGCGGTTTGCGCCGCGGCCGCCCGAGGGATCGGCTTCCATCGCATTCAACAACGACACGAGGACGACGATCAGAACCAGTACGAGGACGATCGAGCCGGTCGTCAAGACCGTCCGAGTCTTCTTTCGGAAGACGTTCTTCCAGATCAGGCGGAAGTACTTCATGGCCGGCTCCTCACACGCGCCGCAGATGCCCGGTCTCGGTGAGCTCGTCGGACTCGAGAACGCCCTTGTCGAGGTGCACCATCCGGTGGGCGCGCGACGCGGCCTTCGGATCGTGGGTCACCATGAGGATCGTCTTGTGGAACTCCTCGTTCAGCCGTTTCAACAGGACCAGGATTTCCTCCGCCGACTTCGCGTCGAGGTCGCCGGTGGGCTCGTCCGCCACGAGGATGGTCGGATCCGAGACGATCGCCCGGGCGATCGCGACCCGCTGCTCCTGGCCGCCGGAGAGCTGCCGCGGGTAGTGGTCCATCCGGTCAGAGAGAGCGACGATCGAGAGCACGGCCTCGACGTGCCGGCGCCTCTCGGCCCGGGAGAGCTTCGTCAGGAGCAGCGGGAGCTCGACGTTCTCGAAGGCCGTCAGGACGGGGATCAGGTTGTAGAGCTGAAAGATGAACCCGATCGTCTGCGAGCGCCACTTGGCGAGCTGCGTCTGCGAGATCGTCGAGATGTCGACGCCTCCGACGAGAATGCGGCCGCGCGTCGACTGATCGATGCCGGCGATCAGGTTCAGGAGGGTGGTCTTGCCCGAGCCGGACGGACCCATGAGTGCGAGAAACTCGCCCTCCGGGACCTTCAGCGCGATGTCCTTCAGGACCGGGATCTCGAGCGCGTCCCGGCGGTAGACCTTCTCGACGTGATCGAGGACGATGATGTCGCTCATTTCTCTTCCTTCCGGGCACGTGCCGAGCTCATGATTTTTCTCCTTCGACCCGGACCCGGTCGCCGTCGCGGATCTCGCCGGAAGAGGAGGAGACCAGCCGCTCCCCTCCCGAGAGGCCTTCGACGATCTCGACCTGGCCCTCTTTCTCCGGACCGGCCTTGACCGGCTGAAATCGCGCGCGGTCGTCGACGATACGGAACACGCCGGTCCGCCCATCCACCGTCCGGATCGCCGATTTCGGGACCAGAACCCGCGTGCGACCGGTCTTTCCCTGGGTCGGCTCCGCCGTGAACGAGACGCGCGCCGAGAGGTCCGGAAGGATCTTCTCGTCCGCGTCTGAGAATGCGACCTTCACTCGGACGGTCGCCTTCTGCCGGTCGGCCGCCGGCACGATCTGTCTCAGAAAGCCGTGGTAGGTCTTGGCCGGCACGGCGTCGAGAGTGATCTCGGCTGGCTGTTTCGGGCCGAGCTTCGACAGGTTTGCTTCGTTGACATCCGCTCCTACGTAGAGCGTCGAGAACTCCACCAGCGTCACGATCGCGCCGCCCGAGCCTCCGCCCGACGGCGAGGAGCCGAACGGCGAAACCGCTTCGCCCACGAAGGCGCGCTTCGCGGTGACGACTCCGCCGAAGGGCGCCCGGATCACCGTGTAGTCGAGCAATGCCCGGACGTACCGCACGGCGGCGCGGCTCGTCGCTTCCGCCGCCACGGCGGCGTCGAGCGACGCCTTCGGAGAGAGCCCCTCCCCGTGAAGGGAGCGTTGCCTCTCGAGCTCCGCCCGGGCGTTGACCCACGAAGCCTCCTTTTCGGCGAGCTGCGCGTCCAAGTCGGTGTGGTCGAGGCGGGCGATGAGGTCCCCGGTCTTCACGCGCGAGCCTTCGGTGACGCTCAACTCCGTGATCCGGGAAGTGATCTTCGGGGAGAGGTCCGCCTTGCGCTCCGCTTCGACGTAGCCGGTGGACGTCAGGAGAGTGGTCGCCTGACCCTCCGTCAGGAGAGACGCGGTGACCGCTTCGACGGACCTGGGACGCAGAGTCCGGCCCGCGAAAAAGTACGCCGCCGCACCGGCCGCGACCACCAGGATCGCGCCGCCGAGCAGCAATCCCCTCGGGCGGCCGGACTTCTCCGGCTCCCTCCGGATTCGGAGAGCGGAGAGATCCGGCGCTGGACGGCTGTTCTCCTGGCTCATTTCTCGGAAGCCGCCCATTCTATTCATTCCCCAGACTGAATAAGGATGCGGGTGCAGGCCCGCGGGGCCTGTCCCCGCGACTTGCTCAAGGCGGCGCGGAACGTGCAACAATTCCCGGTATGCGGCTCGTGGCCCGTCTTCTCGCCGCGGCGGTCTTGGTCGCGCTCCTCGCGCCGCCCGCTGCGGGCGCCGCCGAGCCTATGGTTTACCGGATCGAGCTCGCGGGCGGGCAGCAGATCATCGCGCGCACGCCGCCCGTTCCGCACGGAACCCGGCTCGTTTTCTCCCGCTACCCCGACGGCGCGCTCATGAGCCTGAAGCGCTCGGACGTCTCTCGCGTCGTCACCGTTGCGCTCGCGAAGACGGCGGACGTGCATAAGCCCCGGCCCGGAGAGGTCATCGTCCTCGGGGCAACGGGCGAGCACGGTGCGAGTTCGACGCCCTCTGAAGCGGCGGGTGTGATGCGCCCCGGAGAAGCGCCGGATGGGAAGGCACTCTTGAACCCCTCACGCGACTATCGTCCCGGCTGGGACTCGAAGCAGGTTCCGGGACAGACGCTCCCATACCCGGCGTCGCCGAACGATTACCGTGAAGGACGGTCGTTCGCTTATCCGCCGGGCACCGCGGTCCAGACGGCTCCGGGACAGCCGCCGACCGGCGTGCCGAGCGGAGAGCCGCCGAAGCCCCCCCAGTAATGTCGCGGGGACAGGTCCTACGGACCTGCACCCGCATCCTTCAATCGCGGGGACAGGCCCTGCGGACCTGCACCCGCATCCTCAAATCCCCCTGCGAGAAGAGTGATAGCTTTGCTGCGAGGGATACGGTGATGGCGAAACGTCTAGCGGTGGCCACAGTTCTTCTCGTTTGTGCATTCGCGCTCGGCGCGGAAGAAGCGCTCTACCAGATCGATCTGGTTCCCTCGGGCAAGCTGATCTCCCGCGATCTCCCGGCGCTGAAAGGAACGACCTACCTCTTCCATCAGTACCCCACGGGCACACTCATCAGCGTTCGCAAGTCGACCGTGAAACAGATCACCCGGATGTCTCCGACCGCCGCGGCGGCAGTGAATCCAACTTCGATCGTGCCGATCCGAGACCTCGCCTTTCAGGGCCCCAGGACCGGTTCGTCCGGTGGCAGGTACTCGCAAATCGATCACGCTCGGAGCGCGGCCGCAGCCGCGAACGCGGGCACGGCGGCGCGGACCGCGGCTCCGCCGGACTAACCAGCCGGTCTTCGGCGCGTGCTTCTCGCGCGCCGCGCGACTCAGATGTGGCGGGAGTGCCCGCCCACGGCCTCGGCGGCTTCCTGGATCGCTTCCGACAGCGTGGGATGCGCGTGGATCGTCCGAACCAGCTCCTCCGACGTCGCCTCGAGCTTCAACGCCGCTCCGGCCTCCGCGATGAGCTCCGTCGCCCTCGGGCCGATGATGTGCACGCCCAGGACTTCGTCGTATTTCTTCTCGCCGACGATCTTCACGAACCCGGCTGTCTCGTTGACGATGCGCGCCTTTGGGTTCGCGGAGAAAGGGAACTTCCCCACCGCCACGTCGTAGCCCCGCTCGCGGGCCGCGGCCTCCGTCAGACCGATGGAAGCGACCTCGGGCGCGCAGTAGGTGCAACCCGGGACCTGGTCGTAGTTCAAGGGGCGCGTTTCGCCCTTCGCCATGCGCTCGACCGCCACGACGCCTTCCGCCGACGCGACGTGCGCGAGCCACGGAGTGGGAACGACGTCCCCGATCGCGTAGACGTTCGGGACGTTCGTCTGCATCCACTGGTCGACCCGGATGTAGCCGCGGTCGGTCGCGACGCCGAGCGCCTCCAGGCCGATCCCCTCGGAAAGAGGCTTGCGCCCCACGGCGAGGAGGATCTTTTCCGCGCGGAAAGTCTCGGTCTTGCCCCCCGAGGATCGGGCGATCACTTCGACCCCCGCGTCGCTCCGGGTGACGCGCTCGACGCGGGTATCGACGTAGACCGCGATGCCCTGCCGCTTGAACGACGCCGCGAGCTCGCGGGAAACCTCTTCGTCCTCGAGCGGGACGATGCGCGGCAGGATCTCGACCACCGTCGTCTTCGCGCCGAAGCGCGAGAAAATGGAAGCGAATTCGACTCCGACCGCTCCGGAGCCGATCACGACGAGAGACTTCGGGACCTCCGCGAGCTCGAGGATCGAGTCGGACGAGAGCACTCCCTTGTGGTCGATCTCGATGCCCGGGAGCGATCGTGGCGTCGATCCCGTCGCGATCAAGATGTTCTTCGCCGAGTAGGCGGTTTCCGCGCCCTCCGGGCCGGCGACAGAGATTTTCCCGGAACCGACGATCCGCCCGAAGCCGGTCGCGATATCGACCTTGTTCTTCTTCATCAGATACGAGACGCCGTTCGTCGACTGGCGGACGACCTTCTCCTTGTGCTTCATGGTCGCGGGAAAATCGAGCCGGACCTCGCGCGCCGTGACCCCGACTTCCGCGCCGTGCCGCGCTTCCTCGAGGACGTCCGCCGTATGGAGGAGCGCCTTCGTGGGAATGCACCCGCGCAGCGTGCAGACGCCTCCGAGCTTCGGCTCCCGCTCGACGATCAGGACCGACATGCCCAGCTGGGCGGCGCGGATCGCGGCGACGTAACCACCCGGACCCGACCCGATGATCGCAACGTCGTACGTTTTGGATCCGTTCATCCGCTTCTCTTAAGTGCGCGCGAAGCCTATCAGCGGGTTCGGAATTCCGGCCTCTATAATCCTCGCGTGTCCGGGCGCCGCTCGCCGATTCCGCTCCTGGCGCTCGCCGGAATCCTTTCTCTCTCGAAGTGCGGAGGCGAGAAGACGCCGGGGGCGGAGGGCATTCAAGTCGGCTTCTACGGAGCGTTGACCGGGCCGACCGCCACGTTCGCGCTGTCCGGGAAGAACGGCGTCGCGCTGGCGATCGAGGAGCTGAACGCCGCCGGCGGCGTGCTCGGCGGCAAGCGCATGGAGCTCCTGGTCGAGGACGACCGCGGGGAGGCGACCGAAGCGGCTTCCGCCGTCTCGAAGCTCATTACGCGCGATCACGTCGTCGCTGTCATCGGGGAGCAGGCCTCTTCCCGCACGATTGCCGCCGCTCCGATCGCGCAGAGCTACCGCATCCCGATGATCTCTCCGACGTCCACGAACGTGGAGGTTACGAAGAAGGGGGACTACATCTTCCGAGTCTGCTTCACCGACCCGTACCAGGGCGCCGTGATCTCGACCTTCGCACGCAACAACCTGCAGGCAAAGTCGGCGGCGCAGCTCGTGGACGTGCGCAATGACTACAGTGTCGGTCTGGCGCAGGCTTTCCGCGACTCGTTCACCAGGTCGGGAGGTCGCGTGGTCGCGGAATTGAAATACTCTGAGGGAGACAGCGACTTTTCCGCTCAGATCACGGCCATCCGGCCGCTCGACCCGGACGTGCTCGTCGTTCCCGGGTACTACACGGATGCGGGCTTGATCGCGCGCCAGGCGAAGGCGCTCGGGCTTCGCGCCGTCCTGCTCGGCGGCGACGGATGGGACTCGCCGAAATTGACCGAGATCGGCGGAGACGCGGTGGAGGGCGCGTACTTTTCCAATCACTACTCTGCGGACGACCCCTCTCCGGCAGTGCGCCGGTTCGTCGGCGCGTATCAAAAGAAATACGGCGTCTCACCCGACTCGATCGCCGCCCTTTCCTACGACGCCCTCCGGTTGCTCGCCGACGCGATCTCGCGGGCCGGCTCGACGGAGGGAAAGCGCGTGCGCGACGCGCTCGCCGACACGAAGGACTACGCCGCGGTGTCCGGCAAGATCTCGATGGACGCCGACCGCAATCCGATCAAGCCGGCGGTGATTCTCAAAGTCGAAGGTGGCCGCTTTCGGTTCGTGGCGTCCGTGGCGCCGTGAGAATTACGGACACGTGCTGTGCGTGATCGACACCAGCTCGGTGCGCTCGTCCCCGCCCTTGACGACCGCGCCGCGGAGACCCGGGGCTTTCGCCCGGAGGTCAATGCGAAGGCGCCGGCGCTGCTTCGAAATCGAACTCGTCGAACGAGACCGCCCCCGGACCCATCGTCGCCAGACCCACGCGACCCGAGATGGGATGCGGATCGCTCGCTTTGACGAGCGGCTTGTCGTTCCAACGCGCGACGATCGAGGGCCCCGACGCCGTGATCGCGAGAGTTCCCCACTCCTGCGAAAGCTCCGCCTTTCCGTGGTCGAGCTCGGTCCCCTTGCCGGCCCGATAGGACCAGAGGCGGGCGTTGCCGCTCCCGAGGTCGACTAAGAGCAGAACGAATTCCTTCGCGCCGGCGGCTCGCAGGACGACGCCGCCCAAGCCCGACCCTTTGCGGAGACCCACCGAGAGAGTTCCGTCTTCGAACGTGTAAGTCCTCCGCAGGGCGACGGCGATCGAGCCGGCGGGTCGCGCGTCGAGCGTCTGAAGCAGCTTGTTGGGAGCGGAAGGAGGGTTGAAATCCGCGAGGACTTTCCACGCGGCCTCCCCGGGAGCGCCCCAGACGACCAGGTCGAAGAACCCCGGCTCGCGCATCGGGGCGTCGGAATCGAAGTGGTTGCGGATCTTCTCGGCCCGCGCCGCGGACGCCAGAAGGAGCGCGCCGAGCGCGAGAGAGGCAACGATTCGAGCCCGGGACATCGAGGAGAGAAAAGGGGTTCCCGGCCGGTAAAATTCCCCGGAATGGCTCCCTCGGGAAGGAACGTCCGCAGCTATCGCGTCGAGCGGGAAGGGTTTGCGTTCGTTCTCGATCCCGACGGAGTCCGGGCCGTGAAGGCGCTTCCCGACTTCGAGGGCCGCGAGGAGCCCGCGGTCGCGGAAGAATTCCTCCGAACGCGAGCGGAAGGCTGGGCGGACGCGCTCGAGGCCGCGGGAGCGGCCAGGGGTGACTACTCGGTCCGCGTGGATGGCCGGCAGGGAAAGGCCCATCTGTCGCGGGCAGGTCTGCTGGTGTTCTCGGCGGACCTCTAGGAACCTGGCGAGAATCTCGGCCGACGGCTCGCGCCTCCCACCCTAAAAGCTGACGATTCCCCTCACCCGATTTCCCAGCGCGAGGAAAGCCTGCCTCGAGTACGGATCCACGAGAACCCGGAGCGACGCCGGCGCGGGCAGATCGTCCACGATCGCGGCGACGAGCCGATCGCCGTGCGCTTCGAGGAATTCCTTGCCGAGCTCTTCGTCGCTCTTTCCGCGCGCGTTCGGCAGCTCTCGAAGGTTGGCGAGGTCGGGGGGCTCGAGTTGAAACGAGTAGCCAGCCTGCTCCCGGAGAACCGGAGCCCGTTCCACGGAAAGGCTCGGGCGCGACGACGGCCGCCCGCCGGGAGCCGCAGCTTCCGACCGAGGACGGGGGGCTTCCACCTTGGGCTCGGGCGGGGGCGGCGGAACGTCGTTTTCCGGATCGTTCATCTCCCCGCCAGGATGTTCTTCGAAATCACGATGCGCTGAATCTCGCTCGTTCCCTCGTAGATCGTGGTCACGCGCGCGTCGCGGTAGTAGCGCTCGACCGGGTACTCCCTGGAGTAACCATATCCCCCGAAAATGGCCACCGCTCGCGCCGCGACGACGTTCGCCATTTCGGTCGCGAACACCTTCGCCATCGAGGACTCTTTCGAGTACCGCACGCCGGGGGTCTCCGAGCGAACCGCGGCCCGATACGTCAGCCACTTCGCGGCCTCGATCTGCACCCGCATGTCCGCGATCTGAAAGGCAATCGCCTCGTGCTCGGCGATTTTCTTTCCGAAGGTCTCGCGGGTCTGCGCGTACTCGACCGACGCGTCGTATGCTGCACGCGCGATTCCGACACCCTGCGCGGCGATACCGATCCGAGAATGATCCAGGGTCGCCATCGCGATCGGAAACCCCTCCCCTTCCTCCCCCAGCCGGCGCCACTCTGGAACCCGGACGTCGTCGAAATAAACGGCCGCGGTTTTCGATGCGCGCAGCCCCATCTTTGCCTCGGGGGCGCCCACGCGAACACCCGGGTCGTCCGCGGAGACCAGGAACCCGGTGATGCCCCGCGTTCCCTGGTCGGGCTGGGTCATCGTCATGACCAGGTACCAGCCCGCCTCACCGGCATTGGTGATCCAGGACTTGGCGCCGTCTAAGACGTAATCTCCGCCGTCGCGCCTCGCGCGCGTTTTCTGGTTCGCGGCATCCGAGCCGGACTGCGGCTCGGAAAGGGCGTAGGCGCCGAGAGTCCGCCCGGAAGCGACCTCCGAGAGGATCTCGCGCTTCTGCCGCTCCGACCCGTACTTCCAGACCGGGTAGCAGAACACGGAGTTGTTGACCGACATGATGACGGCCGTCGAGGCGCACACTCGCGCGAGCTCCTCGACCGCCAGGATGTACGAGAGCGCGTCTAGCCCTGCGCCGCCGTACTCCTCCGGGACCATCATCCCGAGGATCCCCATTTCGCCGAGCTTCCGGACGATGTTCCCGGGAAAACGTTCTTCTCTCTCCCTTTGGGCGACTCCCGGCGCGATCTCGTTCTCGGCAAAGTCGCGGACCGCCTCGCGGATGCGCTGCTGGTCGGCGGAGAGCTGGAAGTTCATGGGGCCGGCGGCGGCGGCGGCTGTCCTCCGCCTCCCGGACTCCGACCGCGGCGGCGGCGGCGGAACCGCCGGCGACGCCCTTCCGGCCCGCCGGCTTCCGGGGAACGCGCCGCTTGCTGGGGCGGCGCGGTGGAAGGTGGCGTCGCCGGGCGCGGCGGCCGTGAAGGCTTCGGCGCCGGAGCCGGCGGGGCAGCGCGGGGCCGCACGGCGGACTTTTCGCCACCTCTCGCTTCGCCGCGGCCTCTGCGGCGCCGCCGGCGATCGCGGCGCGGCTCGGGAGTGTCGATCCATCCTTCTTCGAGGTGGCGGAACGTCACGACGATCTCGGGTCGGCCGCCCTGCGCCCGCAGGTGCTGGACGATCCTTTCGCGCAGGACGCTTCTCGGGTCGCTCAAGAGGGTTGGGATGCGTTCCGCGTCGAAGAGGACCATTCGGGTCCAGCCGACGAGCTTGCGCCCGCCATCCCGCCCGAGGAGCTCCATCACGAAGAGATCCCGCTCGTGATCGAGAAAGTGACTCGAGTACGCGAGCTCCGGCAGCGCCTCCCGGCAGAGCCCTTTCAAGAGCTCGAGGTGCTTTTCTCCCCCTTCGAGGGTCTGCTCCATCGAAACGACCCGGTCCCGGAACATTCGCGTCTGTGGCATGTCTCGTTCTCAGCTCCCGGCGGCGACCTTCACCCGATCGTCAACCCGGCGTCTTTGAAAATCTCCCTGGCGATGATGAGCCGGTGAATCTCGCTCGTGCCTTCGTAGATCTCCGTGATCCGGGCGTCCCGGAAATTCCGCTCGACCGGATACTCCTTCGTATAACCGTAACCTCCGTGAATCTGCAGCGCCCGGGTCGTCACGCGCTGGGCCATCTCGGCCGCGAAGAGTTTCGCGATCGCTGCCTCGAGAGAAAACCTCCCTCCCCGCTGCCTCACGCAGTCCTTCGCCGCGGCGGCGCGGCGGGTCAGGAGACGCGCGGCCTCGACGTCTGTCGCCATGTCGGCGAGGTAGAACCGGATCACCTGGAACTCGGCGATCGCACGCCCGAACGCACGGCGAGCGCGAGCATAGTTCAAAGCCGCCTCGTACGCCTCGGTCGCGATCCCGACCGCCTGCGCCGCGATCCCGATCCGGCCGCCGTCCAGCGTCGTCATCGCGATCTTGAATCCGTCGCCCTCCTCGCCCAGCCGGTCTTCTGCCGGGACGGAGACGTCGGAAAGAAAGATCTCGACGGTGCCCGACGCGTTGACGCCCAGCTTGATCTGGTGACGCGACCGGTCGAAGCCGGGGCTGTTGGCATCGACGACGAACGCGGAGATTCCGCGCGGCCCCTTCTCCGGCTGCGTCATTGCGAAGAGGAGGCACAGGTCGGCTTTCTCCCCGCAGGTGATGAACACCTTCTGGCCGGAGATCCGGTAGACGTCGCCGTCGCGAACCGCCCGCGTTTTCTGGTTCGCGGCATCGGAGCCGGCGTCCGGCTCGGTCAAAGCAAAGCAGCCGAGCTTCTCGCCGCGGGCGAGCGGAACCAGGAACCGTTCCTTCTGCTCCGGGTTGCCGAACTTCTCAATCGGGTCGCACACGAGCGAGTTGTTGACCGAAAGAATGACCCCCGTGTTCGCGCAGACCCGGGAGATCTCCTCGATCACGATCGAGTACGAAACGGTGTCCATCCCGGCGCCGCCGTATTCGGTCGGGACCGAGACGCCGGCGAGCCCCAGAGAGCCGGCCTGCGCGAAGACGTCGCGGGGGAACTCGCCCGTCTGGTCGATCGAGGCCGCGCGGGGCTTGACGACGTCTTCGGCGAACTCCCGGACGGCGGAAAGGAGGAGCGACTGGTCCTCCGTCAGCTGGAAATCCATGTCCGCGCGGCAGTTTACCGCGCGCTGGCGCGGAGCTCCCGGACCTCCGCTCGCGGCGAGACGGAGCCGAGAAAAGCAAGAAGGCTTTCGACGTAACGCGGCCACGAAGCTTCTTCCGCGGCGCGCTCGAGCCCGGGCGCGTAGGCGGAGAAACCGCGATCGAGCGCGCGCTCGACCGCTTCCGCGAGCGCGCCGGAGTTGCCGGGCGGGAAGAGCTCGCCCGTGACGCCGGGCTCGACCGTTTCCGCGAGACCGCCCACCGCCGCCGCGCAGATCGGGCGGCGCGCGGCAATCGCCCGCGCGGCGATGCCGCTGCCGGAGACGTATCGGTAAGGCAGCACGACGACGTCGCATGCCGCAAGCCAGCGCGCCATCTCTTCCTCGGAGACGTACTCGTCGCGCCAGAGAACCGCATCGCGTACGGGACTCCTTCTCCGCCGTTCTTCGAGGTCGCGAGCGTCGGGAAAGACCTCTCCGACGACGGCGATCCGCGCCCCCGTTTCGCCGACGATCGCTGGGGCCGCGTCGAGCAGGACGTCGACGCCCTTGTAGCGGCGCACGAGACCGAGAAAGAGGACGAGCGGCGTCGTGATCTCGAGCTCGCGCCGCGCCGTCTCCCGATCGGGCTGCGGCGCGCCGACCACCGGATGCGGCAGGACTGCGACGGGCCGCCCGGGTACGCGCCGTTCGAGGCGGCGGCGGTCCGCCTCGGCGTGGACGACGAAGGCATCGGACGAAGAGAACGCGCCGAGCGCCAGGAATCGTTGGAGCCAGCCGGACTCGTGATCGTCCACGTTGTGACAGAGAAGCGCCCGGAGCGTTCTCGGAGACCGTTTGCGCAAGCGGCGGAAGACCGCGCGCAGCGGAAGTCCCCAGAAAGACGTCCACCAGGGCGCGAGCACGACGTCCGCGCCAGCGGCGGCGATCTCGTCCGCGGTCTCCCGCCACGACCGTGGCGAGCGGTAGTCGAGGAGAGACCGGGCGGGCAGAACCGAACCGACGGCGGCCGGTGCCGCGTCGAATCGCCGCGGATCGAGCCACCGAGGGTACGGCCGTGAGAACGTGAAATAGGAGACCTCGACGCGGGTCGAGAGCTCCTCGGCGAGCAGCGCCGTCTCGCGCGCGATCCCGCCGCGGTCGGGAGGCGCAGGGCCGAGCAGCGCGATCCGATCGGCTCCCATCAACCCGCCCGGGAAAGCCAGAGTCCCTTCAGATACTCCCCTTCCGGACAATCGAGCGAAACCGGGTGATCCGCGCCGGCGCCGGCGCGCGCGATGACCGCGAACTCGCCGCCGGCCTCGAGGCTCGCCGAGAAAACGATTTTCTGGAAGAGGTCGGCCGAGAGCAGCCCGGAGCAGGAGCAGGTCAGAAGCCATCCTCCCGGCGCGAGCAGCGACATCGCCAGACGGTTGACGTCCTGATAGCCGCGGGCCGCCCGGCGCAGGTCCCCCCGCTTCTTCGCAAACGCGGGGGGATCGCAGACGACCACATCCCACGACTCGCGGTCCGCGGCCCGGCGGCGGAGATCTTCGAAGACGTCCGCCCGGACGAAGTCTCGATCGTCCACGGGAAAGCCGTTGGCGCGTCGGTGTTCCCGGGCGAGAGCCAGGGCGGCGTCGGAGGAATCGATGTCGACGGCGCGCCGCGCTCCTCCCGCGAGCGCGGCGATGGAGAACGCTCCGGAGTACGAGAAGAGGTCGAGAACGTTCCTGCCGTTCACGAGCGAGCGGAGGCGGGACCGGTTGTCGCGTTGATCCAGGTAGAAGCCGGTCTTCTGGCCGGAAGAGACGTCGGCGAAAAACCGGAGGCCGTTCTCGAGGAAGGGCGCGACATCCACCCCCTCATTCGGGGGGAGACGGTTGAGGGACCGTCGCACGCCCCGGTCCCGATCCGATCCGCTCTCCCGGACGATGAGTCTCGCCGGGGCGAAGATCTCGCCCGCCGCGAGCTCCAGCTCCTCCCTCCAGCACTCGATCCCCTCCGTCAGGAGCTCCATCACCGCGACTTCTCCGAAGACGTCGACGAGGACGCCCGCACACAGGTCCCCCTCGGAGTTGACGGCCCGGAAGCCGGTGGTGTCGGCCGGCAGGACGTCTTTGCGGAGCTTCCGCGCCGCCGCGAAGCGCTCCCGGAACAGAGCGAGATCCGGAGTCCGGCCGTCGAAGCTCCAGAGTCGGGCTACGATCTGGGAGTGTGGAGAGTACGCTCCACGCGCGATCGGTCTCCCCGCCGCGTCGACGACCTCGGCGAGGCCGTCGGAACCGTCACCGCTCTCCGACGCGATCGCGCCCGAAAAGACCCAGGGATGCCGGCGCAGGACGGACTCTTCGCGGCCCGGTTTCAACGCTAGGCGAATCAAGCGAACCGCCGGCGTTCGACCATGCCGAGCGCAAAAATATACGGAACCGGCCGCGGCGCGCCGCGAAACCTCCGGTTCCGTAAAGAAAAGGCCCCGCGAGCGGGGCCTGGAGAAAAGGAGATCGCCCGTTTCTACGGGGCTCGAGGCGATTCCGTTTGGTTCAGCGACCAGTCGTAGTCCAGAAATTTTGGCGCCTGCGAGGTCGAGGCGAGCCAGGTGGCGGTTTCCCGGTCTTCGACGAATCGGGCTACGTACTTCGTCAGGGATCCCGCGTCGCGCTCGAACTCCTTCCGATTCCAGTCGAAGATCCTCGACAACGCGATGGTCTCTTTCGCACGGTCGATCGCGTTGCGCTTCGGGTCGTTCACGAAAGCGCGGCCCTGCCGGTCGAGCGCCGTCGCGACGGATTCCGCCGTGTAGGCTCGCGGGGCGAGAGGCGGGCACGACTCCGACGCGCAGACGATTGCGAAGTGGATCCGAGGGTCGCCGAGCGCGCGAAGCCGATTCTCGATCGCGTCGAGTGACAGGACCTCGCCGGCGATCTTCCGTTTGATCTTGTCGAAGGATCCGTCCACGTCCCGGATGCTCCGGATCGGATATCGGTCCAGCACGATCGAGATCGCCATCGCGTTGTATGCATTGATGTAGAACGCCTTCTTCTCGTCGGCGTTCATTGCCGTGGATTTCGCGTCTCCGAGGTTCGCGAGGTAGGCCGCGAGACGCTTTTTCTCCTGCCCGGTCACGCCGCGGTAATCGAATCCGCCGTTTCGGGCGCCCGACGCGAGCACCGCGTCGAACGGCGCCGGATCGGGCAGGCCGGATCCGGAGAGCGCGACCGGTGCGAAACAGAGGAGAAGGATCGCGAGCCTCTTCACGGCGGTCAGCGGGCGAAGATCGACAGAACACCGTATGAGAGCGCTCCGATGACCGCGGCCATCGGGATCGTGAGAATCCAGGCGTAGACGATCCGTCCGGCGACGCCCCAGCGCACCGCCGAAAAGCGCTGCGCGGCGCCCACGCCCACGATGGCACCCGTGATCGTGTGCGTCGTCGAGACGGGAATGCCCCAGTGCGAAGCGGCGAGAACCGCCGTGGCGGCTCCGGTCTCCGCACAGAACCCGGAGAACGGCTTCAACTTGGTGATGCGGGTGCCCATCGTCCGGACGATACGCCACCCTCCGGTCAAGGTTCCCAGCGCGATCGCGGCATGCGCCGCCAGGATGATCCAGAGCGGTATCTCTTTTAAGTCCGGCAGGTACATCCAGTGAAACGGGTGTGACGCATCGACGAAGACGGCCTGGTTCGCCACGAGCAGCCCCGCGATGATTCCCATCGTCTTCTGGGCGTCGTTGGTCCCGTGCGACCAGGAGAACGCCGCCGCGGACGCGAGCTGGGCCCGCCGGAACCATCGGTCCACCGAACCATAGGTCGCGCGATGAAAGATCCACGAGACCGCGATCATGAGCAGCCAGCCGACTGCCATGCCGATCAGCGGCGACAGAACGATGAACGCGAGGGTCTTCACCCAAGCCGCTCCCGGCACGATCGCCCGAATTCCCACCCGCGCGACCGCGGCGCCCGTGTAACCCCCGATCAGCGCGTGCGAGGAGGATGACGGGATCCCGAAATACCACGTCAGGACGTTCCAGACGATCGCCCCGAGGAGGCCTCCCAGAACCACGTCCGAATTGACGACGGAAACGTCGATCAGACCCTTTCCCATCGTCTTGGCGACGGCCGTGCCGAATGAGAACGCAGCGACGAAATTGAAGAAAGCCGCCCAGAAGACCGCCTGGAACGGCGAGAGAACGCGGGTGGAGACGACGGTGGCGATCGAGTTCGCCGAGTCGTGCATCCCGTTGATGAAGTCGAAGACGAGCGCGATCGCGATGATGCAGAGGACGTACGTCATCGACGAATCTGCTCGGCTCTCTCGGGTCTCGTCCTTCTAGGAGTGCTTCAGGACGACACTCTCGAGCACATGGGCGACGGTTTCGCAGTGGTCGATGCACTCCTCCATGTGCTCGTAGATGTCCTTCCACTTGATGACTTCGATCGGCGGGATCGGCTCGCGAAAAAGCGATGCCACCGCCTCCTGGTAGGCCACGTCCCCTTCGTTCTCGAACTTCTTCATGCGGATGCAGTGCTCGATGACGCCCTTCTGTTTCCGAAGGGCGCCGACGGCCTCGACCATCTCCAGGGTGATCTTGACGATGATGGCCGAGAGCTTTCGGCCCGGGGCAGTCGGCTCCGAGATGTTGAAGACCGAGAGCCGCCGCACGGTCCCGTCGATCAGGTCGATCACGTCGTCGAGACGGACCGCCAGCTGGTGTATGTCTTCCCGGTCGATCGGCGTGATGAACGTCCGGTCGATCCCCCGCAGGATCTCGTGGGAGATCTCGTCGCACTCGTGCTCTAACCGTTTGATCTGATCGGCCACGGTCGAGACGGGCGAGGCGTCGTTGAAGAACTGGTCGAGGATCTTCGCGCTCTCAGAGATGCGCTCCGCCATCTCCGTGAACCGCTCGAAATACTTTTCGTCCCGCGGCAAGAGGTTGAGCATGCGAAAGTTCCCCCCGTTCCGGCGGCGCGTATCGTACCGGAACTTCACGGCTGTTCTTACGACACCACCCGAAAGAAAAGAGCCCGGCGTGCAAGCGCCGGGCCCAGAATCCGACCGATCCCCGAGACTCAGTCGACGTACACGACGTCGCCCGTCTTGTCGTCGACCACCGCGCCGTAAACGTGAATCGGAATCGTGGAAGTCCAGGTCACGTAGAAGTCGGTCTGGACCTGGTCGCCCGCGGCCACGCCCGAGATCAGCGAGAACACGGCCTGCTGAACCTGGGAGAGACCCGCGATTCCGACGCTCACGGACCCGAGAACGCTCCCGTCGCTCGCCCGGTGCGCGACGAACGTCGCGCCCGCGGTCGTCAGGTTCGGATTGAACCACCCGATGTTCGAGCGGAACCCCAGCCCGGCTTGGATGTCCTCGGTGCTCGCCTGTGACAGGAACGGCAGGATCCCGCTCGTCACGGCTCCGAAGAGACCTCTCGGCGGGATGAAGAAGCCGGTCGTGCCCTGATTGACGGGCCGCAGATCGTTCAAGATCCGCACTCCGCTCGGCAGGCCGCCGTTGTGACCGATCTTGAGCGCGCCGAGGCCGGTCGCCCCGAACTGCGATCCCACGACGTCGTTGATGACCGCTTCGGCTCCGGGTGCGACCGTTATCCCGTGGATCGCCGACGCAACGGAATTGCCGGCAGCCCCGCTCGGGAAGAATTCCAGCTGGACCAGAGCCGGACTGCCGGTGGTATTGACGATGCGCAGGTCCGCGACGAACTGCGTGTTGTTCAACCCGGCCGCTTTTCCGACGATCGGGAAGTAAATCGCAAACGCGTACAGTTCGAAGGTCAGCGGGCCGCGGATCGCGCCGTTGGGAAACTCGGCGTTGTGGACGTTCACGTAGAAGTTGAGAGGATTCGTGATTATCTCGTTGCTCAGCGCGTCGCTAGCGGTGAAGCTCCCCGTCGCCACGTTGTTCGGAAACGAGGTGGCCAGCGTGATGACGACCGGGCCGGCCACGCCGGGCGCGCCGCGGTGGATGTGCGAGGCGTTCGGAGCCCCGATCCCCTGCACCAGGATCGCGTAATTGGTCGCCCCTCCCTGGTTGTAGAACACGGCAATTCCGAAGCCGTCGGGATCTCCCGGACCCGGGAATTCGTTCGCTCCCGTCATCACCGAGAAAACGCCCGGAGTGATCTGGCCGCGGATCGCGCCGTTCGGAAACGCGGCATTGTGGACATTCACGTAGAAGCCCCCGGGGTTGCGGCGAATCTCGTCGATCAGGTCGGCGCTCGCCGATGCGACGCCCGTGGCGACGTTGTTCGGGAAGCTCGGGGAGAGCGTGACGACGACCGGCCCCGCGACTCCGGCCGCCCCGCGATGAATGTGCGATGCCGTCGGCGTGGCGATGCCCTGCACCAGGATCGTGAACGAGATCGTCGTCCCTTCGATCCGCAGACCGGCGAGACCGAACCCTCCGGAATCGCCCGGACCGGGAGATTCGTTGGCGCCGGTCAGCTGGGCGATCGCGGTCTGCGCCCTGGCCGCGGAAGCAAGACAGAAAAGAATCACGAGAGCGACGAGAACGGTCTTGCGCATGAGTTTCCTCCTGCTTTGTGCTGCCAATTCGATAACAGGCTTTGGATCGCGGCAATGGATTTACAAATCCTTTACACCATCCGGGTCGCAAAGCCTCGTCGCCGAGCCCCGCTTCGACTGCCTCCCTGCGTGTCCTCCGCGTACCTGCCGGGCTCTTTCTTTAGAACGTCACCTTCGCGGCGAGCTGAAACGTGCGCGGACCCGACGAGGCGGCGACCGCGGTGCACGGGAGACCTCCGGCGCACGGCGTCCCGAAGGTCGCCACACGGGTGAGCGTTCCGTTCGCGTAGTTGTAGTAGTTCTCCTGGACTCCGATCAGGTTCGTCCGGTTGAAGAGGTTGAAGGCCTCGCCGATGAGCTCGAGATTGACCGGCCCGATCGGGATCCGCTTGGCGATCCGCGGATTGAACGAGACCTGCGTCGGAAGACGGAAGCTGTTCCGGGAGAACCCGGGTGCCCGGTCGTTGCGCGTGTTGCCGTCCCCGTTCAGGTCGCCGTTCACGAGAGCGGAATAGGGCTGGCCGGTCTGGACGATGAAAACTCCGGAGAGCGTCCAGCCGGACGTGAGGAAGCCGGAAAAGCCGGAGCCGTGCTCGCCCAAGTCCCAAACGCCGGAGAGCACGACCCGGTGTCGCGCGTCGAGGTCTCCCGGCGCGTCGTCCGTGGCGAAATCCAGCGGGTCCGAGGCGAACTTGTTGTCGTCCGATCCCTGCGGCACAACCGCGGTGGCGTCCGGCTTGGTGTCGGTGACCTTCCCGTACGTGTAGGCAAGTCGGGCCGTCCAGTTGTGCGAGAACCGCTTCACGAGCTCGAACGTCAGTCCGTTGTACTTCGATTCAGCCGAGCTCTGGAACTCGATGATCCGGGCGAAGTTCGTGAACGGCCGAGCGGTCGAGTACTGCTTGACCATCGCGGTCCCGTTTCCCGCTATCGGCACTGCCACGATCGACGCCGGTCCCAGGTTGATGTCGGCCGAGCGCGGCAGATCGTCCCCCTTGACGTAGATATACGAGACCGAGACTCCGATGTCGTTCGTCAGGGCGCGGTCCACTCCGAAGCTCGCCTGCGTCACTTTCGGGTTCTCGAAATTGCGATCGAACACGAAAATCGTCGGCTTCGGAATCGAAGCTCCGGTCGGGATCGACGAGAACGTGTTTGGATACGTCGGGACCTGGCTGCCCGTAAACGTGATCGTCTGGACGTTGATCCCGTTGTTCGAGTGCGCCGTGCCGACCATGATCCCGGTCGTGCGGCCGTAGAAAATCCCGTAGCCCCCGCGTACGACCGTCCGGCTATCCGTTCCGGGGCTCCACGCGAAACCGAGGCGCGGGCCCCAGTTGTTCTTGTCCTCGTGGATGCGTCGAGTGTCGAGCCCCGCCGCGGCGAGCTGCGTGTCCGGGTTCCGCACCTCGCCCTGCGCGATCTTCTGGTAGTCGTACCGAAGACCGAGGTTCAGAGTCAGGTGGGGCGTGACCTGCCACTCGTCGGTCACGAAACCCGCGTAGTCGGTCAGGTCCGGGTGCGTGGTCGCGCCGGACGTTCCGGGGCCGGCGAACGCCTGAACGTACCGTTCGCCGGCGCCGCTCGGCATGCCGCGCTGGAAGGACGCGATGCTCGCGAACGTGTAGGCCCCGGAGAAGTTACCCGGAAAGAAGTTGAGGATCTCGTCCCGGTTGTAGTCGACGCCCCCTTTGACCGTATGGCTCCTGAAGAGAAAGGTAACCGTGTCGGCACCCTGCCACCGCTTGATGGTGGTCTCGCGGGGCGAGAAGAAATTGCGCCCGATCGTCAGGACGAGCGCCCCGGCCTGTCGGATCGTCGCCTCCGGGTTCGCGCTGTTCGCGGTGCCCGGCTCGCTGTCCTTGGCGTATTGCCCGCGGAGCTCGTTGAACATCCGCTCCGAGAGCGAGCTTGCGAGCGAGCCGCTCAGGGTATCGGTTTTCACCAGCGAGTCGCCAGTGTGCTCGAAGGAGTTCTGCGTGCCACCGTTCTCGAATCCCGTCCCGGTGAAGTCCTGGCGGTTGTAGCGGAGCGAGAAGTGGTGGCTTGAAGAAATCTCGTAGTCGGTCTTGAGCAGAAAGACGTCCTGATCCTGGTTGCGGTCCCAGGATGCGGCGAGCGGGGTCAGCCGCGCGATGCCGGCGAGGGTATCCGGGTCCGTCGGCGTCCCCGCTGGGATGTTCAGGACGACCGTGTTCGGCGTCTTGTTTCGCTGCCCGTCGTAGTTCGCGAAGAAGAACAGCCGGTCTCGCACGATCGGTCCGCCGAGGCTCGCCCCGAACTGATCGAAGTGGTAAGGCGCCTCCGGGCGGTGGTTGATCTCGTCAATGTAATCGATCGACTTGATGCTCTTGTCCCGGTAGAAGTAGAACGCGCCGCCGTGGAAGTCGTTCGTGCCCGACTTCGTGACGACGTTGATTACGGCGCCGCCCGCGCGTCCGTACTCCGCGGAGTAGGCGTTCATGTTGACCTGGAACTCCTTCACCGCGTCCTGGCTGAACTGGTAGGGCGCGCGCCCCGATCCCGTGCGGCCGAGCGCCTGTCCGAAGAATGTGTTGTTGTTGTCGGCGCCGTCCACGACCAGGCTGTTCAGGGTTCCCCGCTGGCCGGCGAAGACGATGTCCCCGAGGCGAGCTTCGTCGCGCACGACGCCGGGGGTGGAGAGAACGAAGTCGATGAAGTTGCGCCCGTTGGCGGGCAGGTTCGCGATCATCCGTTCGCTGACGACCGAACTGACCGCAGACTTCGACGTCTCGATCAGCGGCGCCTCGCTCGAGACCGTCACGGCTGCCTGGACTCCCGCGGGCTCCAGGACGAGCCGGACGTTGGCGTCGCTGCCGATAGCCACCACGACGTTCGCCACCCGGGCGGCCGAAAACCCGGCGCTCTCGGCTCCGACTTCGTACGTCCCGACCGGCACGATCGGGATCGTGAAAGTCCCCGCCGACCCAGAGGTCGCGTTCCGGACGGCGCCCGTGTCCACGTTCCGCGCGGTCACGGCAACGTTCGGAATCGCCGCGCCCGATGTATCCACGACGGTCCCGCTGATCGAGCCCGTCGTGCTCTGGCCGAGGGCGATCGGAGCGAACGCGATCGCAATCAGAAGGCCGGAGGCGAAGCGGTTCATCGAAGACTTCCTTTCTGCGATTCCTCGCCGCGGGATCGCGCAGACGGACTCTTTCTCGAATCGTTCCTCTCGGGTTTGGCGAGTCGTAGATACCACCGCCGTCGCAGTGCGTCAATGCAACGGAAGATGTGCAAGCGGCGGTGAACCGCGCGCGTAGAATCCTCGCCTGGTGGCGCGAACGAAGAAAGTTCTGCCGGTCTCGAAGCCCCGGAGGCGGCCCGCGCTCGAATCGTTCGAGCAGAAGCGGCGCCGCGCCTCCGCCGTTTTCCGCCTTCTCTCGCGCGCGTACCCCGATGCCCGGTGCTCTCTCGACTACTCGAACCCGCTCGAGCTCCTCGTTGCGACCGTGCTCTCGGCCCAGTGCACCGACGTCCGCGTCAACCTGGTGACGCCCGCGCTCTTCCGCAAGTACCGGACGGCCGCGGACTACGCCCGCGCGCCGGCCGGGGCCCTCGAGAGCGACATCCGACAGACCGGCTTCTTCAATGCCAAGGCGCGGAGCCTGCGGCGCGCCGGCGCGGCGATCGCGGCGGAGCACGGGGGACGCGTGCCCGACACGATGGAAGAGCTTGTCGCGCTGCCCGGGGTCGGGCGTAAAACGGCGAACGTCGTGCTCGGCAATGCATTCGGCAAGGACGAGGGCTTCGTGGTCGATACGCACGTGGCCCGCGTGTCGCGCCGCCTCGGTTTCACGCGCGAGATCGACCCTGTCCGAATCGAACAGGACTTGAACGCCCTCGTCCCGAAGGGCCGGCGGACGATGGCCGCGCACCGGCTCATCTTTCACGGCCGCCAGATCTGCGTTGCGCGGCGCCCCCGCTGCGAGATCTGCTCCGTCAACCCTCTCTGCCCGAAGATCGGCGTCTCCCGGTGAAGGTTTACCTCGCGGGTGCCATCGAGCACTCGGCCGACGGTGGGAGGAAGTGGCGCGAAGACCTCGCTGCCTTCCTGCGGGAGGAGCTCGGCCACCAGGTCTATGACCCCGCCGCCGACGAAAAGAAGAACCTGACCGACGAGGAGCTCGCGGGCTTCCGCCGATGGAAGCTCGAGGACGGAGATCGGTTCCGGGAGGTGGTCCGCAAGATCATCGCCTGGGACCTCGACCACATCGAAGCCGACACGGACTACCTGGTCGCATTCTGGGATCGCGCCGCCGCAGCCGGAGGCGGAACCGCTGCGGAAGTGACAATCGCTCACCGGCTCGGTAAGCCGGTCTACCTTCTCCTCGGCATGCCGGCGGCGGAGGCCTCCGGATGGGTCCTCTCCGCCGCAACCGAGGTCTTCGACAGCGTCGGGGCGCTCGAGAGCCGGCTTCGCGAGCGCTTCGGGCCGACGTCACGAGGGAGGGACTCCGCGGCCGTCCGATAAGATCCGCTTTTCATGGCGCTCGTCAAAACGCAGCTCGGCTGGATCGAGGTGATCTGCGGCAGCATGTTCTCGGGCAAGAGCGAAGAGCTCATCCGGCGGCTGCGCCGCGTGATCATCGCGAAGCAGCGCGTTCAGATTTTCAAGCCGACGATCGATTCGCGCTTCTCCGACGCGGAGATCGTTTCCCACAGCGAGATGCGGATGCCGTCGATCTCGGTCGCATCGAGCGAGGAGCTCCTCGAAAAGGTGGACCACCGGACCGAGGTCATCGGGATCGATGAGGCGCAGTTCTTCGACGCCGGTCTGGTCGGCGTGGCACAGCGGCTGGCCGATCAGGGAAAGCGGGTGATCGTGGCCGGTCTGGACAAGGACTATCGGGGGGAGCCTTTCGGACCGATCCCCTCTCTGATGGCCGTCGCGGAGGACGTCACCAAGACGCTCGCAATCTGCATGCGCTGCGGTTCGCCCGCCAACAACACGCAACGCCTGGTCGAGAGCGACGAGCTCGTGGTCGTGGGCGCCCAGGGCATCTACGAAGCCCGCTGCCGCCGCTGTTTCGAGCCCCCTTCCCGGGCCGAGTGACGCCCGATTCCCGCCGTCGTCGCCGGCTCGAACGGCGGGCGGCTCGAAGAAAGCCTCAAAAAAACGGGTGACAAACCAGTTTTCCGAAACGACGGTGGATAAGTCTGCCGAAATCTCTGTGGAAACCGCGCGAAACCCGCGAAGTTTCGCGGTCGTCGCTCGGTTTGCACCGACTCCTGTGCGAAGAAACAACTCAATCACCATCAGAGATTTAGCGTAAAGGGAGCGAATTTCAGCGCGGGCCGTCTTGTGACGGGAAGAGCGTTCATTCTTTTTCCACATGGACAAGCGCTTTTGACGCTTGGACTTAACGACAAATTTACGGGCGGTGAGACTCGCCCGACGTTGGACCTTGGTCTAGGTCGTCGGGCGATGTTCCCCGTAGACCGTTTTGAGCCGGGAAACGATCTCTCCCAGGGTCGCCCCGGATTCGACGCCGGCTATCAGGCCCGGCATCAAGTTGCGGTCTTCGCGCGAATCGCGCTCGAGCGCGGCAAGAGCCGTCGCGACCCGCGCGCCATCGCGCGCGGATCGGAACGCCTGCAGCCGGGCGATCTGGTCACGCTCGATCTCCGGATCGACCGTCAGGACGGGAGGAGATTCGACGCCATCCTCGCGAAAGGCGTTCATTCCGACCACGATCCGACGCCCTTCCTCGATGGACCGCTGCGCCGTATAGGCAGATTCCTCGATCTCGCGCTGTACCCAGCCGCTCTCGATCGCGGCGACCGCGCCGCCAAGGGCGTCGATCTTCTCGATCAACTTGCGCGCCCGCTGGCGAACTTCGCGGGTCCACTCCTCGACGAGCGCCGATCCGCCGAGGGGATCCGCGACGTCCGCCACGCCGGTCTCGAACGCGATCACCTGTTGCGAGCGGAGCGCGAGCCGGGCGGCGCGCTCGGTTGGGAGCGCGAGCGCTTCGTCGGCCGCGTTCGTGTGCAGAGACTGAGTGCCTCCGAGAACCGCCGAGAGTGCCTGGAGCGCCACCCGGATGACGTTGACGTCGGGTTGCTGCGCGGTGAGCGTCGATCCGGCGGTCTGCGCGTGGAAACGCATCCGGTGAGAGCGCGGGTCCCGCGCGCCGAAACGGTCCCGCATGATCTCCGCCCAGAGCGACCGCGCCGCGCGGAACTTCGCGACCTCCTCGAAAAAATTGGAGTGCGCGTTGAAAAAGAACGAGATCCGAGGAGCGAACGAATCGACCGGCAGCCCGCGGCCGACCGCGGCCTCCACGTAGGCAATCCCGTTGGCCAGCGTGAAGGCAACCTCCTGCACGGCCGTCGCTCCCGCCTCCCGGATGTGGTACCCGGAGATCGAGATGGTGTTCCAGCGCGGAACCTCGCGGCCGCAGAACTCGAAGATATCGGTCGCGATCTTCAAAGACGGCCGCGGCGGAAAGACGTAGGTGCCGCGCGCCGCATACTCCTTCAACAGGTCGTTCTGGACGGTCCCGGCGAGCTCCTCCCAAGAGATCCCGCGCTCGCGCGCGACCGCCAAGAGGAGCGCGAGGAGGATGGCCGCCGTCGAGTTGATGGTCATCGAGATCGAGACGCGATCGAGCGGAAGGCCTTCCGTCAGAATGCGCATGTCTTCGATCGTCGAAATCGCGACGCCGGCCTTCCCGACCTCGCCGCGGGCGAGCGGATCGTCGGAGTCGTAGCCCATTTGCGTCGGCAGGTCGAACGCAACCGACAGGCCGGTCTGGCCTTGCTCGAGGAGGTAACGGTAGCGCCGGTTCGACTCCTTGGCCGAGCCGTAACCCGCGTACTGGCGCATCGTCCAGAGACGGGATCGGTACATCTCGGGCGTCGATCCCCGGGTGTATGGAAACTCGCCGGGAGGAGGCTCTCCGTAGAACGGCCGGACTGGAATCCCGGAGGTGGTCTCGTCGGCGGCCGGGGGCTCTCTCCGGCGCTCCGGGCGCTCCGAATCGATCGGCGTGTGCGCCCGTTTCTCCTTCACGCTTCGATTGTTGCATACCCTCCATGACCCGAAAGTCATACCGCGGGGCTCTACAATCGCGCAGTGATCCCGCCGTTCCAGGGACAGTTCTCCACGTTCGGCTTCGCCGACCTGCTGCAGTGGATGGAGATGAACCGGCGTTCCGGTCGCTTGACGTTGATGCGGGGAAGGGACCGCAGGACCGTCGATTGGAAGGACGGAGAGATCGCCTACGTATCGGGCTCTCACCCGCGCGACCGCCTCGCCGTCTTCCTGAAACAGACCCGGGCGATCCCATCCGCGACGCTCCATGCGCTGCTCGCGCGCAACTTCACCTCGGGAACGAACCTGACCCGGCTGATCTTGGACGGCCGCCATGACACGCTCGCGGGTCTCTCGAAGCGGGTCGAGACCCTGGCTCGCCGTCTGCTGTTCGAGGTCTTCGAGTGGCGGGACGGGGTGTTCCGGTACGATCCTTACTCCCCCGTCGAAAAGATCCTGCGCATCCGTCTCAAGCTTCGACCGCAGGCCCTCGCCTTCCAGGCCGTCAAGAGAATCGACGACGCGCGGCGCCGCCGGCGCCGTCCGACGCCCCGCGGATTTCGCGAGGCTCTCTTCGAGGAGGACGAGCTCGACCGCCGCTTCTGGGAGGTCCTCGCGCGGGTGGGGATCCTGGTCGAGCCGGAGGAGGGCCGGCGTCGCCTGGGGGAGCTTCGCGACTTCGCGAACCGCCTTCGCCGGCGGCTCGGCCGAATCGAATCGCTTCGGCCGGTTCACGAGGATTCCGCGGCCCTTCTCCGGGATCTTCTGAAGCGCGAGCCTCTCGAACTGTCGGCGATCGCGCCGATCGCTTCCCTCGATCCGGCCCTCACGATCGATCTGCTGGTTCTGGCCAACAGCCTCGTCATCAACCGGAGGAGATCGGTCCTGACCGCCGACGAAGCGCTGGAGCGCCTGGGTCAGGCTCCGGTTGCGGTTCTGGCGGAACGCCTTGCCGCTTCGAATTTCCCGCGAGCCGCTTCGGAGGACCGCGCGGTGGTGGCGGTGCGGCGCGCCAGCATCGCGGCTGCCGTCGCCGCACGTCGGCTGGCTCCGGAGTTCGGGATCCCGGCGGACCGGGCGTACGTCCTCGGCCTTCTCCACACGGTTCCCTACGCGGACCTCCTCGCCGTCGTCGAGGAGACGGAGCTCGCCCCAGGGTCTTTCCGCGCGGCGCTCATCGAAGCGCACCGCCCGCTCGTCGGACGTCTGCGAGCGGAGGGATGGAGCCTCCCTTCCGATCTCGAAGCCGTTTTGACCGACGAGGGAACCGATTCGCGGCCGGCGGCGGCGCTCGTGCGGGCAGCGCGCGCGATATTGCCCGACTGCGCGATCGGCCCCCTCCCGGCCGCCTCGACCTCCCGCCGCGACGCGGGCTCGATCGCGATCGAAGTCAACCGTCTCTTCGAGTTCCTCGGCCTGCCGTCCGCCGCCGTCAAACCGGCGACCCCGCGTGCTCGCTGAAATCGGACGCCGCTTTTAACGAAACCTTCATCGGAAGCGGCGTCGTGGAGGAATCGGCGGCGACCCGAAAGCGTTGCCAGAACCGAGGACGAAACGATGATCCAACGGCAGATTTCCCGAGCGGTTTTGGCGGTGCTTCTGGCGGTTTTCCCGGGCCTCCTCGCGGCCCAGCAGCCGCCGACCTTCACGGAAGAGATCGAGGTCCGGGTCATGGACTTGGACGTCGCGGTCACCGACAAGAGCGGACGCCCGGTGCCGGATCTCCGGCGCGAGGATTTCACCGTCCGCGTCGACGGCAAGCCGGTTCCGATCGACTATTTCGCCCGCGTGGACGAGGGGACGATCCACGCCCCCGACCTCGCGACGGCTTCTCCCGACCAGGTTCTGGCAGCGTACCGGCGCGGCGACGAAGCCTTCGTTCCGCGTCACTTCCTGATGTACGTCGACCTCGGTCACCTCGCTCCCGATGGCCGGAAGCGCGGGCTCGAAGGGCTGCGCGACCTCGTCACCCGGATGGGGCCGAACGACCGGGGGCGCGTCCTGATGTTCGACCGGCGCTCGAAGGAGCTGACGGAGTGGACCTCGAGCAAAGAAGAGCTCTTCGCGGCGCTCACGCGGATCGAGAAGGCCGGAGTCGGAATGTCGCGTCTCCTGACCGAGCGGCAGACCCTGAGGGACATCGACTCCGCCGGCCGGCGGTCCACGCGGGAGTTCCTCGCGCGCGGTTACGCCGAGCAGGAGCGGACGGAGGTCCGCCAGATGCTCGACGACATCGGCTCCGAGCTCGCCACGCTCGCGCCGCTCGCCGGAAAGAAAGCGTTCCTCTTCGTCTCGGGGGGCTTCGACTTTCAGCCCGGCTATGCCATGGCGAGCTATGCCCTCGGGCAGATGAGCCTTCTCACGCTGGA
This sequence comes from Thermoanaerobaculia bacterium, assembly GCA_036395755.1. Lineage (GTDB taxonomy): Bacteria > Acidobacteriota > Thermoanaerobaculia > UBA5066 > Gp7-AA6 > Gp7-AA6. Next base: position 72,395 of record DASWCZ010000028.1, read on the forward strand.
CGTCCGCAACGTGTCGCAGGAGCTCGACCAGGTCGTTCAGCGGGCGAACGCTTCCGAAATCACGTTCTACACGGTGGACGCCCGCGGCCTCGAGGCCGAGGGGGGCTCCGCCTCCAACGACGATCCGCTCGCCTCCCGTCCGAGCGTCTCGTTTCTCGCTCGCCAGGACAGCCAGGCGGGTATGGTCGAGCTCGCCCGGCAGACGGGCGGCCTCGCGCTCCTGAACTCGAACGACTTCCGGAGAGGCCTCGAGCGCGTCTACCAGGACACGTCGGCCTATTACTCGCTCGGGGTAACGCTCTCGAAGCTCCCGGCGGCGGGATACAAGAAGGTGCTCGTGGACGTGAACCGTCCGGGCGTCACCGTGCGCACCCGGCGCGGCTTCGCGGCGCGCAACGACGCGGACCGCGCGCGCGACCGCGTGCAGGCTACCCTGAAGACCAACCTCTCCTATTCGGGCATCCCGGTGGCGCTTCGCACGGCGGCGCCCACCAAAAAGGGAAGCCACTACATGCTCCCGATTTCGGTGTCGATCCCAGCTTCGGGGCTGACGTTCACGGGAGAAGGCGCCGGGCGACGGGCTGCCGCCGACGTCTACATCGGAGGGATGGACGACGCCGGGCGAATGACCGACATCACGCGGCAAGAGGCGACGTTCACGATGCCGGAGGGAAAAGAGGGGGCACCTCTCGTCTATACCGCGACCCTCGAGACGCGGAAAGGCAACCACCGGATCGTCGTGAACGTGCGGGACAAGGCGACCGGGCGAATGGGGACTGCGAAAGCAGATTTGCGAATCGAGTAGCCTTTACTCTCCGATGCGAGTCGGCCCGGTCCTTCTCTTCGTCACCCTCTCAACGGTTCGCTTCTGGCCGCCGGCTCCGCTCCTGGCTCAGGAGAGACCCACTTTCACCGAGCAGGTGGAGGTGCGGGTCATGGACCTGGACTTGCCGGAAAGAAGGCCTTCCTATTCGTCTCCGGACAAGGCGACCGGGAGAATGGGGACGGCGAAGGCAAAAGTTCGCGTCGAATAATTTCACCCGAACCGGAAGCTCGTCTTGCGGTGCAGCGGGCTGTTCTCGTGGCCGATGAGAGCCCGGGTGATCCAGTCGGATTCCGTGATCAGCAACTTCGGTTCCCGCGTTTTCTCGGGCAGGTCGAACACGAGCCTCGTCACGTACGACTCGCCCGGCAGCATTGATCGCGAGAGCGGGTTCGAGCGCGCGCTGGCCAGCCGGATCGGGCCGGAAACCCGCTCGAGCCGCCGCTGGAGGTCTCTTAACGCGCCGAGACCTTGGTCGGGGGAGCCAGGACCCGGAAATCCGCGCGCCGCAGGACGCTGTGGCCCGCTCCGTCCCGAACCGTCACGTAGAGGACGTAACTGCCGGGCTCGAGCGAAGAAAGGGGAAGCTCGTAGCCGAAGGCATACCGCCCCGGGGCGATCTCCTGCAGCTGAACGGGAGACGCGGGACGAGCCGCGACCGTGCGGGGTCCGTGGAGCAACCGCAGCTCCTGCGTGACCTTGTCCCCTTCGGACAGGTTGGCCAGCTGGACGAAGTACCAGAGCGATTCGGTGCGCGAGAAGGTGGCGTCGGCCCGCGGGAGCGCCTCGGCCGACCCGAAAAGGAAGGAGCTCTCCCCTCCCTTGCCGGGCGGACTCATTCCGGCAGAGACGAGCATGCTCGATATGGCGAAATCGCCCTCGAGCTCCGGCACGCGGAGGGGGATCGTCCCGGATGCCACCGGACGGTCCCCCTCTCCCGTCACGGCGAACGAAGCGGAGTAGTTGCCGGGCGGCAGGTCGAATCGGCGCACGAAGACGCGGCCGGGTCGCGCCGTCGGCAGAGTCGAGGATGCCGCGGCGTTCTCGGAACCGGCCGTGATCTCCCGTCCCCCCTCGTCGGCGCGGATGAGCGCGTGGAACGTCAGCTTCCCGGTTCCCGCTTCCCTGCCTTCCGGCAGAAAGACCCAGGCGAGCGTCTCGGGCTTGTCTCTCGTGCCCCAGAGAACCGCGTTCCCGAAGACCGGCTGCTTCTCGTCTTCCGAGACCGCCTGGGGAGGAGCTTTTTCGAGGATCGCGCGCACCGCGGCGGAGAGAGGCATCACCGTAAGTGGCCGCGGCGCGGGGGCGATGGGCGCGAGAGCGGCCATGGGCACCGCCGGGGCGGGCATAAGGTCGGGGTTGACGATCGTCTTGCGAGCGAGCCTCTCGCGGTACTCGTGAACGAGACCGGGATTCTGGAGCTCGTCCTTGTGCCGGTTCGGCTCCATGACGAAGTTGACCGAGAACGACGGCACTCCGAGGGCGTTCAAGACGTTTGGCGTCCGTTCGAGATCGTAGATCCACGTGTGGGTCGTCTCGGTCCCTTCGGCGATGCCGACCGGCAGGTCGGGGCTGCCAGCGACGGGTCGCCGCGGAGGAGGTGGTGGTGCCGTGTGCGTCTCCTGCACTCGAGCGGGCGTCCCGAAGACGACGAAAACGAAGCCCTGGCTCGTTCGCGAGCCCGGGATCTTCTCGATCCGATATCGCGCATCGGCCGTGCGAATGCGGGCCAGAACCAGGTCCCGGAATTCGTTCGCAGCAGTTCCCGGCGACGGGTCGCGTTTCAACCAGTAGCGCTCGACGAAGTCGAGACGGCTCTCGCTTGAGTGCAATCCGTTCCACTCGCGGCGCTCCGCGGCAGTCAGGAAGTAGGCTTGTGGAGAGTTCGCCCAATTCTCATCGTCGGGCCCCGTCGGGATCGATCCGCTGGAAACCAGTGGAACGAGCACGAGCGCAAGGGCGAGAAGGCCCGTGAAGAGTTTCATCGGCGCCATTCTATGTCCCCGATCTGCGGCCTTCGCGGCGCTCCGTGCTAAAAGAAAAGGCCCCGGCAAGCCGGGGCCCCGGAGGAACCAAAGCAAGACTTAGAAGCGCATCAGGGCGGTGAGGCGGTATTGACGAGGCGTCTGGAAAGCGTTCCTCGAGGTCGGAAGACCGAAGCTCGAAGAGGCAGGACTCGGTATGAGACTGATCAGCGTGTTGCTGGTCTGTGGCTGCTGGTTCGTCACATTGAAGACTTCGCCCTTCACGCCGACCTCGAGCGGACCCCAGGGCTTGAACACGCCTTCGAGCGCGAAGTCGAGCCGGTAGGAGTCGGGCAGCCGGTGCGATCCGGGCTTCTCGTAGGCATAGTTGAACAGGTAGCCGTGGACCCGAGAGGGAGCGCTGCGTTGGGCGTTGTAGGGAAGGCCCGACTGCCAGATGAACGAGGGAGCCGCTGTGATCGAGACCCACTTGAGAGGCAACGTGTACGCCGTGAACGCCTTAAAGATGTGCGTCCGGTCGTAGGATGCGAGGCCATTGCGATTGACGTCCGTCACCTGCGGGCAGGGAGCGGTCGTGACCGTGCCGGCTGTGTCGCGGTACCTGCAGTTCTCAGTCGCGAAATCGAAGAGCTGCGAGGAGTAATTGGCGAACTGGTTCCCCTCCGCGCGGGAGAGGGTGTAATTGAGGGCCCCCTGCCAATTGCGCGAGAAGCGCTTGTCGAACGTGACCTCGAGCGCCTTGTAGTAGCGCTTCAAGAGATCACTGCTGAAGTTCTCCGGCTCCGTGATTACGGCACCAGCCGCCGCGTTGAAAACTTTTCGGTCGTCGACGAGGTCGTTCCAGTGGCGGTAAATTCCGCGCACACCCACGGCCATCGTGTTGCCCAGCTGCTGCTGGAATGCCACGTTGAATTCGTCGAGGTACGATGGATTGAGATCTTTATTGATCGGCGTCAAGCCTGCCCCTTGCCGGATCTGCTCATCCAAGACCCACTGTGTCCCGTCCCAAAGATAGATATCCCTGTTGGTCTCCTGCGGAATCCCCGAGTAAACCGAGTCCGCGATGTCCTGGATCAGGAACTGGTAGTAGCGGCCATAGGAGGCCGAGGCGAGGCTCTTGCCGTTGCCGAAAATGTCGTAGACACCGGTCAGGCGGGGCGAAACGTTGGTCGTGTCAATGACCGTATGTCCGATGTCGCTCTTCCCCTTCTGGTAGTCCAGGCGCGCTCCAACGTTGAAGAAGAGATGCTTGCCGACTTCGAACTTGTCCAGCAAATAGGCGCCGTAGATCTTGCCCGTCGAGACCGATTCCGCCGGGTTGATGAAGGTGTCGCGCTCGTCACCTGGATTGAGCGTCATTTGCCGCGTCACAGGGTCGAAGTCCGTCACGTAGAAGACTTCGTTGTTCGGATAAGTGAACAAGGCGATGGATTTCAGGTCCTGATAGTCCAGCCCGGCCTTGAACTGGTGGGAGTTGCCGAAGAGCTGCTGGTAGAGGTTGAACGCCAGGTTCGCCTGCTTGCGCGGGCGCTTGACATACCCGTTGAAGGTCGCGCCGTTGTAGTAAAGGTTGTCGCGCAAGTTGAAGATCGGTGAGCCGTTGCCCTCGAAGGGTCGGACGAAGATGTCGCCGTCTTGCTGCGCATAGAGGGCCTCTCCCGAAAGATTCGACCCGAAGACGCCGGACCAGCGGGCTTGCCACACGCAGAGACCGCCGCAGTCGTTCTGGTCTTGCGACGTCAGGGCCTCACGCTCGGCGGAGACGATCCCGCCGCCGATATTCCAGTAGTCAACAACGAAGCCATTGATCGGGTCGCTGTTCACGGCGCCGCTAAAGAGGTGAGACGGTGTCGCCTGAAACGTGATTTTCCCGTCCCAGAGCTTGACGTCGGTCTTCTGCTGATAGCTCTCCCCCGTTCCGTTGGGGTGAGGCGTGGAAGTCCCCGTCTGCGAGAATGCGCTGGGAACGGTCGCCCACTCGTAGGCCCCGAAGAACCAGAGGTGGTCTTTCCAGAAGGGTCCGCCCAGTGTCACGGTGTAGCGGTAGACATCCTTGTCGAATTTCGTGCGGTTCCAGGGAAGTCCGGTCAAGCGGTTCACGCCCTTGTTGTCGGCGTCCCACTTATCGTTGTTTACGATCGCCTTCGCCGAACCGGAGAAGGTGTTCGTTCCCGACTTCGTGATCACGTTGACGATGGCGCCCTGCGCGCGACCGTACTCCGCGGAGATCCCGGAGGTGGAGACCACGACCTCGTCGATCGCCTCGTAGTTGAAGTTCTGGCCGAAAGTCCCGGTCGTCACGTCGGTCGTGTCCACGCCGTCGAAGAGATACTGATTGTTGCTGGAGAGCGCGCCGTGCGCGTTGGGGTTGGCGCCGCCGGTGACGCCGGGAGCGTTCTGGATCAAAGTCTGGTAGCTGCGTCCGATCGCGAGCTTCTGGGTTAGGACCGAGCTGACGGTGGTGGTCGCGCTCGTGTTGGTCTTGTCGACGAGCGGGACCTCGCCCGTGACCTGGACCCTCTCCTCGGTCGGCGCGAGCCGCATTGTCACGTTGACGTCGGTCGTTTTGTCCGGGGCCGCGATATTGCCCGTCTTCTCCACGGTCGTGAAGCCCGAGAGGCTGGTGCGGACGGTGTAGGGACCCGGCTGCAGGAGCGGGAACTTGAAGGAGCCGGTCGCGTCGGTCGTCTGGGTGCGCCGGAAGCCCTTGTCGGCGCTCACGAGCTCGACCGTCACGCCCGGAATCCCGCCGCCCTGCTCGTCCAGGACCCGCCCCGAGATCGTTCCCAGAAGTGTTCCGTCGGCGAGCAGGAAGGTGGGTACCGCGAGCGCGAGAATCCCGAGCGCGATCAGGGTAAATCGAAATCGACTACGCATAGCTCTCCCTCTCTTTTAAAAAAATCGTTCAAAAGCGAAAAACTCGCACAGCGAGACGCAGTTGTCGACCCCAGAATGGCAAGAAGGGTGCCACCGTGACAGCCCGTCCCCAATCCCACAAACCTATGATGCAGAGTCAGTTGTATGGATTAAGGAGTCCTAAAGACCCCCGCCGAATTCAAACGGTTGGATACAACTCCACCGCAACGGATCAACGCCCATTTTTTCGTGACGGAGCGGAATCGAGCCGGGACTCGGGAGCCCGGTCGCTCTATCCCGTCACGGCTTCTCGCTCTCCCGTCACGGTTTCTTGGCCGGCGCCTTCGGCTTGGGCGCGGTCTTTGCGGCGGCCGCCCGGGAGGGCAGCGAGCCGTCCGGGTTCAGCACGACGAAGTCCTCCTTGCGCTCGATCCCCTTGTAGGCCACCGAGTCCTTCGGTGCGTTCATGTCGCGGACCTGGATCCCGAACGTGTAGTAGCCGGCCTCGAAGCTCGACAACGGGATCTCGCTGCCGCTCGCGAAGTAGCCGGCGGCGAGAGGCTGCAGCTCGGCCGGGCTGGTCAACGGCTGAAAAGCGTCCTTGCCGTCACGCTGGACGCTGATGCGGGTCATGATGCGCGGCTTCGGCTCGGCGGCGGGAGCGGCGGCCGTCGTTCCCGGCGTTGTCGCCGGAGCAGGCGGCGGAGTCGCCCCGGCGGCGGTCGCGGGATTGGAGACCGCGTAGAAATACCAGAGGCTGTCTTCCTTCGCGAACTTGCGGTCCGCTTTCGGCTCGACCTTGATCGGCTTTTCCATGCCGAAGACGAACGGGTCCGTGGGCGAGGGACGCTTGGTGAGCGGCGTCAAGGTGTTGGCGAGAATGAGCGGCGACACACCGAACTCGTTCGGGTGCGACTCGAGCTTGAAATTCGCCGCGGCCGTCGCCACCGGGGCGCCGCCAGACGCCGGGAACAGTCCGAACGCCCCGCGGTAGCTGCCCGGGGGCAGTGCGATCGAGCGGTCGAAGGCCTTGTCCGTGCGGCTGCCGCTCTTCACCTCGACCAAAGAGGCATCCTCCCAGTAAGACCCGACCGGCTGATTCGCTTCGTTCCAGACCACGCCGCCGAACTTCAAGCCTTGCGCGGCCTTCTCGTTCGGGACGTAGAACTGGAGCGCATAGAAGGGCTCGCCCGTGATCGTGCGAAAGTCCCCTGCCCAGAAGGTGCCTTCCGCCTTCGATCTCGGAGTCAATCCTTCCAGCGCGGAGCGGACCTCCGCGGGAATCGTCGCCGAGGCAGCCGAAGCCGGGGGGGGCGGCGCCGCCGCGACGGCGGGCGCACGACCGGCGGAGGCGGCGGGAGCCGGAGCGGGAGCCGGAGCGGGAGCCGGAGGCGCGGCGGCGGCGGGAGCGGCCGGAGCGCCGGTTGCCGCCGCGGGGACGGCCGGCGCGATCCCGGCTGTGGCCGTCGTAGCGGAAGGGCTGACGATCGATTTCTCGGCGACCTTCCCGATCGCCTTCTCGGCCGCGGATCCTCCCATCAGGTCGTCGGTCCCGCGCTGCGGATCGACGTTCATCCGGACGCGCAGCTCTCCGATTCCAAGCGAGGGGTCGAACTTCTCCTTGCCGTACGTCCAGGTCGTCATGACCGCGCCGCCCGAGTCGAAGGTCGACGCGCGCGTGTCGATAGAAGGTGCGGTCAGCCCGCCGCTGTCCTGGACCGCTCCTTCCTGGGGCCGCTCGGTCGAAACCCGGGTCGGAAGACCGAGCACGACGAGAAGGCGCCCGCGGTTCGTCTCCGACCCCCGCTTGTTGCGCATTTTGAACTGGTTGTCGGCCGCCTCGATGCGCCGGCGTACTTCGTCCCGGAACTCGTTGGCGGCGGTCGCCGGATTCGGATCCCGTTTCGCCCAGTAGTCGGTGATGAACTTTTCGGCGTCCGCGTCCGTCGAGACTTTCGACCAGGCCTCCTTCTCGGCCGAGGTCAGGAAATACGCCTCCGCGGACTTGCCCCAATCCTTGTACTTGGAAAGCTGCGCCAGGGCGATCGTGGCAAACGCGAGCCCGGCGGCAGCCAAGAGTGCTCTTTTCACGGTCCCTCCTCGAATAGGCTCGGGATTCTAGTACCGGCCCCGGCCACGGGGGAGGAAAACCGGGGGACGAAGAGAGTTCTTCCGGAGACGGAAGAACGGCGAGCCCTACTTTCTGACGAGGGACGTCGGCTGGAATCGGGTCAGCGCGAGCGACCGTCCGCCGGCCGAGCGCGCATCCGCTTCCTCCTTGAGCACGGAAATGACCTGGCGGACCTCTCCCTGCATCCTTTCCATCCTCTCCTTCATGTGGAGGATGACCTCGACGCCCGCCAGATTGACTCCCAGGTGCCTCGTCAGCGACAGAATGATCTCGAGCCGCTCGACGGTGTCGGGGTCGTAGACGCGGGTATTCCCCTGGGTCCGCGTGGGTCGCAGGAGGCCTTCCCGCTCGTACATCCGCAAGGTCTGCGGATGGATGCCGTACCTCTCGGAGATGGCGCCGATGCGAAGGCCGACGACGCCCGCTCTCTTCCTCACCGTGCCTTCTTCGCCTCGACCAAGATCGGCTGCGCCCGATCGGTCTTCGGCGCGACGACGCGCAGGATCCCGGACTTCAACGTCGCCTTGATCCGCGATGAGTCGATCGAAGCGGGAACGGAGAAGTCGCGCGAGAAGCTGCCGTAGATCCGCTCCATGCGGACGAATTGTCGCGGCGGCACCCCCTCGTCGACGCGCCGGATTCCCGAAACGCGAAGCTTGCCGTCGAGCGATTCCAGATGGACGTCCTCGAGCTGGACGCCGGGAAGTTCGACCGAGAGGACGACCTCCTCCGCGGTCTCATATACATCGGCGGCCGGCGACCAGAGCGCCGCGTCCAAGCCCTCGTCGGGAAACTCGGTGCGATGAATCGTCTCTTCGAAGAGGCGGTTCATCTTTTCCTGGATCGCGAAAAGATCCTGCAGCGAGCTCCATCGGAAGCCACTCATCTCGCCCCCTCGCTCCGCTCTCCAGCCTGACCGGCGGGCTCCGCCTTACTTCTTCTCGGTGTCCACGTACTCCGTGTCGATGACGTCGTCCTCTTTCGGAGCCGAACCCTCTCCCGCCGGCGGCGGCGCGCCGGCGCCCGCTCCGGCGGACGTCCCTTTGTAGATTGCCTCGGCGAGGCGGTGCGAAGACTGCTGCAGCCGCTCCCCCGCCTGTCTCATCGTCTCCGCATCGTTCGATTCGAGCGCTTTCTTCGCGTCGGCGATCGCCGATTCGAAGTTCGACGCCTCGGCGGCGTCCAACTTCTCGCGGTTCTCGTTGAAGGTCTTCTCGGTCGAATAGACAAGGCTGTCGAGGCGATTGCGCGCCTCGATCTCCTCGCGGCGCTTGCGGTCTTCCTCGGCGTGCGACTGAGCATCCGAGACCATGCGGTCGATCTCGTCCTTGCTCAAGCCGGACGACGCCGTGATCGTGATCTTCTGCTCCTTGCCCGTCCCGAGGTCCTTGGCCGAGACGTTCAGGATGCCGTTGGCATCGATATCGAACGTCACTTCGATCTGGGGCATCCCGCGCGGGGCAGGAGGAAGCCCGATCAGGTGGAAGACGCCGAGAAGCTTGTTGTCCCGGGCGATCTCGCGCTCTCCCTGCAGAACTTTGATCTCGACCGACGTCTGGTTGTCCGACGCCGTCGAGAAGACTTCGGTCTTCTTCGTCGGGATGGTCGTGTTGCGCTCGATCAACTTCGTCATGACGCCGCCGAGCGTCTCGATCCCGAGCGAAAGCGGCGTGACGTCGAGCAGGAGCAGGTCCTTAACGTCTCCGGCGAGAACTCCTCCCTGGATCGCCGCGCCGACTGCCACGACCTCGTCCGGGTTGACGCCCTGATGGGGCTCCTTCCCGAACAGTTCCTTAACGAGCTGCTGAATCCTAGGCATGCGGGTCTGCCCGCCGACGAGAACGACCTCGTCGATGTCCTTCGGCTCGAGGCCGGCGTCCTTCAATGCCTGACGGCACGGGGCGATCGACCGATTGACGATCTCCTCGACGAGCTGCTCGAGCTTCGACCGCGTCAGCTTCAGCTGCAGGTGCTTGGGGCCCGAAGCGTCGGCCGTGATGAAGGGCAGGTTGATCTCCGTCTCGACGACGTTCGAGAGCTCGATCTTGGCTTTCTCCGCAGCTTCCTTCAACCGCTGCATCGCCATCGGATCCTTCGAGAGGTCGATGCCCTGGTCCTTCTTGAACTCGGCGAGGATCCAGTCGATGACCCGCTGGTCGATGTTGTCGCCGCCCAAGTGCGTGTCGCCGTTGGTCGACTTGACCTCGACCACTCCCTCTCCCACTTCCAGGATCGAGATGTCGAATGTCCCGCCGCCGAAGTCGTACACGGCGATCGTCTCGTCCTTCTTCTTGTCCAGTCCGTAGGCGAGGGCCGCGGCCGTCGGCTCGTTGACCAGACGCTCGACGGTCAGGCCGGCGATCTGGCCCGCGTCCTTTGTGGCCTGCCGCTGCGAGTCGTTGAAATACGCGGGAACCGTGATGACCGCCCGGGTGACCTTCTGTCCGAGGTAAGCCTCCGCGGCCTCTTTCAGCTTCCCGAGGATCATCGCGGAGATCTCGGGCGGCGAGTATTCCTTGCTCCCCGCCTTCACTCGAACGTCCCCGTTGGACGCGGCGACGACGGTGAACGGGACCATCTTCATTTCCTCGGTGACTTCCGAGAATTTGCGCCCCATGAACCGCTTGATCGAGAACACGGTGTTGGCGGGATTCGTGATCGCCTGCCGCTTTGCGACCTGACCGACGAGCCGCTCACCGCTCTTTGAAAACGCAACGACGGAGGGCGTCGTCCGGTTCCCCTCGGCGTTGGGTATGACGACCGGGTCGCCGCCTTCCATCACGGCCACGCAGGAATTGGTGGTCCCGAGGTCGATTCCGATGATCTTGCTCATTGACTTCTTCTCCTAAGCTGCTTTCCGTTCGGAGGGAAATAATAGGATCTTAGCGCTGCCTTGTCAAGTTCCAGATTGCAGATCCTTAGCCCGTCAGGCTCAAATCTGTGCAGATCCTCCGCTGCTTCGTCCCGGGAGACTCCGAGCGCCTAGCGGACGACTTGAACGCCCGCAGGCTTCTCGGTGCCGGAGACCGGGGTCGCTTGACCCGGATGTGGCTCGGAGACCGGCGAAAGTTGCCCCTCGTGAACCAGATCCAGATCGATCTGCCCAGTCGCGGTGCGGCCGTAGAGCGCGAACTTCCCGTCCTCGGGACGAAGGATGTAACGGTAGAACCGGCCGTAAGGGTCTTTCAACGAGCCCTCATCGAGGACGCCGGCGGCGACTAAGTCCACGAGCGTCCTCGGATACCGTCCGGTCGTCCCATAGTACACGCGGACACCCCTCCCGACGGTCTGGAGTCTCGCCTGCGAGCTCGCCCGGAAGAGGTCCCGGATCGGGGGGTTCTCGGAAACCGGCCGCAGGAACAGGTTGGCCGGGTTTTTCGGGAGAAACGACAGCGAGAAAGCGCCGAGCGCCGCGACCACCAGCCAGAGCACCAAGGCCCCTGTCGGAAAGTGGGGTCGGGGAACGGGTGCGACCGCCGCCGGAGTCTCGCGGACATGACCCTCTTCGATCAGGCCACGATCGAGAAGGTCGGAAATTCCCTTCAACACGTCCAAGTCCGGGAGAAACGCGCGCTCGCGGATCTCTCCGACCGTTCTCACGCCATCGATCCACTTCCACGTCTCGGCTTCCCTCTTCGAGACGACTAAGGTGCCCTCCCCCGACGCCGGACCCGAGGTGGTGAGCCGCAGCGCGTAGGCGCCCCCCGCCCGGCGGAAGACGAGCTCGTTCGAGGAGATCTTCCGCTCCGCGGCCGGCAGCTCGTCAAACGTCCGGGCCGCGTCGAGCAGGATCGCTTCGGTCGCGATCGGCGAGAAGAGCTCCTCGTCGTGTTCGACGGCGGCCTGAGGCGAGAACCGGAACCGCCCATCTGTCCATCCGAAGGCGCCGAAGACGATCCGTTGGACCTGGATGCGGAAGGCTTCGCGGAGATCCTCGGGACGGACCAGCCTTTCCGCGATCAGCAGGCGCCCCAACCGGTCTTGCCGCTTCTTCTGGGTCTCCAGCACGATCGCGAGCTGCGCCTCCGAGAGGAGACCGGCCTTGACCAGAAGAGACCCGAGTCGGTTCTCGAGGGGATGACTGCTCGATTCGACCGACACGACGCGGCCGGTCAAGAAGCCCACGGCGATCGTGTCCTTCGGTCCTTCGACGGTCAAGATCCCGCTCTTCCGCTGCATGCCGAGCATCTGGAAGATGTCGGTCAGTGAAAAGACGCGAAGGTTTCCGTCAAGACTCACGAGTCTGCCTCCAAGCACCGAGGTTCTGGCCGACCCAGAGGGCAATCGCGGCGAGCGCCGCGGCGATTCTTCCGGGCAGGACCTCTCTCGCGGAGGCGAGCGGGCGCAGGTCGAAGAGCCAGGGCCCGGGGAGAGCCAGAGTGAGCGCCAGGAAGAAGAGGACGAGCGCAAAAGCTGCGGCAAACGGTCGATGCGCGAAGAAACGGTGAATGCCGGGCGCGGCCAGAGAGGCCAGACGGACCAGTCCGCGGCGCCGGCCGGATCGCGCCTCCGCCCCGCGTCTCTCCGCCTCGCGCACGTCCTCGGAGACTTCCTCCCTTCGCGCCGAGAGGCGGACGCACCGGCTGCAATAGAGCGCGGGCCCGCCGTATCGTTTACAGACGCGGCAGAATCCCCGGCCGCAGCGCGCGCACTCGTACGCCACACCGCGGCGCGACCGAACGGCTGTCAGCGCGAGAGCAAAGACGAAGGCGCCCCACGGCGCGAGAGACAGGGGCGACAGGAGGATCTCCTCCACCGGCAAGCGTGTTTTCCCGGACTTCGGACGGGCCGGGCTTCTCGCTCCCCCGCGCTCGACGACGCGTTGGCGCGCGGTCGAGAGACCGTAAGCCGCCGGGACCACACGGGACATCGGTGGCCGGGAGGACCAGGCATCGACGTCGCGGCGGGAGATCTGAAGGGCCCGCGCGCGCGCTTTCTCCTGTCCTTTGAAATCGTAGATCTCGGACCGCGCGATCGAGAGGTTGTAGAAAGGCTCCGCCGCCTGCGGCGCGTTGCGCGCGGCTTCCTCGTAGTCTTCGATTGCCGCAGCGTAGTCGCCCTCCACGAACCGGACGTTGCCGCGGTTGACGAACGGGCGATAGTCCTTCGGATCCGCCTGGATCGCCCGGGTGTATGCCGCCTCCGAGCGCGGATAGTCCCCGGAGCGCTCGGCGTACATCGCGAGGAGAAACCAGACGTCGGGCTGGTCGGGCGACGCGGCCGCGATCGAGGAGAGCGCGTCCTCGACGCTCGAATCCTCGCGGCGCTCGTCGAGGTCGACCGCGGCGAGGTAGAGGGGGGATCGTCGGATCAGGTTCTCCCGCGCGACCGTATCGACGAAGAGGGGGAGGAGACCGAGCACGATCAGCGCGCCGGCGAGCACGAGCCGCTCGCGCCGCTCCGAGTATGCATAGATGAGCGCCGCCCAGTAGAGGAGCAGCCAGGTCGGTCCGAGTGTGAGGAAGAGCGGCAGCATCAGGAGGAGGAGAGCGAGGGGCGTCGACGCCCGGTGCCCGAAAGGGCGGCTCGCGGCCTCTTCGAGGTCGTGCCACAGCCGACGGAAGTACGTCAGGAAGAGGCCGAGGATCGCGGCGACCGCTCCGGCGGCCATCGCGATCGCAATCGCGATCATCAGAGAGGAAAAGAAAGAGAGGCGGGACTCGGCGCTCGCGAAGAGCGTGCCGAACGCCGTCGGGATTCGAGAGGCGGCCTCCCGGAATCGTCCGGTGCGGAACCCGAATCCGATTCGCGACGCGGCGGCGTCGAAGCTCGCCTCGTCCAATCGAACCGCGGCGTCGTAGGCGAAAGCGGTGTGCCCCGCCCGCCCTTTCTCCGCCTTCCGGGCCTCCTGCAGCGCGGTACGCGAATACGCCGAAAGATGCCTCACGCCCGCCGCGCGCGCCGACCGGATCATCGCTTCGAGCGCGGTCCCCGCGGCGCGGACGTCGTCCTCCTGCAGTGCCGACAGCAGGTCGAACCAGTGCGACCGGTAGACGGCCCGGGTCACGGGCGGCGGAAGGGGCGAAACGCGCGTATCCGGGGACGCTTCGGCCCGGATCGCGCTGGCGACGAGAATGACGACGACGAGCCCGGCCCGTCTACTTCGGGGCGCGACCGACCTCCACATATGCAAGGCGGAGCTCGTACAGGACGCGGGCGAGCAGATCGGACTCCTCGAAGGAGAGATTTCCACGCGTCTTCTGTTCCAGGACCGCCAGCCAGTCGATCATCTGCCGCGCGATCGCGAGATCGCGGTGTCTCGGTCCCGCCGCCGGATCGGAGAGGAGGCCGAGCGCCGAGTACGCCGTCGTCGCGAGCGAGCTGACGATGCGGGCGAACTCGGTGCGCGGCTCGCCGGCCGTTTCGGGCTCGGCGTCCACGGGCGGTGCGGCGGCTTCCTCCGCCGCCGTCGCCGGAGCGGCGGGGGCCGGCGGCGCCGTCGGCGCCCGCGCGGGACGAGCCGGCTCGGCCACGGTCTCTTCGGGCTCGAATCCGGGACGCAGCTCCCCTTCGGGCGTGAACATTCGTCGGTCGACGACTCGAATGGGCTTGCTCTCGCCTTCGGTCATGTTTGAATTCCGATTTTAGAACAACCGACCCGCATCCGCCGCGCTCACTCGCTATGATTCGCGCGTGTCGGAAGGGCTGTCGCGACTCGTCACACTGGTCGAAACGCTCCGTCGGGAGTGTCCGTGGGACCGCGAGCAGACACCCGGGACACTCCGGACATACGTCCTCGAAGAGTGCTACGAGGTCTTGGACGCGATCGACGCGGGAGATCCCGACGCGCTCGCCGATGAGCTCGGAGACCTCCTCTTCCAGGTGCTCTTCCTCTCGCGGATCGCCGCGGAGCGTGGTTGGTTCGACATCGAGGTCGTCGCGGATCGGATCGCCCGAAAGATGACGGAGCGCCATCCGCACGTCTTCGCCGGAGGGTCGGCCTCCGACGCGCAGGAGGTTCGGCAGGGGTGGGAGCGCCGCAAGCAGCGCGGCTCCGCATCCACGGATCCGCTGGGAAGCATCCCGGTTTCACTTCCGGCGCTCGCCGCCGCTTACCGAATGACTTCGCGGGCCGCGGACCTCGGCTTCGACTGGGAAAGAGACGCCGACGTCGCGGAAAAGATCGAGGAGGAGCTCGCGGAATGGCGCGAGGCACAGAAGGCCGGCGATCGGGAGTCCGAGGAGAAGGAGATCGGAGATCTGCTCTTCTCGATCGTCAACCTCGCCCGCCGCCGCGAAGTCGATCCAGAGAGCGCGCTGCGCCGCGCGCAGGCGCGATTCCGTTCGCGCTTCGCGAAGGTAGCCGCCAGGGCACGGGAGTCCGGACGGGAGGTCGGCGATTTCGACGCCGCCGCGCTGGATCGATTCTGGGAAGACGCGAAAGCGGAGGAGTAGCTTCCGGACTTCAGCGCTCGAGACTCGCGGACTTGGGCGCTTTGGCCTTCGGGCTCCGCGACGTCAGCGCGGCAACGGTCACCAGCTCGACACCCTGGGAACCGAGTCGCGGAAGCTCTCGCTCCAGAAGCGCAAGAGTCGCGGGGTGGGGATGCCCGATCGCGAGCGCGGTCCCGTCTTTCTTCGCCTTCCGAACGAGATCGCGAAAAGATCGCTCGATCGCGTCCTCGCTCTCGACCGCGTCGAGGAAGACCTTTCGAGATACGGCGGGCAGCGACTCCTCGTCGGCGATCCGGCGGGCGACGGTCGCCTCGGTCGTTCGGCTGTCGAGCAGGAACAGCCGCCGGGCGGTCAATACCCGGACGACCGCCCGCATCACCCGGGGATCGGCCGTCGCGGCCGAGCCCATGTGGTTGTTTACGCCGACCGCTCCGGGCACGGTGTCGAGATCGTCGGCGACCGTCTGCGCGATCTTCGCGTCACTGTCGGCGCGCAGCACGACGCCGGGTCCCGGGCGGATTCGGGGATACCCGTCGGGCTCCATCGGGAGGTGGAGCAGCACCTCCTTGCCGGAAGTGGAGAGCCTCCGCGCCGACTCGGCGCTGCCGGGCAGGCCCGGCAACACGGCGCCAGCCACACGAAAAGGCCAGCGCGCGATTCGTTCGACGGCCTCCCGGTCGTTGCCGAGATCGTCGATGACGATGGCAATCCGCGCCGCGAGAACGGGGGCGAGAGAGGGTTCCGGCGCGGGGGTCGGCGCCGCCGGCGGGAGTGCGTGCGTCCGGTGGACCGCATGGCGCGGGGCGGGTCGCGGCCTTTCGGGTTGCGCCTCCCGAGGACGGGTCTTAAGAAAGAGTGCGATCCCGAGCGCGAGCGCGAGAAGGGCGAAGAACGCCGTAGCGGGAGAGATCCGGCGCGGAGTGTCGGACAAACGCCCGAGTCCGGGCTACGCCGCGCGGCGGACGACGCCCCGGCGTGCCACCTCGAGTCCGCGCTCCAAAATCGGGTCATGCGACTCGGTGTCGCCGGGGAACGTGATCACCCGTTCGTCCGGCGAAAGACCCTTGCCGCCCAGGATCGTCCCGGACGGAGACTGGTACCGCCCGACCGTCATGAAGAGACTCCCCCCGGAACCGGTCGGCACGAGGCGCTGCACGATGGCCATCCCCGCCGTCACGGACCCGACGGTCGTGGCGTTCGCGCGGTCCTTCAGGGCCGCCACGAAGACCTCCGCCGGCCCTCCGGTTGCTTCGTCCATCAGGAGAACGGTCCGTCCCTTCCAGAGCTTTTCGCCGGCGGCCTCGAGCGGCTTCAGAGGGACCTTGCGGCTGACGATGCGGGCGACCGGTCCCCGGCCGACGAAGAGGGTCGCCGACGGAGCGATGTCGGCGACGTCCCCACCGATCGAGCCCCGCAGATCGAGGACGAGCCTGTCGATCGAGCGGCGCCCCGCCTCGTCGATCGCTTTTCGGAGCGCCTCAGCGGTCGACGCCGTGAAGCCCGGGATCTTGACGATCGCGACGTCGTTTTCCCACTTCGTTTCGACCGGAGGGGGAGCGAACCGCTCCCGGCGCAGCCGCACGGTCACCTTCTTGTCCTCGACGACGCGGAAGAGGCCGACCTCAACCGTCGTCCCCTCCGGCCCTTCCAGAGCGGAGGTGATCTTCCACAGCGGCGCGTTGCGCAGATTCTTTCCATCCACCGCGTGAATCAGGTCTCCGGGCTGGACCTGCTGCTTCTGGGCGGGAGAGCCGGGAAGCGGCGCGACGACGTAGGGGAATCCGCCGCGGCGCGCGACGATGATTCCCGGCCCGACCGCGCCCGACGCCTGCTGGGCGCGAAACGCGCTCATCGAGGCAGCCGGAACGTAATAGGAAAAGGGATCGAGCGCGTCCGTCATCCCGTCATAGGCGCCCTCGAGCAGCGTCTTCGGATCGGTCGGGTCCACGTAGTTCCCGCGCGTCAGCGAGAACACCTCCGAGAAGACCGACAGCGCCTTCGTCGCGGGATCTCTTCCCGGTCCGGAATCGACGGCCCGGAGAGACGCGAGAGCGGCGATGGAGACGACGAGAAACAGCAGTCGGGAGCGGTTGGATTTCATCGTGGGGATGGTAACACCGCGATTCGACGGGATCTTCCGAGGTCTCGGAGCGAGTCCGCCTACCTCAGCCACGCCACCGGATCACTCGCTTTCTGTCGATCGCGCACCTCGAAATAGAGTCCTGGCTCGTCGCGCCCCGGTCCCGTTCCGACGAGCCCGACCGTCGATCCGGCCGGGACGTACGCTCCGGAACGCACCGAGACCGCCTGCAGCCACGCGTAGAGCGTGAAAACGCCGTCGCCGTGGTCGAGGATGACGAGGTTGCCGTATTCCGCGAGCCACTGGGCATAGATGGCTTTGCCGGCAAAGACCGCGCGGACCGGCGTTCCGACCGGCATCGCCAGAGAGATGCCGTTCGAGAGCGTCCACGCGTCGAACTTCGGATGGCGGTGCCGTCCGAAGGTCTCGACGAGAGCGCCCCGCGCCGGCCAGTCGAGGACGCCTTTCCACGGGCGGATGCCGCCGGCCGGTCCCACCGGCTCCTCGGGGCGCCGGGAGAGACGCTCGAGCAGGCCCTCGAGTCGCGTTGCCTTGTCGGAGAGAGTCGCCACTTCGCGGCGGTCTCTGGCGGAAAGCGTGCGCTGACTCTTCAGCAGGTTCTCGCGCTCCGCCTTGAGCGATGCGATGCGGCGCTCTTCCGCGCCGCTCTTCACGTAGAGCCGGTCGGTCTCTGCTTTCAACGCTTTCTCGCGCGAGAGATTGGCTTCCAGCCGCGTCTGCGACTCGCGATGCTCCGTCAGGAGACGAGCGTCGCGCCGCGCGAGTGAGTTGAGTAGGGCCACGCTCTCGACGAACGCCGGCAGGTCTCTGGCTTCGAGCAGAATCCTCAGATACCCGAAGCGTCCGAATCGATGGAGAAGGCGAGCGCGCGCGAGAAGGGCGCGGCGGCTCCGCTCTCCAGCTGCCTCCGCCGACTTCCGCTCGACCCCGATCTCGCCCAACCGCGCTCGGTAGTCTTCTCGCAGGCGCGCGAGGAGCTCCTTCTCCCCCGCCGCGATCGCCAGCTGCAGCTCGAGCCGGGCAAGCTCCTCGGAGAGAGTCGCCTGGCGCCGGCGGCTCGCCGCGAGTTGTCCTTCGAGCGATCCGATCCGGGAGCGGAGCCGTCGGAGGTCGGCCTGCCGCTCCGAGTCCGCGGAAGACACCGGTTTCTCCGGCCCGGTCGCCCGCGCCGCCGGGCCGATGCCGAGAAGGAGAGAGAGCGCGGCGAGGCAGGCGCGCGCTCTCATCTCCAGACGATCGGACCGGGCGACACCGTGCCCGAAAGGAGCGCGCGCAGCGCCGCGGTCGCGTCGGTGATGCCGGGCACCCGCGAGGAAGAAAACGGCCGCGACGCGAAGAAGACTCCCCGGACGAGATCAGGGTCGAGCGAGCAGTGGTCGCCGCTCCAGACGTCGCGGTTGTCCTCGAAGACCGAGCCGGTCGGCACGCCGAGCGAAGCCTGCCAGGAGACGCGATAGCCCGGGCGGTTCGCGACGATCAGGTCCGGAATGAGCCGGGGGTCGTAGCGCTGGTAGACGTCTTCTCTCTTGAAGACCCGCGATACCGCACGCTCCCCCGTCTTCGGATCGGTCAGCTCCAGAAGGCCGCGCGACAGCTCGTCCCGCAGCTTCTCGTAATCGGCGCCGGGAGCTACGATCCCATCTTTCTCGCGGCCGCGCAGGTTGACGTAGACGTCTCCGAGCCCCATCGCGTAAGCGCGGGACTTCGACCAGTCGACCGCCTCCCAGAATGCGCCGCGCGAAAAGAGAGCCTCAAGGTTCTGGCGCTGCGCGTTTCCGCGCAGCACGAGGTATCCCTTCTCGACGAGCCAGGAGTCGTAGTTGACCGAGCGCCGCCACGTCGCGAAGCCGTGGTCGGACAGAACGAGGAGCGCCGCGTCGGCCGGAAGCGCGCGCGCGGTTTCCCCGACGATCGCGTCCACCGTCTCGTACGACTTCTCGACCGCGTCCCCGTAGCGAGCGGCGAGCGCCGCGTCGTACGCAGGATGCTTCGGATCCCGGAAGCGCCAGAACACGTGGGCGATCCGGTCGGGAAACTCGAAGTAGTGCACCAGGAGCCGGCGGTTCTCTTTGACGAGCGCGGCGAGCATCCGGCGATCCTGGGCGACCGTGGCCGCGACGTCCTGGAGAAACGCGGGCTCCGACAGCGTGCCGGACTGAATGGACCAGGTGTCGATTGCCCAGCCCATCGTCTTGTAACGCCCGAAGCGTCGCAGGAGCTCTTTTGCGTAATCAGACGGCGCCGAAATGTGGAAGCCGGGAGGCAGCCGCTCGGGGTCGAACTGAATGGGCGAGACGTAGAGGGAGATCTCCGGCGCGATCGTTTCGAGAAGGAATCGTGCGTAGCCGTGCACGGTGATGAGCGGATTGACGCGAAAGGCGAGGCTCGTCCAGTCGCTCCACTGGCCGGCCGAGAGCGTCAGGCGGGACTCGCCCGCCTCGATCGAAAGCCGGTCGCGGGAGGGCGAAACGGAGAGCGCCATGGGAAGGTCGATCGCCCCTGAGCGGCCGAAGGCGCGGCCGGGAGGCCCGACGATCGAGGTCGTCTGGCGGCCCACGTTCGACTCGAGCCGGACGACCTCGATCGAGAAGTCGTTGCCTTCGCGCGGCGCAAAGAAAGGATCGGACGTGTAGTAGGACGGCTTGCCGATCCGGCCGGACAGATCTGGAACGCCGAGGCCCGAGAGGAGTCGCCCTTCCGGGAAGGACTCGGGTGGGAAGGTGACCGGCATCCGCATCACGGTCGCCGGGCGCGCGGTCGAGTCGGACCAGAACGTCGTTCCGCGCCGGTTACTCTCGATCGACGGCCGCATCGCCGGCAGCCACGCGTGCGCGGCGGCAAAGGCCGCCGCCGACCCTCCCGCCGCGAGGACGAAGAGCACGGCTGCGGCGAGGCGCCGCCGCCTTCCCGCCAGGACCGCCGCCGGAAGGAGAAGGATCAATGCCACGGCCGCGGCCGCCGCGGCGGGAGTCTTTCCGCCCAGTAAAAAGGGCACTTCCTTTTCCTGCGCGACCGCGAACGTCGGTGTCATGTCGCTCGGATCGCGTTTCAGGAAGTCGAAGATCTGGTGCCCGCCCGGATCGAGACCGGTCGAAAAGGACGTCCAGGAGACCGGGGTCTGCGGCGGGACCGGCGGTGTGAGAGGAGAGAAACCGCCGCGGCTCTTCAACGCCGTCAAATTGGGGAGGCGCCCCGCGGCCATCATTGTTTCGACGATTCCGGCATCCACGCCGTCGAAGGCGAGAACGACGACGCGCGAGGGGGGCGCGGTCAAGAGAGCTCCCGCCGCGAATGCGGTCGCGAGAAGGTGCACCGGGTGAGTGTACGGGCAGAGTCATCGGGAATGAAGGCCTGATACCTTGCGACCGTGGCGACTCGAACCGAAGACCTCCACTCCTTACTCGCCCGGATCCCCGACCCCGCCATCCGCTCCCTTTTCACTCCGGAGTTCATCCTCTGTTCCGAGGAATTCGACCGCTTCACGGTGGACACGCTCCTGAACCTCGTCTCCGAGCTCGGTCTGTCCGAGCCTCTCTCCCGCGGAACGACGGTTGGCGAGCTCCTCGCCGACCGCGGCTGGAGCCCGCGCGCGGCGATTCCCGTGACCTGGTTCTTCCGGAAGCTCGCCGCGGAAGGAGAGCTCGCCGTCGAGGGCTCGGGCGCGAACGCGGTCTATCGCTCCCGCGGAACGCTGCCTGCAGGTGAGCCCGACCGGGCGGAGGCGCGGTCGTTGGCGCTCGATCCGCGATCGGCTCCCCCGTTCGCCGTGGTACACGCGATGGTCGAGCACGTGCCCGCTTTCCTGCGGGGCGAGCTCTCCGGCGAGGAGGTCCTCTTTCACCCCGCGAAGCTGCCGCTCTGGTTCGACTACTTCTCCAACGACAACCTCCTTTACCAGATCAACAATCGGCTGGGGGCGGAGGCGGTCGTTCGCGCTCTCCCGATCGGCCGGCCGGCGAGTGTTGTCGAGATCGGCGGAGGCTCCGGTTCCGCGGCGCTCGCGGTCGCCGAGCGCCTCGCGCGCGACGGCGCGGTGTGGCGGATCGGCCGTTACGTCTTCACGGAGATCGTTCCGACGTTCCTGCGCCGGGCCGAGCGCACGATCCGGGCGCGGTGGCCGACGCTCCCGGCCGAGTTCCGGCGGCTCGACATGGACCGCGACTTCGCCGGACAGGGGATCGAGCCCGGGTCCGCCGACGTCGTGTATGCCGTCAACACGGTCCATATCGCCAAGGACCTGGCCGCGGCGCTCGCGCGGATCCGGGAGACGCTGCGGCCCGGCGGCGTCGCGGTTTTCTCGGAGTGCGTTCGTCCCTTCGAGGGACAGCCCATCTACGTCGAGTTCGTTTTCAACTTCCTCGAGAACTTCACCGGCGTCGCGACCGATCCCGTGACGCGTCCGAACCACGGTTTCCTGACGCCGCAGAGCTGGAGGCGCTCGCTCGCCGCGGCGGGATTCGAAAATCCGGAGATCCTCCCGGACGTCGAGAGCCTTGCGAGGCACTACGACGCGTTCTTCGTCGCCGCAGTTTCGGCGCGCCGGCCGCGGCCCTGATCGTGGCTGTCATTCCGAGGGCCATCGGCCGGAGGAATCCCTCGATCGCAAGGGATCCTTCGCTTCGCTCAGGATGACAGTCTTGGAAAGGATCCTTCGCTTCGCTCAGGATGACAGGGACGGATTCCGGCTCGGGTCCTCCCAGAACGGATAGAAGCAGTACCACTGCTCCGGGTTCTCTCCGACGTAGCGCTCGAGGATCGCGACGTAACGCCGGACGTTTTCCGCGAGCGCGGTCTCCCGGTCCCCATCCTTGACGATCGCGAGCGGCTCTTCGACGATCGCGCGGTAGCGGCCGTCGGGGACGCGGACGATGAACGCCGGAAGGACGGTCGCGGCCGTGGACATCGCGATCAGGAGCGGTCCCCTCGGAAAGAACGCTTCCCTCCCGAAGAACGGCACCGCGATTCCCGTGTTGTTGAAGTCGCGGTCGCCCTGCATCGCGACGATCGCGTTCGATTTCAGAGCCCGAAGCACGGCGAGAGTGGGCGCGAAGCTCCGGTCGACTCGAATCTCGGAAATGCCCGCGCGCTCGTGGAGCGCCCGGCGCGCCCGCTCGACCGCCGGGAAGATGTCGGGAACGAGAACGACGTGGATCGGCTGCCGCATCTCGGCGAGCATGAGGCCGCCGATCTCCCAGTTGCCGAGATGCCCGGTCAGGAGCAGCACGCCGTTCCCCCGCTCGCGCGCTTCCACGATCCGCGAATAGCCGACGACGCTCTCGACTAACCGCGCGGCCTCTTCGGGCGGCCGGGTGGCGAAGTGGAGGAAGTCGATCCAGGCCGTGAAATGGGCGTCGAGCAGGTTCCGGGCGGCGCTCCGGACCTCGCGGGAAGCCGCCGGCCGGCCCAGGATGACCGCGAGGTTCGCGCGCAGCGCCTTCTGATATTTCGGCCGGAGCTGCATGAAGCGCATCGTCGTCTGGCGGGACAGCGCCCGAAGGAGCCGGCGCGGAAGCCGCCGGGCGAGCGCGAGCGACAGCGGGAACCAGAGGTGCGACGTCGCGGAGGCGACCGCGCGCACGACACGGTTGCGGCTCGCCATCTTCTCCTGCATCGGACGGAATCGTAGCCCGGGGAAGGTCCCTCGCTGCGCTCGGGATGACCGCCGCAGGCGGTCACTTGCTACGATCGTCTCGATGCGGAACCGGGCCCTCACGATCTTTTCGGCCGTTCTCGGAATCGCCGCCGCCGGACTCGCCTTCGCCGCGTTCCTTTCCTTTCGCGCTGCGCTCTCGGCGCGCCTCGACCACGCCGCCGCCCTCGAAGCCGCCGCGGTAAGGCCCGCGGCTGCCGCGCGCCTGGCCGAGGAGCTCCTCGCGCACCGGCTCGCGCTCGTCTCGGAGAGCGAATCGCGGGCCGTGTCCGGCGCATTCCGGAGGGACGCGGGCGCGGAAGCGCTCGACGCTTATCGGAAGGCGGACGGCAACGCCGCGTTGGCCGAGGAGGCGCGCAAGGCACTTGCGGCGGAGCGCTCCCCCGAACCGGTTGGCGACGTCGCCTTCCTCCGCGCGATCCGGGGCCTGCGGGCGGAAGCCGCGCAGACCCCGTCCTCTTCGCGGCCGCAGCCCCCCGCTTCGGCGACGCGAGCCGGCTGGCTCCTCCTCTCTGCCATGGTCGCGGCCGCGATCGCTGCCTTTCTCGCTTTCGCCGCGGGACGATCGCGACCGGCGACGACGTGAGCCGCCGCGCCGCCGTTCTCCTCCCCTACGCCGTCTTTCTCCTTCTCGCCGCGGTCTCGTGGAATCGCTGGATCGAGCCGTTCGTCGACACCGGCCGCGAGCTCATGGTGCCGTGGCGCGTCTCCCGCGGAGAAGCGCTCTATCGGGACGTTCGCTTCTATTACGGACCTCTGGCGCCCTGGCTCGCCGCGGTGGTGGACTCCGTCGTGGGAAGGCTCTTCGCGGCGCGCATCGCGCTCGGCGCTCTCGTCGCCGTTCTCCATCTGGAGGCGTTGAGGAGGCTGGCGGGCCGACTCGCGACCAATCGCCTCGCCCCCCTCGCCACTTCGCTCGCGGTCGCGGTGGCGTTCTTCCTCCGCCCCGGAGGGTGTCACCTGTTTCCGTACAGCCTCGACACGTCCATCGCGGTCGCGGCCGCGACGGGAGCGTTGCTGCTCGCGGCGGCGGGCGGCTCCGGCCGCCGCGACCGCGGCGCGGCGGCCTGCCTGCTCGCGGCCCTTCTTTCTCGGCCGGAGATCGGATTTGCCGCTCTCGGCGCGCTCGCCGTTGAGCGGCTTCTTGCGACGGACGCGGCGGCAAAGCGGCGCCTGACGTGGCTCGCGGTTCTTCCGGTCCTCGCCGCGGCGACCGTCTATGCGGCGGTCTCGATCGGAACGCCGGGCGGGACGCTGACGAAGGAAGGCTGGCTCGCGGTCCTCTTCGTACCGCCCGAGTTCCGCAACGTCTACGCTTCTTTTGCGGGCCTGGACCGTCCCGGTCTGCGGTCGGCCGAGCTCGGGCTCGCGCTCTTCTCCCTCGTCGCCGTCGGCGTCTGGCTTCTTCTCGCGGCAATCGCGGCGGCTCGCCTCCGGGAACGGTCGGAGACCGGCGGGAGAGCGGCCGGCGTCGCGGCGATCGCGGCGCTCGTCGCAGTTGCGCTCGTCGCTCTGCGTCCTCCGACAGCGCTCCGCGACACGCTCGACCTGCTTCCGCCCCTCGTGCGCGCGGTTCCACCCCTCCTCTTCGCCGCGGCAATCGCGGGCGCCGCGCTCCGCCTGCGCGACCGCTCCCGGACGACGATCGTCTCCGGAGTTCCGGATTCCGTTCTCCTCCTCTCCCTCTTCTTCGCGGCGCGATTGTTCCTCGCCGCCGGTTACGTCGGTCCGTACGACGGCTTCTACCTTCCCCTCCCCGTCGTCGTGGCGGTCGCGCTTCTCGTTCGCGCGGCCGCGCGGGTTCCCGCGAGAATCGACGTCTCCCCTCGTCCGGCAACGTTTCCCGGCTTAGTCGCCGCGTCGCTCGCGGTGTTCCTCGCGGCCCGGATCGCGGCGCTCGCGCTCGCGTACCGCAACCCCGCCTGGTCCCGGGTCGCGACGCCCGCCGGATCCATCTTCGTGACCGAGCCGGTCGCGGGCGCGACCCGCGACGCTCTCGCGGACCTCTCGCGCCGGGTGCCCGGTGACGGGTCGATCGCCGGATTTCCGGAGGCCGGTTTCTTCAACTGGGTCCTCGGACGCACGAACCCGCTCGCAGAGGACCAGTTCTTCCCGGGCCACCTCGACCGCGCGGCCGAGGAGGACGCGATCGCGCGGCTCCGCCGCAATCCGCCGGACGCCGTCGTCTTCGTGAACGTCCGGACCGCCGGCCACGGGCGGGCCGCGTTCGGGAAGGACTACCTCGAAGGGCTGGACGGCTTCGTGCGCGCCAACTTCCGACCTGCCGCCGCCTTCGGGCCGGGTGCCCGGGGGAATCCCCGAATCGGCGACCCCGGCTTCTTCATCGAGGTTCGAGTCCCCGCAGGGAGGGCTCGACCGTGAGGCTCGACCTCGCGGTCGCCCGGCGGTTCGGTCTGTCGCGGCGGGCCGCCCGCGACGCGGTGCGCTCTGGACGCATCGAGTCGCGAGGCCAGGTCCGGGACGAGCCGGGGACCGAAGTCGCGGACGACGTGCCTTTGCAATACGACCCGAACCGGCCGGCCGAGCGGCGGGTGCTGACGAGGCTCACGGTCCTCGCCGAAGACCCGCTCTTCCTGATCGTGGACAAGCCGGCCGGGCTGCTGACCGTCCAGACCGCGGAACACGAAGAAGACACGCTCTTCGCCCGCGTGCTCGACTACCTGCAGCACCGCTACCGGCGGCGGACGTGGATCGGCGTCGTGCACCGCCTGGACAAGGAGACCTCGGGAGCGCTCCTCTTCGCCCGGACCCGAGACGCTCTTCGCAACCTGCAGGAGAAGTTCCGGGCGCACGCGATCGAGCGGGAGTACGTCGCGCTCGTCGAAGGAAACGTCGTAGCTCCCGGAACGTTCGACGCGCCGCTCGTCTCGGGCCGGAGAGATCGGCGGCGCGGAGTCGCCCGCCCGGGCGAGTCCGGAAAGCGCGCCGTCACCCATTACCGGCCGCTCGAAAGCTTCGGCAGGGCGACGCTCGTCTCGGTTCAGCTCGAGACCGGCCGGACGCACCAGGTTCGCGTGCACTTCGCCTCCGCGGGCCATCCCGTGATCGGCGATTCCGTCTATCGCCGTGGCGAGGCCCCTCCTTTAGTCGACGTGCGCCGCCAGATGCTCCACGCCCGCGTCCTCGGCTTCGAGCATCCGAAGACGGGAGCGCCGGTGCGCGCCGAGGCGCCCATCCCGGAAGACTTCGGCAAGGCGATCGCCGAGCTCCGGCGGCGGGCGCGAAAGTCGCTGAGAGACCAGGACCAGAAAAAAGCCCCGAGAAACTCGGGGCGCAGCGTCAAAAAATAGGTCTGCTCTTCCGCTAGGCAAGAACGACCACGACCACGCGACGGTTCTGGGCCCGGCCCTTGCGCGACGTGTTTTTCGAAACGGGCTCGTCCTCGCCGTAGGAGATGGTCGACATCCGATTCAGCGCGATTCCCTCCTTGGAGAGGAAACGGCGAACCGCTTCTGCCCGCTCCTCGCCCAACTTGTAGTTGTACTCTTTGTCCCCGCTGGAATCGGTGTGACCCTGGATTTCCAGGTAGACGTTCTTGTTCTCCCCCTTCAGCTTCTCCGCGAACTCCGTCAGCTTCGCCTGAGCTTCCTTGGACAGCTCGTGGCGGTTGACCGGGAACTTCACCGCGTCATCGGAGAGGACGAGCGAGAAGACGAACTTGCCCTCGGCGAGCTTGCCCGCCGCCTCGGCACGCTCCAGAGCGTCGCGGGTCGACTTGTCGAGCTCGGCAAGATGCGTGTCGTGCTCGCGAACGCGCGTCTGCGCCGCCTCGACCTGGGTCTGAACCTCGCTGATTCTCCTCTCGGACGCGGCACTGCTTTTGGAGACCTCCTGCCCGACGAAACGCTTGGTCGCGCAGCCGGAAAGGCCGACGATCCCCACAAGAAGAGCCCCGACCACCAGGAAACGGTTGGAACCTGTTCGGAACCTCATGAACCCTCCTTTCGCTGAATGTTGACCGATGCCGAGGCTTCCGGGGCCGTGCCCCGGTAACCCCGGCGGGTCCGAACGAGCCAATTCCCCTTCTTCGTCACCGAAACGAATACGACCCGATATTTTAGCTCACCTTTCCCGGAGGGAGAGAACCCCAGAATGTACTGCTTTCGGACCTCAGAATTGACCTTGGCCGCGAGCGGCCTCAGGTCCTCGTCTCCACCCACCAGGTACATCTTTCCGCCGCTCGAGACCGCGAGCATTTTCAGATTCTCGACGAAAAGCTCCTGGCGCTGCTCTTCGGTGAGGAGGTCGTACATCACATTCTTCATGCCGAACGCGTAGACCGGCGTGGACACTTGCTGCAGGATCTCTGCCATCTTCTCCGGCGTCAGTTTGCTGGCGTTGTCGACCCCGTCGGTGAAGAGCAGAATCGCTCGTTTGGTGTTCTTGCCCTTGAGAAGCCTGGGAGTTGCGGCGACGGCGTCGAAGAGCGCCGTCTGACCTCCCGCGTCCAGCTCGTCGAGCGCCCGGAAGAGCCGGCCGGAGTTTGAGGAGAAGTCGGCGACCATCTTGACGTCTCCCTCGGAGAACGCGAAGAGCGCGAAGTCGTCCCCCGGCAGCCGGCCGGCCACGATCGACCGGATCGCGCGCTTGGCGTTGTCGAGCTTGCCGGCCAGGTCCATGCTGCCCGACGTATCCACGAGAAACGCCATGGAGACCGGCGCGTTGTCGTCTCGCTCGAACGTGTCGACCTGAATCGGGATCGTATCGACCCGCACGCGGAAGTCCTTCTTTTCGAGGCCGTCGACGAAGCGGCCCTTCTTGTCCAGAACGATGACCGGGAGGAGGACGTACTCGGATTCCGCGGTCTCGGTGTAGGTGGGGACTTCCTCTTTCTGCTGTTGCTGCGGGGGGCGCGTCGGCTCCGGCGCTGGCTTCGCGGTCGGCGACGGCTGCTGGGCGAGCACGGGCAGCGCGAGCGAGAAGAGGAGCCAGCTGGGGAGGTTGCGCTTCATCGAGAAATTATAAATGCCTGTCCGGTCCGATAATTCCGGTAGTGGAGAGGTCCGATCCGGCCGTCGTGCTGGTCCGCCCCCGGGTTCCCGGGAACCTGGGCTCGGTCGCGCGGGCCGCCAGGAACTTCGGAGTCGGCGACGTCCGCCTGATCGAGCCCGCCTGCTCGCCGGACGAGGAGGCATATCGCTTGTCCTCGGGAGCAGGGGACCTTCTCGACGCGATGGTCCGGCACTCGACTCTCCTCGAGGCGGTGGCGGACTTCGACGCCGTCGTGGCGACCTCGTCCCTGCGCGGGCGGTCCGAACGGCGCTGGCTGTCCCTTTCGGAGCTGCCGGAATTCGTCGGGTCGCTCTCGAGCGGAGCGCGCGTTGCCTACGTCTTCGGACCCGAGAGGAGCGGGCTGACCGAGGAAGAACGGTCGCGCGCGAGCGCCACGGTGAACGTCCCGACCGACCCCGGCTTCCCCACCCTGAACCTCTCGCACGCGGTCGCCGTCCTCCTCGCGATCCACCGGACGTTCGCGTCTCCGATCGGCGCGACGCGCGAGGAGGAGCTCGCCCCGTCCCGGGAGATCGAAGGCGCGATCGAGCACTGGGATCGGGCGCTCGACGCGATCGGCTTCTACGACACGGGCCACCGCGACCGCTCACTGCGCGACTGGAGGCGGATCGTCGCGGGCCGTCCGCTTTCGGCTCGCGAGGTCGCCCTGCTGCGCGGCGTGGCGAACCGGATCCTGGTGTCGCTCAGGAGGACCCCGTAGCGATCTTCCGTTCGGGAAGCAGGTAGAGGACGGCAAGGATGCCGTGCACCGAGAGACTCGCCCAGACGTTCACGAAAGCGAGCGCAAACGAAACCGCGTAGGAAACCGGACCGAGCGCGTAGCGCCGGGAGATCGTGCGCACCGCGACGGCATCGGCGCCGGCATCGAGCAGCCGCCGTCCCGTGACCGCGTACCACCACACGGCGTTGTAGGCGAGCGCGATTACGACGAGGGTCGCGCTATAGGCCGCGACGGCGATCTGCCGGCTCTCGGGGTGCGGAAGGTGCTCGGCGAGAACCGCGGTCGGAAACGGCAGGAACGAGATGCACATGAGGAAGAAGACATGGATCAGGAGAAAGTACCGATCCGTGCGGCAGATGTACGTAAAGATCGCATGGTGGTTCGCCCACATGATCCCGAGCGTCACGAAGCTGATGACGTACCCCAGGTAGGAGGGCCAGAGCTGCGCGAGCGCCCGGAGGAGGCCTCCCTCCGTTCCGGCGCGCGGCACTTTGACCTCGAGGATCAGGAGCGTGATCGCGATGGCGAAGACGCCGTCCGCAAACGCCTCGAGCCGCGCGGTCTCGGAGAAGCCCGGCGAGTCCTCGATTCTTTCGGTCACCGAGGGGTCAGGCCTGACCCCACGAGCTCGGACTCGCTGAAGAAGAAGCCGACTTCCCGCGCCGCGCTCTCCGGCGAGTCGCTCCCATGGATCGCATTTCTCTCGATGTCGCTCCCGTGAAGGTTCCGGATTGTGCCCGCTTCCGCCTTGCGCGAGTCGGTCGCGCCCATCGTCCTGCGCAGGTGCGCGACGGCGTCCTCGCGCTCGAGCGCCGCGACGACGACCGGCCCCTCGGTCATGAACCGCACGAGACCCTCGAAGAAGGGACGCTCGCGATGGACCTGGTAGAACGCCCTCGCCTGGTCTTCCGTCAGCTTCAGACGCTTCAGGCCCCGGACGACGAACCCATCTTCTTCGAGGCGGGCGAGGATGGCCCCGGAATTGCCAGCAGCAACGGCATCGGGCTTGAAAATCGCCAATGTGCGTTCGATCATCGACAGTCCTCGGTCGTGAGTCTTCAAAAATCCTTGACCACGATGGGAAGCCGGTCCTGCGTAGCGATTCCCGCGCGGGCGAGCGCGTCGAGAAGCTCCCGCGGCCGCTGCGATCCGACGAGCAGCGTGGTTCCGTCGGTACGCGTCAGCAGAACACCCTGGTTTCCGCGGGCGTTCAGCGCGCGGCGGCGCCGCGACCCGCGGATTCCCCAGCCGCCGTACTCGCGCAAGGGCGCATATTCGACGGCCTCTGCGAGAGCGATCTCCGCCAAGGGGACGCGGGTCTCGTAGAGAAAACCGTACCGCACGGAAATCGAGTTTTCCGTCACGGTCGTCGTCAGCCGCAGCGTGAGCAGAGCTCCGAGCAGCGCGATGGCCGCCAGCATCACCGCGATGATCGCGGGCGAGAATCCCTGGGTCTCGTGGTAGAGGACCGGGCCGTTCATCGCCCGAGGACTTCCTTCATCCGCCCTCCGATCTCCGCGGGAGAGGCGACGACGTGGATCTCGGCGGCTTCGAGGGCCTTGATCTTTTCCGCGGCGGTGCCGCGACCCCCTGCGATGATCGCGCCCGCGTGCCCCATCCGCCGCCCGGGGGGAGCGGTCTGACCGGCGATGAAGGCGACGACCGGCTTTCGGAAATGGCCGGCGACGAAACAGGCTGCCTCCTCCTCCGCCATGCCGCCGATCTCGCCGATCAGAACGACGGCCTCGGTGACGGCGTCGTCGACGAACGCCCGCAGGCAGTCGACGAAGCTCGTTCCGTTGACTGGGTCTCCGCCGATGCCGACGACAGTGGACTGTCCGAGCCCGAGCCGCGTCAGCTGGTCCACGGCCTCGTAGGTGAGCGTTCCGGACCGGGAGACCACTCCGATCGTCCCGGGCCGGTGGATCCGCCCCGGCATGATCCCGATCTTGCACTCGCCCGGCGTGATGATCCCCGGGCAGTTCGGCCCGATCAGTCGCACCCCGATTCCCGAGGCGTTCTTTCGGACGAGGAACTCTTTCACCCGCAACATGTCGTTCGTGGGAATGCCTTCGGTGATGCAGACGACGACCGCCACGCCCGCGTCCGCGGCCTCGACGATCGCGTCGGCGGCGAAAGGCGGCGGTACGAAGATCATCGTCGCGTTTGCGCCGGTCGCGTCGACGGCGCCCGCCACGGTGTCGAAGACCGCGATCCCCTCGTGCGTCGTGCCCCCTTTTCCCGGCGTGACTCCGGCGACGACGGAGGTGCCGTACTCTCGGCTGGCGAGCGCGTGGAACGTCCCCTCGCGCCCCGTCAACCCCTGAACGAGGAGCCGCGTCTCCCGATTGACCCAGATGCTCACCGGCCGCCTCCGACGGGGACCATGGGGAAGCCGGAGAGCTCCGAAAGCGTGTCGGAGAGCCAGAGGCCGAGGTCGCGCCACGACGGGACGAGCAGCAGCGCCGCCGCGCCGACCAAGAGCGCGGCCGCTCCCGTGCGCCAGACGCGGTGCGCCTCCTCGGACGGCTCGTGTCCCATCGCGGCCCGACCCGCCCTGGCGAGGAAGAGCGGCATCACGAAGAAGAAGACGATCACGGCGGCCCACCCGGCGAGAAGCCGCGGGTTCTCGGCGAGCGTCGGCCATCCCTTCCACGTCGCGACGAGGAGCCCGATGAAGATCGGCGCGAGGAAGAAACCGAACGACTTCAGGGCGTAACCCGCGAGGTGTCTCATTGCGCCGCCTCGACGACCTTGCGCGCGGCGTCGGCGAGACCCTCCGCGGGGGTTACGGCGAGACCCGACTCCCGCAGGATCCGTTTCCCCTCGTCGACGTTGGTCCCCTCGAGCCGGACGACGACCGGGAGCGAGAGTCCCATTTCCTTGACCGCCGCCACGACGCCCTTCGCGATGACGTCGCACCGCATGATGCCGCCGAAGATGTTGATCAGGATCGCCCGCACGTTCCGGTCGGACAGGATGATTCGAAATGCGTTCTTCACCTGCTCCTCGTTGGCGCCGCCCCCGACGTCGAGAAAGTTGGCGGGCTCTCCACCGGCGAGCTTGACGAGGTCCATGGTCGCCATCGCGAGCCCGGCGCCGTTGACCATGCACCCGACGTTTCCGTCGAGCTTGATGTAGCTCAGGCCGAACTTCGAGGCCTCGACCTCCAGGGGATCTTCCTCCGCGAGGTCCCGCATCTCCCGGATGTCGGGGTGCCGGAAGAGAGCGTTGTCGTCGAACGTCATTTTCGCGTCGAGCGCCAGGACCCGACCCGAGCTTGTTACGAGAAGCGGGTTCACTTCCGCGAGCGTCGCGTCGGTCTCGATGTAAGCGCGGAAGAGCGACTGCATGAGAGCGACCCCCTGGCGGAAGGAATCCGCCGCGAGGCCGAGCGCGAACGCGAGACGTCTCGCCTGGAAGGGGAACATGCCGAGCGCCGCGTCCACCGCTTCACGGAGGACGGCGGACGGATCGCGCGCCGCGACCTCCTCGATCTCCATCCCGCCGGAGCGCGACGCGATCACCATCGGCAGGGCGCGCGATCGATCGAGAGTCACCCCCAGGTAGAGCTCCCGGTCGAGATCGAGGGCCTCCTCGACGAGAACTTTCCGGACCACCCGGCCCGCTCGACCGGTCTGCGGCGTGACGAGAGTCATCCGGAGGATCGCGCTTGCGTGCTCGAAGGCTTCGTCCGGACCGCGCGCGACGCGGATCCCGCCCCCCTTTCCGCGTCCTCCCGCGTGAATCTGAGCTTTGACGACGACCGCTCCGCCGAGCCTCCTCGCGATTTCGCGCGCCTCGTCGGCCGTGCCGGCGACCTCGCCGCGCGGCACGGCGACGCCGTAGCGCGAGAGGAGGGACTTGGCCTGGTATTCGTGAACTTTCATCAGGTTCCGAAGAGTCTCTTGACGCCGTGCGCCGTCGTCGCCCGGAACATCTCCGCGATCGAGGTCGTCAGCGGGATCGATTTCGGGCATGCGCGGACGCAGTTCTGCGCGTTGCCGCACTCGCCCAGGCCCCCTTCGCCCATCAGCGCCTCGAGCCGTTCGGCGGCGAGCATCCGCCCGGTGGGATGGCGGTTGAAGAGCGCGACCTGAGAGATCGGGGCTGCTCCCATGAAGCTCGAACGTTCGTTGACCTGCGGGCAGACCTCGAGGCAGTTCCCGCACGTGATGCACTTCGAGAGCTCGTACGCGTACGCGCGCTCCCACTCCGCCATGCGGGGACCGGGCCCGAGGTCGTAGGTGCCGTCGATCGGGACCCAGGCCTTCACGCGCTTCAGCGACTCGAACATCGAACCGCGGTCCACCGAGAGGTCGCGCACGACCGGGAACTTCGCCAGCGGCTCGAGCTTCACGGGCTGCTCGAGCGAGTCGATCAACGCCGTACAGGCCATCCGCGCGACCCCGTTCACGCGCATCGCGCACGATCCGCACACCTCTTCCAGGCAAGCGCGGTCGTAGACGATCGGAGAGGTGGGTCTGCCGCCGCGGGTCTTCGGGTCCTTGGCGATTTCCATCAACACCGAGATGACGTTCTCTTTCGGCCGGTAGGGCAGCTCGTACTCCTCCCAGTAAGGGGAGGAAGCCGGTGTGTCCTGTCGGCGGACGCTCAGCTGAATGGTGCGCGGCATGACGAGGAGGAGCTTATGCTCAATACTTCCGGGGCCTCGGCGGAATGAGCGACGTGTCGACCGCCGCATAGGTGATCCGCGGGCCGTCTTCCGTGTGCTCGGCGATCGTCGTCTTCAGGAAGTTCGCGTCGTCACGGGGAAGCGCGTTCTCCTCCGTGACCCCCACATCGAGGTTGCGCACCTTGTAATGCGCGCCGCGGGACTCCTGTCGCAGGAGCGCGCCCCGCGTCATCACGCGCGCGAGCACGAGCATGTTGCGCAGCTGGTTGACGAACGAGATCTCCCGGTTCGCGAACGCGCTCCGATCCGACAAGCCGATGCGACCCCACCGCTCCGCGAGCTCCTGGAGCTTCACCTCGGTCTCGGAGAGCTTGCCGTCGTGGCGGATGACGGTGACGTTGTCGGTCATCCAGTCGCCCATCTCCTCGGCGAGACGATGAGGGTTCTCGGGACCCGACAGCCGGGCCAGCCTCGCGAACTCCGTCTCCCAACTCTTTTTCGCCGCCGCGAAGGCGCCGTCGTCCGGCGGGAGGCGCCCGCCTCTGTCCCGGCCGTAGCGGACCATCGCCGGGCCGCCGATCTTGCCGGCGTACAGACACGCGACGAGCGAGTTCGCGCCGAGTCGGTTCGCGCCGTGATACAGGTAGTCCACCTCGCCGGCTGCGTAGAGCCCTGGCACGTTCGTCGCCTGGTTGCGCGGCGACGTTTCGTCGAGCGTGCCGTTCCGGGGGTCCGCGGCGTAGTCCACCCAGAGCCCGCCCATCGAGTAGTGCATACCGGGGAAGACTTTCATCGGCACTTCGCGCGGGTCCTCGCCGACGAACTTCTCGTAGATCTCGAGGATGCCGCCCAACTTGACGTCGAGCTCCTTCCTCGGAATGTGCGTCAGGTCGAGGTAGACCTCCCGCTTTCCCGCGACGCCGAACCCCATGAGACAGACCTGGAAGATTTCGCGCGTCGCAATGTCTCTCGGGACCAGGTTGCCATACGCCGGGTACTTCTCCTCCAGGAAGTACCAGCGCTCCGCCTCCGGGATCGACTTCGGAGCGCGCTTGTCGCCGCGCGCGCGGGGCACCCAGACCCGGCCGCCTTCCCCGCGCGCGGACTCTGACATGAGGCGGAGCTTGTCGGAGGCGGGGATCGAAGTCGGATGGACCTGGATGAACTCGCCGTTCGCGTAGCGCGCCCCCTCCTGGTATGCCGAGGCCGCCGCCGTGCCGGTGTTGATGATCGAGTTCGTCGATCGCCCGAACACGATGCCGGGGCCGCCCGTGGCGAGCATCACCGCCAGCGCCGGGAACGCCTCGATGCGCATCGACACGCAGTCGAGCGCCACGATTCCGCGGCAGTTCCCGCCGGCGTCGCGTACGAGGCCCAGGAATTCCCACATCTCGTGCTTGTCGACGAGACCCTCGACCTCGAAGCGCCGCACCTGCTCGTCCAACGCATACAGGAGCTGCTGACCGGTCGTCGCTCCGGCGAAGGCGGTGCGGTGGAACTTGGTGCCCCCGAAGCGGCGGAAGTCGAGGAGGCCTTCGGGAGTACGGTTGAACATCACGCCCATGCGATCGAGCAGGTTGATGATGCCGGGCGCCGCGTAGCACATGGCCTTGACCGGAGGCTGGTCCGCGAGGAAGTCGCCGCCGTAGATCGTGTCGTCGAAGTGGATCTCGGGCGAGTCCCCTTCCCCTTTCGTGTTCACCGCCCCGTTGATCCCTCCCTGCGCGCACACGGAGTGGCTTCGCTTGACCGGGACAATCGAGAAGAGGTCGACGGCGACGCCCATCTCCGCGGCGCGGATGGTCGCCATCAAGCCGGCGAGGCCGCCGCCGACGACGATGACGCGTTCCGCCGTCACGCCGTCACGCCGTCACGCGCGAAACGCCTGGATCGAACGGATGCCGATGAAGGAGAGAATCAAGAAGACCGCGGCCGACACCCACATCATGCGGCGCTGAGCGCGGGGACCGACCGTCAGTCCCCAGACGATCGAGAAGGACCAGATCCCGTTGGCGAGATGAAAAGTTGCCGAGAGGATTCCGAGGACGTAGAACGCGTAGATCCACGGACTCTGAACGGATTCCTGCATCAGCCGAAAGAGATCCACGCTCTCGTGGTCCCGGATGTTGACGAGCCGGGTCGTCCAGAGGTGAAAAATCACGAAGGCGAAGAGGATCACTCCGGTCGCCCTCTGCAGGAGATACATCCAGTTCCGAACGTATCGGTTCGAAATCACGTTCGGGCGCGCCGTTGCCGTGATGAAGAGGCCGTAGACGCCGTGGAACAGGAGCGGAACGATGATCACGCCGACCTCCAGAAAAATCGCGAAGGGCGTCTGCTGGAGGTCCCGAACCATCCTGTTGTACGCCTCGCCGCCCCTCGTCGCGGCGTAGTTCTCGTAGAGGTGGAAGGCCAGGTAACCGCCGATCGGGACGATTCCCGAGAGCGAGTGCAGGCGCCGCAGCCAGAAGTGGCGCTCTTCCCGGTTCACGCCGACTCTTTCAGACCGTCAGGATCCGGAAGAGCTCGCGCACCGCTTCGGCCGACCGCGCGAGAGCCGCTTTCTCCGGAGGCTCGAGATCGATCTGGACGATCTGCTCGATCCCGCGGCGGCCGAGTTTGACCGGAACCCCCAGATAGACGTCGGACATCCCGTACTCTCCCTGAAGATAAGCGGCGCAGGGGAGGATCTTTTTCTCGTCCTTCAGGACGGATTCGACCATTTCGGCGACGGCCGAGGACGGCGCGTAGTACGCCGACCCGCTCTTGTAATAGTTGACGATTTCGATGCCTCCGTCGCGCGTCCGCTGCACGATGGCTTCGATCCGCTCCTTCGATAGCAGCTTCGTGATCGGGATACCGGCGACCGTCGAGTAACGCGGAAGCGGGACCATCGTGTCGCCGTGACCTCCGAGGACGAAGGCATGCGTGCTCTCGACGGAGACTTCGAGCTCCTCCGCGATAAACCAGCGCATCCGCGCCGAATCCAGGATTCCCGCCATTCCGAAGACCCGTTCGCGCGGGAACCCCGAGACGCGCCGGGCGACCTCGCACATCGCATCGAGCGGGTTCGAGACGATGATCAGGACGGCGTCGGGCGATCGCGGCGCCGCCTCGCGCACGACCGCGCCCACGATCTCCTGGTTCTTCTGCACGAGGTCATCCCGCGACATTCCCGGTTTGCGCGCGAGGCCCGCGGTCACGACGATCACGTCTGAACCGTCGGAGAGCTCGTAGGAGTTCGCGCCGGAGAGGCGCGCGTCGAACTTTTCGACCGGCGCGGATTCCATAATGTCGAGGGCTTTTCCCTGCGGTATCCCCTCGATGATGTCGATCAGGACGACGTCGGCGATCTCCTTTTCGACCAGCCGCTGAGCGAGCGAGGCGCCCACGTTTCCGGCGCCCACGATCGTCACTTTCTGGCGCATGCGGCCGCGAATTCTATCGGAAGGCGCTTAGAATCGCTGTCCACGTGAACGAGCGCCCCGAGCACGAAGCCGCGCGGCCGGATTACAAAAGCCATCCTCTCTGGAACGAGGCCATCGCGTTGACGCACGCGGCCTACGAGCTGGCGGAGCGGATCCGGCCTTCCGACCCGACGACGGCCCGGCATCTGCGAAAGGCCGCCGTCGCGATTCCCGCTCACGTGGCCGGCGCGCTCTCTTCCGACGAGAACGACTCGCGGCGGGAGCACGTCTCGACCGCGCGCGGAGCGCTCGCCGAAGTGTCCCGCCAGGCCAGCCGCGCCGGCGCCGCGGAACACGCGGCCGCTCACGATCTCCAGCGCCGGGCCGGAGCGCTCGAGCGCGCCGTGTCGTTCCAGCTGGGCGGAGCGGACGGCGTCTTCTGTTGATGGCTGCGGAGCGCGCCCGCCCCGTTCTGTTCCTCCTGATCGCAGCGGCCATCGTCGTCGCGCTCGCCGTCTTCTGGCTGCCGCGAAGGTGGGAGAACCGGCAGGGCGGCCGCTCGGAGGCGATCGCCGGCGCCGACTCCCGCATCCTGCCGGGAAGTCTCGGGGAGGCGCGTAAGCGAGTCGATCCCGGGATGCCGGGCTCGAAGGTCACCGGGGCGATCGGGAAGCCGTCGTTTTCCGTTCGCACGCAGGGCATCTCGGCGCATGAGATCTGGACGTACTACTTCACCGACGGAACGCTCACCATCAACCTGACCGACGGTTACGTCGCCCGCGTCTCGACGGAGTTCGGTCCGCCGCGGCCCGGAAGACCGAGGCGCTCCTGAACGACTCTACCGCGGCGCGCAAGGAACCTTCGATCCGGGTCGTCCTGATGCCGAAGGACACCAACGCTCACGGCACGATCTTCGGCGGCGTGATTCTGTCGTACATCGACCAGGCCGCCGCGATCGAGGCGAAGCAGCACGGCGCTTCCTTCATCGTCACGGTCGCGATGCGCGAGGTCGTGTTCCACGAGCCGGTCTACGTGGGAGATCTCGTTTCCTTCTACACGGGACTCGTCCGGATCGGGCGAACCTCGATCACGGTCTCCGTCGAAGTGTTCGCACGCCGGGGCGAAGGGACCGGCGGAACCGTGAAAGTGACCGAAGCCGAGGTGACGTTCGTGAATCTGGACGAGGAGAGAAAGCCGATCCCGATCCCGCGCAAGCCATCCGACGCCTAAAACAGAAGGTCCCGATTTCTCGGGACCTTCGTTTCGCCAGCCGAGCAAGAGCCCGGCAATGGGTTCCGGTCGGATCGATCTTACCACTCCGATTCTTCCTCTTCCGGAGGGGGAGGCGCGGCGGGTATCTCCGCGACTTCCTCGTCGGAGATCTCCTCGATCTCCAGCTCTTCGACCTCTTCCGCGGTCTCCCCTTCCAGCTCCTCGGCGCCGCGGGCGCGAAGCTCTTCCTCCGACCACTTCGCTGCCAGGCCGCGCGCTCCAGACCGATCCGCCAGCGTCGAACGCGGCGGCTTCCGCGATGAAACCGGCGCTCGACCGGAGGAACCGGCCCGGCGCGGCGAGGTCTTCTTTCTGGCCTTCCTCGTCGCCCCCGCCCGGGCGCGCGGAGCGGCCTTCGTCCCGCGCGAGCGCTTCGGAGCGGCTTTCCGGGCGGTTCTCCGCTTTCGCGTTCCTGCGCGCTTGGCGGCTGACGAACGCCGGGTCCCCGATGCCCGCTTCAACGCCGATCCGCGCTTGCCCGCCCGACCCCCCGCGCCTCCCCCCCTTTTCTTGCCGATGGCAGATCGGGAGGTTTTCCGCGAGCCTCCGCGCCCCCTCTTTTTCGCTTTTTTCGCCACTTCAACCTCCCTCTCCGACCGGCGTCCGCCGGGGTCCGGATCATACAATTCCGAGTTTGTCGAGGCGAGTCGAGGCGAGGGGCAGACCGCGGGGAGAGGAACGAGCTCTCCGGCCCTGCCGGCGATGAAGGTCGAGCTCGGGCCGAGGGTCCGGATCGCTGCCCATCCGGGGGGTCTGACGGTAGAGATCCAGCCGCTCGTCCGTTCCCGGGTCTGGCGCCGGCGGCTGTCGGCCGGCGCGGCGATCGTCGTCGTCGCCTCCCTCTTCGGAGTCGCGCGGCTCGTGCCCCTCTGGGAAACGAGCCTCCGGAGGGGCAGCTTTACCGATCTCCCCCTCGCGGTCCTCGTCTTCCTGTCGCTGGCGGTCGGAATCACGACGCCGCTGACGCTCCTCGGCCTGGCCGCGCTCGCCTTTGCGGAAGAGCAGGTCGAGGTGGGACCGTCCGAGGTCGTGATGTCGACCACCGCTTTCGAGCGGACGAGAGTCCGACGCCTGGCCGTTGCCGAGCTCGACTGCTGGCGCGAGACGTACATGCCGCTCTCGCCGTGGTGGAGCTGGAGCGTGAAGCGGCTCGCTGCCCGCTCGCGAGGGCGACTCTTCCCCATCGCGGGAGGCGCCGGACCGAAGGAGAAACGCGCGATCGGTGTGGCTCTCGCGCGGGCGACCGGCCGCCCGCTCGTAGCGGACTTTGGAAGAGTGATCGAGGAGGGTCGGGTTGCCACGTGGCATGTGGAGACCTGACCCTCGCTAAGTTCTCATCGAGTTGGAGTTGGGAAGCGACTCGACCGCCGGAACCGGGCTTGCAGACTACAATTCCTTTGTGCCGACCGCAGAGACCATGACCGGACACCAGCACCTGACCGAGACGCCGCTCGCCTCTTATGATCTTCCCGACGAGGTCCGACGGGGGATACTGGATGCGGGCTTTGCCTTTGCGACGCCGATTCAGGAAAAGACCCTTCCGATCGCGCTCGAAGGCCGAGACGTCGCCGGCCAGGCCCAGACCGGCACCGGCAAGACCGCGGCGTTCCTGATCACGATCTTCACCCGGCTTCTTCGAAACCCGTCCCGGCAGGCTCCCCGCGGACCGCGCGCCTTAGTCGTAGCGCCGACCCGGGAGCTGGTGATGCAGATCCGCCATGACGCCGAGGTTCTCGGCCGCCACACCAGGTTGACGACGCTGGCCGTCTTCGGAGGGATCGACTATCACAAGCAGCGGGACGCCCTTCGGAAGATCCCGGACCTCCTGGTCGGTACCCCAGGCCGGCTTCTCGACTACGAACAGCAGGGAGCGACGACGTTCCGCGCAGTCGAAGTCCTGGTCATCGACGAGGCGGACCGGATGTTCGACATGGGCTTCATCCGCGACCTGCGCCGGATCCTCCGCCGCTGCCCTCCCTACGATGAACGCCAGACCTTTCTCTTCTCGGCGACCCTGTCCCCTCGCGTCATGGAGCTCGCGTACGAGCACACGAACAACGCCCAGAAGGTCGAGATCGAGCCGGAGCGCGTCGGCGCCCACGGGATCACCGAGGTGCTCTACCACGTCTCGTCCCCGGAGAAACTTCCTCTCCTGCTCGGGATCCTCGAGGAAGAGGGACGGAGTCGAATCCTGATTTTCGTCAACCGTCGGACGACGGCGGCCGAGCTGGTGAGGACGCTCTCCGCAAACGGTTACCCGGCGCGCGCGCTCGCCGGGAACGTCCCGCAGGACCGGCGAATGAAAATCCTTGCGGACTTTAAGGAGGGGCGCCTCGCGGTCCTCGTTGCAACCGACGTCGCCTCGCGAGGCCTGCACATCGAGGGCGTTTCTCACGTCGTCAACTACGACCTGCCGCAGGATCCGGAGGACTACGTCCACCGGATCGGGCGCACCGGTCGGGCGGGAGCGATCGGGACCGCCGTCTCGATCGCCTGCGACGACTACGTCTTCTCTCTCGACTCGATCCAGAAGCTGATCGGCCGCCAGATTCCGGTCGAATGGGCGCCCGAAGAGATCGTCGAGAAGGGACGATTGCTCGCCGAAGCGAGGCCGCGCCGTCCCGTGGTGCCACGCAGACCTTCGGCTCGCCCGAGCGCGCCCAAGCCGGTCACCTACGGTCGGGAGAAGAGGAAAAGCCGGAGGCGGTAGGGAGCTAGAAGCTCTTCAGGAAGCTCGCGTTCGTGGGGAACTTCGAGAGGCGCCCGAGTACGAGCTCCATGGCCTGGACTTTGTCCACGGCCGCCAGCGCGCGTCGGAGTTTGACGATCTTCGGGAGCTCCTCGGGGTTGTAGATCTTCTCTTCCTTGCGCGTCCCGGACAGCGGGATGTTGATGCAGGGAAAGATCCGGCGGTTGAAGAGATCCCGGTCGAGCAGGATCTCGGTATTCCCGGTGCCCTTGAACTCCTGGAAGATGATCTCGTCCATCCGGGACCCGGTGTCGATCAGAGCGGTCGCGATGATCGTCAACGAACCGCCCCCCTCGGCGTTACGCGCGGCGCCGAAGAAACGCCGGGGCTTCTCCATCGTGCGGGCATCGATGCCCCCCGAGAGGATCTTCCCGCCCCCCTTCTGCATGTGGTTGTAGGCGCGGGCCATCCGGGTGATGGAGTCGAGAAAGATGATCGCATGCTTCCCGCACTCGATGAGGCGCCTGGCACGCTCCGCCACGATCTCGGCGACCGCGATGTGGTTCTCGGCCGAGAGGTCCGCCGAAGAAGCGATGACTTCACCGCGCAGCACACTCCGGCGGAAGTCCGTGATCTCTTCGGGCCGCTCATCGATCAGAAGGACGATGACATAAACGTCGGGCGCGTTCACGCCGACGGCGTGAGCCATCCTCTTCAAGAGGGTCGTCTTGCCGGCCTTGGGGGGCGCGACGATCAGGCAGCGCTGGCCGCGGCCGATCGGGGCGAGCAGGTCGACGACGCGGCCACACATCTCGTCGGGCTCGGTCTCGAGCTTCAGCCAGGCGTTGGGATCGATCGACACGAGGTCGCCGAACGCCGGCCGCTGACGGAACTCGGCCGGTGTCAGGCCCTCGACCGTCTCGACGCGCTTGACGACCGGGCGGGTGCCGTCCGCCGCAAAGCCTCCGATCAGAGCGCCGGCCTCCAGGCCTTCCCGGGCGATCAGGTCCCGCGGGACCAGGGGATCCTTGGGGGTCGGGAGGTAATTGGTGGCAGAAGCGACGAGAACTCCGGGTGCGCTCTCCTTGGGGGGGAGGTACAGAACGCCTTCGACCGGTTTCTCGGGACCGGCAGCCGCCAGCTCATCGGCTCGCTCGGCAGGGGCTCCGTTGCCGGAAAACCCTCCGGGACGGCCTCCCCGCCGCCTCCGGCGGCGCCGTCGGCGGTGAGGTCGCGGCTGCCCTTCTCCTGTCGGACGCTCGGATGGGCCGACGGGGGCCGAGCGTTCCACAGAAAGGGAAAAGGACCGAGCGCTTTCCGGATTCGAGGGATCTTCGAACATGAACTCCTGGATTGCCGCCGCGCTGACTCGCCGTCCGGGCGGGAGGCGTTGATTCTAGCTCAAATCCAGGCGCGACGCAGGAAAAAGCGAAAACCGGCGTTCGAGCCCCGAATCCGACGGGATCTGACCCCCTGCGGGGATCAGACCCCGAAGAGCCGTTCACTCGAAAAGAGCGAGCACTCCGGCCCGGTTTGCGGGAGGCACGCGCGCCAGCGCGAAGTTCTCGCCGGCGTGCTCGGGGCTGGAAACGCCGACGAGGGCAGTCGTCATTCCGGGCGCCGAACGCGAAAATTGCAGCGCCCGCTGCGCGTCCGTGACCGCCCCGGCGAGAGCCGGACCGATCTCCTCGGGCAGGTCTGCGGTCAAACGTCCCTGCAGGAGCGACGAGGATCCGAAGACGGCGAGGCCCGCCCTTTCCGCCGCGACGAGGGCGGGCAACCGTTCCGTGGAACTCTCCTGGGACCGGTAGGCGATCCCCTGGGCCATTGCGAGATTGACCGGCAGCTGGACCGCCGCGAAATGATGGCCGCTGCCGCCAACCTCCTGAGCGACCCGGGAAACGTCGGCGAGCGACAGGTGCTCCGGGTGCTCGGGAGGCACGCGCAACCCGTCCCA
This sequence comes from Thermoanaerobaculia bacterium, assembly GCA_036395755.1. Taxonomy (GTDB): domain Bacteria; phylum Acidobacteriota; class Thermoanaerobaculia; order UBA5066; family Gp7-AA6; genus Gp7-AA6. Next base: position 115,052 of record DASWCZ010000028.1, read on the forward strand.
GGTCGCGAGCCCCCACCGGCCGATCCGTCCGGACGCCGCGGCTCCCTCGAGAGTCTCGACGGCCTTCGCGAGTCTCTCGCGGAAGGTCTTCGCGCCGACCGACGCCCGCTGGGACTCGATGTTGTGGAGGGAGTAGAGGTCGATCGTCTCCAGGCCGAGGTTCGCGCGACTCCGCTCAATCTGGTCCTCCAGGTACGCGGGCGCCATGCAGTGGCCGCCGGCGACGATCTGCGCCCGCGGGGCGATCCCGGGCGTGACAAAAGTCTCGAGGATGTAGCGGCGCGGCTCCCGCGGGTCGTCGGCGTCGTGGGGAAGGTAGCCGCCCTTGGTTGCGACGAAGACTTCGTCGCGCCGAGCCGCTCTGCCGTCGAACGCGGCCGCGAGCGCCCGCCCGATGGCGCGCTCGCTTTTCTGCCCACGGTAGTTGATCGCGGAATCGAACACGTTGACGGAGGACGCCAGCGCGAGCCCGATGCATTCCTCGTATCCGCGGTCGGTCGTGTCGTCCTCGCGACCCAGATAGGTCCCGAGGCCGATCGAGGAGAGCAGGAGGCCGGCGGCCTCCCGGAAGTGCCCCGGCGCGGCTTCTGACCGCGCGGCGAAGCGTTTCGTCCCTTCGAGCGTGGCGCGGCCGGGAATCACCCGGAAAGGTTAGCAGTAAGCGCTCGATGCTATCCGCGGTTCAGGAATCCGAGATTCGGATATCCCGGCCCCAGGATGGCGGCGGAATCCGCACCGAGCCAATCCTGCAGGATCGTTCCGTAGTAGGCGCGGAAATCGTTCTCGATCGTGCGGTTGCCGTTCGAGTCGAGACTCGAGAGGTTCGGAGGACCACCGTACGTTCCGGGCTCGACGGCGTTTCCGACGACGAAGTGTGCGGCAGCCGTCCCGTGGTCCGTTCCGTTCGAGCCGTTGTCCTGGACCCTCCGCCCGAACTCCGACCAGGTCATGAGCAGGACATCCTGCGCCTTGCCGTGCGCGTCGAGATCGTCGAAGAACGCCTTGATCCCTGCAGAGACATTCGTCAGGAGCGGATTGTGATCGCTGTTCTCGGTCGCGTGGTTGTCGAAGCCCCCGAACGTGATGTACAGGATCCGCGCGCCCACGTTCGCGTTGATGATCTGCGCGATCAGGAGCAGTCCGGCACCGAGCGTCCCCGCCGGGTAGCTGCCCCCCGCCAGGTAGCCGGCGCCCACCGTCTGCAGCATGTCGGACGAGTGGATCGCGTCCTCGCCCACCTGCGAGAGCGTGTCGGGCGTATTCGGGATCTCGTACTCGGCGCCATTCTGCGTCAGGAACGTGCGGATCTGATTGCTCCGGTCGCCCGGATACGAGCCGTCGGTCGCGTATTGATAGCTCGCGAGGTTGACGAAGGAAGGCACGCCGACGTTGTCGGAGAGAAGCGTCCGCGGGAGCGATTGCGAGATCGCCGTGCAGGAGAGCGGGTTTCCGTTTCCGGCGATGTAGCGGTCCGCCCAGCGACCGAGCCAGCCGTTCCTCTGAGCGAGCAACGGATCGGCGGTGTGCCATACGTCGCGCGCGGCGAAATGGGACAGGCTCGACTTCGGATACCCGACGTTCTCGACGAGAGCGACCCGGTTCTGATCCCACAGCGTCTTCAATCCCGTCATCACGGGGTTCAGTCCCAGCCGGCTGTCGAGCGGGAGGACCGAGCCCGGAGCGATGCCGATTCGCGAACGCATTTGCGTGTAGAGATTGTCGGTGTACGGCACGACCGTGTTCAGGTCGTCGTTGCCGCCGGCCAGCTCCAGGACCACGAGCGTCCGGTTCGCGAAGCCGGCTTCCACCGACTCTTCGAAGAGACCCGCGCCGTTGACCGCCCAGCGCGGCACCATGGCCGATACCGTCACGAACCCGGAGGTCCGGAGCAGAAAATCGCGTCTCGAGATGACCATGCCGGATCCTCCAATCAGCCGAGATGGAACGCCGGGCTCGTCAGCATCAGGTGGACGACGCCCCGCACCTTCTTGTCCACGTTCGTGGCCGTGTTCGTCCAGGTTCCGCGCGAGCCGTCGTCGTTCGCGTTGACGTAGTCGATCCACGAAGAGCGGATCTCCGAGGAGACCTCGTTGACGTTCAGCCGATCCGCCAGGATGTCCACGACCTTCTCCGCCGTCGACGCATCGCGGCCGGCGAGGAGCCGGTTCGGATCGAATCGCGTTCCATTCGATCCCCGGTTCGTGCACATCGTGTTCACCATCGTCGAGCGCGCAAACAGCGTTCCGGTAGTCATCCAGGAGGTGCCCCAGTCCCAACCCTTCGCGTCTTCCGGATTGAACAGCACCTGGCCCATCCCGGAGAGAGAGTTCGCGGCGGTCGCGAAGTCGGTCGTCGCCTCCACCATCCGGGCCGAAGCGACGGCGTACTCGACCGGACTCCGGACCCACGCCTTTCGGGTGTGCGCCTCGTAGAACTCGGGTTGCAGGAAGATCGCCCGCACGAGCTCGCGGATGGAGCGGCCGCTCGCGACGTAAACATCCCGAAGCGCGTCGACGATGTACGGCTGCGGATACTCGTAGGCGAAAAAGGACCAGAGCTTCGCGGAAAGGAAACGGCCGGAGACCGAACCGTCCGAGTCGGAGTGGTTGAGGATGATTCGAATCGCGTCGAGACCGTCCCAGGCCCCTGTCTGCCCCAGGATCGTCTTCGAACCGGCGTCGTGGATCGCCGGGTTGTCCAGGAACGTGGCTCCGTTGTAATCGTCGGCCTGCCGGTAGTTCTGGATCGTCCAGCCGGTCAGGGCCCGCGCGACTTCCCGGACGTCGGTCTCCGTGTAGTGGCCGATCCCGAGGGTGTACAGCTCCATCAGCTCGCGCGCGTAGTTCTCATTGGGCCGCCCGGAGCGGTTCAGGTAGTTGTCGAGCCATACGAGCTCTGCCGGGTCCTGGGAGATCTTCACCACGAGGTCGTCGAACTTGCCGACCGCGTACTGCCGCTCGGTCTTGTTCTGGTTCAGGATGAGGGTCGTGCCGCGGACCTTCGAGATGCCGGAAGTCCAGTGGAGGTTCCAGAAGTAGGTCATCTTCTCTTCGAGCGGACGGGGGGAAAATGCCATTCGGTCGAGGAACCATTGCTGAAGACCGCGGACGTTCGCCAGGTTGTAATTCTTCGCAGCCAGGCTCGTCTCGTACGCCGTCAGGTCGATCGAGTCGTAATCGACGAGCCGCGAGACCGCGCCTTCCAGGCCGAGGGCGTAGAGGTCGTCGATCTCCGAAGGTGTCCCGCCGAAGCCCGCCCGCCGGAGGAGGTGCGCGGCAGAGTCACGGATCCAGTTCACGCTCATGCTGCCCTCCTTCCGGGCGACCGACTGAAAGATAGACGAGGCGGAAGGAGGCGGGTTTACCCGGGTCGAACCGTCAAAATACGGGCAGCGGAATCCCGTTCGTCTTCGTCGTACCCTCGACGAGCGGATCCCAGCGGCCGGCGATGGGCGACTGGCACTTCGGACACGCACCGCCGACGAGGCGGTTGCGCCGAACCCGGAAGCCGAATCGCTCGATGACGGTCTCGCTGCACTCGGGACAGCGAGTGTGCTCCCACTTTCCCACCCCGCCGGGCAGGTTCCCCGCGTAGACGTAGCGGAGTCCCTCTTCCGTCCCGATCTCCGCGGCGCGGACGAGGGTCTCGGCGGGAGTCGAGCCGCGGTCCGTCATCTTGTAGTCGGGATGGAAGGCGGTGACGTGCCAGGGAATCTCCCGGGAGATCGAGGCGACGAACGCGGCTGCACGCGTGAGCTCGTCTTCCGAGTCGTTGAAACCGGGGATGACGAGCGTCAGCACTTCGAGCCAGATCCCGCGCTGGTGGATCCCGGCGATCGTGTCGAGGACGTTCTGCAGCACCCCGCCGAGCTGCCGGTAATGCTTGTCGTCCATCGACTTCAGGTCCACCTTGTAGAAGTCGATCCACGGCCGGATGTAGTCGAGGACCTGCGGCGTGCCGTTCCCGTTGGAAACGTAACCCGTGTAAAGGTTGCGCCGCTTCGCCTCCTGGAAGACGGCGACGGCCCACTCCGAAGTGATGAGCGGCTCGTTGTAAGTCGAAACGACGGTCGGCGCGCCGCTCTCGACCGCCAGCTGCGCGAGACCCTCGGCCGACACGTCCCGCGGCGCCGCCACCGCTTCGGGGTCGCGGACGGACTGCGACGTGAACCAGTTCTGGCAGTACGCACAGTGCAGATCGCAGCCGAGCATTCCGAAAGACAGAGCGTCGGAGCCGGGCAGTGCGTGAAAGAAGGGCTTCTTCTCGATCGGATCGCACTGGATCGCGCCGACGTAGCCCCACGGCACCTTCAAGACCCCTGCCTCGTTGTACCGCACGCGGCAGACACCCTCGCGACCCTCCGGAATCGGGCAGCGGTGACCGCACGAGTAGCACTTCAGGCGGCCGTCGGGCATCCGCTCGACGAGCTCTTGCGCCGCGGCGGCGGTCCGCCGGGCGAGGACCTCGGCGACGGGAGAGCGAACGGGAGATCGCGCGGCCATCGGAGATAGTAGACAACGTCGTGAGACGCCGGGAAAGTCCGCGGGTGAAGCACGGGTCGAGCGTTCTCGGCGAGGCTTCGCCGGTGCCGCAACCCTTTGCGGTGAAATAGTTCCGCGACGAGCGCGGGTTATGATCGGCCGATGCCCAAAACCCCGCGATTTCCGGGTCTGCTCGTCCTTTCCCTGCTGGCGGCCCGGGCGGTCTCCGCACAGACCGATACTTCTACGACGATCGCGGCGGGGACCTCGTACGCGACCGAAAAGTCCGGCGTCGTCAGCGGAGTGCGGGTCGACGTCCGCCCCGACGGCTCGGTCTGGTTTCTCCTGCCCGCCCTGGACCGGATCGCCGTCCTCCGCGGCGACCAGATGACGCAGTGGCAGATTCGAGACGACTCCCACCTGGGCGCGAATCCCGTCGATTTCGAAGTAGATGGCGACGTGATCTGGTTCATCGCCAACGGCGAGAGCGGCGTCGACGCCGGTCACTCCATTTTCGGCCGGCTCGACACCGTGACCGGGCAGGAGCGGGAGTGGGAAGTTCCGGGCTCGCGCCCTGCCGGGTTCTACCGGGCCACGGACGGGAAAGTGTGGATCCCCCAGACCGATCGGCGCCTGCAGTCGGTCGACTTGAACACGCTCGAGGTCGTCGACCACCGCTCGGGCAATCCCGACGGCACGGGGACACAGACGATCGCGTACTCCGACATCGTTCTCGGACCGGATGCCGCGCTGTGGATGACCGACTTCGGAAACAACCGGGTCGTCCGCTACGAGCCGGGAGCAACGCAGGAAACCTCCTGGACGCTCATCAGTCCGACAGCGGCGTTCTTGAATCCTTCGCAGATTGCGTTCGACGGCCAGGGGCGGCTCTGGATTTCGGAGTTCACCGGCGCTCGAATGGAGCGCTTCGATCCGGCGAGCGGCGAAGTTGACACGTTCGGCGGTTTCCTCGACCCGATCCACTTCGACCTCTTCGGAGGCCGCCTCTACGTGACGGAGGCGGCGGGCACGAAGGGCGAGATCGTTGTCCTCGATCCGGTTCTTGCCGCCTTCGGGACGCGGACGATCGAACCGGAGACTCTCGAAGTCCACGCGATCGTCAACGCCCGAACGGCTGTCGTCCACGACCGCACGATCACGCCGACGACCTTCACATCCAGTCCGGAAGCGATCGCGGCGGCGGATCTGGTGGTCAGCGCCGGTGTCGGTGGGGTCCTGAGGACCGAGATCCCCTGGACGAACGCCTATGGCATCGACGTGGTGGGCGGAGAGGTGTGGGTCGGATCGAGCGGCCAGCTCGCCAAGCTCGCGCTCCAGACGATCGGCGGCGCCTCCGACCTGATCGCCCCCGTGGCGACTCAGCTCGCCGGGCCCGTCGAGTCGGAAGGTCGAGTCGACATCATGCTGTACAACCCGACCGATACTCCCATCGCAGGCGAGGCTCTCTATCTCTACTCTCCCGCCTTCTTCGCCGCTCGTGGCACGTTCAACGTCGGCCCGGGACAGACGTCCCTCCTCTCCGATGCGTTCGGCGACCTGGGATCGGCGACGATCCCGATCGACGGCCCGGTGCGAATCCGGGTGACGTCCGGCCCCGCGGGGGAGCTCGTCGCGCGAGTCCGCACCGCGAGAGCCCGAGCGGACGGAGGGTCCTTCGGGTACGCCCTTCCCGCGCTCTCCGCGTCGCAGGGGCTCGGAAGCGGCTCGTCCCGGACGCTGTTCACCGGCGGCCGCGAGTCGGAGACGTCCGTCTTCGGCTTCTACACGCCTTCGGGAGCCGAAGCGGTGTTCACGCTGGTGGCCCCGGACGGAACCGTCCGCGGAACGATTCCTCTCTCGGTCATCTCCAACATCGGGCAGGAATTCCAGCCCGCCGCCTCGGCCTTCGGCCTTGATGCGGAGCCCGGCGACGTCATCCGGGTGGAGGTCACTTCGGGATCGCTCTTCCCGTACGTGCGGATCTCCGAGGACGGAACCGGGGACGCCGCAGTTTCCCTTCCGGCCGAAGCGACGAGCGACGCGGTGTTTCCCAGCGCGGGCACCGCGGTCGGTCTCTTCGACACGAGCTTCGGCTCCGACCTCTTCCTCTCGAACCCCGACGCCTCCCAGAGCGCTGCCGTGACCGTCTTCTACTACCCTCTCGGCTCCCGGGCCGCGCCGGCGAGCGCGGCGCTGACGCTCGACCCCGGAGTGAGCCAGGTCATCGGCGACGTCCTTCAATCACTTTTCGGAGTCGGCCTGGGACAGGGAACGCTCGTGATTCTCTCCGACGTACCTGTCGCCTCTTCGCTCCGCATCGCCGCCTCGAAGCCGGAGGGGGACTTTGCCACCCTCGCGCTTCCCATCAACCCCGACGGAATCGTGCTGCCCGGCTCCTCCGCGTTCGTCATTGGCGCGCCACAGAGTCCGACCCGCCGCACGAACCTTCTCTTCTTCAACCGGGGCGCCGCGGGGACCGTGACCGTGATCGGGTACAACGGAAACGACGACGAGATCGGCCGGCGCCAGGTCTCGATCGGAGACCACCAGGCCCTGCGGGTGGACTCGGTGATGGCGGCGCTCGGCACGGACGAGGAAAGAAACGGACGGCTCGTCGTCGAGGCGTCGGACGGAATGCTGCTCTACGCCTGGGCGGCCGAGGTGGACGGGCCGACGGGCGACGTGGAGATCATTCCCTTCCGCTGAGTTCAAATCCGTGCCTCTTCCAACGACGGTGATCCGGGGATCGGGAATGTTCGTTCCCGACAGCGTCGTCACCAACGAGCGGATCTCTCGTCTCATGGACACGAGCGACGAGTGGATCCGCCAGCGGACGGGCATCGCGGAGCGGCGCTACGCGCGGAAGGGGACGTCCTCGTCGGATCTCGGTTTCGAGGCGGCGAAGCGGGCCTTAGACGACGCGGGCGTGGAAGCCCGCGACCTGGATCTCGTCATCTTCGCCACGATGACGCCCGACCATTACTTCCCTGGAAACGGCGGCCTCCTCGCGCAGAAGCTCGGGCTCGAGACGACTCACGCGCTCGACGTCCGCATGCAGTGCGCCGGCTTCCTCTCGGGGCTGCAGGTCGCGGATGCGTTCGTCCGCTCGGGGTCGCACCGCCGCGTGCTCCTGGTCGGGGCGGAGTGCCACGCCTCGCTCTACCCGTGGACCGACGCGGAATGGGCGGTGATGTTCGGCGACTCGGAAGGTCCGGTCTCGCCGGAGGCGTACGCCTGGGGAACGGCGCAACGCGACCGCGCCGTGATCTTCGGTGACGGCGCGGGCGCCTTCGTGCTCGAAGCGAACGAGACCGAGGACGGCCGCGGATTCCTCGGCTTCGAGATGCGGACCGACGGCAGCCACTGGGACAAGCTCTACGTGCCGGGAGGCGGGTCGCGGAGCTTTCCCTACTTCACCCCGGAGATGTTCGCGAACAACGCCATGGTGCCGGTCGTCGAGGGCCGCCAGGTCTTCCGGCTCGCGACGAAGGCGATGCCGGAGATCGTGCGCGAGGTCCTCGCGAAATACGGCCTCGAGGTCGCGGACCTCGACCTGCTGCTCATGCACCAGGCGAACCTGCGGATCAACGAAGCCGTGCAGAAGCACCTCGGGCTCGCCGACGAAAAGGTCTTCAACAACATCCAGAGATACGGCAACACGACCGCGGCGACGCTTCCACTGGTCTTCCACGAGGCGAAGCAGGAGGGCCGTATCCGGCCCGGCTCGCTCGTCTGTTTCACAGCTCTGGGAGCCGGACTCCACTGGGGCGCTGGCCTCGTGCGGATCTGACCGGACGAAGTCCGGTCATCCCGAGTCCTTCGCCTTCGCTCAGGACAGGCTCCGCGAGGGATCCCTCAATTGTCCGCACCTCCGGATCGAGCGAGGGCTCTTAGCTCAATATTTTGTAAATAGAGGGAGGCGCAAAAACGCGTGGCTATACTGCCCCGCGTCGTGAAGGGCTTCCGTTTTTCGACGCTTCTGATCGTCGGTTGTCTCGCCGTCACCGGCTGCGGCGACGAGAAAAGGCTGCCGACCGCGCCGACGACGGAGCCGCCCGCCGATGCGACGTTCACGAGGGTCCAGGCGGAAGTCTTCACTCCGAAGTGCGCGCTCTCCGGATGCCACATGGGCCCCGCGAGCGCCGCTCAGGAAGGCATGGTGCTCGCCGAAGGCTCCGCCTACGACAACATCGTCATGGTCCGCTCGAACCAGAGCCCGAATCTCTTCCGCATCGCGCCGGGCGATCCCGCAAACTCGTACCTCGTACGCAAGATCACTCCGTTCACGGACATCATCGGAGACCACATGCCACAGACCGGATCGATCACGGACGCGCAACGACAGCTCGTCACGCAATGGGTCCTTCGCGGAGCGCCGAGGGATTGATGAAAGTCGCCGCCGGGATCCTGTTTGCGGTCCTTCTCCCGAACGGAACCGTTTTCGCCCAGGCGGCGGAGGCGCCGGCTCCGGAGCCCGCGCGTCCGCCGGAGGGCTCCCGCATCATCAATCTTCCCTCGACGGAGGTCTCGGCCGCGGGCACGCTCGGCGTCCTCTTCACGCATCGCTTCAAGCAGACGCTCGGCGAGAGCAACGCTCGCAACCTCTTCTCGCTCGACTCCGGCGCGGACGACGACTTCGGCGTCTCGTATTCCCCTCTCGACAACCTGGAAGTGTCGCTCGACCGCTCCTCGATCGAAGCGGACTACGAGCTCGCCGCCAAGTATCGGTTCCTGCCGATACGGCCGCACCGGCCGTTCGGGCTGGCCCTGCGCGTGGGCGGCGATGCGGACACCAAGCAGGACATCCCGGACCGCCAGGCGTTCTTTGCGCAGGGAATCGCCTCCGTGGCCCTCGGCTCCCGCGCGCGGATCACGGTCGTTCCGACGTACGTCTCGAACACCTCGCGTTTTCGGAACGTCTTCAACGTTCCCGTGGCGCTATCGCTCGCCGTCACGCGCTCGGTAAACGTCCAGGGGGAGTTCGTTCCGAAGAATCGCGATTACGGAACGTCGGAGTTTGGCTGGATCGTCGCCGTCGAGAAGACGGTTCTCCGGCACCGCTTCTCCTGGACCTTCGGGAACCTCCGCGCGACGACCGTCGACCAGTACTCGGCATCAGACCCGGCCGGCGGGAGACTGTCGCGCGGCGACGTCTACATGGGCTTCAACATTGTGAGGCAGTGGAAGCTGAAGTAGCCTTCGCCGCACGGACGCTCCCGAAATTCCGAAGCTTGCGGTTCCGCGCCTTGAGAGGACGGACCGGCTCGTCTCGCTCCCCGCGGTCGCGCTCGTCGACGCGCGGACCGGCGCAACTCCGAGGCTTCGAACGACGGTCCGCGTCGGCCTGCGCGAAGGGTGTCTCGTCGTCCGCTTCGACGGGCGCGACGAAGGAACGGTCGCCACGCTGACGCAGCGCGACGGGCCGCTCTGGACCGAAGACGTCTTCGAGGTCTTCCTCTCTCCGTTCGACCCGCCGGCCGTCTACTTCGAGTTCGAAGTCAACCCGCTCGGTACCGTGTTCGATGCGCGGGTGGAGTCGCCCGACCTCGCCCGCGCCACGATGCGCGTGGACTCCTCGTGGAACCTCCGTGGGCTCTCCGCGAAGAGCCGCGTGAGGCCGGGCCGGTGGTCGGCGGTGCTCGCAATTCCGCTGGCGCCGCTCGCACCGCAACGAGTTCCGGCTGCATGGCGCGCGAACTTCTACCGGATCGACCGCGGAGAGCGCGACGAATTTTCCGCGTGGTCTCCGCCGTTGACCGACCCGGCCGACTTCCACGGGGCTACCCGTTTTGGCCGGCTCGAGTTGCCCGAGCCCGCCCCGTCTCCTTAGCGAGGATCCGGCCGGCGCGCCCCGCTTTCGAACGGGATCCCGATCTTCGAGAGCCACTCCTCTGCCCGCTCGCGAGCGCGGCGCTCTTTGAACTGGAAGAACCGGGCCTCCTCCTTCGGGTGACGCAGGAGCGCCGCTCGATACGCGGTCACGAAGTCCGCCGTGGAGAGCGCCGTCTCGAGGTCGCGCCTCGACGACGGGTCCTCGCAGAGCGCCGCGAACTGCTCCAGGTCGCCCCGCGAGCGTTCGCCGCCGTCCCTGGGAACGGCCGCGTAGCGCGGGTCCGCGCTCATCGCGGAGTGTTTCTCGGCGTCCCGCTCGAGGACCTGGATGACCTCGCCCGATTGCCGGTCGAAGAAGTGGGTGATCTGCCGCGACCGGCTCTCGAACGCGACGACGAGTCCTTCCCAGTCGACCTCGAGCGGCACGGAGGGCATAAATCGCTATCATAAGGAGTTTGGAGGTCTCGTGAAGAAGATCGCGACGTTCGACGACTGGATCGACGCCTTCCGGGAGTGGCAGAAGGACATCGGGCTGCACCTTCCGAAGTACTCGGACTATCAGTTCGAGGCGAAGTATGGGGATTTGAAGACCGATGAGATCGAGTTCGGCGACTTCAAGGGGAACAAGAAGTGGCAGAGGGTCACGCAGATTCCCCACCAGCCGATCCGCGACTCGCTTCTGAACCTGATCGTCTACCAGGGCGACACGGAGTTCGCCTCGGTCGAGCAGCAGCGCCATCTCCTCGAGACGTCGCCCTCCGACTACGACACCGACAGCGTGTGTCGGATCATGGTCGAGGAAATGCGTCACGGCTGGCAGATGTGCCACCTGCTGGTCACTCACTTCGGAGAGACCGGCAAGATCGAGGCGCGCAAGCTCCTCGAGCGCCGGTCGTTCGACAACAACCGGCTTCTCGGCTCGTTCAACGTCGACGTGGACAACTGGGTGGACTTCTTCACTTACACCGAGTTCGTGGACCGCGACGGGAAGTTCCAGTTGAATATGCTCTCGACTTCGGGTTTCGCGCCGCTCGCGCGCTCGATGGGCCCGATGTTGAAGGAAGAGGGATTTCACCTCGGCACCGGGCACATGGGGCTGCAGCGCATCGCCAAGGCGGGAAGAGTGCCGGCTCCGCTTCTCCAGAAATACATCAACAAGTGGCTCTCGACCGCATACGATCTCTTCGGCAAGGATCACTCCTCTTCCGCCGAATGGTTCTACGTGTGGGGGCTGAAGGGCCGGTACGACGAGCATCGACACGCGGGAGATCCCGACCGCGAACATCTGAACGAGCTTTCCCGCCAGATGTACAAGCAGGAAGTCGACAACCTGATCGATCAAATCAACCGGCAGTTGCCGGCCGAGTCCCCGAAGATCGTCGCTCCCGACATGAAATACCACCGTGGGATCGGCGAGTTCGCCGGAAAGACCTACTCGGTTTCGGGCGAGCTGCTGACGCCCGCCGAGTACGAGAAGCATCTCTCCGAGACCCTCCCGACTTCGCAGGAACAGCAGTTCATCGCCGCACTGATGCACGAGTCGGGCTGGATCGCCCCGCGAGAATCCCTGATCGCGACGTAGCGCGGGCGCTCTCGCGCCGCCTCCTCGCCTGGTTCCGCCGCGAGAAGCGCGAGCTCCCCTGGCGCGGGACCGCCGACCCGTACCGGGTCTGGGTCTCGGAAGTCATGCTCCAGCAGACGACCTTCGCCGCCGTGCGGCCGCGCTTCCTCCCCTTTCTCGAGCGCTTTCCCGACGTTGCCACGCTCGCGGCCGCAGGCGAGGACGAAGTGCTGGCCGCGTGGTCCGGTCTCGGTTACTACGCTCGCGCCCGGAACCTGCGCCGCGCGGCGATCCAAATCGTCGGCGACCATGGAGGCGTGATTCCCCGCGAAGCGCGCCTCCTCCGACGGCTGCCGGGTTTCGGCGACTACATGGCGGCGGCCATGGCATCCATCGCCTTTGGGGCGAGCGTGCCCGCGGTCGAGGCCAACGTCGAACGGGTTCTCTCGCGGCTGTCCGCTCTGCCGGGCTCCGCGGGGTCGCGGGCGCTTCGCGAGGCGGTGACCTCGCTGGCACGGCAGCTTCTGCCGGCTCGACGCGCCGGAGAGGTCACCGCGGCGCTCATGGACCTGGGTCAGCTGATCTGCACGCCTCGGCGGCCGTCGTGCCCGGAATGCCCGCTCGCAGACAACTGCAAAGCCCGGCTCCGGGGCAACCCCGAGCGGTTCCCGAGCCGGCGGCCGAGGCCGTCTGCCGTCCGCGTTTCGCTCGCCGCCGCGGTCGCGGAGAAAGACGGGCGCCTCTTCCTGGTGCGCCGCCGCTCGACCTGGCTCGAAGGGCTCTGGGAGTTCCCCTGCGCCGAGGCGGACTCGCCGGAGAAAGCCCGGCGGGCGCTCGCGCGCCGCCTCAGCCGGCTCGAGCTCGCGCTTCTCTCGACCTCGCCGATCGGCCGGGCGCGACACACCGTCGTGAACCGGCGGATCGAGGTCTCCGTGTTCTACGCCAGGTCCGTTGCACGAAATGCGGAGCGGCGGCGGGACGCTCGCTGGTTTCTGCCGGTCGAGCTCGACCGCGCGGCCATTCCGACGTTGACGCGCAAGATCGCAGCCGCCGCGCTTCGATCCGGTTAAGATCGGCGCAGAGACAGCATGCGGATGGTGTGGGCTGGACGTCCGGCCGACGTTCGGGAGATCGGGACCGGGAACCCGATCGTCCTCGTTCACGGCTACCCCGTGGACGGAGCGATGTGGTCCGGCGTAGCCCGGGCTCTCTCGACGCGGTTCCGGGTGCTGAAGCCCGACCTGCCCGGCCGCGGCAACACCGAGGCGGCCGCGCCCGACTCGATCGAAGGCTACGCGGATTTCGTCTCTGCGATCGTCGATCAGCTCGACGGTCCGGTCGGCCTCGCCGGATTCTCCTTCGGTGGTTACATCTGCCTGGCGTTTCTGAAGCGCCGGCCGGAAAAGGTTCGCGCGCTGGCTCTCGTGGACACTCGTGCGACCGCGGACGACGAAGCCGGGCGGAGAAAACGCGACGAGACGATAGCCGCGGTGCGATCCAACGGCCTCGCTCCCATTCTCGAATCGATGCCGGGCAAGCTGCTCTCCCCCGAGTCCCTCGCGCGGCAGGACCTGCTCGAGCGAGTCCAGCGGATCATTTCGCGGCAGAAACCCGAAACCGTCGAGGCCGATCTGGCCGCGATGCGCGACCGGCCGGACTCTAGCGACTTTCTCCGCGAGATCTCGATCCCGACGATCGTCCTGGTGGGAGAGCGCGACGTGCTCACGCCGCCGGCGGACTCGGAGGCGATGGCGGCGGCGATCCCGGGAGCAAGGCTCGTGACGATCGCGGGCGCCGGACACCTGGCGCCTATGGAGCGTCCGAAAGCGGTGTCCCAGGCGTTGGAGGAGTTCTTCGCGGCCGCGCCGGCCGGCTGAGACTGCGGCTGGCCCGATTCTGAACTAGAAGTTGATCGTAGCGACCACGGTATCCGTGTAAGCGCCGACCGGGCGCTGGCGTCGAGAGAAACCGGATTCGGCCTGGTCCCCGCCAGGCCGAATCTTCAGGAAGAAGGAAGGAAGGGAGAGGCGGAAGCCGGTATGCGGAACCTGATCCTCAGACCTCGTCGGGGTACTTGGATGATTTCGCGGTCGATCCGTTCTTCGAAGCCGCGGCATGTCTCCCCTCGAGGCGATATGCCTCGAAGGCAGGGTCCGCTACCGGAAGGAACAGGAGCTGGCGAAACTCGGGCAAAGGGAGGTCTAACCGCGAAGAGAGTCGACCGAAGGCCCCCGGCGGCGGTACGCCGCGTTGGGAGAAACGAGCTGGAGAGCTCTTGGCGTGTCTCATGAGCTCGTTCCGAGTCGCAACGGCCGTGCCCGGCGGCTCCGCTGTCGCCGGTCACGAAGGGTTTACGAGGTGAAAATGCGTCGCCCGTGAGGTTTGCGTCCGGCTCGACACGTCTTCAATACGGGTTTTTCGCGGTGTGACTGACAGGTTCTCGACGTGGCGGATGACAGAACACGACAGTTGTCGGCATTCCGCCCGCTTCGACCTCTAGAACGAAATCCTCGCTCCCAGGCGCAGCGAGCGGGGCGCCTGACGGAGAAACGCCTGCTTGTATCGCGTGTTGCACTTCGGCTCGTCGACGCTCGAAAGGTTCGACCCGCAGACGTAGTCGGCGTTCTCGAACTCCGCGAAGTTGTATCGCTGGTCGAGGAGGATCGGGCGCTGGGCGTTGATGAGGTTGAAGACGTCCGCGATCAGGTTCACGGTCACC
>DASWCZ010000029.1:0-34212 GCA_036395755.1 Thermoanaerobaculia bacterium
ATCGGTTTCGCCCGCACCGATAGGGTTACGTCCTTGTACGTTCCCTCTTTGACGACGGCGAGCGGGAAGCGGTAGTCGGTCGGGTCGGAGCTCTCTTGTACGAGCACGTGACTGCTCGGATTGTCCGTGTCCGCGCGAACGACCCACTTTCCTTCGGCGCCCTGTCCAGTCCTGGCGAATTCGAAGCCGGCCGGCGGGGAGCCGACGGGGTCCTGATCGAAGGTCAGCTTCTTCGAGCCCGGTGGCGGTTGCTGCGCCCACGCGAACTGGACTGAAGCGAGCGTCAGAAAGAGGGCTATCCAGGATCTTGTAGTCATCGGGTTCTTCATCTCCGGCCTCCTCTTTCGTTCCCTCTCATCTCGAATGAGCCCGCCTCAAGTGCGCGTAGAGCGAGCGATGCGGTTGCGTGTGACCCACTCCATGGAGGCCTCCCTCTCCCCCCTAGTCGAGGCCTTCCGAGACGGCGTTCGTTCCAGTCGCGTTCTGGAGAACGGCCCTGGCGACAGGCCGCCCACCCTCGAGAGACGGTACGACGCTGATAGCCCGATACCCGGCGTTGCCCGATACGGCCTTCTCGACGGTGGAGCGAAGGCTCTTCTTGGCCTTGGCCATCGCCTCGTTCTGCGCCTTGGCCGCGGAGAGGTCCTCTCCCTCCTTGATCTCCTCTGTTTTCGAGATCTTGCCGCTCGTGTGATCGACGATCACTTCCCAGAACTTGTCTTGCTTCGCCGTGTAGACGGAGAGCTGAAGCTTCCCTTCTTCCATCTCGAATTTTGCCGAGATCGGGTTGCCCTTCCGTTCTGCAGCGGCGAGCCCTTTCTCGAGCGACACCTTCGCGGCTTGAAGCGCCTTCCAATCGACTCCCGGGCCTTTCTTCTCCTCGGCCCTCCCGCTGCCGGCCAGCAGAAGTCCCCCAACGATCGCGGCGCCAACCAGAATCGCGGTTTTCCTGTTCATGATTCCTCCTTTTCTTTTCTTCACTTGGTTGCGACCTTCGCCAGAGCGGCCTTGATTCCTTCCGCGATCTTCTCGGGTGTTTCGACTCCCCAGAAGTGCATGAAGAAGAGCCTCGGGCTCTCGCGAAGCATGTGCGAATGGAGCGCCGTCACCTCGATGCCGTGAGCGTGAAGCTCCCGAATCACGGGGTTGACCTCGTCGGCGATGAGCACGAAATCGCCTGTCGTCGCGACACGGCCCTCGACGCTCTCGAAGTTGATCGCGTTGGCCATTCCCATGCTCGGCGGTACTTCCATCCCCCCGTCCTGGATCGATTCTGCGCGTGGAACGCCGAGCTGAAGGACGGCGCCGTTCATGGTGCCCTTACGGCCGAGCACGTCCTGGATTTTCTGGAAGGCCGTCTCCTGGGCCGGAGTGGGTTTGGCGGGCGCCTTCCCGGTCGTGGGCACCAGAGGCGTTTTTGTCTTCTGCAGCGCCGATTTCAGAGTCTTCGCCAGCGCTGTGGCGTCTCCTTTTCCGTGAAAGTGGAGGTACATGACCCGCGGCATTTCGTCGATCAGGTGGTTGTGGATCGCGAGGATCTCAAAACCTCCTGCTTGAAGCTCCCGGGCGACTGGATTGACCTCCGGGCCGAGGAGCACGAGGTCACCCATCGTGACCGCGTCGTGTCCGTTTCCCGTCTTCTTGAAGGCCGCCCAGCCGCCGAGTGCGAGGGCCGGTTCGACGGGAACGCCCGCGACCCGGACGTGAAGGTCCGTCCGGGGCCAGCCGTACCGACGGACGTCGCCCGGTTGATCCTTGCCGGGATTGCCGAACACCTTGTCGACAGATTCCCAGCCGCTCTCCGGCGGAGAAACCGCGAGAGCAGCCGCCTGGGGAAATAGCAGCGCAAAAGCCGCCGCGAACAGGAGTCGCTTCATTCTGAAACCTCCTTTGACACATTCGGGCTCTGATTCTGAAAAGATTGATAGAGCTCGTCGAACAGGACGAAGCCGCGTTCGAGGCGCGCTTCGTCCTCGGGATTCGCAAGCAACAAGCCGATCAGGAGTTGTTCGAGGCCCACCGCTTCTGGCCGGCCGAACTTGCCGTCCTTCAGATCGATGTCGTGGACGATCTCGGCGATCTCCGTGAGGGCGCGATTCGCGACGCCCGTTCGCACCACTAGGGTCTCGAAGGTGCAGCGGTCTCCCTCGTGGGTGAAGTCGCCGCCGACCATGTCGAAGCGCAGCTCGCCGGGTCGCGCGGACTCCTTCGGATCGATGAAACGAAATCGCGCCTTCGGGTCGATGAACCGGCGGATGAGCCAGGCGGAAGCGATGCGATCGATGTGGATCCCGCGCCGGGTTACCCATGTCCGTCCGAGGAGCTCGCTTCGAGCTGCGTGTGCTCCTCGTGATTCCTCGTCATCGCCAGAGCGCAATTGCCTCTCGAGGTCTCGAAGGAGCCTGGCCGCGTCGCGCTTTGTGGGGGCATCGAAGAAGTCGAGCCGGGCGATTTCCTCGAAGCGCTCGCGGGCGCGGACGAGGCGGGTGGGTAAGTCGTCTTCCGGCGGGTTCGCGCCGCTCCGTCGCTGCGCTTTCCGGATCCATTCCCGGATCGCCCGGGCAAGCGCCTGATATTTGCTGTCGCGCTCCGCCCGGAAACGTTGGCGGAGGGCCTCGTCGGTCCGTGCCTCCGAGAATTCGGCCTCGCAGACATAGGCCTCACCGCCTCCCGTGACGGCCTCCTGGGCTATCCACTCAAGATCCTCGAGGCAGTCGTCCCGCCGCGGAAGCGCATAGACGGCATTCTTCAGCGCGACCGCTCCAACTCTCGACAGACGTTGCCGGATCTTCGCCCGCAGATAGAGCGGTCTGGGGGGGAGCTGGTGAATCAGCAGATACCAGGAGGGGTGACCGACGCGGCCGCGGCGGCGCTCCCTCATGGCCTCGGTTCACCGACGCCGCTGACATGAGCCATCTCGATCTTCGGGAAGTTCATCTTCAAGACAAAGGTCTTTCGCGAGAGCATCTGTCGCCGAGTCCGACCGATTCCGGGACCGCCTGTGCTTATAGCACTTGCTCATGATTATGCCAACTGCTAGATATCCGATCGGGAGGTTCCTATGCTCACAGTCCTCGGCGTTCTTGGGTTCTTGGTCCTTTCGATCTGGTCCCCGACGAGTCCGCCCGCAGGAACGGTCGCGCTGCCGGGTGGCTCCGGGGGGATCGGGTTCGACGACTTACAGTTCTCTCGATCGCTCGATCTGCTTCTCGTGCCAGGTGGGCGCACTGGCAACCTCGATCTCGTGAATGCTCGGACCGCGAGCGTTAGCCCGATCAGCGGTTTCTCTTCGAGCACTGCGTACACAGGCGGCCACGGGGAAGGGATCACGTCCGTCAGTGAAGGAGAAGGCAGACTGTACGTGACGGACCGGACGACCCTCGCTCTTTCGGTAGCCGATCCGACGAGCCGGAAAATCATATTCCAAACAAAGCTCACCACGAGTCCCGACTACGTCCGCTACATCGCGCCAACGCACGAGATCTGGGTCACCGAACCGGACAAGGACCAGATCGAGGTTTTCCGGATCTCAGTCGATGGCCGAACCGCACCAAGCCATGCGGCCTTCGTCCGAGTCGCGAATGGACCCGAGTCGCTCGTCGTGGACGCGACCCGCGGCCGGGCCTATACGCATCTCTGGTCTGGAACGACTCTCGCGCTTGACCTGAAGACGAAAGCCATACTCGCCCGCTGGCCGAACACGTGCCAGGGCTCGCGGGGCATCGCTCTCGACGAGAAACGGGGCTTTCTCTTCGTCGGCTGCAGCGAAGGCAAAGCAGTCGTTCTCGACGTGACGCGCGACGGGAAGGTGATCGGGAATGCTTCGACGGGAGCGGGTGTGGACATCATCGACTACGACGCGGCGCTTCATCACCTTTACGTCCCCGGGGGTCGAAGCGCCACGCTCTCGATTCTCGGCGTTGGCGCCGGCGGCACTCTTACGGAGCTCGCCCGGTTGCCCGCGGCGGCAGAAGGGCATTGCGTCGTCTCGGACCAGCATGGCCGGGCTTATGTCTGTGACCCCAAGGGCGGTCGTCTGTTGGTCTTCAAAGACGACTTCCCTGCGACGGCTTGGCCTTGAAGAGATCGGATCCGGAGCGCTGCGCGGATCCATGACGGCGAAGTAACTTGGGGTTCGACATGGAGGTGAAGACACTTTCGACCGGAGACGAGGCGGCACTCGCGGCGTTCCTGGCTCCGCGCGTCGAGAGCTCCATGTTTCTCCTGGCGAACGCGCAGGCATCGGGCCTCGTCGATCGGGGAGAGCCCCTGCAGGGCACCTACGTCGCCGTCCTCGAAGAGGGGAGGATCGTCGGAGTCGCTGCGCACTTCTGGAACGGAATGCTGGTCATTCAGGCTCCCGATCCGGCCGTCCTCGAGACGGTCGCGCGCGCCGCGCTCTCACGCTCGCGGCGCGGTCTCAAAGGATTTGCCGGGCCCGGTTCGCAGGTCGACCGGGTCCTTCGCGCGCTCGACCTGCAGGGTCGCGGGACTGTCCTCGACAGCCGGGAAGAGCTCTACGCTCTCGATCTCCGGGATCTCCGCGTCCCCGAAGGCCTCGTCTCGGGACCGCTCGCGTGCCGGCCGCCACGCGAAGACGAGCTCGCGTTTCTCGGTCGATGGCGGGTCGATTTCTCGATCGAATCGCTCGGTCTGCCCGATGGACCGGAGCTCCAGGCCGTGTGTCGAAAAGAAGTCGAGCGCCTCCAGGAGGAGAGAAATCAGTGGGTGCTCGTCGAAAGCGGGCGCCTCGTGTCCTACTCCGCTTTCAACGCGCGGCTGCCGGACGTCGTTCAGGTGGGAGGCGTCTTCACTCCGCGAGACCTGCGGGGGCGCGGCTACGCGCGCGCGGTCGTCGCCGGCACGCTTCTCGCCGCGCGGGCCGAGGGCGTCCGCCGCGCGGTGCTTTTCACCGGGAAGGAAAACCGCTCCGCCCGCGCCGCCTATGAAGCCCTGGGCTTCCGGGTGATCGGCGATTACGGACTGGTGATCTTCTCCGACTGAGTCACTCGCCCTGCCCCAGCGAGTAGCCGCGCTCCCCGTCGAAGGTGAAGAGGTTCTCGGTTTTTATGAAATCGACTCCGGCCTGGGCGGCCCGGCGAAGAAGTTCTGCGAGGGCCGCATGGGTCGTGGTCGCCGAATTGCCCGCGAGGAACCGGCACTGCCAGTGCTCGGTCTGCATCGTCTCGGGGAACCCGTCGGGCCAGACTTTGATTCCGCGGTTGCTGATGGTCGTGAGCGCGAGCCCCTCTCCGGTCAGCGGGCGGAGGCGGCTCGCGAGCTCTTCGGCCCGGCCGGCCCAGTCGACAAACACGTCCATCCCGACGAGAGCCCGGTCGGACGCGGTTCGCTCGCGAATTGCGGAGTCGAAAGCCTTTGGAGGAGCGCTCGCGTAGGCTACCGCCTTCAGCGTTCCGGGCCTCGCGCCGAGCCTCTCGACGACGGCTTGCGCGAACTCGCGCGTTCCGACCTTCGCCGTGCTCGTTCCTTCCGTGTAGACGTCGTAGGTGTGGACGCCGTCCTCGATCGTCTTGAGCCATGCGTTGTGGACCCGGCTGGCGGCGTCGGGCTGGCCGATGTGGACGAGCATCATCACCGAAGCGAGCAGAAGCCCGGATGGGTTGGCCACGTTCTGTCCGGCGCGCCTCGGCGCGGAGCCGTGGATCGCCTCGAACATCGCGCACCGGTCCCCGATGTTTGCCGACCCGGCGAGTCCGACCGAGCCGGCGATCTGCGCCGCGACGTCCGAGAGAATGTCTCCATAGAGGTTTGGCATCACGATGACGTCGAAGGCTTCCGGAGTATCGGCGAGCTTCGCGGCGCCGATGTCGACGATCCAGTGTTCCTTCTCGACGTCGGAATACTCGGCTCCGATCTCCTCGAAGACCTTGTGGAAGAGGCCGTCGGTGAACTTCATGATGTTGTCTTTCGTGAAGCAGGTCACCTTCCGGCGGGCGTGGCGGCGCGCGTACTCGAAGGCATGGCGGACGATCTTTTCGCAGCCCGGTCGGCTGATGAGCTTCAGGCACTGGACCACGTTTTCGGTCTGCCGATGTTCGATGCCCGCGTAGAGGTCCTCCTCGTTCTCGCGCACGATCACGACGTCCATGCCCGGATGAAGCGTTCGCACAAAGGGGTGATAAGCGACGCAGGGCCGCACGTTGGCGTAAAGACCGAGCGTCTTCCGGGTGGTGACGTTCAGGCTCTTGAAACCGCCGCCCTGCGGCGTCGTGATCGGCGCTTTCAGGAAGACCCGGGTGCGGCGGAGCGACTCCCAGGCCGACGGTTCGATTCCGGAGCTCGCCCCGCGGCGGTAAACCCGCTCACCGATCTCGATTTCCTCGATCGCAAGTTGCGCTCCCGATTTCTCGAGCACGGCAAGCGTCGCCGACATGATCTCGGGGCCGATTCCGTCGCCGGCCGCGACGGTAATGGGCGTTTTCTCCGTCATGGAAAGCCTCCGAAAGGCCGTGCATTATCCTCGACTCGCAGATCCCGTTTCCGAAGGTGCGAGCCGCCGAACCGCGGCGGCGTATAATAGAATTGGGTATTGCGCGAAAATGTCCGCGTCGATCCGCTACCGAGAGACGACCGATCTCACGGCGTCGGCCGTGGATCTCCGCGACGGTCTCGCCCTCCGTTTCGATCCGACACGCCGTCTAAACCTGCGTTTTCGACTCCAGTTCGACTCCGGCCAAGACGTCGAGGCATTGCGGTACGCGAGGCGCGTGATGATCCGGGAGGAGCGAACCCGGGGTCTCGAATGGGAGGAGCCGTCGATCGAGGACGCCGTCTTCTCGGTCAACGACGTTTCGTGGCCCGTCTTGGCGACGCAGGCTGCCTGGTGCCGGGAAAAGATCGCGGAGCTGGTCGAGCGGGCGATCCGCGTGCGCGGCGAGCTCCTCGTGACCGCTCCGGAGGATCTCCTTCCAGGCGACTGATCGGTCGGACCGTCACCGACGGTAACACCTTTGAGCGGTGGCCCGGGACTCGGATTCCCCAAGAACCTCTCCAAGTCTTTGCTTCCACGCCGATTGGCGGCCTCCCAGCGGCGCGGCACATCCTTCGCTACTTGGACTGCTGCGTGTCGGAGATTGGCCTCGTCGAGGTGTGGGGAGAAGTGCAGCAGCTTGCTCCCCGGGCTGCCGCCGTGCCGTTCGATCCCCCGGGCGGCTCGACCCTGACGCTTCGGTTCCTCCTGTCCGCCGAAGGACAGGAGGAGTTGGAAGCCTTGCGGAACGCCCGCCGCAGTCTTCTCCGAGAGGAATGGACCCGGGGCCGTGACTCGGATGAGCCCTCGCTCGAGGATGCGGTTTTCTCGCCGACGGAGATCCTGTGGGTGGTTCGTCCCGATCAGCGCCCGCTGTGTCTCCAGAAGCTCGAGGAACTTCGTCGGCGCGCCAATCTCATGCTCTCGGAGCTGGAGGGGCAGACGGACTAACCAAGTCTGCCGCGGCCGAGTGCCGGCGGGATCGGCCCTACAATCCTGATCGATGTCTGGACAAAATGTCCGCCGGCTTCTCCTTCTGGCCGCGCTCGGCGGGATCGGCTGGTGGATCCATGAGAAGCACCTGACGGTCTCCGGCCTGGTGGACGACCTGACCCGACCGCTCATGGGTTCCCGGGCCGTCGTGTCAGAATCGGAGCAGAAGCGGGTCGTCGCCGAAGCGAGCCAGATCGTGTCGCACGACGAGGAGAAGCCGGTCGCCGCCCTCCGCGAGGGAATGAGCGATCTTGAAGTGCGCGCTCTCCTGGGGGAGCCGGACGAGATCCTGCCGGATGGAGACAGCGCCGTGCGCCTGCGGTGGGTCTACCGCAAGGTCGGCCGGATCGTCGTCTTCGACCGCCATCGCTTGGTCTCGATCGCGATCCGGTAGGCGGTCGCCGCCGCTCCCAGGAGGCCGAGCTTCGGCTCCAGCACTGCGCGAACGGGAATCCGCGCGAGAAGACCGTCCATCGGAGGCTTCGCGCGAAAGCTCTGGCGGAAGGATCGGCGCCGGAGCGCGGGAAGAATCTTCGGCGCGATTCCGCCCGCGAGATAGACGCCGCCGGTCGCGCGGTACTGCAGCGCCAGGTTTCCCGCCTCGGAGCCGTAGATCGATACGAAGAGCGACAGCGCGTCGCGGCACAA
This sequence comes from Thermoanaerobaculia bacterium, assembly GCA_036395755.1. Classification (GTDB taxonomy): domain Bacteria; phylum Acidobacteriota; class Thermoanaerobaculia; order UBA5066; family Gp7-AA6; genus Gp7-AA6. The sequence continues at coordinate 8,132 of DASWCZ010000029.1, forward strand.
AGCGTCCCGGCCACACAGGGCGAAGCGGCTGATCACGGCGGCCCGATCGTCGTTTCCAAACGCGCGCGCGACGGAAGGCGCGTCGGTCGCGCGACGATCGAACTTCACGAAATCGTAGATGTGGCCGAGGCCTTCTCCGGACAGGAGCCGGTCGCGATCGACACGACCGAAACGTTTCCGGACGAAGCGGAGGAGCCGGTCTTCCCGTTCGTTGCGGGGCCCGAAGTCGGCATGCCCTCCTTCCGAAGCGACGGCAATTCCGTTGCCGCCGACTTCGATCAGAACGGCCTGGCCGAGACCGGTGCCCGCGCCGATCACGCCGATGGGGCCGCCCGGCTCGGCCTCGCCGGGCACGAGAAGCACGGAGCGTCGCGGCGAAAGATGGGGGATTCCGAGAGCGGCGGCGATGAAGTCGTTGACCAGGCGGACCCGTGGGATCCCGAGGCGCCGTGCGAGCCGTCGTTCGTCGATCGACCAGGGGAGCTTCGTCACTTTGGCGCGGCCGCCAAGGACCGGCCCGGCGACGCCGAACGCCGCAGACACCGGTCGGCGGCTCTCCTCCGAGAGAAAATCTTCGGCGATCTCCTCGAGGCCCGGGAAGCCTGCGCTCGGATACCTCCGGGTCCGCAGCAGAGTGACCTTGCCCGCTCGCACCTCGGTGATCGCGAGAGCCGTTTTGGTCCCGCCGATGTCACCTGCCAGAACAAGCATGTCGGGAACCTAGCAAACCTCCCGTCCCCGCGCGTGCCAGCCCGCCCGCGGGGAGAGGGATGATGGGACGAAGCTCGGAAGCCCTTCTTTCTCGAGCATCGAAAAAAAGTCCCGGGTCGGGAGGTGGGCCCGCCCGGGGAAAAAAAAGGCCCCGGGTCGGGGTGGGGCCGCCCGGGGAGCGAAAGGAGGAGGTTGAGGTTTTGATCCTCGCTTTTCCGGAATTGCAAGCGGTCGGCCACGACGCTTGTCCGAACAACTTACGCTGGGTCAATCGCTTATCTCGCTAGCCCGGTTCTCCGACTGACGTGGATTGTCAGTCGCGCGCGGAATCCGTAACGCGGTTTGTTGAAAGTGTCAGCCGATCGCCGGCCGGGCGTCAGAGCTGGGAGCGGACCGGCAGGAGGATCCATTCGGTGAAGCGTTTGAACATCGGGCGGTGGATCCACTGCTCGTACGTATAGGGCCGCGACTTCTCGAGATCGCTCTCGAACATCTTTTCCAGGCGCTGCGCAATGCCCGGGTCATAGACAGCGAGGTTGATCTCGTCGTTGTATCGGAAGGAGCGATGGTCGAAGTTCGTCGAGGCCACGGTTGCGAAGGTGTCGTCGACGATCATCGTCTTGGCGTGCATCATCGTGGGCTGATACTCGTAGATCTTCGCGCCCGCGCGGAGGAGATCGCCGAAGCTCGAGCGTCCGCTCGCCTTGGTCATCGGGACGTCGTTGATCTCTCCGGGCACCAGGATGCGGACGTTCACGCCGCGCTGACTCGCCGCGCTCAAGAGAGCGACGGCTGCGCTATTCGGCACGAAGTAGGAGTTGGAGATCGAGATCGTGTGCTCGGCGGCCGAAATCGCCACGGCATACAGGGTCTGATTCGCGGAGCTCGAGGGCCGCGGAGAGGACGACACGACTGTGGCCACGACGTCTCCGGCGACCGGAAGAGCCGGAAAGTACTTGTCGCCGATCAGCAGCTCACCCGCGACTTCCGACCAGTTCTCCTGAAAAGCGGCCTGCATCTGCGCGACGACGGGCCCTTCGATCCGGACTTGCGTGTCGCGCCAGTGCTCCGGGGAGTCGGCGTTGCCTGCCCACATCTTCGCGATCCCGACGCCTCCGGTGAAGCCGACCTTTCCATCCACCACCAGGATTCGCCGATGAGTGCGGCGATTGATCACGTCGAGCATCCACGGGCGCACCGGCCGGAAGAACTCCACGCGACAGCCCGCGCGACGCAGGATCTCGACGTCGCTTCTCGAAAGGCGCTTCGCGGAGCCGACCCCGTCCAGCAGGAGGCGAACCGGGATTCCATGGCTCGCGCGCTCGGTCAGCGCGTCGCGGAATTGCGCGCCGACCTCGTCGCTCCAGAAGATGTACTCCTCCATGTTCACCGACTTCTGCGCGGCAGCGATCGCGGAAAGCATCGCCGGCAGGATCTCGACACCGTTCGCGAGAACGGAAACGCGGTTGCCGCGGACCGCGCTCGGGACGTCGGTCGCCTGCACCGATGGGAGGAAGGTGGGGTCATGGACGCCGAAGGCGTGCGGCAGGTCGTAGTCGATCTCCGCCGGCCGGTTGAGAAGGGAGATCGCGACGGAGAACGCGAACGCGGCCGCCAGGGCGATCAGGTAGGTTTCGACCGGGATTCTGTAGACTCGGGGCTTTCGGGCGCGCCTTTTGCGTGCGGACATCGTGGATGGGTGCGCGGCGACTATCGCGGCGCCTTCCGGTTCGTCGGAAAGGCAGAGCCCGCGATAAAGCTCACGGAGGAAAGATACAACGGATGAAACGCCCCAATCGTTCGGCGGCCGTCGCCTCGCGGGTTTTCGCTCTTCTTCTGACGGTCGTTCCGCTGACGGGTTGCTCCCAACTCTTCTCGGACAAGCGAACGACCTATACGTACCAGCCGGACTACGGGGTCGACAGCTCCGAGTTCCGGCGGTCGCTCGACGTCCTCGGAACCGAGATGGTTCCGCAAAACCGCGCGATTCTTCTCGAAAATGGAGACGAGTTCTTCCCCTCGATGCTCGAGGCGATCCGCTCCGCGCACGCGAGCGTCAACATGGAGATGTTCATCTTCAACAAGGGAGTGATCGCGAGCGAGTTCGCGCAGGCGATGGCGGCGAAAGCGCGGGAGGGAATCGAGGTACGGCTTCTCCTCGACGACTGGGGGTCTCACCCCCACGAGCTCGCGGACCAGATGGAACAGGCAGGCGTGAAGCTCAAATGGTACAAGCCGCTCCGGATCTACTCGATCTACAAGGTCGGCGACCGAACGCATCGGAAGATCCTTACCGTGGACGGCAAGATCGGTTACATGGGAGGCGTCGGCATCGACGACCGGTGGATAGGAAATGCGCGCAACCCGAAGGAGTGGCGCGAGACGATGGTCCGGGTCGAAGGGCCGGTGGTGGCGCAGCTCCAGTCCATCTTCATGGAGGACTGGGTCCATACCACCGGCGAGGTCCTGAGCGGCGAGAAGCAGTTTCCCCACATTCCGGCCTCGGGGCAACAGCTCGCACAGGCGATCCGCGCTTCCCGCAGCGACTCGAGCTCGATGTCGAAGCTCCTTTATTACATGGCCATCCAGGCCGCCCGCAAGAGCATCTGGATCGAGAACGCCTACTTCGTTCCGGACGGGCAGGTCCGGCGCGGCCTCGTCCAGGCGGTCGCGCGCGGAGTGGACGTCCGCGTCCTCGTGCCCGGACCGCACATCGACATCCCGATCGTTCGGATGGCCTCCCGCTTCCACTACGGCGAGCTGCTCGACGGCGGCGTCAAGATGTACGAGTACCAGCCGACGATGATTCACAACAAGGTGATGGTCGTGGACGGAATCTGGACCACGATCGGCTCGATCAACTTCGTCAACCGATCCATGAAGAAGAATGCGGAGGCGAACGTCGCGATCTATGACCGGGAGTTCACCGCGATTGTCGAGACGATGATCCGGGCGGACCTCGAGAAGAGCAAGGAGTTCACGAAGAGGATGTGGAAGAGGCGCGGTCTTCCCGCCCGGTTCGGCGAAGCCCTCTTCTGGCTGTTCTCGGAGAACTACTGATCCGCTGGCGGCAGACTTAGGCCGTGGGCTCGGGACGGCGGCCGCCGCGGCGCTTGCGGCTCGGGCGCTGGCTCGCCGCCGCCGCCCGGCGCTCGCCCGAGGACCACGAGCCGCCGAGGGCCTCGACCAGCTTCGTGTGCCACCCCTCGACCTCTTCGGGCCGGCACTCGTGCACGACTTCGTTCCCTTCCGCGCTGGTCCTCGGGAGGAGCCGGTCGACCCTCTCCCACTCTTCCGGGCGGAGAGGCCGCGAGAGGCGCGCCGTGCAGAGGACCATTCCACCGGAGCCGCGGCCCCATGCGTTCTCCAGCTTGAGCCCGGTGACGCGGGGGAAGAGCGGAATTAGCATGAACAAAAGAAAAGCAAGAGCCGCGCCACACGGTTTTCCGGCGCGAGGCGGTCCCCTCGTCCGGCGGACCGGATTTTCGTCCACGGAAGTGGAGCGAGCCGCCATCCGGCGGGCGAATCCCCGCCCAGTCGGCCACTGGTTTAACATGCCGGGACGGATGCTCGAAAAGCGACTCTCGCTCGACCGTCCGCTCGTGGTCTTCGATACCGAGACGACCGGGACGAATCCTCGTCTCGACCGGATCGTCGAGATCGCCTGCGTCAAAGTCCATCCCGACGGCCGTCGGGAAGAGTGGGTGAGGCGGTTCGATCCGGGCATGCGCATCCCGCCCGCATCGACCGCGGTTCACCGGATCACCGACCGGGACGTTGCCGGGTTGCCCCGTTTCGGCGATTGCGCTCCCGAGCTCCAGGCGTTTCTCGAAGGCTGCGACCTGGCGGGTTACAACATGACCGGCTTCGACCTCCCGGTGCTGCGCAACGAGTTCCACCGGGTCGGCATCGTCTTCGACGTGACGCACCGGCGGCTCGTCGACGGCCAGCGGATCTTCTTTGCGCGGGAGCCCCGGAACCTGTCCGCCGCGGCGCGCTTCTACTGCGAAGCCGAGCACGATGGAGCCCATGGAGCGCTCGCGGACGCCGTCATGACTCTCCGGGTCATCGCGGGACAGCTCGATCGCTACGCGGATCTTCCCCGCTCGGTTGCCGAGCTCCACGAGCAGTTTTGCGCCGGGATCGATCAGGACATGGATCCGGAAGGTCGCATCCGGCTCATCAACGGAGAACCGACGATCAATTTCGGGCGCCACCGCGGACGAACGTTGCAGGCGCTTTCCCGTGAAGAGCCGGGAGTCCTCAAGTGGATCTTGAAAGGAGACTTCTCGCGATTCGTCAAGGAAATCGTCGGGAAGTTCCTTCCGAAGGACGAGAGCGCGGGCGCGCCGGCGAAGATGACACCGCCTGCCGATCCCCGCCCGACGATCGGGACCCTGTTCGAATAGTTCGAGTCGGCCGTCCTGCACTTGCCACTTTGCGTCGCAAAGTGGCAAGTGGAGACCTGACCCCGTTTTTTACTTCGAAACGCGCTTGAACCTCAGCGTTTCGCCCGACTTCACGTTGCGGATCCGCATCGTGCCGGGCTCGATCTCGATCGTCCACTTGCCGAGCGCTCCCCGGATTGCCCGCGCGCACGTGGATCCCACGGTCTCGCCTGCGAAGCCGTCCCCCTTGGCCTGGAGAACCAGGCCGCAGGCGGCGCTCGCCTCGTTGTCGGTGAACTTCGCGACGTCCGGCGACAGCGAAGTGATGGTCACCTCGAAGTGGGGGATATAGCCGACGTAGACGCCGTTCCCCTGCGATTCAAGGCGGATGAGCCCCTGCTGCCGGACGTTGTCGCCTTGATACTTCCCCGTCACCTGGAGGAAGAGATCGTAGAGGTGGCTCGGATCGGTCGTCACCGAGCGGATCGTCAGCCGGAGCTCGTTTCCGGGCGTCGTTCCCTCGTACGTTCCGGAAAGCATCGTCGAGAGGTCGTAGACGTGGCTTGCGGTCGCGGCGACGAGCGGAAGTGCTGCCAGGAGCAGAGTCGCCGCGATGGTGGTGAATCGGGATGTCGATTTCATAAAACCTCCACCGTTTGCAGGTGCGAGAAGCGTTCCACACCCGCGAGGAATCCCGTCAAAGTATCGGAATCGCAAGTCATTCAGATCCAGGCGGATGATGAGACAGTGTCCCCGTCGGCGGACGTGGAGCGGGGCGCCGGCGTCCTCCCGGGGAGACACGCTGCCCCTCCGGAGGAGACGGCGCGCAACCCCGCCAGGGTCTTGCGCATCGCGCGGTCGAACGCCTCGTGCAGAGACTCCTTCGCGTTGTTCGAGCCGCGGTAGTTCGGCCGCGAGACCTCTTCGTTGGCCTCGAACTCGGACAGCGTCCGCCCGGCGGGATCTGTCACGACCACGGACCAGTCGGCTGCGGCCTCCCAGCTATTTCCTTCCTGGGTCGAGACGAACCGGTGGATCTCGATGACGACCCGAGCCGCCTTCTCGCTCGCAATGGAGTTCCATTGACAGCCGGGGAAGGATCTCCGAATGGATTCCGAGACGAGGGACTGGACTCCTTCGCTGCCCTCTCGCCGCATGCGCCGGTCGAGGACCTCGAGCTTCCAGGCGCCGAACCCGGCGGGGCAGGGAACGGCGGAATCCGGATAGGCCGCCGGCGTGAGTCCGGTCGATCCGCATGCGGTCGTCAGGAACGCGAGAACGATCAGAGTCGATTCAGGGATTCGGAACATCGGATTTGCGACCTCGTTCGTAAGCGCGGTGGAGAATCGCAGTTTCCTTCCTCAAATCTTCGACCAGCTCAGTCGGCGAGACCGCCACGGCATCCCGCCCATACCCCAGGACGAATCGTCTCGCCTCCATCAGAGACTCGGCCGGGAGCTCGAGAACGGCCTCTCCGTCGGGGCCTCTCTCGATCTTCTGCTTCGGGTGGAACTGCAGTTCCCGCACCTCCTCGGAGATCTCCCTGGAGAAACGAACGCGGAACCGGAAAGGTTTTCCGCCCCCCACGAAGATACCGAACGTATTCCGAAAGAACTTCTCGGGATCGAAGTCCCTCGGAATCGCGTAGCGCCGTTCGGTCGGTCGCGCGTTCTCGATCCGCGCCAGGTAGAAGTTCTTCACGCGATCGTCGGTTTCGTCGAGAGCGAGCACCATCCAGTCTCGTCCGAAGACGACGAGCGAATACGGTTTCACGATGCGCTCTTCACCGGGCGGCTCTCCCGGCCGATGGTAGCGAAGCGCGAGCGCGACCCCTCTCTGCAGCGATTCCGATACGGCCTGCCAGGTCCCCTCCTTCACCGGGCGAAACGCCGCGGCGCGTAGGGCGAGCTTTTCCATGACGACTTCCGGCCTCACCCGGACCGCCGGCGGCATCAACTCCGCGAGGCGCTGGTAGCAGCTTTTGAGATCCCGTCCGAGCGGAGTCCCTCCGAAGAGCGAGAGGACCTGCGCCGCAACGCCGATCGAAAAGAGATCCCGGCCGTCGACCGGCAGAAAGGGAAGCACGTAGTCGCCGCGCGAGTAGAGGTAGCCGTTGTTGTCGCGATCGAACTCGATCGGCGCCGCCAGCTCGTTTCGGAGGTAGTCGAGGTCGCGCTGCACCGTCTTGGTGGAGACGTCGAGGGCCTTCGCGAGCCCGGTCGCGTTCGGATACCGCCGTTCCTTGATCTGATGGTGGATCGTCTGGAGACGACGCCAGAGCGGCCGATCCTTGAAGGCGCCCTTGCGGCCCACGGCGCCGATTGTGGCAGAAAATGTCGCACCGAGCCGGGTGCATGCAGCCCCTCGTGGTCATGGGGTCCGCCGCGCTCGACCGCAACTTCCATCGGCAGTTCGCGTTAGCGCGCAGGACCCGTCTGGCGTCGGGCTTGCTCCGCGATGAGCGACGTGGAAATCACGACCAACGATTCGCGGCAGGCGCCACGCCGGGAGGACTTCTTCGACGGGCTCCTGCGATGGGTGCACCGCCTGTTGAACCCGCGGCACCCGTCTTCCGCCCCGGCGCCCGACGGTCGTCGGCAGCGGCGCGTACGCGATCGCGTCCCGATCTGATGCGCTCCTCGGCGTAGCCGAGCGAGCGCGTCATCCCGAGCGCAGCGAGGGATCCCTTGAAATCAAGGGATTCCTCGTCGCTTCGCTCCTCGGAATGACAGCTTGTTCTACTTCACGAGCGGCAATATCTCTTTTGCGGTGGCTGCTTCGGAGCCGTTCGGGTCGAGCGACAGGTACTTCTCCAGGTGCTCCCGCGCCGCCGCCTTCTTGTTCAGGTTGAACGAGACCATCCCGAGCCAGAAATGCGCCAGCGCGAAGTCCGGCTTCGCCTCGACCGCTTTTTGCAGGAGCGTCTCCGCGTCCCTGATCTTCTTCTGGTTGTAGGCCTCGACCCCCTTGTTGTAGAGGCTCTCCGGCGTATCCGGATTCGCGCTTTCGAACTTCGCCTGCCACTCCGCCGCTGCCTTCTTGTCGCCCGACTGCTGGGCGGCGTTCGCCAGAAGGCCGTAGATCTGCGTCAGGGAGGGGTCGAGCTCGACCGCTTTCTGGCCGTATTCGAGCGTTTTCGCCCAATTCTTCTTCTCATAGGCGAGCGAGGTCAGGGCCTGCCAGCCCTGCGGCAGGTCCGGGTTTTTCTGGACCGCTTCTAAGAACTTCGCCTCCGCCGCCGGCTTGTTGCCCGCGTGCAAGAGGTCCACACCCTCGTTGAACATCACCGCCGCCTGATCGTTCGGCGAGGGAGCGGCGGGTGCGGCAGCCGCGGCATGCGAGGCCGTCTGAGTGGTCGACTGGAGCTTCGCGTCCACGACGCCGACGTCGCCGACGGGCACCTTCTTGTCGGCCTCCATGGGGACGAAGCCGTCTTTCTCGAACTTCAGGTGGTACGGCATCGTCGCGTCGTTCAGGATCGTTCCGTACTCCCCCTTCTTGTCGCTCTTCAAAGTCACCTTGAAGAGACGGAGGTTGGGGGTCGTCACTGTGATGATGGCGCCATCGATGGGGTTCCCCGATGTGTCCGTGACCTTGCCCTTCAGCCGGGCCTGTGCTCCGGCGAGAGTGAACGAAGCAATGCCGAACGCCGCGACCGCGGCGAGAGCGCGGATCGTCTTTCTCATCTCGTCCTCCAGCCCGGCGGAGCGGCCAACGTCCTGCCGCCGGAACGCTTCGAATTCTATGAAATCAAAAGAAGGGCTCTCTGCCGGCGACGGAAACGGGAATCACGGGAGGTTCATTCCGCCGAGCTCGCGGGGGTTTTACGCCCCCGAGGCCTGGGAGCGGAGGCCGGAGCCCTGCGGGAGCGGCATGGCTTCCAGGATCTCCGCCGCGAGCTTGTATTTGCCCATCGGCATCACGTGCACGCCCCGCGCGACCAGGTGAATTGCGACGGCGAGCTCCCGCGCGATCGCCAACCCCTCGGCTTTTTCGTGCTCGGCTCCTTTCTCCGCCGCCCGGCGCATGCGCTCCTGGATGGTTTCCGGCACCACGATTCCCGGAACCTCGTTCGCGAAGAACATCGTCTGTTTGAGCGACCGGAGTGGAATAAGACCGATCAGGACGGGAATGGCCTGCGCCTCGTCGCAGGCGAGGAATCGTTCGAGCGACCGGACGTCGTAGACCGGTTGCGTCTGGGCGAAGCTCGCGCCGGCTTCGATCTTCGCGCGCAGCTTCGAAAGCTCCACTTCCAGATCGGACGCCGCGGGGTTCGCCGCGCACCCGATCGCGAACTGCGTGGCGGAGCCGATCGAGTTGCCGGCGAGATCCGCGCCGGAGTTCAACCCGCGCGCCATGCGCAGGAGCCCGAGGACGTCGACCTCCGACACCTGCTTGCCCTGCGGATAGTCCCCGATTTTCAGCGGATCGCCGCCGAGACAGAGGAGCGCCTTCAGGCCGAGTCCCGCGGCGCCGAGCAGGTCCGACTGGAGACCGAGCACGTTGCGGTCACGGGTCGTGATCTGGACCACCGCATCGAGGCCGACCTCTCGCTGGATGAGAGCGGCCACCGCAATGGACGACATCCGCAGCCGCGCCATCGGGTTGTCGGTGACGTTGGCGGCGTCCGCGCCGTTTCCCTTCAGGAGCCGCGCTCCCTCGATCGCGGCGGACAGGTCGACGCCGCGCGGAGGTTCGATCTCCGCGGTCACGACGAAGGCGTTGCGGTCGGCGAGACGGCGCTTGAAGCGCGACGTCTCGATCGCGGGGTGGCCGATCTTCGGCGGTGGCCCCTCGATCACGACCGACGTCCGGCCGGTCGCTGCGGCGCGCTTCTTCCCGGACACGACTCTCGCCATTGCACGGATGTGCTCGGGGGTCGTTCCGCAACATCCTCCGATGACGGTCGCTCCCGATTCGACGAAGGCCTCGGCGTACTCGCGCAGGTAGTCGGGAGAAGACAGGTACACGTTGCGCCCATGGACGATCGTCGGGTAGCCGGCGTTCGGCATCACCGAGAGCGGAGCGGAGATCGTGGCGGGCAGCCGGGAAAAGACGTCGTGGGATTCCTGTGGCCCGAGCGTGCAGTTCATGCCGACGACGTCCGCGCCAGCCATCGCCAGGGTCGAGAGCGCGTTCGCCGCGCTCTCGCCGAACGCCGTCCGGCCGTCGGCGAGGAACGTCATCCCGGCGAGGATCGGGACGTGGTCGGACAAATCCCGGACCGCGCGCACGGCCTCGACCGCTTCGAGAAGGCTGCCGAAGGTCTCGAGGAGCAGGAGATCGACGTCGGCCTCGAGCAGGACCCGGGCCTGTTCCTGGAAGATCTCGCGCACCTGGGTCATCGTCAGCGTGCCGTAAGGCCTGACGAGCGCGCCGAGCGGGCCGATCGAACCGGCGACGAAGACCATCTCTCCCGCGGCCGCTTCGCGCGCCAGCCGGACCCCTTCGCGGTTGATCTTCTCGAGCGAGTCGGCCCACTCGTGGGCGGTCAGCTTCACGCGGTTGGCGTCCCACGTGTTCGTCGTGACGATGCGTGCGCCCGCGTCGCAGTAGTCCTCGTGAACGTCGCGCACCGCTTCCGGGTCGGAGACGTTCAGCGGCGACTTGGCCTGATCCGGCGACGCCCCGCGGGAGACGAGGAGCGTCCCCATCGCCCCGTCGGCGAGCAGAACGTCCTCGGCGATCGCCTTTCGAAAGTCTTTCTTCATGGAACGCGGAAGACAGTAGACCTGCTCTGCGGAGGTGTCAAATATCCCGACAACTTCCCCCGACGCTTTTCGGGCAGTACCCTCCCTTCGCCCTCATCGAGCGGCGGTCTCCGGCCTCCGAAAGGAGAAAACCGGGATGAATACGCTCTTCCTTCTTCTTCTCGCGCTCTCGGCATCCGAGTCCGCGGTCCGGTGGCAGGAGCTCACGCTCTCGATCGAGAGAGATCACCAGACGTCGAGCGACACCGTGACCCTCTGCCGGATCCGCGTCACCAACCACGGCAGCCGCTCGTGGCAGGGACGGAAAATCGCGTTCGAGGCGCGGGCGCTCGAAGGCGGGACCGTCGTCGCGAGCGAGCGCGGTCGCTTCGGATACGTACTCGCGCCCTATGGATCTCTCGAGACCCTCATCGGATTCGTGGGGCGCTATGACCGGTTCGAAGTCGTCCCCGCGAACGGTCGAGGGGATCGTTCCCCGCGAGACCGCGATACCCCCCGCCGCCGGAAACGCCGGGGCAGCGCAGACTAGAATGCCGGCCAGTGAAAATCCTCGTCATCGGCGGGGGCGCTCGCGAGCATGCTCTCTGCTGGTCGCTCGCGAAGAGCTCCGGCGCCGAGGAGATCTACTGCGCCCCCGGCAACCCCGGCATTGCCGAGGTCGCCGACTGCCTTCCAGTCTCTTCCGGGGAGATCGTCGAGCTCGCGGAATTCGCCGAGAAGCTGCGGATCGACCTGACCGTCGTCGGACCCGAGGTCCCCCTGTCGCTCGGGATCGCCGACCTGTTCGCGAAGCGCGAGCTGCCGATCTTTGGGCCGAGTCGGCTGGCCGCGCAGATCGAGTCCTCGAAGGCTTTCGCAAAAGAGTTCTTCGGACGGCACGGGATTCCGACGGCGGCGGCCGCCGTGTGCAGCTCCGCCGACGAAGCGCGTGCGGCCGTCGATCGGGTGGGCTATCCCGCTGTCCTGAAGGCCGACGGCCTGGCGGGAGGCAAAGGCGTCCTGACCGTCGAGTCTTCTCACGAGATGGAGAGGGCTCTCGGACTCTTCTTCGAAGAACGCGTCTTCGGCGCTGCCGGCGACCGGGTCTTAGTCGAGGAGTTTCTCCACGGCCACGAGGCGTCCTTCCTTGCGATCTGCGACGGGGAGGTGGCCGTGCCGTTGCCGACCGCCCGCGACTACAAAAAGCTCTACGAGGCCGATCGCGGACCCAACACCGGAGGGATGGGGGGCCACTCACCCGCCGGGGTGCTCGACGCCGAAGGATCTTCCCGGGTGCTGCGCGAGATCATCTGGCCGACTTTGCGCGGACTCGCCGAGGAAGGACGGCCGTTCCGCGGCGTGCTCTACGCCGGTTTGATGGTGACCGACCTAGGGCCGAAGGTCCTCGAATTCAACGCGCGCTTCGGCGATCCGGAGACCGAAGTGATCCTGCCGCGGGTCGCAACCGACATGGCGGCAGTGCTCTCCGCCGCGCTCTCACACGGCGAGCTCGAGCGTTTTTCGCCGCTCGAGGTGAAAGCGGAAGTCTGTGCCGGGGTCGTTCTCTGCGCGGCCGGATATCCGGGAGTCACGGTTACCGGGAAAGTGATTTCCGGATTGACCGACGCGGCGAGAGTTCCAGGCGTCGAGATCTTTCACGGGAATACGCAGCAGGACGGCGACTGCCTGCTGACGGGAGGAGGACGGGTCATGGTCGCGACCGCGACCGCGCCGTCGCTCACCGACGCCGTCGGCCGCGCTTACGAGGCGGCGGAAAAGATCCAGTTCGAGGGCAAGTACTTTCGGCGCGACATCGGCGCGGCGGGCTTGAACCGGATCTAGCTTCTTTCGCCGTCAGTCCGAGGCCCGGAGGGCGGAGGAATCCTGGACTTCAAGAGATCCCTCGCTTCGCTCTGGATGAAGAAGCGGCTTTGCCGCTTCTTCAGTTCCCACAACCGTCCGTGTCGGCGCACTTCATCTCGAAGAACGCGCCGTCCTGCGTGTCGCCGTCGAGGATGTTCACGTAGCCCTCGATGGTCGGAGTGGAAGCGGTCGCGCCGACGACGTCGGCGAACGCGAGCATGCCGGTCACGTTGTCCGGGATCGCGGCAGCGGCACGGACGTTGTTGATCTGCCGCACCTCTCCCGGCTGCAGGTTAGGCAGCGTCAGCACGCTTCCGACACGTTGTCCGTTCGTGGTGTTCCCCGGCGTCACGTCGTAGAACGCGAGCTGGACGGTCACGTTCTGGTTGGTTCCCCGGATATCCGTGTTCCGGACGCCGATGTTCGTCCGAAGCCGGCCGGCCACCGAGGAGGCGGTCTGCGTGTCACGGATCGTGGCGACGAGCGTCGCGTTCGCCGATTCGAAGAAGAGCGAGGCCGGATATGCGATCGCAACCGTCCCCGCGCCCGTCGGATTCGGGCTGTAGGTTCGCGCGAAAACCGTTCCCTCCCACCCCAGGCTGGAGGGCAGGTTCTCGAACGTCACGAGAAGCGTCCCGAAGGAGCTCTGATCGGCGCCGGGCTGGAGCGCGCCCGGCAGCGTACCCAGGTATGCGACGAAATCATCGGTATGGAAATTGTCGAACGCGAGCAGGTTGATGGTCTGGACCGGCGTGCGGAAGAAGCTCGTCGTGCCGTCGGAGTTGATCCGGTTGTACGAGTACTGGAACCGCGCGAGGACCGGGCTCGCCGCCGTCCCGCTCGCGGTGTTGTTCGAGACGTCGAGCGCGGTCCGGAAGAGCGCCGTTCCCACCACGCGGGTGACGACCGGGACCTCGACGGAATAGGAGACGGCGGAGGCGGAGGCTGCAGCGGTCCGCACGGCGGCTCCCCGGCGAACGACGTGCGTCGGAGCGGCCGAGACGAACGAGCCGGAGAGCGACGCCGCGGCTGTGAGAAAGGTCACGACCGTCGATGGGCGAAGGAAACGAGCTTTCTTCATGGGACCTTTTCTCCTATTCCGGGCGACGGGCCCGCGCCAGACCAAACCGTCACGCACCGGGAAGCAATTCCCGGTCCAGCGCCGGGAAGTTAAACTCTCCGCATGGCTTCGACCCGGACGGCGTACTCGGTCGCGATAGTTCGAATCGTGACCGGAGTGATCTTTTTCGCGGAAGGGTTCTCGAAGATCACCGGGGATTTCGTTCAGGGAGGGTTCGTCCAGTCGGCGCGCGAGATGGCGGCCGGCAAGGCCTGGCCGTTCTGGAGCGGATTCCTGAAGTCCGTCGTGATCCCGAACGCGACCGGGTTCGGGTGGTTCTTCGCGCTGGCGGAGCTCGCCCTGGGCGTGGCGCTCATTCTCGGATTCCTGGCCCGCGCGGCCGCGGTCGGCGGCATCCTCCTGATGGTCATCCTTCTTCTCGGGCAGACAGACGTCCGGAAGGGAGGCTGGACGGAGTGGGTCACCGCGGGTCTCCCGACGAAGTTCGCGCTCCTCCTGCTCTGGCTCCTCTTCCTGGCCGACGCGGGCCGTGTCTGGGGAATCGACGCGCGGGTCGGGCGGAGACCTCGAGCGCGCTAGGGGTTCGCGAGCAGCTTTCGAATCTCGCGCTCGGCCGCGGCGATCGGCAGCTTGCCGGAAAAGGCGCGGACCTTTCTCCCCGACCGGTCATAGAGGACCGAGAACGGAAGCTCGCCGCCCCACCGGGAGTCGACGGCGTCGATGAAGTCCTGGTCGTCTCCCCCTTTTTTGCGGTGATAGTTCGGGAACGGGGGGCGCCGCTCGGCGAGGAATTTCTCGACAGCCGCCCTCTGCTTCTCGAAATCGGTGGAGACGCCGACGACCCGCAGACCGGCGCTGCGATTCCGTTCCTGGAGTCGCGAGAGACTCGGAAACTCCTCCCGGCACGGGACGCACCATGTCGCCCAGAAGTTGACCAGGACGACGTGACCCTTCTCCCGCGCAATCGCTTCGCGGAGCCCGGCGGCGTCGATCTCCCCGGCGAGCCGGGCGGGAGCTTCGCCCGCGAGCGATGCACCGCCGAAAGCGAAAAGGAGGGCGATCATCGCCCTCCCCGCCTCGATTCTCACGTTGAAACCTCGAGCCTCGAACTCCGAACCGGTGTCAGACTCTCTTGATCGAGCAGCCGAACGCCTTCGTCACCGTCTTCGCGACGGGCTTGCCGGCCAGCAGGGAATCCAGAGCGTTCTTCAGGTCCGGGGAGGTCACGCCCGCGGGGTCCTCGTAGTTCTCGTCGATCCGACCCTCGTAGCGCACCTTCCCCTGCGAGTCGACGACGTAAACGGTGGGAGTGTGCTGGGCGTCGTAGAGGTCGGCGACCTTGTTTCCCGGGTCTTTCATGATCGGGAACGCGTGGCCGTGAGCCTTCGCGTGCGAGATCGCCGTCGTCGCGTCCTCCGTCCGGTTGCTGTTGATGCCGGCGAACAGCACTCCCTTCGACGCGTAGGCGGCGGCCATGTCGCGCATCCGGTCGTTGTAAGCGTTCGAGTACGGGCACTGGGTCGAAATGAACATCACGACGACCGCCTTGTGGGACTTCGCCTCCGACGAAAGGGAAAACGACTTTCCGTCGATCGTCATCAGCTGAAAGTCCGGGGCGGCGGCGCCGATCGCGGGAGTCCCCGCGATGGCGACGGTGGAGACGGCGCAAAGGGCGGCGAGAACCAGGATCGGCCGAAAGAGTCGCATGGAAAATCGTTCCTCCTCGATCGGCCGAACGCCTGCGGCTGCGAGGCTTATTCCCGAAGTCGACCGGAGGGACGGTGACCGAGACGGACCGTCCCGCTTGCGTCAGACGGCGAAGGTCGGACGCTCGACTACGGGGTCGAACTTCCAGACGTATCGGTAGACTCCGCCGAAGAAGTCGATCGGGATCTGGTAATGCGCTTCGACGACGACCGAATTGCGCGTGCGCGTGACCTTCAAGTTGTCCTTGGTCACCGGGATCTGCAGTTCCTGGGCCCGCCGAAGGATCTCGAACTGGATCTGCTGTTCGCTCTTGATCGAGCCGAACGAGGCCTGTTCCTGCATCGTGTCGTAGAACGTCGACGCGCGAATCTTGACCGGGACCACCTTCCAGAGCACGTGGCCGACGAGAACCAGCACGACGAGCCACATCAGGCACCCGAGGTTGCCCGCGCCGGTGATCCCGCGTCTCCGCCTCATTCCCGTCCTCATGGTGTTTGAGGGAAATCTTACAGTAAGAGTTCCCTCATCGCACCGGGGAGAGCGTGCGCTCCCACCGCGTCTTGCGAAAGAAGTTCAGGGCGATCGAGACGAGCTCGCGAATCGAACGTTGCGAGGACGGCTCGAGCGGGAACGACCAGTAGACGAACATGGCGCGTCCTTTGAGGTTTGCCGCCGGCACGGCCCCCCAGAAGCGGCTGTCATACGAGTTGTCCCGGTTGTCGCCGAGCGCAAAGAAGGATCCGGGCGGAACGGTAAACGGATGGGACTGGTCGCGCCGGCGATAGGAGTCGGGGAGATGGGGGTCGTCCGGCCAGACGCGGTCATCGGAGTAGTAGACCTGCGGCTCTTCCAGCCGCCTGCCCTCGACGAAGATGGCCTTGTCGCGGATCTCCACCGTTTCACCGGGCAGCGCGACGGTTCTCTTTATGAAATCGCGCCGGGGATCTTCCGGAAACTTGAAAACGAGGACGTCGCCGCGCCGGACCGGCCGGTAGGGGAGGAGCCGGGGAAGAAACCCGTCGCGATGCGGGGCGAAGATGAACTTGTTCACGATGAGATGGTCGCCGACCAAGATGTTCTTCTCCATGGACGCAGTCGGCACCTGGAAGGCCTGGAAGAGGAACGTCCGGGCGAAGAGCGCGAAGATGATCGCCACCAGGATCGCCTCGGCGTACTCACGGGGACGCGACCGCGCGCGTTGGACGGTTTCGCCGGCGGGCTCGGCGCCGGTCGATTCCGGAGACGATCCCGCCTCTGCGGCCACGGGAGTCTCGGGAGCGATCTCGGGCGTCAGCGCACGAGTCGGAACATCCGGTTCCATCGCGTCCGCGAAAAGAAGTGGAGCGCCACGTCCGCAAGCTGACGGATCTTCGCCGCCGGCCCGTGCCAGACGTGCGAGTTCGGCTCGGCCTCGTAAGACCAGTAGAGGATCGTCGGCCGGCCGAAAATGTTTTCACGCGGGATGGGCCCCCAGTACCGGCTGTCGAGGGAGTTGTCGCGGTTGTCGCCCATCCCGAACCAGGAGTTCGGGGGCACGGTGAACGATCCGAATTGATCGCGGCGCCGCGCCATGTCCGGGATCGCGGGATCGTTCGGGTAGACCTCGGGATCGGTGTGCTGGACGCCCCCTCCGTCCGCCGCCTTTCCGTCGACGAAGAGGGCCTTGTCGCGCACGAGCACGGTCTGGCCGGGGCCCGCGACCGCGCGCTTGACGAGGACGTTGCCGGGGTTGACGTCGTCCCCCGGTTTCTTGAAAACGATGATGTCGCCGCGGTGAACGTCGCGATAGGGGAAGAGCTTTGACCACCCGGCCAGCCGGGGGGCGTAGGCGAACTTGTTGACGAGCAAGTGGTCGCCGACGAGGATCGTCTTCTCCATCGAGCCGGTCGGGACCTGGTAGGTCTGGACCACGAACGTCCTCACGAAGAGAACGAAGATTCCGGCGACGAGCAGGGACTCGTACCACTCGCGGGCCGCGGAGTGTTTCGCCGGGCCGGCCGCGGGCTCCTCCTCCCGTTCCGCGACGGCCTCGCCCGGGCTCATTCGACCTTCAGGACCGCGAGGAAGGCGTCCTGCGGGATGTCGACCCGTCCCACCCTTTTCATCCGCTTCTTGCCCTCCTTCTGTTTCTCGAGGAGCTTTCTCTTCCGGGTGATGTCGCCGCCGTAGCACTTCGCGAGAACGTTCTTTCGCATCGCCGGGACCGTCTCCCGGGCGATGATCTTCGACCCGATCGCCGCCTGGATTGCCACTTCGAACATCTGGCGGGGGATGATCTCTTTCATCTTCGCGGCGAGCAACCTCCCTTTGGGGGCGGATTCTTCCCGGTGGACGATCAGTGACAGGGCATCGACCGGCTCGCCGTTGACCAGGATGTCGAGCTTGACGAGGTCGCCTTCCCGATATCCGTCGAATTCGTAATCGAACGACGCGTAGCCCCTCGAGATGCTCTTCAGCTTGTCGTAGAAGTCGAGCACGACCTCGTTCAAGGGGAACTCGTAGCTCAACACGACCCGGTTGGAGGAGAGATATTCGAGCGATTTCTGCACTCCGCGCCGTTCCTCGCAGAGCTTGAGCAAGCCGCCGAGGAAGTCGTCCCGGGTGATGATCGTCGCGGCGATGTAAGGCTCCTCGATCCGCTCGATCTGAGTGGGTGAGGGCAGGTGGTTCGGGTTGACGATGTCGAGGATTTCGCCCTTCGTCGTCGTCACCCGGTAGTTGACGCCCGGCGCGGTCGTGATGAGCGCGAGGTCGAACTCGCGCTCGAGACGCTCCTGGACGATTTCCATGTGGAGCAATCCCAGGAACCCGCAGCGGAATCCGAAGCCGAGGGCTGTCGAGTTCTCCGGCACAAACGTGAAAGAGGCATCGTTCAGACGGAGTTTCTCCATCGCGTCGCGGAGGTTCGCGTAGTCGTCTGCCTCCGTCGGGAAGAGCCCCGCAAAGACCATCGGCTTCGCCTCCGCGAAACCGGGCAGCGGTTCCGCGGTCGGGCGATCGAGCTCAGTAATCGTGTCGCCGATGCGCGTCGAGTGCAGGTCCTTGACGTTCGCCCAGAGAAAGCCGACTTCACCCACCGACAGCTCCGGTACCGACTGGCGCGCCGGGGTGAAGATTCCGACCTCCTCCACCTCGGACTCGAGGCCGGTTCCCATCGCGCGGATCTTCTTCTTGGGACGGAGCGTGCCTTCGACGATCCGGACGAGCGAGGTGACGCCGCGATACGGGTCGTACCACGAATCGAAGAGGAGGGCCTTCAGCGGCGCCGAGGGATCGCCCGACGGCGGCGGGATGTCCCGCACGATTCGCTCGAGCAGCTCCTCGATGCCGATTCCCTGCTTCGCGGAGGTCAGGACCGCGTCGTCCGCGGGGATGCCGACGACCTGCTCGATCTGTTCACGGACTTTTTCCGGCTCGGCCGACGGTAAGTCGATCTTGTTGATGACCGGCACGATCGTCAGGTTGTTGTGAATCGCGAGATACGCGTTGGCGAGCGTCTGCGCCTCGACCCCCTGCGTCGCGTCGACGACCAAGACCGCGCCTTCACAGGCCGCGAGCGAGCGCGAGACCTCGTAGGAGAAGTCGACGTGGCCGGGCGTGTCGATCAGGTTCAGAACGTACTCTTCGCCGTCCCGGGCCCGGTAGCGCAGCGTCACCGCCCGCGCCTTGATCGTGATCCCGCGCTCCTGCTCGAGCTCCATATCGTCCAGCATTTGCTCGTGCATCTCGCGATCGGCGACCGCTCCGCACCGCTGGAGTATCCGGTCGGAAAGCGTGGTCTTCCCGTGGTCGATGTGAGCCACGATCGAGAAGTTGCGGACGAGGAGTCGGTCGATCAAGAAGTTCCTAACGGCCACCGGGATCTTGCCACCGCGAAGGCCGGCTCCGGCGCGCCGTTCTTCCGGTAATGCAACAGGCCGGCGAAAGCGATCATCGCGGCATTGTCGGTCGTGAAATCGTGCTCGGGCAGGAGCACGCGCACGCGGCTCGCGTCCCCCCATCCCGAGAGCGTGCGCCTCAGCTCCGAGTTTGCGGCGACTCCGCCGGAGAGCGCCAGCGTTCGGATTCCCGCGGATCGGTGCACGGTCTCGACCCGGTCGAGGAGCGCGACGACGATGGCCCGCTGAAACGACGCCAGGAGGTCGACGACGTCCGGCGGCAAGGACTCGGGATCGAGCGGCTCCCCGGTGATGCCGCGCTTCTGAAACTCCCGGAGCATCGCGGTCTTCAATCCGGAAAAGGAGAAGTCGTTCGACCCGTCGCCGGCGCGGCCCACCGGAAGAGGGTACCGGCCGCCTGCGCCGCGGGCGGCGATCCGGTCGACGACGGGTCCGCCCGGATAGCCCAGGCCCGCGCGGCGCGCCACTTTGTCGAACGCTTCGCCGGGCGCGTCGTCCCGGGTCCGCGCGATCGGGATGATCCCGTCCGGTTCGACCCGCACGAGCTCGGCGTGGCCGCCGGAGACGACCAGTCCGTGAAACGGGAAGTCCACGGGGAGGGCCGCCTCGCCCTGCGCGCGGAGAAACGCGGAGAAGAGGTGGCCTTCGAGATGGTTGACGGGAACGAGCGGGACGCCGCGCGCGAAGGCGAGCGCCTTTGCCGCCGAGAGGCCGACGAGGAGCGCGCCGATCAAGCCGGGTCCCGCGGTCGCGGCGACGAGGTCGATCTCCGGGACCGTGGTGTGGGCTTGGGCGAGCGCCCGCTCGAAGGTGACGGGAAGGTTCTCCAGGTGCGCGCGGGCCGCGATCTCCGGAACGACGCCGCCGTAAGGTGCGTGCGCCGCGAGCTGCGAGGAGACGACGTTCGAGAGCACGCGGCCGTCGCCGTCGACGACGGCGACCGAGGTTTCGTCGCAGGAGGTTTCGATGCCGAGGACCCGCATGGAAATCTCCTACGGGACCACGGGAAACCGCTCTTTGCGCGCGGCGTCGGCGAGACGATCATCGAGACAGACAAACGGAAGGCTTTCCGTCCGCTCGTCACAGAAGACGAGGGCCGCCGCGAGCTGGAGAGCATCACCAGCTCGGAGTGAATGGGTGCTGAGAAGTCTCAAGGCTCGCGCCCGTACCGCCTGCAGGGAAGTCACTTCTTCCCAGCGCGCGCTCAAGATCCCAAGCTGCGATCGAGCAGCGTTCTCGCGAACGGGAATCATCCCGTCGCGAACCTTTCTGGCAATTGCCGACGCGACCTCGACTTCGGTCAGACACCAGACGGTCTGTTGCGGATCGAGGTCATACAGATCGAGGACATCGCTCGAGCGACCTTCGTCCAACAGCAGCGGTAGGACCGCCGACGAGTCCCAGAACTTCATCGGCCCGAGCGACGTTCTTCCAGGAGCGCCTCGAGCAAGCCGAGCGGCTCCTTGACCTTCATCGGAGGCGGAATTCGCTTTCCATCCCGGATCTTTGGCGGCGTCGCGATTCCTCGTCGATAGGCTTCCAGCACGAATTCCGGGACGTCACCCGCAGCCGGCGCGATCGGGTCGATGCGCGCGATCGGAGTATCCCGGTCGTACACGATCACAGTCTCGCCTTTGCGGACCTGGGCCAGGTACTCGGAGAGCTTGTCTCGCAGCTCGGAAATTCTGGCGTTCTTCATGACGCCATTATAGCCAGATGGCGGCGGAGCGAAAGAGATCAGGGCCGGGCGGCCACGGACCGCCGGCGCTCCGCCGCGCGGGCTACGGCCTCCGCAAGCGAGCTCTCGTACGGCGGCCGGCAGATTCCCTCCTCGGTGACGATCGCGCCGATGTAGCGCGCCGGCGTCACGTCGAAAGCGGGATGTCTCGCGCCGACTCCGGCGGGGGCAATCGCCTGGCCCGCGAAGGAGAGCACCTCGCCAACCGAGCGCTCTTCGATCGGGATCCGGGATCCGTCGGGACAGACCAGGTCGATCGTGCTCGTGGGCGCCGCGACGTAGAACGGAACCCCGTTCTCCTTCGCGAGGACGGCGTGCGTATACGTCCCGATCTTGTTGGCCGTGTCGCCGTTCGCGGCGATCCGGTCGGCGCCGACGACGACGGCGGCGACCTCCCCCCGCGAGAGGTAGTGGCCACTCATCCCGTCCGTGATGACTTCGACCGGGATTCCTTCGCGCGTGAGCTCCCACGCGGTCAGGCGGGATCCCTGGAGGAAGGGACGGGTCTCGGGCGCGAGCACCCGGACCGCTTTCCCCGATTCGACCGCGGCCCGGATGATCCCGAGCGCGCTTCCGTAACCGCCGGTGGCGAGCGCGCCCGCGTTGCAATGGGTGAGCACCGTCGAGCCGCCCGGGAGAAGCTCGGCTCCATGACGCCCGAGGCGCCGCGACGACTCGAGAGCCTCGGCGGCGATCACATCGGCCTCGGCGAGGAGCGCCGACTCGATCCGTTCCGGCGGTTCGGATTCGACCTCCCGGAAGCGGTGCTCCATCCGGTCGAGCGCGCCGAAGAGGTTGACCGCGGTCGGCCGCGTCGCCGCGAGAACGTTGCGCGCGGTCTCGAAGCGCTCCTGCACCGTCGTCGTCTGGCCGCTTCTCATCGAGAAAGCCGCTCCGTAAGCGGCGGCCACTCCGATCGAAGGCGCTCCGCGCACGGCCATCTCCCGGATCGCGAGAGCCACCTCCGAAGTTCTGTCGAACGTCAGCCAGATCTCGCGCGAGGGGAGCAGTCTCTGGTCGAGAAGCCGGAGCAGCGGACCTTCGCGGTAGACCGGGACGAGAAGCTCCGTCAACGCGACTCCGAGACGACCAGCCCGACTCCTCCGGAACGCGGATCGGCCACGGCAGTCAGGGTGCCATCCGGCCCGCACGCGATCGCGTGGACGCGACCCATCGGACCTTTGTCGGGCTCGCGCTCTTCGACCGTGTGCCCGATTCGGCGGAGCGCTTCGATCCAGCCGGCGTCGAACCGTTTGCGCTCGATCTGGATCTTGTCGGGGAAGTCCTGCTGGTGAAAGCGGGGCGCCGCGACCGCCGCTTCGAGCGTCTCGCCGCGCAGGAGAATGCCGAGCAGAACCTGGAAGTTCGTCGTCGGAATCGTCGATCCGCCCGTTGCGCCCCAGACGAAGGCATTGCGATTCCCGAGAACCGCGATCGAAGGACACATCGCCGACAGCATTCGCTTCCCCGCGGCGACCGCGTTGACCTCGCCCTGGACCAGGCCATACGTGTTCGGCTTCCCCGGCGCGGTCGCGAAGTCGTCCATCTCGTTGTTCAGCAGGAAGCCGAGCCCCGGCGCCACCCGAGCGTTTCCGAACGAGTCGTTCAACGTCGTCGTCACTGCGACCGCTCCGCCCGCCGCGTCGACCACGGAGAAGTGCGTGGTGGACGCGCGCTCGACCTCGAAACTTCCGAGCCGATCGGAGGGGGTTGCACGGTGTGGGTCGATCGTCGCCGCGATCCGCTTCAGGCGCGAAGGGTCGGTGAAATACCCCTCGCGGACCCCGGGGAAGGACGGATCCCCGAGGAACCGGTTCCGGTCCCGGAACGCCCTTTTTTCGATCTCGGCGAGCAGGTGCGCGGAGGCGGGATCGCGCCCCCTGAGCTTGTCGAGCCCGACGTAACCCGCCAGGAGCGCCATCTCCGCGAGCACGGGGCCGGACGAAGGCGCCGGCATCGTCACGATCTCCGCCGCGCCGAAGCGAAACTTGAGCGGGCGGCGAGTCTTCGCCGAGTAGATCGCCAGGTCGCCTCGGGTGATGAGTCCTCCGACCCGCTTCTGGCCTTCCTCGATCAGTCGCGCGACGCGTCCCCGGTAGAAGCCATCGCTTCCCCGGTCGCGGATCTCTTCGAGAGTGCGCGCGAGCGCCGGCTGCCGGAAGAGAGTTCCCGGAGCTGGCGGTTCCCCGTTCGGCAGGAAGATCGCCGCGGTCTCCCGATCCGAGGCGAGGCGTTTCCGGTATTTAGGGTGCGCGATCGATTGCGAGATCGTCTCGGTCACGACGAAACCGTCGCGGGCGAGACGGATCGCCGGAGCCAGGACCGTTTTCCACGGAAGGTGGCCCGCCAGCCGATGGGCCCGCCACAGCCCGTCGACGGACCCTGGGACACCGGACGCGAGCGGCCCCTCGGTCGAAGAAGGGGGCTCGCCGGTACGGCCCGGTCGGGTGAACAGATCCCGCCGCGCGCTCCGGGGCGCAGCTTCGCGGAAATCGACTGCGATCGTCTTGCCGCTCGCATCGCGCGAGATCCAGAAACCGCCGCCCCCGATGTTGCCGGCCTCCGGCCACGTCACGGCGAGCGCGAAGGCGACCGCGACGGCCGCGTCTGCCGCATTACCCCCCTTCTTCAGGATCTCGATCCCCGCCCTCGCCGCGTTCTCCTCGGCGGCGGCGACCGCGCCGCCTTTGCCGCGAGCGACCTGAGGCAAAGCGCCGCGGGCGGGCACCGCCAGGAGTACGAGAGCGAGGACCGCTGCGGCTCGGCGCATCCGGGGAATTCTATCGGCGTTCTCCCTCGTCATCCCGAGGACGAAGTCCCAGGGATCCCTCGCACAGCCTGCCGGAAGCGAAGCGTAGGCTCGGGATGAGGGACGAGAACGGAACTGTAAGATCCGCGCCGATGAGATCCATCCGGGATCTGCCTCTGGACGGCAAGAGGCTCTTTCTCCGGGTGGATTTCAACGTTCCCCTCGAGGACGGCAGGGTTCTCGATGCGACGCGGATCGAAGAGACTCTTCCCACGATCCGTCATGCGGTCGATCGCGGCGCGCGGGTCGTGTGCGCGTCGCACCTGGGAAAGCCGAAGGGAAAACCGAAGCCGGAGTTGTCGCTGGCGCCCGTCGCGGTCGAGCTGGCGCGTCAGCTCCGAGGGCCCGTCCGGTTCGCCGAGGACTGCATTGGCCCGGAGGTCGAGAAGGTCGTCGCGTCGCTCGCGCCGCGGGAAGTCCTACTGCTCGAGAACCTGCGCTTCCACGCCGGCGAGGAGGCCAACGACGCCGAGTTTGCGAAAGGACTCGCGGCGCTCTCCGACGTCTACGTCAACGATGCCTTCGGCTCGTCCCACCGCGCGCACGCTTCGGTGACCGGCGTGCCCGCTCTCGTCGCGGAAAAGGGCGCCGGACTCCTCCTCGAGAAGGAAGTCCGCGAGCTCTCGCGCCTGCTCGAGCCGGCGCGTCCGTTCGCAGCGATCTTAGGCGGCGCGAAGATCTCCGGGAAAATCGACGCGCTGCGCGTGCTCGCGCGGCGCGCGGACACTCTTCTCCTGGGAGGCGGGATCGCGAACCACTTCGTGCGCGCCATCGGTCTCTCCGTGGGACGTTCGCTCCTCGAGGAGGACAAAGTGCCGGTCGCGCGCGAAATCCTCGACTTCTGCCGGGCGAACCGGAAGGAGATCGCTCTTCCGTCCGATTTCGTGGTCGCGAGCTCTCCCGACGACGGCGGCCATGCGCGCACGGTCGGGATCTCGCACATCCCGCCCGATGCGATGGCGCTCGACGTCGGCCAGAAGACGCTCGAGCAGTTCGAGCGCCTTCTCGATCCCGCACAGACGATCTTCTGGAATGGCCCGCTCGGCGTCTTCGAGAAGCATCCGTTCGACCGCGGCACCCGCGCTCTCGCGCTGCTTCTCGCCGAATCCGATGCGATCACGGTCGTGGGAGGCGGTGAGAGCGTCGCTGCGGTCAAGGAGGCTGGCGTCGCCGATCGGTTCACGCACGTCTCGACGGGCGGTGGAGCTTCGCTCGAGTTCCTCGCGACGGGAAGCCTCCCGGGGATCGAGGCGCTGTCCAACTAGATGTCATTCCGAGCGCGGCGAGGAATCTCTTCCAGGTCGCGGGAGATTCCTCGTCGCTTCGCTCCTCGGAATGACAGGGGAAAACGATGAATCTCTTCGTCGCCAACTGGAAAATGAACATGACGCGGGGACAGGCGCGCGCCTACGCGCAGGAGCTCGGAGCGAAAATCGGCGACGGAGTGAGCGGGTGCGAGCTCGCTCTCGCGCCGCCGTTCACCGCGATCGAGGCGGCGCGGGATCCGGGGGCGCGGTGGGCGCTCGCCGCCCAGAACCTCTCGGAGCACCGCGCGGGCGCATTCACGGGAGAAGTGTCCGCCGCCATGATCGCGGAGGCGGGATGCCGCTACGTCCTCGTCGGCCACTCCGAGCGCCGCTCCCTCTTCGGCGAAGACGGTCCGGTCCTCGCGCGAAAGCTCGCGCGGGCGCGTGAGTGCGGTCTCGTGCCGATCTACTGCGTCGGCGAAACGGAGGCGGAGCGTCGGGAAGGTTTGACCGCAGCGACGCTCGTCCGGCAGGTTGAAACGCTCGCGGACGATCCGGCGGAAGCTCCGCTCGTCGTCGCCTACGAGCCGGTTTGGGCTATCGGAACCGGCCGCGCGGCGACGCCCGACGATTCAGTGTCCGCCGCGGCGCATCTCGCCGACCTCCTGTCGTCAAGGAGAGAGCTGCGACTTCTCTATGGGGGCTCCGTCCATCCGGGCAACGCGGTGGAGCTCCTGCGCAACGGGAGGGTGGACGGCTTCTTGATCGGCGGAGCCAGCCTCGACCCCGCCGCGTTCGTCGCAATCGCCCGCGCCGGCGCGGCTTGACCCGCCGTTCCGGCGTCTGTAGACTCTCTGCCCTTTTTTGGCGGAGGTCCCTTGGGGTTTGCCTACATTGCAGCGATCGTCATCTACGTGTTCGTCTGCTTCTTCCTCATCCTGGTGGTGC
>DASWCZ010000030.1:0-5328 GCA_036395755.1 Thermoanaerobaculia bacterium
CGATCGAACACGCGCTCTCCGTTTGCAGGTGGGAGAGCGCGTGGATGCGCGGCGCCGCGACGCCGAATCGCTGAAGGAGATCGTCGGCCGCGGACGCGGCGCGTCCGACGGCGCGGGGCAACCGGATCCGGCGATGTGTCATGGGGAGTCCAAACTCGTTCTCGAGCAGCGTCTCGATGGTCTCGACGATCTCGCGCACGGTGTAGGGACGCCGGTCGGCGATCCAGTAGGTCCGCCCGCCGGCGCGCGGCGTTCGCTCCGCGAGAAGGAGAGCCTGGCAGGTGTTGTCGAGGTATGACATCGACCATCGAGTCTCTCCGTGCCCGAAGATCGGCATTCGGCCCTGCCGGATCATCCGATAGAAGCGCGTCCGGGTGGCAGGCTGACCTGGACCGTAGAAGCGGCACGGCCGGAGGATCACGGTGTCGAGCCGCCCCGCAGTGAAAGCGTCGTTCACGAGATCTTCCATGAGCGCCTTGGACCGGCCGTAGGGGAGCCGCGGGTTCCGGGGGGATCGCTCGTCGAAGAGGTGCTCGGGATGAGGGTTCGGCCCCGCGACCGTGTTCGACGAGATCGCGATCAGGCGCGCGACGCCCGCATTCGCCGCCGCGTCCAGAACGTTCCGGGTGCCCTCGACGTTCACCTCGGAAAAGTCGCGCATGCGCGGAGGATTGATGACGCCGCAGAGGTGGAAGACGGTCGCGCCCCCGGCGCCGCGGAAAAATTCGCGAAGCGACCGCGGATCTCGGACGTCTCCCTCGATCCGCTCGACGTCCGCGGGGATCGCCGCGAGCGCCGAGACGGGCGTCCCGGGCAGGACGAGGCAGCGAATGCGCCTCTCGCGGTCCGAACCCGGAAGCTCCGGCAGGCCGTCGCGGAGGACCTCGATCAGGCGGGATCCGAGCCAGCCCGGAGCGCCGGTCACGAGGCAGAGGGGCGCGCTCACTGGAGCGCTGCGGCGACGAGCGGCGCGAGATCCCGGACGTCCGAAGGCGCTGGCAGCTGCCGGCCCGGCACGGACACGACGCAGAATCCGTCGCGGCGGTGATTCCCGCTGCGGCCGGTCGCGCGCTCCGCGGTGACGGGACCGATCCGATCCGACTCGACCCGCGAGGCCGGCGGATGACCGGACCACGTGACGACCATGTCCGGGAGGTGGTCGACGCGGCGTCCCGGGAATCTCTCGCGCGTCAGGTGGAGGTCTTCGACGAGGCGCTCGCCGGAGCCCGCGATGGTCAAGCTCGCGAAGCACTCGCGGACCCAGGCGACGTACCGGTCGAAGGTCTCGCCGTTCCTTTCGACGATTCCGTCTCTCTCCCGGCCGCGGATGTTCAATCGGAGATACGCGTTCAGATCGGAGAGCAGGTCGAAGCCCTCCGTGTGCGCCCAGTCGTGACCGGCGACGATCGACCGGTTCACGACCGCATCCCGCACGGAGACCGGCACGAGGTGTGCGACCCGGTTCTGGATCGAGGCCGGGACGCGCTCGCGCAGCCGGCGGACGATCGCCGGCGGCGGTCTTCCTTCGCGGTTGCCCGGGCCTTTCGGCCGGCGTCCCCGGAAACTCTCGTTCACGAGGTCCATCACGCGCGGCACGAAATGCTCCTGCGAGGTGTTCGCTCCCATGCCGTGGAGGGAAAAGACGATGACGCCGGCGTCGTCGAGAGCCGGCGCCGCGAGGATCTCTCCGAGCGCCTCGTCCACGGCCCGGTAGACGTCGAGAAGCGCATCGGCCGGGATCGCACCGGCACCGGGACCTTCCGGCCAGAGGATGTGCCCGCCGCGGTGAGTTTCGCCGAAGACTGCGATGAAGAAGTCGAACGGCTCCCGGTCGAGCAGGAAGCGCACGAGTGCACCCTTGCGCCGCGCTCCCCGCGTGAGCGCGTCGCGGATTCCAGTCAGCTCCGCCGCGGATTTGCCGACCGGGATCTCGCATCCCATCGGGTGCGGGCCAAACCGGCGCCGGATCTCGCCTTCGAGCGATCGCGGGTTGCAGGCGAACGGCCCGAGCGTGTCGTGTGAGCCCCAGTTGAGCACTTCGATTCCCCGACGCACGTGAGCGGGAAAGAGGAGGGGCACGTCGACCGCGACGACCCGCCGGCCGCGCCGCTCGAGCTCAGACCAGAACGGCTCGCAGTCGAACCAGTCGGAGGCCAACCGCCGCAGCCGCATGGACGGCGCGTCCCATTGCAGGTGGTGGTAGATGCCGTGCTCGCCCGGACTCGTCGCCGTATAGAACGTGGGCCAGACGGATCCGGTCAGGATGTCGGCGGGGGAACGCAGCGTGTGGATCGGGCCGCTCGCGAGCACTCGGCGCATGTTCGGCAGCGTGCTCGATGATGACCGGATCAGTCCGAGATCGGCCGCATCGAGGCCGATCATCGCGATCCGGTTCGAGAGACTCACGCCGGGCGCATCGCGGTTCCGCCGCCGGCGGCCGATCGCGCTGCGGCCTCGACCCAGAGGGCGTTGCGCACCGCGTCCTCGAAGCCGGGGGAGAACGGCATGTCTTCGCGGAGCGCGCGAACGAAGGAAGCGAGAGCGCGGCGGATCGATGAGCGCGACATCGTCCGGTCTCGCCGGAGTGCCCGATATCCGAAGATTGCCCCGTCCACGCACCGCGCCGCGATCCGGAGCCCGCGCGTACCGTTGCGTTCGACGTGGATCGCCATGTTCGGGTCCGCGAGATGCAGCCGGCCCCGCGTGCCGAGGATCGAAAGGCGTTCGCGGGTGCGATCGCCGTAGGCGAGATCGCACCGGAACGCCGACCCGTCCGCGAAGGCGAGCTCGAGCCGGACGTGATCGTTCGGCCAGCGCCGGCTTCCCGCTTCGGCGGCGACGGTCTCGGGCTCCCTTTGGAGCAGGTCGCTCGCGAGATCGATCGCATGGCCTCCCAAGTCGTGCAGGATCCCGCCCTCTTTCTCTTCGAGGCGATGCCGGGTCACCGTGGACCAGGACAGGACGTCGAGGTGTAGCAGGAAGGCGACTTCGACTGGCTTTCCCAGGGTACCCGCCCGCACGAGCTGGCCGACGCGCTGGTAGGTCGGCCAGAAGCGGCGATTGAAGTCGAGCATGAGGCGAGCGGACGGATTCGCCTGCTCGATCTGCGGAAGCTGCGCGGAGAGCGGGAACGGCTTCTCCATGAAAACCGCGAGACTTCGAGCGGCCGCGTCCTTCCAGATCGCGAGATGGCTCGACGGCGGCGAGGCGACCAGCAGGGCGTCGAGCCGCACGCACTCGAGCATCGCCGAGGCTTCCGGGTACAGGTCGAGGGAAGGCAGGAGCTTCGCGGCCGCCGCGCGACTCTCCGGCAGAGGATCCGCGACGGCGACCACCCGCGCTCCGGGGATCGTTCGGAGCGCCGGCAGGTAGTACTCCCGGGCAAGCCGGCCGAAGCCCGCCACGCCGATCCGGAGGGGTTCGCTCACCGGGCGGCGACCCGCGCGATCGAGTGGCCGGTGCGAATCCAGAGGTAACCGAGCCCGCTCGCGAGGTAGTGGAGGAAGAGGAGGGGGACCGAGGCGGCGGCGAAGGAGATCCCGCGGGCGCTTACGAAGAATGCGAGGACCCTCCGGTTCGCGAGCGCCAGGCCGACGACGGCGGCCGCCGCGAGGGCGAGCATCGCGGGGTGGAGGAGAGCGAGCGGTAACGCAATCGTTCCGAGCAGGGCGAGGGCCACGCTCACGCGATGCTCCGTCTTCAGGTTCAGATGGTCGAGACGCATGCGCCTCTGGAGGATCAGGCGCGACCAGGGCACCGCCCGGTAGCGGATGTCCGTCCGGACGAAGGAGGCGAGGGTCCACCGCTTCAGGTGGGTTCCCCGAAGTCCCTTGTCGAGGAGGATCCGATGACCGGCGTCTCGCAGCCGGTAGCCCAGCTCGATGTCCTCGATGGCCCGCGTGGAGCGTCCCGTGTCGAAGCCGGCCACCGCCTCGAACACGGAGCGGCGGACGGCGCCGCAGCCGGCCCAGAAGGTCGACGCCTCCGGATCGCCCTGCTGATGCACGAAGTGATGAAGAAGGTTCCGGAACTGGGAGACGACGCCGGGAGCGCGCGGCGCCGCGTCGTACGAACCGAATACGGCGGCGACGTCCGGCTGTTCCTGCAGGACCCGGGCGACCCGCCGGACCGCGTCCGGCGCGACCACCACGTCCGAGTCGACGAAGAGCAGCACGTCGCCCGTCGCGTGCCGCGCGCCGTGGTTGCGAGCGGCGCCGGCGCCGGAGTTTCGGTCGAGGCGAAGGAGCCGCACCGGCAAACAGGACGTCACGGTCGCGAGGTCCTCGGTCGAGCCGTCGTCGACGACGAGGATTTCGACCGAAGGGCCGGCGGAGGGAACGAGCGCGCACAGACACTCTTCGAGGCCGGCGGCGTTGTTGTACACGGGAACGACGACCGAGATTTGGATCACTTCGAGGCATCGCTCCGAATGGCGAGGTCGCGCACGAGACCGGCGAGGTCGATGATCGTCCCGAGAGAGGCCGCGCGGCGGGACTTCCCCGCCGGACCGGCAACCGCGGCGAAAGCGACGGGCCGGTGATTGCCGCCGCGTCCGGTCTTCAGTCGTCCGGCGAAACTTCCGAGCCGATCGGAGCGGACGGCGGTGGAGGGCGCTGCCGCGCGCCAGGCGATCGCGACGTCGGGGAGGTGCTCGCTTCGAGGACCCGGAAAGCGCTCGGCCGGAAGGTAGACCGTCTCGACGAGCGGTTCGTTCGTTCCGGCGTCGCGGAGCGAGAGGAAACCCTCGCGGATCGTGTCCAGGTAGCGACGATGGGAAGCGCTGCCCCGCGCGAGGCTGCCGCGGGCTTCCCGGCCGGAGACGTTCAAGCGGATATAGCCTTCGCCGCCCGTCGGGAGCGGGAAGCCCGGAGTTCGACGCCAGTCCAGGGCGCCTGCGTAGGCCCGGCTGGTCACCCAGTCGCGAACCGGTTCCGGCACCGCGAGCGCCACGCGTTCCTGGAGCCGGGCGGGCAGGCGCTCGCGGAGGAGCCGCACGACACGCCGTTCTCGGCGCGGGCGGTCCGAGGAGTCGGCGCCCTCCGGTGACGCAAACGCGGCGTTGATCCGGTCGATGACGGGGGGGACGAGGTGCATCTGCGATTGGTTCGGTCCCATCCCGAGAAGCGAGAAGACGATGACCGACGTGTCACGAGGGTCGACCGCTTCGATCAGGGCTCCGATCTCGCGGTCGAGGGCGCGATGGGCCTCGAGAAGAGCGTCATCGGAAGCGTCGTCGGCCTCGTCCGTCGGATCCCGCCAGAAGTAGTGCCCGGCACGATGGCACTCCGGAAAAACCGCGACGAAGAGCTTCCAGCTCGTGCTCGTGAG
>DASWCZ010000031.1:0-42491 GCA_036395755.1 Thermoanaerobaculia bacterium
GAGATGGTGGTGCCGGGAGACACCGTGTCGCTCGAGATCAACCTGATCACCCCCATCGCCATGGAAAAGGGGCTGCGCTTCGCCATCCGCGAAGGCGGCCGCACCGTCGGAGCCGGAACCATTACCGAGATCCTGGAGTAACGATGCGAATGCTTTTCGCCATGGGATGTTGCGCCGCGGCCGTTTGCTCTCTACCGGCCGCGTCGAGCGGCCGATGAAAAACGACAAGATCCGAATTCGCCTGAAGGCGTTCGACTACCGGATCCTCGACCAGTCTGCGTCGGAGATCGTGGACACGGCGCGGCGGACCGGCGCGAAGATCGCCGGCCCGATCCCGCTGCCGACGGCGGTCTCGCGCTACACGGTGAACCGCTCGCCGCACATCGACAAGAAGTCGCGGGAGCAGTTCGAGATGCGGACGCACAAGCGCCTGCTCGACATCTTGGAGCCCACCTCGCAGACCGTGGACGCGCTGATGAAGCTGGAGCTTCCGGTGGGCGTGGACGTCGAGATCAAGGCGTTCGGGAAGTAGGCCGCCATGCCCGTACGTGGAATTCTCGGCAGGAAGGTGGGGATGACCCAGATCTTTGCGACCGACGGCACCCTCGTGCCGGTCACGGTGGTCGAAGCGGGCCCCTGCCTCATCGTGCAGAAGAAGACGCCGGACCGGGACGGCTACGTGGCCGTCCAGATCGGGCTCGTGGAAGCGCGCCCCGATCGTCGCGCCAACCGCTCCCGTAAGGGTCACTTCGACCGCGCGGGCGTGGCTCCGATGCGCAATCTCGCGGAAGTCGAGCTCGACGGGGATGACGAGTGCAAGCCGGGCGACAAAGTGCTCTGCGATACGTTCAAGGAGAAGGACCACGTCGACGTCATCGGCGTCTCGAAGGGGAAGGGCTTTGCCGGCGTCATCCGCCGGCACCACTTCCGCGGCGGCGCCGCGACCCACGGCTCGATGTTCCACCGGGCCCCGGGCTCGATCGGAGCGTCGGCATTCCCTTCGCGGGTCATGCCGGGCAACCGCTCCTCCGGACGCCTGGGCGGCCGGCAGGCGACCGCGAAGAACCTCGTCGTCGTGCGTGTGGACCCGGAGAAAAACCTCATCTACCTGGGCGGTCCGGTGCCGGGCGCGCGGCGCTCGCTCGTGAAGATCGTGCGCTCGACGTTTGCGAAACCGGAATAGAGCCATGGCGAAATTGCCCGTCGTGAACTGGAAGAAAGAGCGGGTCGGGGAGGTCGACCTCCCCGCGGCGGTCTTCGAGTACCCGTTCCGCAGCCATCTCGTGTGGGAGGCAGTCAAGGCGTATCTCGCTGGAGCCCGAAGCGGGACGCACAAGACCAAGACGCGCTCGGAAGTCTCGGGCAGCGGCCGCAAGCCCTTCAAGCAGAAGGGGACGGGCCGCGCGCGGCAGGGTGGCTCCCGGCCCCCGATTCACCGCCACGGCGGCACCGCCCACGGTCCCGTTCCCCGCTCCTACGCGCAGAAGTTGTCGATCGGAGAGAAGAAGAACGCGTTGAAGGCGGCGCTCTCGCGCCGGGTCCAGGAGGAGCGACTCCTCGTGCTCGAAGGTCTCGATCTCGAAACCCACCGGACGAAGGACTTGAAAGCCGCGGTCGAGGCGCTCGGGATCTCCGGGAAAGCCCTCTTCGTCGGCTCGCGCAGAAACGACAACTTCGAGCGCGCCTCCCGCAACGTCTCGGAATGGAAGATCGTCGATCCGCTCGCCGTGAACGTCTACGACGTCATGAGCCACGGCACCGTCGTCGTCTCGAAGGATGCTCTCTCGCGAGTCGTCGAGACGCTCGGAGGCAAGTGATGGATCCCCAGCGCATCATCCGCAAACCCCTGATCACCGAGAAGGCCACGCGAATGAAAGAAGCCTCGAACACGGTCTGTTTCGAGGTGGACCGTTCGGCCAACAAGATCGAGATCGCCCGGGCGGTCACCGCGCTCTTCGGCGTCAAGGTGGCCGAGGTTCGAGTCGCCAACCGCGAGGGCAAGTGGAAGCGGATGGGCAAATTCATCGGCCAGCGCAAAGGCTGGAAGAAGGCTTACGTGCGTCTCGCCGCCGGCGAGAAGCCGATCGAGTTCTTCGAAGGGGTGTAGCCATGGCGTTGAAGAAGTTCAGCCCGACCTCGGCGGGACGGCGTTTCCAGACGTCGCTCTCGTTCGACGACGTCTCCTCGGCACGCCCCGAGAAATCACTCACGATGGGTCTGCGATCGACGGGCGGACGCAACAGCCAGGGCCGGATCACGTCGCGGTACATGGGCGGCGGCCACAAGCGGCTCTATCGCATCATCGATTTCCGGCGCGACAAGATGGGCGTCCCCGCTCGCGTCGCGGCGATCGAGTACGACCCGAACCGCTCCGCCCGGATCGCGCTCCTTCACTATGTCGACGGGGAGAAGCGCTACATCCTCGCGCCCAACGGTCTCGAGATCGGAGCCCACGTGGTTTCGGGGCCGACGGCCGACATCATCGCCGGCAACGCTCTGCCGTTGAAGGGCATCCCGCTCGGCACCACGATCCACAACATCGAGCTGAAACGGGGTCGGGGCGGTCAGCTCGTCCGTTCGGCCGGCGCCGCCGCGCAGCTCATGGCCAAAGAGGGAAGTTATGCGCAGGTCCGCCTGCCTTCCGGCGAGGTGCGCGAGGTCCATATCGAGTGCTACGCGACCATCGGACAGGTCGGAAACATCGAGCACGAGAACGTGTCGATCGGAAAGGCGGGACGGAACCGCTGGATCGGCATCCGGCCTCACGTGCGCGGCGTCGCCATGAACCCGGTCGACCACCCGATGGGCGGCGGCGAAGGGAAGACTTCGGGAGGAAGACATCCGACTTCGCCCTGGGGCTGGAAGACGAAGGGCCGGAAGACCCGGAACAACAAGCGCACGGACGACTCGATCATCCGCAGGCGCAAGTCGAAGGCATAGGAACGAACGATGGCGCGATCGATCAAGAAGGGTCCATTCATCGACGACCACCTCGCGAAGAAGGTGGCGGAATTGAACGCGACGCGCGAGCGGCGGGTCGTCAAGACCTGGTCCCGCCGCTCGACGATCACCCCGGACATGGTCGGGCACACGCTCGCCGTACACAACGGGCGCAAGTTCATTCCGGTGTATGTCGCCGAGAACATGGTGGGTCACAAGCTGGGCGAGTTCGCTCCGACGAGAATCTTCAAAGGACACGGCGGCAAAAAGGCCGAGACCGGCGCGAAGGTCGGAGGTCCGCCGACGGCTCCCGGAGCCGCGCCCGCCGCTGCCCCGGCGGCGCCCGCGCCGACTCCGACGAGAGGGACCTCGGCATGAAGGCGCGGGCGACGCTGCGCTACCGGAAGGGGTCGGCCCAGAAGGCCCGGCTCGTCGCGGACCTCGTGCGCGGGAAGCCGGTCAGCGACGCGCTCGCGATCCTGCGTCACACGCCGAAGGTGGCGTCACGCGATATCGAGAAGACGTTGCGGTCGGCGGTCGCCAATGCCGAGCAGAAGGAAGCGCATTTAGACGTCGATGAGCTGGTCGTCAAGAAGATCTTCGTGGACAAGGGACCGCAAGACAAGCGCGTCCGGCCCGCCCCGATGGGACGGGCTTACCGCGTCCTGCATCGCAAGAGCCACCTGACCATCGAAGTGTCGGACGAGGCATAGGAAACAGAGGAATTCATGGGACAAAAAGTCCACCCGTACGGCTTCCGCCTCGGTTTCAACCGGACCTGGCACTCGCGCTGGTTCTCGGTCAAGGAATACCAGAACTACCTGCACGAGGATCTGGCGCTCCGCAAGGAGTTGAAGGCGCGCCTTTCCCACGCCGGGGTATCGGAAATCGACATCGAGCGCTTCGCGAACAAGCTCAAAGTCAACATCCAGACGTCGCGTCCCGGAATCATCATCGGGAAGCGCGGAGCCGAAGTGGACAAGCTCCGCGACGAGCTGCAGAAGCGGATGAAGGGCGAAGTCCACATCAACATCATCGAGATCCAGCGGCCGGAGACGGACGCGCAGCTCGTATCGGAATCGATCGCGCTGCAGCTCGAGCGGCGGGTCGCCTTCCGGCGCGCGATGAAGAAGGGGATCGAGTCGGCGTTTCGGTTCGGGGCGCAGGGGATCAAGATCCGCTGCGCCGGTCGGTTGAACGGCGCCGAGATCGCGCGCGCGGAGTGGTATCAGGAGGGGCGGCTGCCTCTCCACACGCTCAAGGCCGACATCGACTACGGTTTCGCCGAGTCGAACACCACGTACGGAAAGATCGGCGTCAAGACCTGGATCTACCGCGGCGAGCAGCACAAGGCGAAGAACCGGCGAAAGACCGCCTGAGACCGGAAAACGAGAAACGGAAGACGAGCTAGACCATGTTGATGCCATCCAAGGTCAAGTACCGAAAGCAGCAGCGCGGCCGCATGCGCGGCAAGGCGCACCGCGGCGGCACTCTCGCCTTCGGGGACACCGGCCTGCAGGTGCTCGAGCCGGGATGGGTCACGGCCCGGCAGATCGAGGCGGCCCGCATCGCGATGACCCGCGCGGTCAAGCGCGGGGGCAAGATCTGGGTCCGGATCTTCCCGGACAAGCCGTACACGAAGAAGCCCGCGGAGACCCGCATGGGCAAGGGGAAGGGCCCGCCGGAAGGGTGGGTCGCGGTCGTAAAACCCGGCCGGATCCTGTACGAGATGGAAGGGGTCGATCTGGCGACCGCGAAAGAGGCTCTCGGGCTCGCCGCCGACAAGATCGGCCTCGCGACCCGTTTCGTCACCCGCGAGTCGGAGATGGAGATTCGATGAAGAAGAAGGAGAGAGAGACGCTCGCCCAGCAGGGGGAGAGCGAGCTCCTCGAAAAGGAAAAGCAGATCCGGGAAGCGTCCTGGAAGCTCCGGCTCCAGAAGGCGACCGGACAGCTCGACAACCCGATGCGCCTGAAGACGCTGCGGCGGGACCTCGCGCGAATCAAGACCTTCCGCCGCGCGCTCGACCGGAAGGCGGAGAACTCGTAATGGAACAGACCTCGAAAAACCCGGCGCCGCGCGGCAGAGCGACCAAGATCGGCCGAGTCGTCTCGGATGGGATGAACAAATCGATCGTGGTCGAGGTGGGACGCCGCGTCCAGCACGACCGATACAAGAGGACGATCCGTCGGACGAGCCGCTTCATGGCTCACGACGAGTCGAACACCGCCAAAGTCGGCGACCGCGTCCGCATCGAAGAGACGCGGCCGATGTCGAAACGGAAGCGGTGGATTCTGCGGGAAGTCCTCGTGAAGGCGGAAGCGTAGATGTTCTCCACCGAACGTCGATTCCACGAGATCGCGCCATGATCCAGATGGGCACGATCCTCGAGGTCGCGGACAACTCGGGCGCCCGCAAGATCGCCTGCATCCGGATGCGCGGCGGCTCGGCGGGGCGTTACGCTGGCTTAGGCGACGTCATCACGGCGTCCGTGAAGGAAGCCGCGCCCGACTCTCCGTTCGTCGAGAAGCACGGCAAGCGCGTCGTCAAGGCGGTGATCGTTCGGACGCGGCGCAACCACCGGCGGCGCGACGGCTCCTACATCCGGTTCGACGACAACGCCGCGGTCCTGATCTCTCCGGAAGGAGAGCCGGTGGGGACGCGCGTGTTCGGGCCGGTCGCGCGCGAGCTTCGGGAGAAGAAGTTCATGAAAATCATCTCTCTCGCTCCGGAGGTCCTTTGAAGGACAGAAAAAAGCCGCGGCTGAGGAAAAATGACGTGGTCGTCGTCGTCACCGGACGGGATCGGGGACGGCAGGGGAAGGTCCTGAGGGTCCTGCCGACCGAGGACCGGGTCATCGTCGAACGCGTCAACATGATCAAGCGGCACGTCCGGCCGAATCCGTCGAAGAACATCGCCGGCGGGATCTCGGAGAAGGAGGCGCCGATCCACATCTCCAACGTGATGCTCGTCGACCCGGACGGCAACACGCGGACCCGGATCGGCCGGCGGCGCGACTCCGACGGCTCCCCGGAGCGCTACGCGAAGAAGAGCGGAGCGGCCCTGGCGTGAGACCGCGACGTAAGAAGAACGAGAGAAAGAAATGGTTCCGAGACTGAAAGAACGGTACGAACGCGAGATCCTTCCCGAGCTCTCGAAGGAGCTCGGCGTGGACAACGTCATGGCGTTGCCGCGCCTGGACAAGATCATCCTGAACATGGGGATGGGAGAGGCCGTGGCAAACCCGAAGATCCTCGAGGCCGCCGTCGAGGAGCTCTCGGCGATCGCGGGGCAGCGAGCGGTCGTCACCAAGGCCAAGAAGTCGATCGCGACCTACAAGCTGCGCGCGGGAATGCCCATCGGGGTCCGGGTGACCCTCCGGGGCCGCCGGATGTACGAATTCCTCGACCGGCTGATCAACATCGCGCTGCCGCGGGTGCGCGACTTCCGCGGCGTCTCTCCCAAGGCGTTCGATGGCCGGGGCAACTACACGCTCGGGGTCCGGGACCACTTCATCTTCCCGGAGATCGATTACTCGAGGACGGACAAGTCGAAGGGATTGAACGTGACGATCGTAACTAGCGCCGGGCGCGACGATCGCGCGCTCGCGCTCCTGAAGCGGTTGGGGATGCCGTTCGGCCGCTGACGGCTCGACGGTCAAGAGAAGCGAAGAGGAATTCATGGCAAGACGGGCAATGAGGATCAAGGCCGCCAGGAAGCCGAAGTTCATGACGCGGACAGTGCGCCGCTGCCGCGTCTGCGGGCGCGCGCGCAGCGTTCTGCGCAAGTTCGGGCTCTGCCGCATCTGTTTCCGATCGAACGCGAACGCCGGGTACATCCCCGGCGTCATCAAGGCGTCGTGGTGAGCCGATGAACACCAGCGATCCGCTCTCCGACCTCTTGAACCGACTCCGCAACGGGATGCGGGCGGGCCACGAACGCGTGGACGTTCCCTCCTCGCGCATCAAGGAGGACGTGGTGAGGGTCCTCGCCGAGGAGGGCTACATCGCTTCCTGGCGCCGCGTCGAGGAGAAAGGCCGGCCGCTCATCCGCGTCGGCCTGAAATACGACGGCGAAGGCGTCCCGATCGTCGCTGGCTTAGAGAGAGTCTCGCGGCCGGGACGCCGCGTCTATGCCCCCGCGAAGGAGATTCCGGACGTCCTGGGCGGCCTCGGGATCTCGATCATTTCCACGTCCAAAGGGGTCCTGACCGGCCGGAAGGCGCGCGACGCGCGCTTGGGCGGCGAGATCCTCTGCAACGTCTGGTAGGAGAACGTACTTTGCCTGTCATCCTGAGCGGAGCGAAGGATCCCTCCCTTTTCCGGGAGATTCCTCGGGCCTTCGGCCCTCGGAATGACAGGGGACTGTTCTGGTAGGAGAAAGCCGTGTCACGCATCGGAAGAATGCCCGTGCCGATCCCGCAGGGGGTGGAAATCCGCTCCGACGGAGAGTTCGTCCGCGTCAAGGGCCCGAAAGGCGAGCTCACCAGCCGGATCCCGCCGGGCATCGCGGTCGAAATCGACAAGGGAGAGGTCCGGTTCGCTCGGTCGAACGACGAACCGCAGCAGCGAGCCTGGCACGGCCTCGTGCGCAGCCTGGTCGCGAACTCGGTCGAGGGCGTCACGAAGGGCTTCACCCGGGAGCTCGAGATCGTGGGCGTCGGTTACAAGGCCGAGGTCAAAGGCAAGGCAGTCGTATTCGCGCTCGGCTACTCCCACCCGATCAACTTCCCGATCCCCGACGGGATCGCCGTGGCGCTCGACGCGAAGGCGGGCAAGCTCACGGTGACCGGCGCGGACCGGCAGAAAGTCGGGCAGACGGCCGCGGAGATCCGCCGGCTGCGCGTGCCCGATCCGTACAAGGCGAAGGGAATCAAGTACGCCAACGAGGTCATCCGGCGCAAGGTCGGAAAGGCCGGCGGGAAGTAGGAAGATGAACCGATCGCAAGCGCGCACCGAGGCGCGTCAGAAGGTCCGCACGCGCGTGCGCCGCCGTGTGAAAGGCTCGAGAGATCGCCCCCGGCTCGCCGTGTTCAAGAGCGGCCGGCACATTTATGCGCAGGTGATCGACGATGCGTCGGGCGCGACGCTCGCGCACGCCTCGTCTCTCGATCCGGCGCTGAAAGGCGAAAAGAAGAGCGGCGCCAACCGGGAGACCGCGACGCGCGTCGGCACGCTCGTCGCCGAGCGAGCGAAAGGCAAGGGAATCGCGCGGGTCGTGTTCGACCGCGGCGGCTACATCTATCACGGCAAGGTCAAAGCGCTTGCCGAGGCGGCCCGGCAGGGCGGTCTCGAGTTTTGAGCGGAGCGAGGAGAAGGAGCCAATGAGCAGCAATCGCATGTCCCGGGCTCCGCGCGAGCGGGAAAAGGAGCGCGACGCCCAGGGGCGCGAGCTGATCGACCGCGTGGTCCACATCAACCGCGTCACCAAGGTCGTCAAGGGGGGAAAGAACTTCTCCTTCTCGGCGCTGGTCGTCGTCGGAGACGGGCAGGGACGCGTCGGATACGGCTCGGGCAAAGCGAAGGAAGTTCCGATGGCCATCAAGAAGGGGATCGAGATGGCCAAGAAGAACATGCAGCAGATCTCTCTGAAGGGAACGACGATTCCCCATGCGGTGCTCGGCCGCTACGGCGCCGGACGCGTTCTTCTCAAGCCGGCGGCGCCCGGGACGGGCGTCATCGCGGGGGGGCCGGTCCGCGCCGTGCTCGAATCGGTCGGCATCCAGGACATCCTGACGAAGTCCCTCCGCACGACGAACCCGCACAACGTCATCAAGGCGACGTTCGAGGGACTGACCCGGCTGAAAAACGCGGACGAGATGCGCAAGCGGCGCGGCGCCGCCGGCTCGCAGCCCGATGTCGCCGCGCCGGTCGAGGTGGAATCGTGAGCGGGACGCGGGGGTCTTCCGAAGCGCGGGTGAAAAAGCCCCGCGCCCGCAAGGCCGAACGCGCGAAGACCCTCCGCCTGCGCCTCGCGAAGAGCGGGATCGCAACACCTGTCGGCCAGAAGGCGACGATCCGGGCGCTCGGATTCCGCCGCGTCGGCCAGGTCGTCGAGCGCGAGGACAGCCCGTCGCTGCGGGGACGCATCCGCAAGATCCGTCACTTGGTCGAGATCCTCGACGGCGAGGGATCTCGCGCGAACAACTGACGAAACAGAGCCGAGAGTTCACATGGTCGAAAAGAAAGAGGCGAAGAAGAAATCGCCCGCCGTAAAGCGGGCAAAGCCTGCCGCCGCAAAGGAGCCGGCCGGCCCCGCCACGCGGCGCCGGAAGGCCGCTGCCGCGGAGCGGGACGACGCGGTTGCGGTCGAGACTCCGCGGCCCGAGCCGGCGCAATCCGGTCCGCCTCCGATGGGTCTGCACGAGCTCGCTCCGGCGCGTGGGGCGACGCGCTCCCGCAAACGGGTCGGACGCGGCCCGGGCAGCGGTCACGGCAAGACCGCCGGCCGCGGGAGCAAGGGACAGAAATCGCGGTCCGGCTACCGCCATCAGCGCGGCTTCGAGGGCGGACAGATGCCGCTCCATCGCCGGATCCCGAAGCGTGGTTTCACGAACATCTTCCGCGTCGAATACGACATCGTGAACGTCTCGGACCTGGATCGCTTCGACGCGGGTGAGAGCGTGACCCCGGAAAAGCTTGCCCTTCGCCGGCTCGCGCACGGCCGTCGTCCGGTGAAGATTCTGGGCGACGGGACGCTCGCAAAAGCTCTGACCGTCTCTGCCCACAAGTTCTCCGCCTCCGCCCGGAGCCAAATCGAGGCGGCGGGCGGCCGCTGTGAGGTTCTCAACCGGTGAGCGCGCTCCAGAGCTTCGCGAACATCTTCAGCGTGCCGGACCTGCGCAAGCGGGTCATCTTCACGTTCCTGCTGCTCGCCGTGTATCGACTGGGATCGCACATTCCGACCCCCGGTGTCGACCCGGCGGCGATCAACGCGTTCTTCAAGTCTTCGGCCGGGTCGCTCTTCGGCTTCCTCGACATCTTCTCCGGAGGGGCACTCCGAAGGCTGTCCGTTTTCGCTCTCGGCATCATGCCGTACATCTCGGCGTCGATCATCCTCCAGCTGCTGACGGTGGTCTGGCCCTATCTCGAGAAGCTCTCCAAGGAAGGGGAGATGGGTCGCAAGAAGATCACGCAGTACACGCGCTACGGCACCGTGCTCCTCTCGTTCATCCAGGCTTCCGGGATCGGGCTCTGGCTCGAGAAGCAGGTCGCCCCCGGAGGCGCCCGCCTGGTTCCGCATCCCGGATGGGGATTCCGGCTGATGACGATCCTGACGCTGACGACCGGCACGATCTTCATCATGTGGCTGGGCGAGCAGATCACCGAGCGCGGCATCGGCAACGGCATCTCGCTCATCATCTTCGCCGGCATCGTCGTGGGGCTGCCCCGGGCGATCTTCGGCCTCTTCGAGCAGATCCGCACCGGCAACATCAACATCCTGACGCTCTTCGGCGTGCTCGTCTTCATGATCGCGATCATCGCGCTGATCGTTTTCGTCGAGCGGGCCCAACGGCGAATACCGGTGCAATACGCCAAGCGCGTCGTCGGCCGGCGCGTCTACGGCGGACAGAACACATATCTGCCGCTCCGCGTGAATACCGGCGGCGTCATTCCGATCATCTTCGCGATCTCGATCATCCAGCTGCCGAGCTACCTCGCGACCCTGATCGGCGCGGACTGGACCCAGAAGGTGGCGACCTCGCTCGGGCAGGGACAGCCGCTCTACGTTCTGCTGTATGCCCTCGGCATCCTCTTTTTCTGTTACTTCTACACGTCGATCGTCTTCAACCCGACCGATACCGCGGACAACATGCGCAAGTACGGAGGTTTCATCCCGGGCATCCGGCCGGGCAAGAAGACCGCCGACTACATCGACACTGTCCTGTCGCGCCTGACGATCCTCGGGGCGGTCTACCTGACCTTCGTTGCACTCCTGCCGGACTTCCTCGCGCGCGGCTTCCGCTTTGCGAGCCTGCCCTGGATCGGAGCCCGACTCGAGACGATGCTGCCGCGGTTCTTCAGCGAAGGCTTCGGCTTCAACTTCTATTTCGGGGGCACCTCCCTTCTGATCGTCGTCGGGGTTGCCATGGACACCGTCCAGCAGGTGGAGTCGAAGCTCGTCGAGCATCACTACACCGGCTTCCTGAAGAAGAGCCGCATTCGCGGCCGCCGGACGTAGCCCTCCGATGCGACTGATCTTCCTGGGGCCGCCGGGCAGCGGCAAGGGGACGCAGGCGAAGCTCCTCGCGGAGCGCTTCGGGGTTCCCGCGATCTCGACGGGCGACATGCTGCGCGATGCGGTCCGGCGGGGGACACCGCTCGGTCGGAGGGCGCAGGCGATCATGGAAGCGGGGGAGCTCGTGCCCGACGAGGTCGTGATCGGCCTGGTCCGGGAGCGGGTCTCCCTGCCCGATGCCCGGAACGGCTTCCTGCTCGACGGGTTCCCGCGGACGATCGAACAGGCGGAGGCCCTCGATCGAATCCTCGAAGGAAATGGAGCGTCGCTGGACGGTGTTA
The DNA here is from genome assembly GCA_036395755.1 of Thermoanaerobaculia bacterium. Lineage (GTDB taxonomy): Bacteria > Acidobacteriota > Thermoanaerobaculia > UBA5066 > Gp7-AA6 > Gp7-AA6. Next base: position 11,460 of record DASWCZ010000031.1, read on the forward strand.
TCAAGCTTCTCGTGCCCGAGGGTACGCTCGTCGAGCGACTGCTCGGTCGTGCGGCTCTGGAGGGGCGATCCGACGACCGCCGCGAAACGGTCGCCGAGCGCCTCCGGGTCTATCGGGAGAAGACGGCGCCTCTCGTCGAGCACTACCGGGGTCTCGGGCTTCTCCAGGAAGTGGACGGGTCCGGGTCGGTCGAGGAGGTCGCGGGCCGGATCGATCAAGCGCTCGTCCGGCCGGGAAAGGCGGCGCGGGGGGCATGATCACGATCCGCGGAATGGAGGAGCTCGCTCGCCTCGAGCAGGCGTCGCGCGTGGTCTTGGAGACTCTCGACGTTCTGGAAAAGGCGGTCGCGCCGGGTGTGACGACCGATGAGCTCGACGGCATCGCGGCCGAGGAGATTCGGAAACGGAACGCCAAACCGGCGTTTTTGAATTACCGGGGGTTCCCGAAGACGATCTGTACGTCGGTCAACGACGAGGTCGTCCACGGCATCCCGGGCAGGAGATCTTTGAAGGAAGGCGACATCGTCGGAATCGACTGCGGCGCGATCGTCGAGGGATACTACGGCGACGCCGCGAGGACGCTGCCGGTCGGCCGGATTGACGCGTCGCGCCGGAAGCTTCTCGAGGTCACCCGCCGGGCGCTTGAGGCCGGGATCGCGGCGGCACAACCCGGGGGCCGCGTTTCCGACATCGGCGCCGCCGTCGAGGCGGTCGCCCTCGCGCATGGTTACGGCGTCGTCCGCGAGTTCGTCGGACACGGGGTCGGGACCGCGCTTCATGAGGAGCCGCAGGTCCCGAACTACGGACCGGCGGGCCGCGGGAGCACCTTGAAGGCCGGAATGGTCCTGGCGATCGAGCCGATGTTCAACCTGGGCACGGGCGACGTCAACGTGGACCGGGACGGCTGGACGGTGCGGACGCGCGACAAGAGCGCGTCGGCGCACTTCGAGTACACGATTGCAATCGTCCCGGCGGGCCCGGTCGTTCTCGGAACCGGCCGCCTCGGGGCGGTCGGCGCCCGGGAGGCGACGGCGGCGGTCCCGGCGTGACGAAGGAAGACGCGATCGAGGTCATGGCGACGGTCGTCGAGCCGCTGCCGAACGCGATGTTCAAGGTGGAGCTGGAGAACAAACATCAGGTGCTCGCGCACATTTCCGGAAAGATGCGGAAGAACTTCATCCGGATCCTTCCGGGAGACAAGGTCCTCGTGGAGCTTTCCCCGTACGACCTGACGCGCGGGCGGATCATCTATCGGTACAAATAGGAGAGATCGTGAAAGTTCGAGCCTCGGTGAAGAGAATCTGCGTGAAATGCAAAGTCGTGCGGCGCAACGGGGTCGTGCGGGTCATCTGCTCGATTCCCAAGCACAAGCAGAGACAGGGTTAGGAGCCCGGGAGACTAAATGGCACGAATCGCCGGCGTGGATCTACCGCTGAACAAGAGAGTCGAAATCGGTCTCACGTACATCTTCGGGATCGGGCGCTCCAAGGCGAACTTCATCCTCGAGAAGGCGGACGTGCGGCCGGACACGCACGTGAAGGACCTCTCCGAGGAGGAAGTCGTGCGGATCCGGAAGGTCATCACCGACGACGTGAAGGTCGAGGGGGACCTGCGGAAAGACACCTCGATGGACATCAAGCGTTTGATGGACATCGGCTGTTACCGCGGCATGCGGCACCGTCGCAACCTGCCGGTGCGCGGGCAGCGGACCCATACGAATGCCCGAACCCGGAAGGGACCGCGCCGCCAGACGATCGCCGGCAAGAAGAAGGCGACCAAGAAATAAAGTCGCGGGGACAGGTCCCGCGGACCTGCACCCGCCGCAGTTCATCGAGCGTAGAAAGGAATCATGGCCGAATCGACACCAACCGCAGCCGCCCCGGAAAAGGGGCCCGTCCGCAAAGGCAAGAAGCCGCGCGGCGGAAAGAAAGAAAAGAAGAACATCCCGCACGCGGTCGCGACGGTGCAGGCCTCTTTCAACAACACGATCATCGCGATCGCCGATCAGGAGGGGAACGTTCTCGCCTGGTCATCCGCCGGGCGGATCGGCTTCAAGGGATCGCGCAAGGGGACTCCGTTCGCGGCCCAGCTCGCCGCGGCCAACTGCGCCGAGCACGCGAAGGAGAATGGGGTGCGGTCCGTCGACGTTCGGGTGACGGGCCCCGGCGCGGGGCGGGAGTCGGCCATCCGGGCGCTGCAGGCGAACGGGATCGATATCAAGTCGATCAAGGACACCACCCCGATACCGCACAACGGCTGCCGTCCGCGCAAGCGGCGGAGGGTCTAGGAAAAAGCGGATCGCCGATCGCGATTCGCTTCGTCTGTAAACCGGCTCGCGGTTTCCGGCCGGGAGGAAGGACGCTACAAAAAGAGGGAACCGCGGAGGTCATAACTTTTTGGCTCGTTACACCGAATCGGTTTGCCGGCTGTGCCGGCGCGAGGGGATGAAGCTGTTCCTGAAAGGGGACCGCTGCTTCAAGGACAAGTGTGCCATCGAGCGCCGCAACTACCCGCCCGGCCAGCACGGGCGGCGGCGCAGCAAGCTCCTGGGGTACGGCATCCAGCTCCGGGAGAAGCAGAAGGTCAAGCGCATCTACGGGCTGCTCGAGCAACCGTTCCGCCTGACCTTTCAGCGGGCGGAGCGGCGCAAGGGGATCACCGGCGCGAACCTCCTCCAGGAGCTCGAACGGCGACTCGACAACGTCGTGTACTCGCTCGGCTTCGCCGCGTCGCGGGCCCAGGCCCGCCAGCTGGTTCGCCACGGACACCTGACCGTCGGCGGAAAAAAGGTCACGATCCCGTCGTATCGCGTTTCGAAGGGACACGTGATCGCAATCAAGGAAAAGAGTCGCTCCAACGAACAGATCAAGGCCTCGGTCGAAACCGCGCGCGCGCGCGGCGTACCGAACTGGCTCGACCTATCCCCCGAAACCTTCAGCGGGACGGTTCTCGAGTTGCCGAGCCGGGAAGACATCAAGCTGCCCATTTCCGAGCAGCTGATCGTCGAGCTGTATTCCAAGTAGCGCGCGAGGAGGAAGAAGAAACATGACACTGTGGAAGGGATTTCAGAAACCGAAGCGGCTCGACTTCGAGGCCGAGACGCTCACGCCGACGTACGGAAAGTTCTACGCGCAGCCGTTCGAGAGGGGCTTCGGCACCACGATCGGCAACGCGCTGCGGCGGGTCCTGCTCTCGTCGATCGAAGGAGCGGCGATCACCGCGGTCAAGATCGAAGGGGTCCTGCACGAATTCTCCTCGCTGCCGGGAGTGGTCGAGGACGTGACCGACATCATCCTCAACTTGAAGCAGATCCCGATCAAAATGCACGCGACAGACGAAAAGATCCTGACGATCGACGTCACCCGGAAGGGAAAGGTCACGGCGGCCGACCTGCAGGGCGACTCGACGATCGACATTCTCGAGGCGGACGCCCCGATCGCCACGCTTTCGGAGAACGGCAAGCTCCAGATGGAGATGCGCGTTTCGATGGGCCGCGGATACGTCTCGGCGGACAAGAATTTCGACGAGGACATGGGCATCGGCTATATTCCGATCGACTCGGTCCACTCGCCCGTCCGACGGGTCAACTACCACGTCGAGGCCGCGCGGATCGGCCAGGCGACCGACTACGACCGGCTCGTTCTCGAAGTCTGGACGAACGGCACCGTCTCGCCGGCCGACGCCGTCGGGCTCGCGGCGACGCTACTTCGCGACCACCTGACGATCTTTGTGAACGCGGAAGTCGAAACCGCGCTCGAGGGGGTCGGAGAAGGCGAGCTGCCGGAGAACCTCGCCGAGTACCTGAACAAGTCGGTCGACGAGCTCGAGCTGTCGGTTCGAAGCGCGAACTGCCTGAAGAACGCGGGCATCCGCACAATCCGGGATCTCGTGCAGAAGTCCGAGAAGGACATGCTCGAGACGAAGAACTTCGGCCGGAAATCGCTGAACGAGATCCGCGACATCCTTCGCCCGATGGGGCTGTCGCTCGGCATGGAGCTCGAGCCGGCCGAGGCGCAGAGCGAGTAGCGATGCAGCACAATCGAGCCGGACGCAAACTGCGGCGAACCACAGCGCATCGCCTCGCGATGTTCTCGAATCAGCTCGCTTCGCTGATGACCCACGAGCGAATTCAGACGACCGTCTCGAAGGCGAAGGAGCTGCGCCCGCTCGCCGAGCGGCTCATCACCACGGCGAAGAATGACGACCTCGCCGCTCGAAGGCGCGTCTACCGCTGGATCCCGGACCACGGGACCGTCCAGAAGGTCTTCGAGAGGATCGCCCCGCGGTTCGTGGGCCGGCCGGGCGGTTACACGCGGATCCTGAAGCTCGGGCCGCGACGCGGCGACGCCGCCGAAGCCGCCATCTTGGAGTTCGTGGATTACCGGTTCGAAGCGAAGGAAAAGGGGCCGCGCAAGGAGTCTCTCTCCGATCGAGCCCGCCGGATGTCGGGCGGGCGGATCGAGACCGTCCGCAAGAAGAAACCGGAGGGCGAAGAGGGAGCCCCCGCCGAAGAGGTCCCGAAAAAGCCGTCGAAAAAGACCAAGCCGGGGCGTTCCGAGCCGGCAAAGGCCGCGAAGCCCGCGCCGAAGAAGGGGCCGAGCCGCACGGGACCCTCCAAGCGGGGCGCGTAGCGCCCCGTCCCGAGGGCCAAAGGCCCGAGGGACCTCTTCTTGCGAGGAGATCCCTCGCTCCGCTCGGGATGACGGACGAGGTGGAAGCAACCCGCCGCCGCGCTCGGTTTCTCGCCGCGGCGTGGGGTTGCATTCTCCTCGCCGTCACGTCCTGGCCGAACCCTCCCGCCGTTCCGACCGGAGGGTTCCCGCTCGACAAACTCATCCACTTTCTGCTCTACGGGGTCGAGGCGTTCCTTCTCTATCGCGCGATCGCTTGGAAGGGGCGCTCTGGTTTCGCCTGGTCGAGAGTTCTCGCGATCGTGGGGACGATGGCGCTCTGGGGCGCGCTCGACGAGGCCCATCAGGCATGGATTCCCGGCAGGACGATGGACTCGGCCGACCTCGCCGCGGACGTCGCCGGGGCTGCGGTCGGGGCTTTCGGGGCAGGTCTCCGGGCGCGAGCGGACAACCCCCGCGCGAAGGCTATCTCTTGAAGATTCCCTGGCCGGCGGTCATCTTGCCGCCGCCTCCGCCCTCGGCGATCAGGACTCGCTGGTTCAGCTCCTTGATGCGCTCGTTCAACTGCGCGATCTTCTGCTGCGATTCGCGCCCGAGGCGCTCATTCTCGCTCTTCAGCTTCCCGATCTCCGCTTCCAGCTCGGCGACGTTGTGGTGCCGCTCGTCCTCGGCTCTCCGCAGGGCCTGGTTCTCCTCACGCTGGCGAGCGATTTCCTCGTCCTTCTCGGTCAAGCGCATCCTCCAGTTGTGCTCCTGCTGCTCGTAGAGCTGCTTGGTCTCCATCAACCGGGAGATGTGGGAGAAATCGTTGTCCGAAGCCATGGGGCCTCCTTGCCGGCGCTCCTCGATCTCGGGAAAGAGCTTCCGGAGCTTCAGTGAAAGGTCTTCCGGGTCCGTGGACAGCTCCATCGCACGGTCGTAACTGATCCGGTTGTTGACGAGGAGTGCGATGAGCGACTGGTTCATCGTCTGCATGCGGAAGTAGGCGACGGAAGTCTCCATCTCTTCCCCGATCTCTTTCGTCTCGCCGATCTCGATGTGCTTGGCGATCTTGGGCGAATTGATCAGGATTTCCACGACCGGGATCAGTCCCGAACCGTCGGATTTCTCGATCAGCTTCATCGAGACGATCGAGCGGAGAACGAGCGCGAGCTGGGAGCGAATCTGCCGCTGCTGGTTGGAGGGGCAGGAGTCGATCACGCGGTCGACCGACTGCCCGGCGCTGTTGGTGTGAAGTGTCGAGAAAACGAGGTGGCCGGTTTCCGCGGCGGTGAGCACGGTCTGCATGGTCTGCCAGTCGCGCATCTCGCCGACCATGATCACGTCCGGGTCTTCCCGGAACATGTTCTTCAAGGCCTCGCCGAAGCTCGGGGTGTCGGTCTCGAGCTCGCGCTGCGAGACCGCCGCCTTTCCGTCGGCGAACAGGTATTCGATCGGATCCTCGATCGTGACGATGTGAACCTGTCGCTGCTCGATGACCGACTTCAGGATCGCCGCGAGCGTGGTCGACTTGCCCGAGCCGGTCGGCCCCGTGATCAGGACCAATCCGGCCGGGAGATGGACGAAAGTCTCCAGGACCTCGGGAAGATTCAGCTCTTCGATCGAGGGGAGCTTGAACGGAATCCGTCGGAAGACGGCCGCGAGCGAGCCGCGCTGAATATAAACGTTCGCCCGGAAGCGTGCGACCCCCGCCAGGCCGTATCCCAGGTCCACGGACTGCCGTTCCTCGAGCTTCTGCTTCTGGGCAGGCGTCAGGATCTCGAGCAGCATCTCCTCGAGCTCCTTCGGCTGGAGCGCCTCGGACTTCAAAGGCACGAGCTTCCCCTTGATCCGCAGGAGAGGCGGCCTCATGGGCTTCAGGTGGAGGTCGGAAGCCTCCTTACTGGCCATGAAACGAAGGAATTCCGCGAGTTTCACAGAATTCGAGCATTATAACGGATCGCTTCAGGACTTTAGCGGGCTCGACCGCGGGGGAAGCGATGGCCCAACCGGACGCGATCGCAGCCATTCGCGCGCCTCCTTTCGCGTCCGGATCCGGCCCGCGAGACCCTCGACCCGCACGGCCTCGAGCAGCTCGCCGACGCGCGGGCCGGGAGCGATGCCCAGCCATTCCAGCACGTCTCCTCCGCGAACCCGGGGAATCGGTCTCCTCCGAGCGATCCGGGAGGACATCCGGGCGACGGCGGATCGCGATCGGGGATCGAGCGTCTCGATCAGGAGCAGGGCATCCGCCGCGAAATCCCCGGCGTGGAGGAACCAGCGCCAGGCCTGATCGTCCGTCCGCAACCCGCGGACGGACGACGCGAGCCCGAGCAGGCGGGAAACTTCGTGAGCCTCGTCGCCTCCCCACCGCAGGCGCCGGAGCCAGGCGCCCGCCTCCGCCGGAGAAAGCCCGAGGCGCGCCGCGAGGAGCGCGAGCCGCAGTCGCCGGCGCCGAGGGTGGGAAAGACGCGTCGCGAACCCGGCGTCGAAGGATCGCAGCGCCCGCGCGGCCGAGGACCATCGGCGGTCGGTCACGGGGAGATCGAACGCCGGTCCGAGGAGTCCCGTTTTCGCGGCCCAGAGGAGAGCGGGCGCGATCTCTCGCGCGTCGAGAAGCTTAGAGAGCTCGGCCTGCACACGCTCGGGCGCCACGCCCGAGAGCGCCGACGCCGTCCGGCGGCAGGCCGCGGAAGTGGGCTCGTCCGGGGCAAACCCGTGCGTCGCGACGAGCCGCGCCGCACGCAGTGTGCGCAGTGGGTCGTCGATCAGGTTCTTCTCCGCGACCATCCGCAGCCGGCCGGCGGCGAGATCGGCCATTCCCCCGAAGGGGTCCACGAGGTCGTCCGAATCGAGCGCGCAGGCGACGGCGTTGACCGTGAAGTCGCGGCGGGCGAGGTCGGCTCCGATCGAATCTCCCTCGAGCTCCGCGAGGTCGAGCATCCGGCCGCGGCCGGCGACCCGGTAAACCCGAGGACGCCGCTCCCCGGACAGGAGCACCGCCCGCCCGTAGCCCAGCGACTCGAGGGCCCGGGCGATTTTTTCCGCGTCTCCCGTGACCGCGAGATCGATTTCGGCGACGTCCCGGCCGAGGGCGAGATCGCGCAGCGCGCCGCCCACGATCCACGCGTCGAAATCCATTCTTTTCGACAGACGCTTGAGAGCGACGATCTTGGGTTCCCGCGCGAGCGCCGAGATTCGCGTGCGGAGCTGCCGCGCCGGCGGAGGGAGGCCGCGCTTCTTCGTTCCGCGGTCCGCAAGATTGGTCTTCCGGCTTACAATCTTCGGATGCCCTCCCGCTCCTCGACGGTGACGCCGGACGTCGTGCGCCGGATTGCAGCTCTGGCAAGGCTCCGGGTGCCCGAGACCGAGCTATCCATCTGGGCGCGACAACTCGATCGGATTGTCTCCTACATTGACCAGCTGAAGGAGCTGCCGGAGGAATCGGCCGCGTCCCGCGACTCCGTCGCACCCACCCCCTTCCGCTCCGACTCGCCGCGGCCGGGCGCGGGGGACCGCGCGCTCGCCGAGAACGCTGCGGTCAGCGCCCACGGCTTCGGCGTCGTGCCGCGGGTCGTCGGGGGCGAGGAGTGATCAGGGTGCCGGCCCGGAGCATCTGCTGAGCTCCCGCCCGCCCGGGGTCGTGGCGACGGCGGAGGAAGTCCGCGCGCGCCGTCGCTCTGCGCAAGAGACCCTGGCCGACGCGCTCGGCCGCGTCGAAGCGCTCGACGGACGGGTCGGGGCGTTTCTCGAGGTAACCCCCGATCTCGCGCTCGAAGAGGCGCGCGCCGCGGATGCGCGGGTCGAAGCGGGAGAAGACCTGCCGCTCGCGGGGGTGCCTTTCGCGGTCAAGGACAACATGTGGGTCGCGGGACGGGAGGCGACCTGCGCGTCGCGGATCCTGCGGGGATTTCACCCGCCGACGGATGCGACCGCGGTCTCGCGGCTGCGGCGAGCCGGCGCGGTGTTCGTCGGACGGGCCAACATGGACGAATTCGCGATGGGGTCGTCGACGGAGAACAGCAGCGTCCAGCTCACGAGAAATCCGCACGACCTCGAGCGAATTCCGGGCGGCTCCTCGGGAGGCAGCGCGGCGGCCGTGGCGTCGGGCATGGTGCCGGCCGCGCTGGGCTCCGACACGGGGGGCTCGATCCGGCAGCCCGCGGCGTGCTGCGGCGTGGTCGGATTCAAACCCACGTACGGCCGGGTCTCGCGGTACGGCCTCGTGGCGTTCGCCTCTTCCCTCGACCAGATCGGGCCGCTCACCCGGAGCGTTGCCGACGCCGCGCGGGTCTACCGGGTCATCGCCGGATTCGACCCGCTCGACTCGACGAGCTCCGCGGAGGACCCCGGCGATCCGGAGAGCGCTGCGTTCCGGGGGATCGGCGGGATGCGGGTCGGATTTCTCGCGGAAGCGGACGCGGAGGGATTGGACGGCGAGGTCGCGAAGAACCTCGACGAGGCCCGACGACTCTTCGAGTCCGCAGGGGCCCGCGTAACTCCCGTATCGGTCCCCCGCGCGCCCGAGGCGATCGCGATCTACTACGTGGTCGCGAGCGCCGAGGCCTCCTCGAATCTCGCCCGCTACGACTCGGTCCGGTACGGCCCGCGCCCGCCTTCCGGAGACCTGGCGTCTCTCTACGTCGAGAGCCGAACGCTGGGATTCGGGCCGGAGGTCAAGCGTCGGATCCTGCTCGGGACCTTTGCGCTCGCCGCGGGGTACTACGAGGCCTACTACGGCCGCGCGATGCGCGCGCGAGCCGCCCTTTCCCACGACTTCGAGCGCGCTTTCGAGCTCGTCGACGTGATCGTCTGTCCTTCGATCCCGACGCCCGCGTTCCGGATCGGCGAGAAGACCGAGGACCCGTTGACGATGTATCTCTCCGACATCTTCACGGTGCCGGCGTCGCTCGCGGGACTCCCTGCGGCGACCGTGCCGTCCGGTTTCACCAGAGAGGGACTTCCGCTCGGGCTGCAGATCCTCGGTCCCCGATTCGGCGAGGACCGGGTCTTTGCGGCCGCCGGAGGTTTCGAGCGGGAGATTGCGTTGCCCGACGAGACGCCTCGCGGCGTTCGCTCGTAAGCCCGTGTTCCGGCTCCGGAATCGCAGGGCGGGAACGATCGGGACGATCATGTTGATCACTCTTGCCGCTCTCGCGACTGCGGACACCTTCACCGCCGACAAGACGGTTGTCATCGCGCCGGAGCTCAAGGTATCGATCGGAGAGGGGGACGAGATCACTCTCTCGGCCCGGCCGCTGCCGGCCGAGAGTCTGGACGCATTCGTCCGCCGATTCACCGACAACCCGCGGACCAAGAAGGAAATCCTGTCGCAGAACGAGGGAGTCAAGCTCCTCAAGTCCGACGTCTTCGTCCGGGTCCCGTACCGCCTGCTGTCGGAGAACTATCGCCGCATCGCGATCGAGGCGCTCTTCCCGAAGGACACCCGCGACTCGAAAGGATGGGTTCACCGCGTGGCCGCGCTCACCGGAAAGCCGGAGAGCCTCTGGCGCATCGCGGAGTGGTTCACGGGCGACGGCGCGAACTACAAGGAGGTGCAGGCCGCGAATGGCCTCGAAGCACTTCCGACCGAGGTGCAACAGGTCGTCCGGATTCCTTTGAAGCTTCTCACTCCGACGTTCCGCGACGAGGCGGAGTCGGCGGCCGCCAACGCGCCACTTCCGCTCCAGTTCGGCCGCGACGAAAAGGGCCGCTACGCCCTTTACCGGCTACAGCGCGGAGAAGCGCTCTACACGGCGGTCGTGGTCCGATTGACCGGGCGCCTTCATGCCGAGGACGTCAACGCCAAGGCGGCGGAGATCGCGCTCAGGAACGGGATCTCGGACGTCCGCGCGATTCCGGTCGGTTACGCGGTCAAGATCCCGGTCGAGGACCTCTCCCCGGAGTTTCGTCCGGCCGATGACCCGGCGCGGATCGAGGAGGAGAAGGGGCGTCTCGAGGCCAACCAGTTCGTCAACCGCGTGCGCGCGGCGGACCTCGCGGGGGTCACCTTCGTTCTGGACGCGGGACACGGCGGCCGCGACACTGGCGCCTCCGTCGGAGGGGTCGAAGAGGCGCGGCACGTGTACGACATCGCCTGCCGCGTGGAGCGCCTCCTCCACGCGCACACGCGCGCGTCGGTCTTCCCGACCGTCCGTCGTAAGACGCCCTGCAGCGATGGTCGCTCCGACCAGGTGCTCGATTCGCGGAGCGCTCGGGTCATGACGAGCCCTCCGTACGATCTGGACGATCCCCGGGCCGGCGTCAACTTCCGCTGGTACCTCGCGAACTCCGTCCTGCGCCGCGTCGAGGAACGGGGCGGGTCCGAGGACCGAACCGTCTTCGTCTCGCTGCACGCCGATTCGCTGCATCCGGCGGTGCGCGGACTGATGGTCTACATACCGGGGGAAAAGTATCTGAAGACCTCGTTCGGGAAGAACGGCGAGCTGTACAACGCGCGCCGCGAGGTTCGCGAGGGACCGCGCGTTCGCTTCTCCCGTCGCGACCGGATCAAGGCGGAGGGGGTCTCCCGTCACCTCGCCGAGAAAATCGTAGGCGCGTTCCGCACGCTCGGTCTTCCGCTCCACGCGTTTCAGCCGATCCGCCGGAACGTGATCCGCGGAGGCCGGGAGTGGGTACCGGCGGTCCTGCGTTACAACCGGATTCCGGCCCGGGTCTTGATCGAAGTCTGCAACTTGAACAATCCCGACGACCGCAAGCTCCTCGTCTCGCGCGCCTACCGGGAAAAGGTCGCGCAGGCGATCGTCTCCGCGCTGGTCGAGTTCTATGGCGGGGAAGGGGACCGAACCGTCACTGCGCAGAAGAGGAGCTCCCGGCCGTCGACGGCGGGCGCTCCGGCGACCGAGGACTGAGAAGCGGACCGAGGACTACGGTGTCGGCGTGCGCGCCGCTGCCGGAGCCTCCGACAGGAACGCGACCCACGCCGGGTCGGTGGCGATCGGCAGGTACGCGGGATCGGAGCGAAGGGCTTCCCGGTCGAGCCCCCCCTCCGATTCGAGAAGGCGGAGCGTCTCCACGGTCTTCGCCGCGTTGCCCGCCCGGGCGTAAACCTGCGACTGGAGGCGCACGCCTCTCCAGCGGTCCGCCATCAGGACCCGCGCCTCTTCGACGGATTCGACAGCGCGCGCGCTCTCTCCCACGTTGGCCTCTGCGACGGCGAGCGCGGAGAGGGAGTCGGGATCGGGACCGGCCTCCCGAAGATAGCTCTCGAGCCGGTTCCGAGCCTCGGCCGAGTTCCCCTGCGCGAGCGCGGCGAGCGCGAGCTCCTTCGATGCGCCGGGCGCCGCCGGCGACCGGCTGAGCGCGCGCAGAAAGGCGGCCTTCGCGTCCTCCTTCCTGCCCGCGGCGGCGAGGGCGAGACCCATTTGGTAGTCGGCCGGGGCGGCAGGGGCTCCGGCGGCGACCGCGCGTTCCCAGGCGCGGGCCGCTTCGTCGAGCCGGCCCTCGCGCTGCGCTCTCAAAGCCTCGCGCTCCGCGGCCCTCCACGGGGCCGGAGGCAGGACCTCGGGCACGGAATACCTCTCGGAGAGCGCGCGCCGGACGGCCAGACCTCCGTCGACCAAGAACAGCACCGTCGGCGCCGCAGCCGTCAGGAAGAGAATCCGCCGGCCGTTTCCGGAGAGGCGCCGGCCGACCGCCAGAACGACCACGAGGATCCCGGCAAGCCCGAGAGCCCGGGGGATCATGGCGGCTCGAGCCGATCGCGCCGGGTCGCGGCGCCGGATCGCGTCCCGTCCGATGGAACGCGTTGCCTCTTCGGCGATCGAGATCCCGGGGTCGGTCAGGAAGACGTCGCGAACCATCCAGCCGCCGCCGGTTCGCACGAGCGACCAGCGCGCCTTCAGGGTGCCGGCCGGATAGTGGAGTCCGAGAAAGAGCGCGACCGCGTCGCCCTCCGGTCGGCCCGCGGACCAGGCCACCTCGCCGGAAACGCCGCGAGGAGGCTCGAGCGTTTCGACGAAGTGGTCCCGAATCACCATTCGAATCCGGTCGCGCTGGCGTCGCGACAGACCGTTCCAGACGGGCTCGCCGAAGAAGGCGGCGGCGATCGAGTCGGCGGCGAGGGTCGCTTCGAAAGGACCCCGCTGACCGCGCAGGAGAGCCTCGGCCGCGCGGCGGCCGCTTTCCGCCGCCTCTTCGACCGCGGGCGCCGACAACTGCGCCGACAGGACGACCGGCACCGCCAGGATCGCCATGGCGAGTCGCGCCGCGAGCGCGCGACTCCTCAGGCGGCGATCGGTTCGAGCCGTTCGACCCGCGGTGAGAGCGACTCCGCTCCCCGCTCCGTGCAGACGATGTCGTCCTCGATGCGTACGCCGAAGCGGCCGGGCAGGTAGATCCCGGGCTCGGACGTGAACGTCATTCCCGGTTCGAGGAGGGTCCTCTCGTGTCCGACCATGTAGGGCGGCTCGTGCACGTCGATCCCGAGGCCGTGGCCGAGTCGGTGGGTGAAGTACTCTCCGTAACCCGCCTTCTCGATGATCCGTCTCGCCGCCGCGTCCACCTCCGCGCACGGCACGCCGGGCGCCGCGTGGTCGATCGCCGCTCCCTGCGCCTCGAGAACGATGTTCCAGACCCGTCGATACTCGTCGGAAGGCTCGCCGAACCAGGTCGAACGCGTGATGTCGTAGTAGTAGCCCTCGGGCTTGTCCCACGCGTCGATCAGGACCGCCTGGTTCCGCGTGAGCGCACGCTCGGTCGAAGCGCCGTGCGGCAATGCGGAGGAGGGTCCGAACTGGACCACGTTCTCTCCGCCGAAACGCGTCGAGATTTGCGCCTCGGTGGCGCCGGGAGCGAGGGCCTCGAAAGCGCGGCGGAAGCGGGGGAGCGCGACCGCGATCGCGCGCCGAATCGCTTCGATCTCCTCGGGGGTCTTGATCATCCGCACCGAGGCAAAGAGCGGTCCCCCGGAGACCGCCTTCCAGCCGGGCCTGCCGGCGAGGAGCCGCTCGACGTCGTCGAAGGCGGTGGACGGTTCGATCGCGAGGGTGCCCGCCGAGCCCGGGAACAGATTCGCCGCCTTTGCGAAGGGATCCTCGGTCTCCTCCCAGGAGACCACGTTCGAAACCGCGGACATCCCACGCAGCCGGCTCTCCTCGAACGCCGGACAGAGAACGACAGGATCGCGGTCTGCAAAGAGAAAGAGAGCCGTCAGCCGCTCGCTTCGCCAGAAGTTGATTCCCGTCAGGTAGAAGAGGTTCGAAGAAGGCGTGGCGAAGAGGCCGTCGGCGGGTACGTCGGCGAGGCGCTGCCGCATCGCCTCGAGGCGGCGGCGATACACGTCGGAAGTGAGCGTCATGGCGGCGATGCTAGCAGACGGAGGCGGGCGGCAGTCGAACACGAAGGCCCGTCACTCCGAGGCGGCAAGCGCCGAAGAATCCGTCCTTCGAACGCAAGGGATCCCTCGCTCTCATCGGGATGAAACGGGCTACGCTCGTTTCAGATCCCGCCCGGTCATCTCTTCCGGGACGGGCAGCCCCTGCAGTGCCAACAGGGTCGGCGCCACGTCCCGGAGCGCGCCGCCCGGCCGAAGGGGCGCTGTCCCGCTCGAGATCAGGAACGGCACCGGGTTCGTCGTGTGGGCCGTGTGCGGCTCTCCGGTTGAAGGGTCGATCATCTGCTCGGCGTTGCCGTGGTCGGCGGTCAGGACGAGGAGCCATCCGTTCCGGCGCGCCGACTCCTCGAGCCGGGCGAAGCAGGCATCCAAGGTCTCGATCGCGGTGATCGTCTCCGGAATCTTGCCGGTGTGTCCGACCATGTCGGCGTTCGCGAAGTTCAGGACGATCGCCTCGAAGCGGTTCGCCGACATCGCGCGCGCGGCTTCGTCCGCAATCTCGCCGGCGCTCATCTGCGGATGGAGGTCGTACGTCGCTCCCCTCCACGATGGGACGAGCAGCCGCTCCTCGGCCGGAAACGGCGCCTCGACTCCGCCGTTGAAGAAGTACGTGACGTGCGCGTACTTCTCGGTCTCGGCGAGCCGCAGGTTGCGGACGCCTGCGTCCGCCCAGATCGCCGCGAGGATCCGATCGAGCTTCGGCGCGGGAAACGCGACGGGCAGCGCGAACTCCTTTTTGTATTCGGTGAAGCAGACGAAGAAGACCGACGGCCGCTCTCCGCGGTCGAACTCCGCGAAGCCCTGTTCCGTGAATACGCGTGTCAGCTGCCGCGCGCGGTCCGCCCGAAAGTTGAAGAAGACGACCGAGTCGCCGTCGCGGACGCCCCGGGAATCGATCACGGTCGGGGCGATGAACTCGTCCGTTTCGCCGCGAGAGTACGCCGCCTCGATGGCGTCGTGCGCGCTCGCCGCGGCAGGACCCCTTCCCCGGCAGATGGCTTCCCACGCCCGGGCGACGCGATTCCAGCGCCCGTCGCGGTCCATCGCGTAGTACCGGCCCGAGACGGTCGCGATTTCTCCTCCCTTCGCCGCGAGCTCCTCTTCGAGCCGCCCGGCGTAGAGAAGCGCCGACTTCGGCGGCGTGTCGCGTCCGTCGGTGAAGACGTGGACGCGCACCCGCTCGACGCCGCGCCGCCGCGCGAGCTCGAGGAGGCCGGCCAAGTGCCGCTCGTGGGAATGAACGCCGCCGTCGGAGACGAGCCCCATGAGATGGAGAGTCGCGTCCGTCCGGTGGGCGCGCTCCGCGGCTTCGACGAGCGCCGGATTTTCGAAGAATGAGCCGTCGGAGAGAGCGAGGTCGACGCGGAGGAGGTCCTGCGGCACTATCCGTCCCGCCCCCAGGTTCAGATGTCCGACCTCCGAGTTCCCCATGACCCCCGCGGGCAGCCCGACGGCTTCGCCCGAGGCCGCAAGCGTCGTCCACGGATGCTCGCGGCGCCATCGGTCGAAGGTGGGAGTTCGCGCGAGGGCGATGGCATTTCCCTCCGAAGGAGGAGCCTCGCCCCAGCCATCGCAGATGACGAGCAGAACGCGCGGTCGCGACACGCCGTCGGTTACTCGCGCAAATATGTGTGGACGACCCGGAAGAGCTCCGCCACGCTCCACGCCTGCGCGAAACAGCCGCGCGGCGCGTGAGGCGGATCGCCGTCGAAGATCTCGGAGACGGATCCCATGCCCGCCTCGCGAACGTGCGCCCGAAGCGGGGCGAGCCAGCCTTTCACGGTGCGGAGGGACTCCGGAGTGCTTCCGAAGATCCGGACGTGCGCGTCGATGAACGGCCCGATCAACCAGGGCCAGACCGTGCCCTGGTGGTAAGCGAGGTCGCGCTCGCGCTGCGTTCCCTGGCAGCGGCCGCGATAGTGCGGATCGCGGGGGTCGAGCGTGCGCAGACCGAACGGCGTCAACAGGTGCCGTCTCACCGACCAGTACACCGCCCGTGCGCGGTGCGGCGGCAGCAGGTCCTCCTCCAGCGACACCGCGAAGATCTGGTTGGGTCGCAGGCTGCGGTCGCGGCCCGCCTCGGACACGACGTCGTAGAGTCGCTCGTCCTCCTCGCACCAGAAGACTTCGTTGAACCGCCGGGCGACGTGCCAGGCGTCCGCCTCCAGGTCACGCGCGCGGGTGTTGTCGCCGGAGAGCCGCTCGATGCGCGCGGAGGCTTTCAACGCCGCGTGCCAGAGCGCGTTGATCTCCACGGGCCGCCCGAGACGCGGCGTAACCGGCTCGCCGTCGACGATCGCGTCCATCCAGGTGAGCGCGCGGCCGGGGACCCCCCCGGCGAGGAGCAGGTCGTCGCCGGCGCCGATCCCGAAGCGGGTCCCGTTCCGGTATGCCTCGACGACGTCGCGCACCGCCGGGAGGAGGGGAGAAGGCTTCGCCGGGTCGCGCCGTGCGCGGCCGAACCGTTCGACGGCGAGCACGAACCAGAGCGGCGCGTCGATCGAGTTGTACTCCGGCTGTTCGCCGTCCCCCGGAAACGAGCTCGGCAGAAGTCCTCCCTGCCGGCCGCGGGCGAAGGAATTGAGCACTCGCGCGAAGGGCCGGTACCTTCCGCTCGCGAGCGCGAGGCCGGGCGCGGCGATCATGGCGTCGCGTCCCCAGTCTCCGAACCACGGAAAGCCGGCGAGAACGGTCGGCGCGTCGTCGGGAGGCTCGACCAGGAAGGACTCCGAGCGGCGGGCGAGCTCGTCGAAGAGCGGATCGCCGGTCGCCGGGAACAGGTCCCGTCGCCTCCGCTCCGCTTCCCGCAGGAGCGCGGGATCTCCCGTCACGTCCTCTTTCGAAAAAACCAGGTGCGCTTCGCCGCCCGGGGCGATCTCCCAGGTCCAGACGAGGGGACTCCAGAGATCCTCGTCCGAGTCGTATCCGCGCTCGACTTCGACCGGGTAGTGGAAACGGCGGTACCACTCGGGTTCGAGCCGGGGGCGCGCCCCCGGCGCGCGCGCGTGGAGCTTCGGCAGGTCGCCGGTCGGCCGGATCCGCGCGGCGTCGCTGACGATCTCGGTCTCCCCGGAAAAGCCACCTTCTCGCTGCAGCTCGTGGAGCCCGCGAAAAGCGAGCAGGGGACGCACACGGAGCTCGATCTTCCGAGGCCCCCGGTTCACCCAGCGCACGAGCGTCGCGGAGCGGCCGCGGGTGAGACACAGCGAACGCTCGAGCGCCAGTCCGTCCGCTTCGTGCCGCCACGTTGGAAACGGCTCGAGGGCGAAGCGTTTCAGATTCCTACGCCCGTCGGGGTAAACGGTATCGCGATAGAGCTGGGTGGAGATGCCGGTCGTTTTCCCGTCCGAGAGGACGAACTCCTCGCAGCCGGCGACGAGCATCCAGCGCCGACGCGGGGGCGGGATCGCCGGGATGTACCAGCCGTGGTACTTGCGAGTCCTCGCGCCGCCGGCCGTCCCGCACGCAAAGCCGCCGAGACCGTCGGTCTCCAGCCACTCGAGCGTCGAACCCCGCGTCGCGAGCTCCGCGCCCGAGTAGCAGAGCGGGTTCCGGACGTTCCGTTCGGCGGCCGCCGTCTGCTCTTCCATCACTCCTGCGAGGGTCTTCGTCCGACGATGATCCTCGCCCGATTATTCCTCATCGGCGCGGCTCCCCGCCGGATCCTCGCGGCGATCGCGAGCGTAATAAGATCGGACGGGGGACGAATTCTTGAGCACGGTACGCGAATCCATCGACGAGCTTTGTGTCGATACGATCCGCACGCTCGCGATCGACGCGGTCCAGAAGGCCAACTCCGGTCATCCCGGCCTGCCGCTCGGCGCGGCTCCGATGGCCTACGTCCTCTGGCAGCGCCATTTGAAGCACAACCCCCGGGACCCGGCGTGGCCGGACCGCGATCGCTTCGTGCTCTCGGCGGGGCACGGCTGCATGCTCTGGTACTGCCTTCTCTACCTGACCGGCTACGACCTGCAGATGGATGACCTGAAGGCCTTTCGCCAGTGGGGCAGCCGGACGCCGGGCCACCCCGAGTACCGCCTGACTCCCGGCATCGAAGCGACGACCGGCCCGCTCGGCCAGGGCACGGCGAACGCGGTGGGGATGGCGATCGCCGAGCGCTTTCTCTCGAGCCGGTTCAACCGCCCCGGTCAGGAGATCGTGAATCACCGCACCTTCGCTCTCGTGTCGGACGGCGACCTGATGGAGGGCATCTCGAACGAAGCGTCGTCGCTCGCCGGACATCTCGGCCTCCACAAGCTGACCTTTCTCTACGACTCGAACCATGTTTCTCTCGACGGCCCGACTGCAATGGCGTTCACGGAAGACGTCGGGCGGCGTTACGAGGCTCTGGGCTGGCAGGTCCTCCACGTCGAGGACGGCAACACGGATCTCGACGCGATCGACGAAGCCCTCCGGCAGGCGGGGCAGGAAACGCGCCGTCCGACGTTGATCGTCGTTCGCACGACGATCGGTTACGGCTCTCCCCACAAGGCGGGGACCTCCGAAGCGCACGGGAGCCCTCTCGGGGCCGAAGAGGTCGTCGCGACGAAGAAGGCCCTCGGTTGGGAGTACGAGGAAGCGTTCTTCGTCCCGAAGGACGCGCTCCAGCACTTCCGGGGAGCGGTCGAGCGGGGGGCGCGGGCGCAGTCCGACTGGCAGGGCCGGTTCGAGGCGTGGGCGTCGGCGAACCCCGATCTCGCGGAGGAATGGCGCCGCGCGTTCTCCGGGGAGCTTCCGCCCGGCTGGGACGCGGATCTGCCGAAGTGGAAGGCGGGCGAGAAGGAAGCGACGCGCGTCGCGGCCGGAAAAGCGCTGAACGCGATCGCGGCGAAAGTGCCGTGGGTTTTCGGCGGCGATGCGGATCTGTCGGTCTCGACGAACACGAAGCTGAAAGACGAGGCCGACTTCGACGGCGCGTCGGGGAACGGCCGCAACGTCCACTTCGGCGTGCGCGAGCACGCGATGGCGGGCATCGGAAACGGCATGGCGTACCACGGCGGAGTGCGCCCCTACGTCGCGACCTTCTTCTGCTTCTCCGACTACATGCGTCCGTCGGTGCGGCTCTCAGCGGTCTCGGAGCTGCCGGTCGTGTTCGTCTGGACGCACGACTCGATCGGCTTGGGCGAGGACGGGCCGACCCACCAGCCGGTCGAGCACCTGATGTCGTTGCGCGCGATGCCGGGCTTTACCGTCATTCGTCCGGCCGACCCGAACGAAGCTTCGGAGGCATGGCGGGTCGCGATGCAGCATCGGGAAGGTCCCGTGGGTCTCGTCCTGTCCCGGCAGAAGCTGCCGGTGATCGATCCGTCCCGGTTCGCCGCGGCCTCCGGCCTGGCGAAGGGCGCTTACGTCCTCGCCGAAGCTTCCGGCGGCGCACCGCACCTCCTTCTGATCGCGACCGGCAGTGAGGTGGCGCTGGCCATGGACGCGCGGGAGAAGCTCGAAGCCGAAGGAATTCCGACCCGCGTCGTGTCGATGCCCTCGTGGGAGCTCTTCGAGAGAGAGTCGCGCGAATACCGTGAATCGGTTTTTCCCCGGTCGGTCGGAGCGCGGCTCTCGATCGAGGCGGGCAGCCCGCTCGGCTGGGAACGATGGGTCGGAGACCGCGGCGCCTCGGTCGGCCTGGAACGCTTCGGCGCCTCGGCGCCGGGCGAGGTCGTGTTGCGCGAGCTCGGATTCAACGTCGAGAACGTGGTCTCCCGGGCAAAGGCTCTGCTGTGAAAATCGCGGTCGCCGCCGATCACGCGGGGTTCCCTCTCAAGCAGGGGACCATCGACCTCGTCCGCGCGCTCGGCCACTCGGCCGAAGACCTGGGGACCGACTCGACCCACCCGGTGGACTACCCGGACTTCGCCCGCGCCGTCGCGGTCGCGGTCGCCTCGGGACGCTGCGATCGCGGCATCGTGATCTGCGGAAGCGGCGTGGGAGCGTCGGTCGCGGCGACGAAGGTCCCCGGGATTCGGGCCGCTATGTGCCACGATACGTTTTCCGCGCGGCAGGGGGTCGAGGACGACGACATGAACGTGATCTCGCTCGGGGCGCGGGTCATCGGACCATCGCTCGCGGCCGAGATCATCAAAGCGTTCACGAACGCTAGGTTTTCGGAGGCGGAGCGCCACGTGCGCCGCCTCCGCAAGGTCAAAGCCATCGAGGAGGAAGCCCGCGCCGGCGCCTTCGATGAGGCGAGGAGGATGCAATGAGCAGAGACAACCCGCTGCAAAAGCTGCGCGGGCTCGGTCAAAGCGTCTGGTACGACTATATCCGCCGGGATCTCATCACGTCCGGCGAGCTCGCGAAACTGATTCGCGAGGACGGGCTCGCGGGGATGACGTCGAATCCAACGATCTTTCAGAAGGCGATCGCGGAGACCGAGCTGTACGACGAGGACATCCGACGCGCCGGCGGCAAACGCAAGGAACCGTTCACGATCTTCGAGGAGCTCGCGGTAGAGGACGTCCGGCGAGCGGCCGACGCGTTCCGACCCGTCTTCGACGCGGAAAACGGGGCGGACGGGTTCGTCTCGATCGAGGTCGGCCCGCATCTCGCGAACGACACCGAAGGCTCCATCCGCGAGGCCCGACGTCTCTCCACCGAATGCGACCGCGCGAACGTCATGGTGAAGATTCCCGGCACGGCTGCCGGGGTTCCCGCGATCCAGCGCTGCCTCGCGGAAGGAATCAACATCAACATCACGCTTCTCTTCTCTGTCTCCCGCTACGGCGAGGTCATGGAGGCGTATCTGGCGGCGCTCGAGGAGCGCTTCGCCGCGGGCAAACCGATCGATCGACTCCGCTCGGTGGCGAGCTTTTTCGTCAGCCGCGTGGACTCGAACGTCGACAAGAAGCTCGATCGGATCGGAAACGATGCGGCCCGCCGGCTTCGCGGAAAGGCCGCGACCGCCAACGCGCGTCTCGCCTACCACGCGTTTCGCGAGGTCTTCGGCTCGCCCCGCTTCGCCGCGCTCCAGAAGAAGGGCGCTCCCCTCCAAAGGCCGCTGTGGGCTTCGACTTCGACGAAAGACCCGGCGTACCCGGATCTGTACTACGTCGAGGCACTCGTCGCGCCGGACACTGTCGACACGATGCCGCCCGAGACGTTCGACGCCTATCGCGATCACGGCGACCCGAAGGTCCGGATCTCCGACGGGCTGGACGAAGCGGCCGACGTCTTCCATCGCCTCGCGGAGCTCGGAATCGAGGAAGCCCGCGTCTCGCGCGAGCTCGAGGAGGAGGGGGTCAAGAAGTTCTCCGACTCCTACGACTCCCTGCTGAAGACGCTCGCCGAAAAAGAAAAGGCGATGAGGGTCGCCTGAAGCTCGCCCTCGGCCCCTCGAAAGACGCGCACGCGGAGGCTCTCCGAAGGCTCGGGAAGGAACGGGTCGTCGCACGCGTCTGGTCGGGCGATGCGAGCCTCTGGAAACAAGCGGAGGCGGATCAGCGCTCGATCTCCGGCGCGCTCGGCTGGCTCACGATTCCGCAACGGATCGAACGGTCACTGGACGGGCTCGAGAAGCTCGCCGCCCGCGTCCGGGGCGAGGCGGACCGCGTCCTCGTTCTCGGGATGGGGGGCTCCAGTCTCGCGCCGCTCGTGTTCGCCTCGTCCTTCGGGCGCCGCCCGGGCTTCCCGCGTCTCGAGGTCCTCGACTCCACAGAGCCCTCGAGCGTGGTCGCAGCGGCGCAAGCCACTCCACCCGGCCGCACGATCTACGTCGTGTCGTCGAAGTCTGGCACGACCCTGGAGCCGAACCTCTTGTTCGACTACTTCTTCGCGCTCGCGGAAAAGGAGCTCGGCCCGCGCGCCGGAGATCGCTTCGTCGTCATCACCGATCCGGGAACCCCGCTCGAAAAGGAGGCTTCGGCCCGACGCGTCCGTGAGGTCTTTCCGGGCGATCCGGCAATCGGCGGCCGCTATTCCGCTCTGTCGCCTTTCGGAATCGTTCCGGCCGCGTTGTCGGGGATCGACGTCCGGTCCCTTCTCCGCCGCGCGCAGGCAATGGCCGATGCCTGCCGGGCGAAGGCTCCGGAGGAGAATCCCGGCGTCGAACTCGGCGCGGCGATGGGCGCGCTCGCTCTCGAGGGGCGCGACAAGCTCACGTTTTCCGTGGGCGCGCCCGTGGACCGCTTCGGTATGTGGCTCGAGCAGCTGATCGCCGAAAGCACGGGAAAGGAAGGCAAAGGAATCCTGCCGGTCGAAGGGGAGACGCCGGGCGGTCCGGAGTCGTACGGGGACGATCGTTTCTTCGTCCGGATCTCGGTCGATTCCGGGACCTCCGATGCCGCTCGGAAGCTCACCGTTCTCGAGGAGGCAGGGCATCCCGTCGCCTGGTTCGAGATCGCCGACGCGCTCGACCTGGGCGCGGAGATGTTCCGGTGGGAATTCGCGACCGCGGTCGCGGGCGCGCTCATCGGAATCAACCCGTTCGATCAGCCCAACGTCCAGGAGGCGAAGGACCGCACCAACGAAATCCTCGCGGGCAAGGGGGGCCCGGAAGCGCCCGGACGAACCGATCCGGAAGCGCTTTCGTCGCTGATCGATTCGATCCGGCCGCGCGATTACTTCGCGATCACCGCGTACGTCCCTTCGACCGCGGAAAACGAGGATCGGCTCGCGCGGATTCGGCTGCCGGTCCGGGACGCCAAACGCGTCGCGACGACGCTCGGATTCGGCCCGCGGTTCCTGCACTCCACGGGTCAGTTCCACAAAGGAGGGCCGGACACGGGAGTCTTCCTGCAGATCACGGAAACGCCGGCGGAACCGGTGGCGATCCCGGGCCGGCCTTACGGTTTCGAACGCGTCGTCGCGGCGCAGGCGGCCGGGGACCTCGCCGCGCTCCGGTCGCGGAAGCGCCGCGCGCTCTCGGTGCGCCTTGGAGCGGACCTGGCGGCGGAGCTCGGGTTGCTGGCGGCCGCCGCTGCCAGGAGCGCGCCGCGGCAGGGAAGGGAGGGGTCATGAAGCTCGGGTTCGTGGGGCTCGGGAAGATGGGCGCCAACATGGTCCGGCGGCTGCTCGCCGACGGTCACGAGGTCGTCGCGTGGGCCCGCGGCGCCGACGCGGTCCGGGAGGCGGTGTCGGAGGGGGCGGTCGGCGCGACCTCGCTCGAAGACGTCGCCCCCCGACTCCCTCCTCCTCGCGTCGTGTGGTTGATGATTCCAGCCGGCGATCCGGTCGAGTCGTCGATCGCCGCGCTCCGCCCGCTCCTCTCCGCCGGTGACGTCATCGTGGACGGAGGCAACTCGCGCTTCTCCGACTCGGTTCGCCGCGCCGGCGAGCTCGTGAAGAGCGGGATCGGTTTCTTGGACGCCGGAACTTCCGGCGGAGTCTGGGGATTGAAGAACGGCTACTGCCTCATGGTCGGCGGGCGGCCCGAAGACTTCCGCCTCGCCGAGCCGGTCTTCAGGACGCTCGCGCCGCCGGAAGGCTACGCGCACGTGGGCGCGCCGGGCGCCGGCCACTACGTCAAGATGGTCCACAACGCGATCGAGTACACGATGCTGCAAGGCTACGGCGAGGGTTTCGAGATGCTCCAGGCGTCCGGATACGACCTCGACCTGCTCGCCGTTGCGCGCCTCTGGACACATGCGTCGGTGGTGCGGTCGTGGCTGCTCGATCTGCTCGTGCTCGCGCTCGAGCAGGATCCGAAGCTCGCCAGCATCCGGGGATTCGTTCCGGATTCGGGCGAGGGACGGTGGACTCTGCACGAGGCGATCGAGCGTTCGGTTCCGATGCCCGCTCTTGCCGACGCTCTCTTCGCGCGGTTCACCTCGCGGCAGACCGAATCTTTCTCCGCAAAGATCATCGCCGCTCTGCGCAACCAGTTCGGCGGCCACGCCATTACTCCAGAGCAATGAAGACCGAAGAAGAGATCCGTCCGCCGGCGACCCTCGTCATTTTCGGCGCCTCGGGAGACCTGACGCGGCGCCTCCTGGCGCCCGCGATCGCGCACCTCTCGCGCGACGGCGCCATTTCTCCCGAGTTCGCGATCGTCGGGCTCGCCCGAACGCCGTACACCGATCAGGACTTCCGGCGGCATCTCGAGGAGGGCGCGCGAGAGTTCACTCCGCGCGAGCAGGGGAGGCCGGGCGAGCTCCCGGCCGTCGTCCGCTACGTCGACGGGGACTTCGGCGACTCGGCTCTCTACGCGTCGCTCCGAACCGTCGTCGAGCAGATCGAGTCGACGCGCGGAGGACAGCACAACCGAATCTTCTACCTCGCCACGCCGCCCGAAGCCGACCCGGAGATCGTCCGCTTCCTCGGGGAGCAGGGGCTCGCGAAGGCGGAGAACGGCTGGACCCGGATCGTCGTCGAGAAGCCGTTCGGCCACGATCTCGAGTCCGCCCGGACGCTGAACGAGGCGCTCAAGAGCGTCTTCGAGGAGCGGCAGATCTACCGCATCGACCATTACCTCGCGAAGGAAACGGTCCAGAACATCTTCGTCCTGCGTTTCGCCAACGGAATCTTCGAGCCGCTCTGGAACCAGCGGTACGTCGATCACGTGCAGATCGCGGTCGCCGAAACCATCGGCGTCGGACACCGCGCCGGCTATTACGAGGAGGCGGGCGTCCTTCGCGACATGTTCCAGAACCATCTCCTCCAGCTCCTCTGCCTGACCGCGATGGAGCCGCCGGTCAAGTTCGAGGCCGATGCCGTCCGCGCGGAGAAGGTCAAGGTGCTCCAGTCGATTCGCCCATTCCCCGCGGAGGCCGCCGACGAGTGGGCAGTCCGCGGCCAGTACGGTGCGGGCGTCGTCGACGGAAAGCCCGTGCCGGGTTACCGGGAAGAGGAGGACGTCGCGCGGGACTCGCGCACCGCGACCTACGCGGCGGTGAAGTTCGTCGTGGACAACTGGCGGTGGGCGGGCGTCCCTTTCTACGTGCGCTCCGGCAAGCGGCTGGCGAAGCGCATCTCGGAGATCGCAATCGAGTTCAAGAGCGTGCCGCACCACTATTTCCGGCACGAGAGCGGGGAGTTGCCTCCGAACGTCCTGCGCCTGCGGATCCAGCCGGAGGAGGCGGTCTCGTTGAAGTTCGAGGCGAAGATCCCCGGCACGGTTGCCGACGTCGAGTCGGTGTACATGGACTTCCCGTACTCGAGCCTCGGCGCGGCGAGCCGCGGCGGATACGAACGGCTCTTGGTCGACGTGACCCACGGCGACCAGACCCTCTTCATCCGGGGGGACGAAGCGGAGGAAGCCTGGCGCGTCCTCGATCCCGTGTTGAAGGCATGGGAGAAGGAGCCTCCGCCCGCGTTTCCGAATTACGCCGCCGGGACGCTCGGCCCGGAGGCCGCGGATCGATTCCTGGAGAAGGACGGCCGGCGCTGGCGCACGCTCGGGAAGTGAAGGAGCTGCCGGCGCAAGCTCCTCCCCGTTTCGAGATTCGTGTCCTGCCCGACCTCGAGGAAGCGGCCCGCGCCGCGGCCCTCGAGGTCGCCGCGGCGGCGTCGGACGCCTTCTCCGACCGCGGAATCTTCCGGCTCGCTCTCTCCGGCGGATCGACCCCGCGCGTTCTCTTCGACGCGCTCGCAGGGCCTCCGTTTTCGCGCCGGATCGACTGGCGGAAGGCGCGCGTCTTTTTCGCCGACGAGCGCTGCGTCCCCCCCTCGAACGAGCGCTCCAACTACCGACTCGCGAAGGAACACCTGCTCGACCCGCTCTACGTGCCGGCTCGAAACGTCTTTCGGATGCGCGGCGAAGAGGAGCCGCGCCGCGCCGCGCGCGACTACGATCGGATCCTGCGGACCGAGTTCGGACAAGGCCAGCCGCGGCTCGACCTGGTTCTGTTGGGCCTCGGAGCCGACGGGCACACCGCCTCGCTCTTTGCGCGGACCCGCGCGCTCGAAGAGAAGGAGAAGTGGGCGGCGGCGAACTACCTTCCGGTTCAGAAGGAGTGGAGGTTGACGCTCACCCTTCGCGTCTTGAACGCCGCGCGCCACGTGATCTTCCTCGTCGCGGGGGAGGAGAAGGGCACTGCGGTTGCGGCGGTCCTTGCGAGGAAGCGCGGCTCGCGAAGTCTGCCCGCGTCGCTCGTGCGGCCGAAAAGCGGGTCGCTGATCTGGATCCTGGACGATGCGGCGGCATCGTCGCTGTAGCTCGCTCGGGATCTGGCTACGGCCGGTCGCGGCGCGAGGGACCAGGCGAGCGCTCGAGCCAGGTTGGCGCCGCGCTCGCCGGTGATCGAGAGGTCCCGAGCAAGCGACCGCGACGGATCAGGCGCCTTCGGCGGCGGTCTTGTCCGCCTTCGACTGGGCGATGATTTTTTCCTGGATCGAGTGCGGCACCTCGGCGTAGTGCGAGAACTCGAGGTGGAAGGAACCGCGTCCCTGCGTGATCGAGCGCAGCTGGGCGCCGTAGGTCAGGAGCTCGCCCATCGGCACGAGCGCCCGGATCGACGTCTCGTCTTCGCCGCTCTCCATGCCCTGGACCTGGCCCCGCCGCGACGACAGGTCGCCCATCAGGTCGCCGACGTATTCGTTGGGCGCGTTGATCTCGATCGTCATCACGGGTTCCAGGAGCGTCGGCCGCGCCTTCTCCATCGCGTCCTTGTAGGCGAGCGCGCCCGCGATCTTGAACGCGAGCTCGGAGGAATCGACGTCGTGGTACTGGCCGTCGATCAGGATGACGCGGAAATCCACCATCGGGAACCCGGCGAGGAACCCCTTCTTTCGAACGTCCTGGATCCCCTTTTCCACCGCCGGGATGTAGTTGCGGGGAATGGAGCCGCCGTAAATCTCGTCGACGAACTCGAAATCCGCGCCCCGCGGGAGCGGCTCGACCTTGATCCTGCAGTCGGCGAACTGGCCGTGCCCCCCGGTCTGCTTCTTGTGGCGGCCGTGCGCTTCGGCGCGGCGGGTGATCGTCTCGCGATAGGGGACCTTCGGCGGATGGAGGATCACCTCGACGCTGTAGCGTTTCTTCAGTCTGGCGACGGCAATCTCGACGTGGAGCTGAGACGCGCCCGCCAGGTGAAATTCTTTCGTCTCCTCGTCGCGCTGGAAACGCAGCGAGGGATCCTCCTCGATGAGCTTGTGGAGCGCGGTCGAGATCTTGTCCTCGTCCCCCTTCGCTTTCGGCTCGATGGCATAGGCGATCGCCGGCTCCGGGACGACGAGCTTCGTCAAAACGACCGGATGCTCCTTGACCGTCAGGGTGTCTCCCGTCATCGTCTCCTTCAGCTTCGCGACGGCGACGATGTCGCCCGCCCGGGCCTCCGGGACGTTGACGTGCTCCTTGCCCTGCGGGAGGAAGAGACCGGAGAAGCGCTCGGGGACGCTCTTGGACGCGTTCCAGTAGGTGCCGTCGGACTGGAAGTGGCCGCGCCGAACCCGGAGGTAGGAGATCCTTCCCGCGAACGGGTCGGAGACCGTCTTCACGACCTGAGCGACGGCGTAACCCTTCTCGTCCGTCACGACGTCCACCGGCTTCCCGTCTTTTCCGGTCCCTTCGACCTTCGTACCTTCGGGCGAGGGGAAGAGGGCCACGCAGGCGTCGAGGACGCGCAAGACCCCGATCCCCTGGGCCGACGAGGTGCAGAAGACCGGGAAGAGCTTGCGGGCCGCGATCTCCTTCTTCAAGCCGGGCACGAGGTCACCCGGCTCGAGCGTCCCCTGGGCGAAGAACTTCTCCATGAGCGTGTCGTCGCCTTCGGCGACCATCTCGACCAACTTCTCGTGCTCTTCGTGAGCCCGCGCCGAGAGGTCGTCCGGGATGGGCCCGTCGACGCGCCGCCCGCCTTCGTGAAGGTGCGACTCCATCCGGACGAGATCCACCGTCCCTCGGAAGGACTTCTCCTCGCCGACCGGGATCTGGAGAGGAACGACGCTCCGACCGTATTTTCGACGGAGCGATTCCATCGTCCGATCGAACGAGGCCCGGTCGCGATCCATCCGGTTGACCACGAAGATCACGGGCCTGCCGAACTCGGAGGCGAACTTCCAGACCTTGTCGGTCTGAACCTCGACTCCGGAGACCGCATCGAGCACGATCAGCACGGCGTCCGCAGCCGCAACCGCGGCGTGCGCCTCGGGGGAGAAGATCCCGTAACCGGGGGCGTCCACGAAGTTGACGCGGACGTCGCGATGGATGGCGTGCGCAACGGCCAGGTTGATCGAGATCTGCCGCTCGACCTCTTCTCCGTCGAAGTCGGTCGGGCACGTCCCCTCCTCGATCCGGCCGGGGCGCGTCGTCGCCCCGGACGCATGCAGGAGCGCCGCGACGAGAGTAGTTTTTCCGACGGTGTTGTGGCCCACCACCGCGACGTTGCGCAGCTCGGGCGCCGAGAAAATCTTCATGGCGCGCGATTATAGTGAACCGTCAGCAGGCGCGCTGAATCACCACTGCAAGGAAAATGACGAGAGCAATAAGGATCACGCCGGCAAGCAAAAGCGCGGCGGCTACGGCCTTGGAGCTCGCGTGCCGTGCTTCTTCTTCGTCCGGCATCTCGGGGTGTTCGACTCCGGCGGACGGCTAGCGTCCAAGGTCCATGACGGCGCTCTCCTGTCTCGGAATCGGAATCGCGTTCGCAATCGCGGTCGGTCTGCTCGTCTTAGCCGGCGTGCTTCTCTCCTGGGTCCTTCCCGCGCTCGTCGAACGCTGGCGCGCCGCGCGAAACGTTCCGCCGGGAGAGGGAAGATAAGGGCTCATCATCGGTTCACCGGAGCAGAATACGCTGTCGAAATCTCGACCGGAACCGGGCGCGGGTTGACCCTTCCGAGTACGGAGACTAGAATCCGGCGTCCTTTCGCCATGTCTCTTTTTCCGCGGCGCGGAGCGCTCGGCGCCGGGGGAAAGGGGTAGAGTCCAAAGCCACATGGCAGATCGAGGGATCGCAGGCCCGCGAATCGCGAAGCTCGGTCGCTACGAAGTCGTCAGCGAGCTGGGTAAAGGCGCGATGGGCGTCGTTTACCTCGCGCGGGACCCCGTCATCGGCCGGATGGTGGCGATAAAGACCATCCGCGTCAATGCCGGCAGCGACGACGAAGACACCCAGGAGTTTCGCGAGCGGTTCGTCCGCGAGGCGCAGACGGCCGGCATCCTGTCGCACCCCAACATCGTCACGATCCATGACATCGGCGAGGACCCGGAGACCCAGGTTTCCTTCATCGCGATGGAGTACATTGAGGGAAAGAACCTGAAGATGCTCCTCGGCGAGAAGACGAAGTTTCCCTACGAGCAGGTCTCCGAGATCGTGGCGGAAGTCGCGGAAGCGCTCGACTACGCTCACCGCAAGGGCATCATCCATCGCGACGTCAAGCCGGCGAACATCATCATCACGACCGACGGTAAGGTGAAGATCACCGACTTCGGGATCGCGAGGATCGCCTCTTCCAACCTGACGACGACCGGGCAGTTTCTCGGCACGCCCAACTACATGTCGCCCGAACAGGTCTCCGGCTCTCCGGTGGACGGACGAAGCGACCTCTTTTCGCTGGGCGTCGTCCTCTACGAGCTCCTGACCAGCCGGAAGCCGTTCCAGGGGGACAACCTGACCGCGATCTCCTACAAGATCGTTCACGAGGACCACACTCCGCCGGCGGAGCTCGCCCCCGGCATTCCCCACGAGTTCAACGGCGTCGTGGCGCGCGCGATGGCCAAGGACCCCTGGAACCGTTACCAGCGCGGCAAGGACCTCGCGCTGGCGCTCTATCAGCTGAAGGCGCAGCTCGAGGAGCGCAGATCGCAGGAGGACCTGGGCACGATGATCTCCGCAGCAGCGGAGAACGTCCCGACGCTGAAGCTGGCGAATCTGAAGGCGGTCGCCGAAAGCGGGGCGCCGGGCCGGGAGGAAACTCCGGCCGCGTTCCCCGTCGTGGCGGAGGCCTCGGACTCCGCTGCCACGCGAAAGCGGGAGGGTTCCGGATCCTATTCGGAGAGCGGGTCGCGCCGGCCGCCCGCCCCGGCCGTCGAGCCTCCGCCACCGTCGCCCGATTTCCCCGAGCCGACCGCCGCGACCTCGACCGCACCTTCGCGACCGAGGCCGACGATGCCCGTTCGGCCGATCTCCGGCGCGAAGCCGAGGTCCCGGATCGGCTGGATCGCGGGGCTTGCGGCGCTGGTGGCTCTCGCCGTCGCCGGTTACTTCGCCCTCCTGCCCTCTTCGTCGCCGCCTTCGTCCGCCCCGGCGGCGGCTGCCCCGAAAGTCGAGCCCGAGCAGCAGATCGCCTCCGCCGCCGTGCGGAAGTCGGTGGACGAAGGCAAACGCCTGTTCGAAGCGGGTCGATACGAGGAAAGCCTGGCTCTTTTCCGGACGGTGCTCGGCAGCCATCCCGACAACGCGGATGCGCGGCAGTTCGCCGACAGGGCGGAGGAGGCCATCAAGCAGGCGGGCCGGACCGCCCAGATCGAGGCCGGGCTCGATTCCGCGCGGAAGGCGTTCTCTTCGAAGAAGTGGGAGGAGGCCCGCGACCGCGCCGGCGACGTTCTCGCCCTCGACGCTCAGAATGCCGACGCGATCAAGCTTCGCGACGACTCGGTCGCGCAGATCGACCGCGCGGCCGAAAAGAAAAAGGTCGAGACGCAGCTCGCGAAGGTCCGCGCGATGCCGAAGAACCAGCCGCAGGGCCCGGAGAAAGTCGAGCAGCAGGGTCCGATGAAGCCGGACGTGGCGCCCGCCGGCGCGACGAACGCGACACTGCGGCTTCTCTTCGAGTCGCCGATCTCCCAGGGCCACGTCATGGTCGCTGTCAACGACCAGATTCTTCTTCGCCACCCCTACAATTTCAGGAAGAAGGCGGGACTCTTCAAGAGCGTGGAGGGAACGGGAACGGTGTCGGCGAACATCCCCGTGCCGACAGGACCGGTGACCGTGAAGGTCTGGCTCTCCGGCCCCGACATCTCGCCCGCATACGCCTCGGCGACGGCCAGCATGCTTCCCGCCGAGACTCGAACTCTGAAGCTCGACTACACCGGCGGTCATCTCGGAGTGCGCGTCCAGTAGCGTTCCCGGCTCCCGCTTTTGCACAAATCCGACGGATCAGGTAAAACTCGCGGCTCCTCGGGGCGTAGCGCAGCCTGGTAGCGCACTCGGTTCGGGACCGAGTGGTCGGAGGTTCAAATCCTCTCGCCCCGACCAAT
>DASWCZ010000032.1:0-10466 GCA_036395755.1 Thermoanaerobaculia bacterium
GGAACCGCCGCGAGCTCTCCGAGGCGACGTCCGCGGCAACGGTCTCGCGGGCAATCGCGCCACCGGCGAAGACCACCTTCCGGCCATTCCGGGCAATGCGCGCTGGAATCAGGAAATCGTCGAGAACGGCGCCGTCCGAGAGCGGCTCGACGAGCTCCCGGCGGGCGGCGTAAATCGCGCCGTTGGCGCCCAGACAGATGCCGAGCGCCCCCTCCGCTTGCTTCAGCTCGGTCTCCCGGTCCCAGAACTCCGTTTCGGGGGTCGGATTTCGCGCCCGCCCGCAGAGGATCAGCCGGCCGCACGCGGCTCCGACGTCCGGCGACGCGAACTGCTCCGCGAGACGCGCGACGGCGTCCGGCTCGAATTCCGAGTTCGCGTCGGTGAAGACCAGAAGCTCCGCGCGAGACGTCCGGACCAGGTCGTTCACGACCGCGGCCTTCCCACGGCGGCGATCGAACTCTTCGACCCGGACCCGCCCGTCCCCCGCGGCGCGCGCGCGCTCGGCGGTTCGATCGCCGCAGCCGTCGCAGCCGATCGCGACGGTCAGGCTTCCGCGGTACCGCTGCGCGAGCAGGTTCGCGGCGCGCGGGCCGATCGAAGCTTCTTCGTCGTGCGCGGCGACCAGCACCTCGACCGAAGGAAGAGCAACCAGCTGGTTGCCTATCTCCGGAGGCCTCTTGCGGGCGAGACTCCGGACGAGAGCCGGATATCCGAGATACGACCAGGCGAGAAGGACGAGCGCGAGCGCGGCGAGGACAACCGCGGCGGCGGTCAACCTTCTGTCTCCGGTCGCCGCCGGAGGAGCTCGCGGGAGAAGGTTCGGCCGATCGAGTCCCATCCGTAGAGCTGCTCGACCCGACGGCGGGCGGCGACCGCCTGCCGCCGCCGCGCGTCCCTGTCCGCGAGCAGCCCGGTGACGGCGCGGGCGAAACCTTCCGCGTCGTCCGCGATCCGGATCTCGCCCGGGTCTGAAAACTCCAGGCCTTCCGCTCCCACGGACGTGGAGACGACCGGCACGCCGCACGCCGCCGCCTCCAGGATCTTCAGTCTCGTACCGGCCGCCGCCTGGAGCGGTACGACCGCGACCGCGGCGCGAGCCCAGTAGGGACGCGTATCTGCGCCTTCGCCGAGAAACGCGAAACGCTCTTCGTCGTTGCCGGCGACCGCGGCGCCGCGCCCGAGCACTTCGGCGCGGGCGGAGGGCCTCGATCGAACGATGAGCGGCCAGACCTCGCGCCGGAACCACGCCATGCCCTGGGCGTGCGGAGCCCAGGCGAGGTCTCCCACGTAGAATACGACTTCTTCGGCCGCCGGCTCGCTCCGGAACCGGTACCGCTCGAGGTCGACGCCGTTCGGAACGAGCAGACGGGGAATGTCGGGCGCGAGCCGCGCGAGGAGCGACGCTTCGCGCTCCGACACGCACGAGATCCCCGCTGCGCGCGCGACCAGGTTCGCCTCGACGCGCGAGACTCGTGGCGCCTGGGAACGGGCGAACGCCCGCGCGAGCCGCGACGAGGCGCTCTCCCCCATCCGGCGCCACAGCTCCGAATCGAGATTGTGGAAGTCAATCCAGAGCGGACCGAACTCGTCGGGAGCGAGCGGCGCGACGTGGTAGGAGTGCGCGACGATCCAGGCCGGTTTCTCCCGCGAGGCCAGAGTGCGCAGACGCGCGGCGAGCGGCCGGGACCGGTAGAGAAAGGGCGAGTAGGCCCGCCCGGCCGCGGTTGCAGCCAGAGCGGCGGCGCGCCGGAGCGGGCGGGGCGCCTGAGGAAACCGCTCCGCCTCGACCCCCGGCGGGAGCTCGTCGCGCATTTCGCGAGATGGCAGCAGGACGAAGGCGCGCACGCGGAAGTCGTCCGCCAGGCATCGAAGAAGGTGGAAGTTGCGGATCGAGGAGCCGTCGCGCGTGGGATGTGGGGGACGGGGGCAGATCGCATAGACGAGCGGCTTCATGCGCGCTTCACGTGCGACGCGCCCCCGCGAGAGCCGCGCGATACCGCTCGCGCCGGATGCGCCCGCGCTCCCCCGGCGTCACGAGGGAGATCGCGTAGCGGGCCGCGGCGCCACCTCGAAGCACGATGCGCGCGAGCCGGGCGGCGGTCGGACCGTGGTGCCGGGCGACGTACTGCGCCAGACCTTCGTGAAGCTGCCCGGACAGCGCGTCCCCTCCCGAAGCTCCCCCGCGATGGCCGACGCGGGCCGCGGGCTCGAACAGAACGCGCCAGCCGAGATCGCGCCACCGTCTGGCGAGATCGCTCTCTTCGGCGTAGAGAAAGAAGCTCTCGTCGAATCCGCCGACCTGCTCGAACGCGGATCGGCGAATGAGCATCGCCGCGCCTTTCACTGACTCGACCGGGCGCGAGCTCGAGTGGTCCTCCCGTGTCGCCGAGTGTCCGCGGAATGGACCGCGGCCTCCCGCGAGAAACGCCAGGCCCGAGCTCTCGCAGAAAATTCGCCACAAGGTCGGGAATCTCAGGATCGACGGTTGAAGGGTGCCGTCCGGGTTCTCGAGCCGCGGTCCGACCGCGGCCGCACGCGGATCGGAGTCGAGAGCCGCGGCGAGCAAGTCCACTGCTCCCGGCTGGACGAAGGCGTCGGAGTTGAGAAACAGCAACAGAGGTCTTTCCGTCTCGCCCGCGCCGCGATTGCAGGCAGCCCCGAAGCCGCGGTTCTCCGCCTCAACGAGGAGCCGGACCGCCGGAGCCTCGACCGAGAGGCGTCTCGCGATCGAATCGCCCGACGCGTTGTCGACCACGACAACCTCGGTCTCCGGCGCGGTCGCTGCGAGCGCCCGCACTGCCTCGACCGTGTCGTCCGGCGTCTTGTAGTGGACGATGACGGCAGAGGTCCGAGCTCCCGAAAAGCTCATGTTCGGGCAGTATAGGTGCGCACTGAAATTTCCGACCGAGTTCTCGTTCCGGAGAATTCTTCGTCGTAGACCTTCGCGTCCGGGCCTAACGAGGCGGCGAGCCCGTAGCGTCCTCACCCGTACGGCGAAAAAGAAAAAGGCCCCGGCTTTCACCGGGGCCTTTCGTATCTGAATCAATTTTACGGGATCAGTACATCCCGCCCATTCCGCCGCCGCCCGGCATCCCGGCCGGAGCCTTCTCCTTCTCCTTGATCTCGGAGACGAGCGCCTCGGTGGTGAGCATCAGGCCGGCGATCGAAGCCGCGTTCTGCAACGCGTTCTTGGTGACCTTCGTCGGGTCGATGATTCCCGCCTTCAGCATGTCCTCGATCTTCTCGTTGTTGGCGTTGAAGCCAAAGTTCCCGCCGCGGGTCTTGAGCTCGTTGATGACCACCGAGCCCTCGGCTCCGGCGTTGTTGACGATCTGGCGGGTCGGCTCCTCGAGAGCGCGGACCACGATCCGGGCGCCGATCTTCT
Source organism: Thermoanaerobaculia bacterium (assembly GCA_036395755.1). Taxonomy (GTDB): domain Bacteria; phylum Acidobacteriota; class Thermoanaerobaculia; order UBA5066; family Gp7-AA6; genus Gp7-AA6. The sequence goes on from DASWCZ010000032.1 coordinate 3,386, forward strand.
CGTCGCTCGACATCTCCTTGGCCGCCTTCTCCACGGCATCGATCGCCCGGAGAAGTGCCACGCCGCCGCCGGGCACGATGCCCTCCTCTACGGCCGCCTTGGTCGCGTGCATCGCGTCCTCGACGCGGGCCTTCTTCTCCTTCATCTCGGTCTCGGTGGAGGCGCCGACCTTGATGAGCGCCACGCCGCCGACCAACTTGGCCAGCCGCTCCTGGAGCTTCTCCCGGTCGTAGTCGGACGTCGTCTCATCGATCTGCGCCCGGATCTGCTTGACCCGACCCGCGACCGCTTCCTGCTTCTTCTTGGACCGGTCGTCCACGACGATCGTCGTGTTGTCCTTGTCGATCGTCAGCTTCTTGGCGTCCCCGAGGTCTTCCCACTTGACGCTCTCGAGCTTGATGCCGAGGTCCTCGGAGATGAGCTTGCCGCCGGTCAGGATGCCGATGTCTTCCAGCATCGCCTTGCGGCGATCCCCGAAGCCCGGCGCCTTGACTGCCGCGCACTGGAGAGTGCCGCGGAGCTTGTTGACGACGAGCGTCGCGAGAGCTTCGCCCTCAACGTCCTCGGCCACGATCAGCAGGGGTTTGCCCTGCTTGGCGATCTGCTCGAGGATCGGGAGGAGGTCCTTCATGTTGGAGATCTTCTTCTCGTAGAGCAGGACCTTCGCGTTCTCGAGAACGCACTCCATCCGCTCCGAGTCGGTGATGAAGTAGGGCGAGAGATACCCGCGATCGAACTGCATTCCCTCGACGACTTCGAGGGTGGTCTCGAGGCCTTTCGCCTCTTCGACCGTGATCACGCCGTCCTTCCCGACCTTGTCCATCGCCTCGGCGATGATCTTTCCGATCTCCGAGTCGTTGTTCGCCGAGATCGTGCCGACGTGGGCGATGTCCTTGCCCTCGACCGGTTTCGAGAGCTTGTCGAGCGCGTCGACGGCGGCTTTGACGGCCCGGTCGATCCCGCGCTTCAGCTCCATCGGGTTGGCCCCCGCCGTGACGTTCTTGATTCCTTCACGGTAGATCGCCTGGGCGAGCACCGTCGCGGTCGTCGTTCCGTCGCCGGCGACGTCGGAGGTCTTGGAAGCGACCTCGCGCACCATCTGGGCGCCCATGTTCTCGAGCGAGTCCTGGAGCTCGATCTCCTTGGCGACGGTGACGCCGTCCTTGGTGATCGTGGGAGATCCGAACTTCTTCTCGATGACCACGTTGCGGCCCTTGGGGCCGAGCGTGACCTTGACGGCGTCCGCGAGCTTGTTGACGCCGTGGAGGATGCGCTGCCGCGCCTCCTCGCCGTACGAAATCGTCTTTGCTGCCATGTTCTTTTCTTCTCCTTACTTCTCGACGACCGCGAGAACTTCGTCCTCGCGGAGGATCAAGTGTTCCTGGTCGTCGATCTTGATTTCGGTGCCGGCGTACTTGCCGATCAGGATGCGGTCCCCCTTCTTCACGTCGAGCGGGAACTGCTTGCCGTCCTCGTTGATCTTGCCCTTGCCGACGGCGACGACTTCCGCCTCCATCGGCTTCTCTTTCGCGGTGTCGGGGATGATGATGCCCCCCTTGCGCGATTCACGTTCCTCGATTCTCTTCACCAGGATTCGGTCGTAAAGCGGACGAATCTTCATTCCATACTCCTCCTGTCGCGGGTTCTTCTGAGTGCCCCGAACCTGTCTCGGTGACGGCCAGGGCGCAGCGATACTAGCACTCCTCCTCGTTGAGTGCTAGTAGCCGATGCAAGGGAATGGCGTCGAGAGGCTCGAAGCCTGAGGCATCCGTAAGCTACTGATTCTCTGGATGTTCTGCGGCCGAGGCCGCCCGGATCGTCCTCTCGAGATTCGCCGCAGTCCGGTCTTCGGGATGCCGGGCGCGGAAATTCTGCAGGATCGCGAGCGCCTCCTGCGTCTGCCCGAGCGTCGCGAGCGCTCCCGCCAGATCGCAATAGGCCGCCGAGAAGTTCGGGTCGAGAGACGCCGCCTTGCGGAAGAGCGGGATCGCTCTCTCGAGCTCTCTCCTCCACTTGTGGATCACGCCCAGCCCCTCGTAGCCTCCGGCGAAGTCGGGGCGCAGCCGGATCACCGCCTCGAATTCCGCCTCCGCCTCGTCGTTACGCTTCTGGCGGCCGAGAGCGGTCGCGAAGAGATATCGAAGCTGTCCGTCCCTCGGCTCGGCCTTCACCGCGGCCCGGGCGTGCTCGATCTCGGCGTCGTGGTTTCCTTCCCGTTCGTCCAGCTCCGCCAGCAGACGGGCCGGTCCCTCGAACGTGGGCGCCAGCGCAAACGCCGTGGAGAGCTCCCGGCGAGCCGTACGCGGATCCTGGGCGTCCCCTGCCGCCTTGCCGTAGTTGTAGTGCCCGTATGCACTCCGCGGGAAGAGGGAGGCCTCGTGGGCGATCTGAGACAGCTCGCGCTTCGGGGGAATGTTGCGGCGGCCGGCGCCGACGACCGCGACGAGCAGGATGGGAATGCCGAAGTAGGCGACGGCGTGGACCGCATCGCGCACCTGCAGGGCCCTGGGCGAGATGGGCCGCACGGCAACCGGGGCCGGCTCGCCGTCGCGGATCGCCAGGGCGGCACGGACCTCTTTGGATCGAACCTTCCAGATGAAGGAATCCACGTAGAAGTGGAGGAGGAGCGACGTCAGCGCGATGGATCCGATCACCTGCATCGTCCGGTCGGCGTCGGCCCCGATCAGCCGGTACCCGGCCGAATAGAGAAAGTACGCCCCGACGCCGTAGAGGGCGACGAGCCCACCGAAAAGGAGGATTCCCCGGCGGCTCTGAAAAAGCGTGCGGTAGAGGGCGCCGGGGCGGGTCGCGTCGCGACGGATCGACAGGTTGCCATAGATCCAGACCATGAAGAAGTACTGGGACGCATGGAAGAGGTTCTGGACCGACTGCGCGCGGTACCAGCTCGGGAACTGGTACGACCAGATGAGAACGGAGAACGCGGCGAGGTGCAGGAGGTGCTTGTTCGGGGTCGAGATCCGTTTCGTCTTCCACACCGCGACCGCGTTGGCGACGTAGGCCGTCAGGAGCACGAGGCTGACCGCGAGCAGCGCGAGCTGGATCCCGCGCCAGGCGCTCGCGGACAGCAAATCGAAAATCGGAAGGCCGGCCTTGCGGAGCGAGCGCGCGATCCCCTCCATCCAGGAGTCGGACCAGGCGACCACCGTGACGTACCAGGTCAGGACGCAGATCAGGTCGAGGCGAGCCGAGCGTCTCGCGACGTCGCCGGCCTTGGCGGCGTAGATCCGCCCGAAGCCGTGCTGCTGCATGGCGACGTGCCACAGGTCGAATGCCGCGGCGATGGTCAGTCCGACGACGCCCAAGCCGTAGATCGCGGGAAGGACGACCAGAGCCGGAATCGCCAGCAGAGAGACCCAGAGGCGCGCCTTGTGCCGCTCGTAGACGGCCGGCTCGCCGAACGCCCGGATCCATCCGGGCATGTGGTGACCGGTCACGATCAGCCCGAAGAGGATCGAGAAGACGGCCATGTCGGACAAGCCCGACCACCGCCAGGCCGCCGCCATCACGAGGAGCGCGACGAACGGGGAAAGAATGATCCAGAAGTTGTCGGAAAGGCGGCCCGCGATGAAGGGAGACCGGGCGGGATCCTTCTTCCGTACGCCGCCTCGAAATGGGATCGCTTCGGCGCGGGAAGCCACGACCGGATTCTAGCGAACCGGAAAATCCGACGAAACCGCCGCCCGTATACTCCCCTGCCACCGCAGCCAGGAGACGAGGATGAAGACCGCTCTCATCACCGGAATCAACGGACAGGACGGCTCGTACCTCGCCGAGCACCTGCTCGAGCAGGGCTACAAGGTATTCGGGCTCGTTCGTCGCACGAGCATTCGAAACCTTGAGCGCGTCGCCCATCTCTTAGAGCAGCTCGAGCTCTTGAACGGCGACCTGCTCGACCAGAACTCGCTCATCAACGCCGTCGCGGAGGCCCAGCCGGACGAGATTTACAACCTTGCCGCCCAGTCCTTCGTCCCCGCTTCGTTCTCCCAGCCGGTGCTGACGGGCGAGTTCACGGCGCTCGGCGTCACGCGGATGCTCGAAGCGGTCCGCATCGTGAACCAGAAAATCCGGTTCTATCAAGCGTCCTCCTCGGAGATGTTCGGAAAGGTTCAATCGGTCCCGCAGGACGAGCAGACGAAGTTCCATCCAAGGAGCCCGTACGGCGTCGCGAAGCTCTACGGCCACTGGATCACCGTCAATTTCCGGGAGTCTTACGGGATGTACGCGGTCTCCGGAATTCTCTTCAACCACGAGTCGCCGCGCCGCGGAACGGAGTTCGTGACGCGGAAGATCACTCTCGCGGCCGCGCGCATCGCCGCCGGAAAACAGAAGGACCTGAAGCTCGGCAACCTCGACGCCCGCCGTGACTGGGGCTTTACGGGCGACTTCGTCGAGGCGATGCGCCTGATGCTTCAGCAGGCGGAGCCCCAGGACTACGTGATCGGCACCGGCGAGACCCACACCGTGCTGGATTTCGTCGAAGCCGCGTTTGCGCACGTCGGCCTCGACTGGCGAAAGCACGTCGTCATCGATCCCAAGCTCGTCCGGCCGGCGGAGGTGGACCTCTTGATCTCGAACCCCCGCCGGGCTCGGGAAGAGCTCGGTTGGACTCCCAAAGTCAGCTTCCACGAGCTCGTCCGGATGATGGTCGACGCGGACGTCCGGCTCGTTTCGCGGGAACCCCTGCCGCAGACTTGATGCGGCGGAGTCGCCGGACCGCGAAAAATTGGTGGTGGGTCAGTTTACTGACCCACCACCGAAAAATTCGTTGCGGTGGGCACTTTCCGGGACTACGATTCGGCTCAAGCGGACCTGGAGGTGATCCAGCGACTCCACCAAAAACCATTTCCCGCGAACCGCCCCGGCGGACTGGACGGAAACTGCCTCGAGAGCCCGCCCGGACGGTTCGGATTCGAAAGGAGGCGAGAACAGCCCAATTCTTGATCCGGCCCTCTGAACGATTCGTTCAACGAATTTTGGAGGTCGCATGAAATCTTTCCCGAAAAGACTCGGCCTCGCGCTTCTCGCCGTTCTTCCCGCCTCGAGCGTCCTCTTCGCCGAAGACATCCCCCTGACGAACTGGACCGTCCCGCCTTACCACTCGGCTTCCGCGGGCGGGATTACGACCATGACGGACGTGACCCCGGGGGTCCCTTTCGTAGGGGTCGCTCCGTGTCGGCTGGTCGATACCCGTGTCACGACAAGTCCGAACTTCCCGGCCCCCTACGGTCCCCCGGCGCTTGTCGCGGGATCCCCTCGTGACTTCGATTTGAATTCCGACCCGCAGTGCCCCGGGATTCCTGCCAGCGTTCAGGCCTACTCTCTCAACATCACGGTCGTGAACACGCAGGGGCCCGGCTTCATCCTGGTCTACCCCACGGGAGGCACGCAGCCGACCGTCTCGACCCTCAACTATGTCGCGGGCCAGGTCGTCGCCAACGCTGCGATCGTGCCGTCCTCAGGGAGCGGATCGATTACGGTCGTCGCGGGAGTCTCGGGAACCGACCTGATCATCGACATCAACGGCTATTTCCCGGTCCTCTTCAACAACAACAACGGCATGATTCTGGTCGGGAACGCCGCCAGCTCTGGACTCGTGATCTCCATCAACAGTGCGAACACCAACAACTCCGCCGGCTTCGCAGGGTTCGTCGGGCCGAGCTTCACCGACAGCGTCTGCTGCGGACCGGTCGGAGTGGTCGGAAAGGGAGCCTTCAACGGCGTCGCCGGTGTTGCGCAGAACCGCGCCACGGTCGGCGTCCTCGTGACCCCTGCCGGCGGTACTTTTGCGGAAGGCCAGCTCGGTGTGAGCGGCGCTTCCGCCACGCAGGCGTACGGGGTGAACGGCTTCACCTACGCGAACGCGAACGCGGACGACAGCGCGGCCGTACTCGGCAACGCCCTCGCAACCACCGGAAGGGTCTACGGAGGCCGCTTCTACAGCGTCAGCACTAACTCCGGCGCCGCAGGGGTAATCGGATTCGCGGCGGAAGGCGCCTTCGCAGGGATTGGCATTCGCAACCCCGCCGGAGTCATTGGAATCGCGTCGACGCATATCGGCGTAAAAGGAATCGCCAGCAACGGTGCCGGTGAGGGAGTCGACGGCTTCATGACAGACGGTGCCGGGAACGCCCTCTCAACAGGCTTACTCGGCTACACGTCGACAACCGGCGTCGAGGCCTTCGGTAACATCGTAAAGACCGGCACGGTAAGTTTCGCGGAGCCGCACCCGACTGACGCCACGAAAATGCTCAAGTACATCGCTCTCGAGGGCAACGAGGCCGGAACCTATTTCCGCGGGCGGGCGAAGTTCCAGAATGGAATCGCCACGATCGACGTGCCCGAGGACTTCCGGATGGTGACGCAGGCGGAAGGCTTGAGCATCCAGGTGACGCCGATCGGCGATATGGCGAGCGTCGCGGTGGCTCTGATCAGCCTCGACCGGATCGTCGTCAGAGGCTCGCGCAATGTCGAGTTCTTCTACACGGTCAACGGAGTCCGGCGCGGTTATGGTGACTTCACACCGATCGTGGACACGGACAAGACGTACATTCCGCAGTCTGCGGACGCCCAAATGCCGCAAGTCTGGAACGGCGAAATACGAAATCGGTTGATCGCCAATGGCACCTACAAGCAGGACGGCACGGTGAACATGGAGACCGCGCAGCGTCTGGGATGGGATCGCGTCTGGGCGGAGCGGGAGAGACCTCGTCCGGCTCCCCAACCGCCGTCCGAATAGCGCCTCTCTTTTCCTGTTGTCATAGGCCGCGGCATCCGCCGCGGCCTTTTTTGTCCTGCGACCTGCTAAGCTTGCGCGCGCACCCGATAATGAGTTCAGACTTTTCGTCCGAGCGCTGAAACCGCGCGAGCGCTCGCCAGGCATTGAGTGAAGCGTTCGAGATTTTTCCATCTCCTGACTCCGGGAATCGTGCTCTCTTTGGGCAGCGGTCTTGCCGCAGGCGCCAACCTCCCGCCCGGCTTTCAGGAGACGATCGTCTTCAGCGGTTTGACCAATCCGACCGCCGTCCGTTTCTCGCCCGATGGGCGCGTCTTCGTGGCGGAG
>DASWCZ010000033.1:0-6147 GCA_036395755.1 Thermoanaerobaculia bacterium
CCCCGTGAAGCCGTTGCCGCGCGTGTCGGCGATCCGGCACGGTGTGACCGAATAGAACTGGTACGGACCGGCGGCGGATGCCACGGAGACCGTAAGGAGAATGGTTGCAACGAGCAAAAACGCGAAACGAGAGAAACGGAATGTGGTCATGACGGTCTCCTACTGAAAATAACCATTCACGTCGATTATAACCTGCACGTTTCCGGTCGGCTGGTCGCTGTGAACGGCCAGAGTTCCGGACGATCCGAGGGGGCTCGCTTCGTTGTCGGCACGGGTCTGCCCGGCACGATAGTTGATCGCCGAGGCGACGGGAAGGGGGGTCCCGCCGGCGTACAGCCGCAGGGCTCCGGCGGCGCTCGGCTGGGTGACGGTCAGGTTCAAAAGGACGGCTTTGGCCGTCGAGGGAACGCCGCACTGTCCTCCGAGGGTGAACGTCCGGTCGGAATTCGCCGAGAGGGCCGGGCCGCCGTACGGCCCGGTCGGGTTGCGGGTATCCACGACACGGCACGGGGTGACGGTGTAGAACTGGGTCGCGACCGGCCCCGTTCCCACGATCGACGTCAGGCAGGCTACCGAGGTGATCTCGGGCAGCATCGTCTCGGTGATGCAGCGCTGGTGGAAGCGCAGATCGATGTTTCCGAATCCCCCGGCGAGCAGGTGGCAGTAGCTCATGATCGTCCCGCCGAGCGGGCCGGGGTTCACGATCGGGCCGCTGTAGCAGCCGGGCTCCGCGTTGTAGCACATGTCGATCGGGGGGCTGAAGCAGTGCGTGTGCGGCGAGCCGAAGTTGTGCCCCATCTCGTGCGCGGAGGCGATCAGATCCCACGGGCTGGCGGGGTACGCCGCGTTGATCTGGACGACGCCATAGGCGCCTCCCCAGTGCCCGCTCTGGGAAAAATCGTTCGCGCAGAGGACGCTGATCCATGCGATGCCGCCCGTGACCGGCTTGCCGGAAAGATACTGGACGATCGTGCGCGGGTAGGAAGCCTTGGGCCGGTTCGCGTGCCACCAGTCGCCGACCTCGTTCAACTGGGTGCGGGTGTCCGTCGCGACATAGGGATCCGTCGTCGTCCACGCCTGGACCAGGTTGACGGTCAGGTGCACGGCCACGTCGCGCTCGTAGATCACGGAGATCGCTCCGACGAGCGTCGTGATGTACGAAGTCATCGCGCTGACGTTTCCGGAGAATTTCGCGAGGAGCTCCTGGTCCGTCTCGATCGAGACCGTCGCGTCCTTCAACGCCGTGGCCTCGAGCGCGGAGAGCGCAGCCGCGGAAGGTTTTGCGAGCCTCGCGAACGGACCGCCGCGGCCGTCTCGGGGTGCGGGCTCGAGCTCGTCCGCGTCGCAGCGCCATTCCAGCGGCGCGAACTCGGCATTGCGAGGCGAATCGGAACGTCGCACGACGTGCTGGACCGGCCCGGCTGCCGGCCCGTCCGGGCCGACGTAGACGAGGCCCGCGCTCGTCTGGAGAATGGCCACCAGGAAATCTCCCGGCGCTCCCAGGTACACGTGCGAGCCGGGCTCTCCGTCGAGGTGACCCTCGAAGTGGACGCCGCGCGGAAGGGGGGTGGAGGTCTCTCCCGAGGCGGCCTCCACGAGGATCCTGCCCTCGGGAGAGACGACGTCGAAGCGTTCGAGCACCAGATCTCCCGTCGCGCCCGGTGCGAAAGGAAAGTTCTGGAGCGTCACGGACTCTTTTTCGGGAACGGCCCGGAGCTGCGCCAGGCCGCGGGTGTCCAGATCGAGGAGCCGCTCGCCGGCCCGGGTCGCCCGCTCCATCGCGTAGCCCGGCTGTCTCACGTACTTCAAGGGACTCGGGATCGTCGCCGCCGCGGCCGGCAGGGTCGAGAAGAGGGCGATGATTCCGAGCAGTCTCTTCAAAATGCGGCGCTCCCGGCTACGCTTGAAGTCCGGCGTTCTGGACAGTCTTCGAATTTGGTTGCCGAACGGAACAAAGGCAACTTCCGGGCCACTCCTGGGAATCGCCAAATATTGAAAATAATGGGCTTCCCACCGCCAAATCGCGCTATCCGGCCGCGATTTGTCAACCCCTGTTCGATCCATTGACAGACTTGAGCCGTACGGACGTCGTCGGAAGAAAGCTACCGGAAACCAAAGCCCGAGTCCAGGAAGGGCCGGCCGCGGGGGTCAGTCGTCGAAGTAGCCATCGACATCGAGGATGAACTGGACACTTCCCGACGCCATCCCCGTTCTCACGACGATGTCGCCGGCCGGCCCCAGAGTCACGATCGCGTTGTTCGCGCGCGTCTGGCCCGGCCGGAAGTTGATCGTGCTCGTCGTCGGCGGAACGCCGCCGGCGGGGAAGAGGACGAGATGTCCGAAATCGGACGGCCCGGTCACCGTCACGTTGATCGAGACCGCGCGCGCCGTCGCCGGAATGTTGCAGCGACCGCCGATCGAGAAAACCCGATCGCTGCCGGCCGAGAGAGCCGGGCCGCCCCACGGACCTGTCGGGTCGCGCGTATCGAGGACGCGGCACGGCGTCACGGTGTAGAAGTTCTTTGCGGACTGGATGCGATAGATCCTGCCCGTGTTGATCGCCGCGTAGTAGAGGTATCCGTCGGGACCCTGGTGAAACGCGACGGGCCCCTCGGCGGCCGTGGCCAAGTCGTGCAGTCCGCCGACTAAGGCGTCGTTCGAGTCGAACTCGAGGTACTTGATCCAGCTCGATCCGTTGTCGCCGAAGACGTATCTCCCCTTGAGCAACGGCGGATAGGCATTGCCGGTGACGAAGACGCCACCGATGATCGTGGTTCCGACGGTTCGCCCGTACTCGAAGACCGGAGGGATGCAAGTCGTCCCCACCGGGCACGGCGTGGTGTACACGAAAGTGCCCTCGAGGTAAGGCCATCCGAAGTTGCCGCCCGCGACGCCGACGTCGAGCTCCTCGTAGGTGCTCTGGCCGACATCGGCGACGTAGAGTGACCCGTTCGAGGGACGGAACGAGAAGCGAAACGGATTGCGATGACCGTATTCCCAGATCCGCGGCTCCTTGGTCGCGTCGCCGAGGAAAGGATTGCCGGCGGCGGGGGAGCCGTCGAGCTCCATTCGAAGGACCTTGCCGCTGAAGGCGCCCTCGTATGGATAGGGCGATAGGTTCTGGGCCTTCGCGCCGCCGGTTCCCGAATCGCCCGGGGCCGCCCACAGCTTTCCATCCGGCCCGATTGCGACCGTGCCGCCGTTGTGGTTGCCGTTCTGCGAAGAGATGTTGTCGAGGACGATCGATTCGCTCGTTGCGCTGATCGTGCTCCCCGTCATCGTAAAGCGGGAGATCCGGTTCCGGGTGACACTCATCGCGGTTGTCGTGAAGTAGAGGAACAGGTACCCGTTTGTCGCGAAGTTCGGGTGCAAGCAAATCCCCAGAAGGCCTCTCTCGGCGGCATTGTCCTCGACGAGAGCCGTCAGGTCGGCGGCGACGGTGGGCACTCCGCCGCCTGGGCCGGCGATCATGACTCGACCAGGCCTCTCCAGGATCAGGATCCGGCCATCGGGCAGGAACGTGAAATCGGTGGGCTGGTTCAACCCGGTGACGACCGCAGTGTCCGAGAAGCCGATGAGGGAATAGGCAGCGCCGCGGCTCGCGCTCGCCGAGAGAAAAAGAATTGCGAAATGGATGACCAGCCGACGAACGGGGGCGCGCTTTCCGTCTCGTTGGGTCAAAGAGAGAATCCGCATTGCTTCCGGTTTCGTAGAGAGAATAGACGATCCGCGATCGAAGAGTCGAGAATCCTATTCGAAGTACCCGTTCACGTCCAGGATCACGTGAACGGTTCCGCTCGTCTGCCCGCACGCCACGGAAACTCCGGCGCCTTGCCCCAGAGCCACGATCGCGTTGTTGGCTCGTGTCTGACCGGATCGGTAATTGATCGTCGAGCTCGGGGGCAACGAGCCTCCAGCGGGAAAGAGCGTGAGATGGCCCGGAGCGGTGGACCCGGTCACCGTGACGTTCAATGAAACCGCCTTCGCGCTCGCCGGAATCGCGCACGATCCCCCGATCGGAAAAGCTCGAATCGCCCCGGCAGACAAGGCCGGGCCGCCAAGCGAGCCGGGGAGGTCGCGCGTGTCCGCGATGCGGCACGGCGCCACCGTGTAGAACGCCGCTCCGGTTCCGAAGGTCGCCGTAAACGTCGCCGGGTTGGGGCCGGCGACGATGCCATGCGTCGCAGTGCCTCCGTCGGACCAGGAGATGAACTGATAGGCGCTTCCGTTGAATGTCTGCGGGGTCGACGCCGCGACCGCGTTCGCCGAGCCGACGATGACCGTGCGGCTGAAAGGTGTCGGCGTGCTCTCCGACCCAACGACGATCTGGAGACCCGATGGCTCGGATTGAAAGTCGAACGCGACGGTTTGGGGAAAGAGCGAGAGGCTCTTGGTATCGGTCAGACCGCCGGAATCGGTGGCGGTCAGGCGCACCTCGAGGTACGACGGATAATCGTGATCGGGCGCGGGGAACGAGCCGGAGGCGACGCCGGAGAAGCTCTGGAGCGGGTGCTCGTGGCAGTTCGAAGGGCAGTGATGGAGGATGACCGACCACGAGAGGGCTGAGGCGGGGAGATTCCCCTGCTCCGGGTCCGTCGCGGAGCCGGAAAACTGGATCACGTCCCCGACTCTCCACGTCGTTTCAATCGCAGGCGTCGCGATGGTGGCGGTCGGGGGAGAGTTGCCCGCCGAGATCAAGATCGGTGGGCTGACGTCGAAGATCCCGCGCTGGTCCGTGACCTTGAGGCGCACCGTGTAGTTGCCCGCGATCGAATAGACGCGGGTCGGCTGAGCCGCGTTCGAGTCGTCGAACACTCCGTCGCCATCGAGATCCCAGGCGTAAGTGATCACGTCGCCCGGGCTCGCGCCCTGGGAGCCGGTGCCGTCGAAATTCACCGTGAGAGGAAGAGGGCCATACGGCGGCGACGCGTCTGCAACCGCCGTCGGACGCAGGTATCGAATGCGGCGAATCGTTCCGCCGTCCAGATCGGCGTAGAAGAGGTCTCCGCCCGGACCGACCTGGAGATCCACGGGGCCTGCCGCATTGGAAGCGAATGCCGCCCGGTTCGATGGATCCGGGTCTCCGCCGGCGCCGGGATACATCACCCACATGCAGTGGCGGCTGTAGTCGGCGAAGAACAGCGCTCCCCGGTAGGCGGCCGGGTACTCGCCGGTCCCGTAGAACGCCATTCCGGAAATCGAGGAGCTCCCGGTCGAACACCCGTCTCCAGTCACGACCGACTGGCTGTGCGCGTAGGTCAAGACGGGGGCGCTGGCGGCGCCGACCTCCGAGTAGAGGTTTTCGCAGATGTCGAGGTTCAGGCCGTCGTAGCTCGACTGGCGCGCCGGTCCTTCGTAGCATGGCCAGCCGAAGTTCTGGAGCGAGGCCGCCGTCGGATTGCTGATCCGGTCGATCTCCTCCCAGTCGTTCCAGCCGACATCGCCGATCCAGAGGTCGTTCGTTCCCGGTTTGATCGTGAAGCGAAAAGGGTTGCGCAAACCGTACCCGACGATGCGCCGGGCATTGGCATCGGTGCTCGTCCCAAGGGGGTTGTCGGCGAGGCCGGCGCCGGTCGAGGGGTCCACCCGCAGAATCGTCCCGTTCAGACCCACCGGGTCAGACGGCGTCCGCAGATCCTGCGCTCGAAGCGCACCCCCTTCGGCCGTCGGAGGCGACTGGATACCGCCCACTCCCGCCGGCGGGTCGCCGCACGGGTTCTTCGGAGTGGGGCCGATGAAGCTGCCTCCCTGGCCGTAATCCGCCGTGGTGAAGTTTGCGCCCTCTCCGCCACTGACGTAAAGGTTTCCGTCGGCCCCGAACACGAGGCTCCCGATCGAGTGGCTCGGGTACTGCTGGCACCAGTCCTCGATCAGAACCTCTTCCGGTCCGGTCATCGTGTCGCCGGAAACCTGAAGACGAGAGAGCCGCCCGCTGACGACGCACCCGTCGGTCGTCGCCCCGGGAGGGTTCGGGCATCCGTCCGAAGTTCCGCCGACGGTGCCCCAGGTCGGAGCGATCCCGCCGATCGGGGCGTCGTAGGTGTAGAGCACGTAAACATAGGGTGTCGCCGGGAAGTTGGGGTGAAGAGCCAGTCCCAGGAGACCGCGGTCCCAGAAGTTGTGGACGTTGGTCCGGAGGTCCGCGAA
>DASWCZ010000034.1:0-11414 GCA_036395755.1 Thermoanaerobaculia bacterium
GCGAAGGGGTCTCGACACATGCACTCGCTCCTATGAATTGTCATGTGGCAAGTGGAGACCTGACCCCGGATGTGGCAAGTGGAGACCTGACCCCCAGCAACGCCTCCACGCCTTCCGCGATTGTCTCCTCCGGCACCGAGAAGGAGAAGCGCAGATGGCCTTCCCCTTCCGGGCCGAAGACGAGCCCCGGCACGGTCGCGACACGCGCGGTATCGAGAAGCGTCGTGGCGGCGGCGCGCGAGTCGGCGCCCAGCGACGCCGGGATCTTCGGAAAGAGGTACAGCGCCGCGCGCGGGGTCTCGACCACGAACCCGGCGGCGCGCAACCCCTCCACCAGCCGGTCGCGACGGCGGCGGTATCCGGCCTTCCACTCTTCGAGAAACTCGGGCTCGATCGAGAGCGCCTCGAGAGCGGCCCACTGCGTGGGGGTCGAGACGCCGTTGGTCGAGTAGAGAACCGCCGTGCGGATCGGGGACTGGTAGCGCTCGGGCGCGATGACGTAACCGGCGCGCCAGCCGGTCATCGAGTAGCTCTTGGACAGCGTGAAGACCGAGACGGTGCGCTCGGACATCCCCGGCAAGGACGCGGGCGACACGTGCGCTTCCCCTTCGTAGATGAGGTCCTCGTACGCCTCGTCGGAGATCATCGCGAGCCCGCTTCCCGCGACGAACGCGGAGACCTCCTCGATTTCGCGGCGCGAAAACACGTCCCCGGTCGGGTTGGTCGGGGAATTCCAGTACAGGACTTTCGTGCGCGGCGTGACGGAGCGCGCGAGCGTTGCCGAGATTCCTCTCTCTCGCGCCCGCTCGGTGGGAACGAGAACGGGAACGCCGCCGTTCCAGGTGACCAGGTCGGTGACCGGCGTCCAGTAGGGAGAGAACATCAGTACTTCGTCGCCCGGATCGAGCAGCGTCGCAAACGCCGCGAAGAGGCCCTGCATCCCGCCGTTGACGACGATCGGGCTCTCCTCGTCCGCCGGGATTCCGTTCTTCGTGCGAACCTTCGCGAGGATCGCGCTTCGCAGCTCCGGGATGCCCGACGAGGGAGCGTAGCGGGTCTGATTCCGGGCGAGCGCGCTCTCCATCGCGCGCTTGATCGATTCGGGCGTCGACATGTACGGCTCGCCCCCCTCGAAGCGGTGGACCTTGTGACCTGCGGCGAGCAGCTCCATCACGCGGTTTCGCACCCGGACGATCTCGGAGAAACCGACGTCGTCGAAGCGGCGGGAGGGACCTGGAATTTGCGCGAACGTCATCGGCCGACGAAGGTCAGATGACTTTCCGGCGGCCGGGCCCCATCAGGAAGTAAAGAATCATGCCGACCACCGGCAACAGGATGATGAGAAGCGCCCAGAGAATCTTCGTTCCGCTGTCGGCCGAGCTCTTCAGAAGCGATACGAGGGCGATGACGTCGAGGACGAGGATGACGAGACCAACGATTCCGAACATGCCTTCTCCTTTCGGATTGCCGGCTAGAGTTTTTCGGAGATCGCCTTCGCCTGCGTGAAGAGGTAGAGATACTCGCGGCCCCCGGCCTTCGAGTCGGTTCCCGACATGTTGAATCCGCCGAACGGGTGCACGCCCACGAGCGCACCCGTGCACTTGCGGTTCAGGTAGAGGTTGCCGCAGAACAGCTCCCGCTTGCCGCGGGCCAGCCGGTCGCGATCGCGCGAATAGAGAGAGCCCGTCAGGCCGTATTCGGTGTCGTTGGCGACCACGATTCCTTCGTCGAAGTCCTTGACGGTGAGGACCGCCAGGACCGGACCGAAAATCTCTTCGCGGGCGAGACGAGCGTCTGGCGCGACGCCGTCCACGATCGTGGGCATCACGAAAAAGCCGTCGCCGGGGCCTGCCTCGCCACCGATGACGATGCGCCCTTCGTGGCGGCCCAGGGCTGCGTATTCCAGGATCTTCTTCTGCGCGGCGGCGTTGATCACCGCGCCGAACGCGTTGTCCGGGTCTCGCACGTCGCCGACGGACAGCATGCGAGTCTTCGCGACGATCTTGTCGAGGAGCGCGTCGTGGACTTTCTCGTGGACGATCAGCCGCGAACAGGCTGAGCACTTCTGCCCCTGGAATCCGAAGGCGGAGGCGACGATCCCGTTTGCGGCCTCCTCGAGATCTGCGGTCTCGTCGACGAGGATGAAGTCCTTGCCGCCCATCTCGAGGATCGCTCGCTTGATCCAGAGCTGGCCGTTCGTGACGCGGCCCGCCTTCTCGCTGATCTGGAGACCCACGTCGCGCGAGCCGGTGAACGCGATCATCCGGGTCTTCGGGTGTTCGACGAGCGTGTTGCCGACGGTCGATCCGGGACCGGTGACGAAGTTCAGAACGCCGTCCGGGATGCCCGCCTCTTCGCACACTTCGAGGAAGAGGGTCGCGATCGCCGCCGCGTCGGAAGAGGGCTTGAGCACGACGGTGTTGCCGGTGACGATCGCGGCCGTCGCCATGCCGGTCAGGATCGCGAGCGGAAAGTTCCACGGCGGGATGACCGCGCACACGCCGAGCGGGATGAACTCGAGCTCGTTCTTCTCGCCGGGATACGGCGTGAGCAGCTGCGGCTGCGCCAGGCGCTCCATCTCGCGCGCATAGAACTCGCAGAAGTCGATCGCCTCCGCGGTATCCGCGTCCCCTTCCGCCCAGGACTTCGACTCTTCGAGCACCATCATCGCGGAGAGCTCGTGCTTGCGTCGGCGGAAGATCGCCGAGATGCGCAGCAGAAGCGCGGCGCGCTCCTCCGGCGCCACGCGCGACCAGGCGGGGAACGCCGCCGCGGCGGCCTCGACAGCGCGCTCGGCATCTTCCTTCGTTCCCTGCGGGAACCGGCCGATGACCTGCTTCTGGTCGCAGGGGTTGACCGAGGTGAAGTGCTTCGCCGCGCCGACGATCTTGCCGCCGATGCGGTTCTTTCCCTCGATCGGGAGGCGCGACTCGACCCGCGCGAGCGCGGCGCGGAAGGCACTGCGGTTCGAGTCGAGAGAGAAATCGGTCAGCGGCTCGTTGCGGAATTCCGGGAGCAAGGAACGTCCTCCGGCGCTGGAATTTACCAGAGGACATCCATGGGGTCAGGTCTCCACTTGCCACATCCGGGGTCAGGTCGCCACCTTGCCCTACTCCACAACCTCCACCGTCGTTGCGGAGCGGTTCGAGCCTTCCGCGAAGATCGACGCCTTCCAGCGATTCTCGGTCTCTCGACTCCGGACCACGAGCCGGTGCGCCACGGCGGCGAACGTGTTCTTCTCGGTGACGTCGAATCGCACCTTGAAGACCAGTCGGCGCACCTCCGTGTGCGTCTGGATCTCCGAAGTGACGGGGTTTCCGCCGCCGTCGATCCAGATCTTTGCGGTCCGCGCGACTTTGAACCCCTTCTCCTGGTCGATTCCCTTCGGCGCGCGGAGCGACAGCTCCAGGACCCGGGCAGCGCCGCCGTCCGCCTTCTCGGAAACGAGCTGCGCGCCGGCCAGATCCTCCAGCAGCTTCTCCGCCGAGCGAAGAAGGTCGAGGACCTTCAGGGCGTCGAGGTCGCGGACCGCGTCCCCCGGCCCTCTCGAATCGCGCCGGCCGGCCTGCTCGTGCGCAGCCTGGGTCAGCACGGCGTCGTCGTAGACGAGCCGGAGCGGCTGACCGGTCCCGCCGTCTTCCGCGACGATCGTCGCGCGCCCCTGCCGGGTGCGTTTCTGCCCGGCGTCGTCGAACTCGCCCTTGTTCTCCTGCGTGATCCGCGCGCGCACGGGCTCCCTCGCCCGGAGCTTCTCGAGCGCGGACCGCAGATCGTCGAGACCGGTCGC
This sequence comes from Thermoanaerobaculia bacterium, assembly GCA_036395755.1. Taxonomy (GTDB): domain Bacteria; phylum Acidobacteriota; class Thermoanaerobaculia; order UBA5066; family Gp7-AA6; genus Gp7-AA6. Next base: position 3,788 of record DASWCZ010000034.1, read on the forward strand.
CCGCGCGAGGCCCGATCGCAGCAGGATCGCGAGGACGATCCAGCCCGTGCGCCTCACGCCGGCCGCCCCCGTCGCGATGCGAGCGCGTAGAGTCCGAAACCGACCGCGATGAACATCGCCGCTCCGCCGACGAGCAGCCCGACGCGCAGCAGCTTGCGGGTCTCTTCCGGCGGCGGAATGCACGACAGCACGATCGCGAGCAAAGTCATGAGAAAACCCGACACGTTCGCGAGAACGTTCCCCACGCCTCCTCCCGGAATGGGAATCGCTCCCGGCGCCCGCGCAATGGCGGCGGAGAGAGCGATGCACGACGCGAACATGTAAAGGTAGGGAATGAACGCGAGGATGGTCGTCAAGTCGGCAAAGAAGAGGTACGCGTTCTGAACGGAGGTCCCGACCGTCGCGAGGAACGTCAGGAGAACCGCGGCCCCTCCCTGAGCGAGGAGCGCGACGGCGGGAGTGTGCCACCGCGGATGGATCCTCGAGAACGCGGGAGGGAGATACCGGTCGAGGCCGGCCACGAAGAGGAGGCGCCCGCTGCCGGCGAACCAGGCGGCCAGGCCTCCGAGTCCCGCGATCGCCATCAGGAGCGCCGTCGGAGTCCCGAAGAATTCCAGCCCCACCCGAGCGCCGGCGGACGTGACGGCCTGGTTGATGCCGGTGACGATCGAAGTCTGGGCGGTCGGAAGGGCCACGAGGAGGGCGAGCGTTCCGACGATGTAGACGAACGCGATCGACGCCGCGGAAATGAAGATCGCGCGGGGCAGTGTCTTCCTCGGTTCCACGATCTCCTCCGAGACGATCGGCGCGAGCTCGAACCCCGCGAACGCGAAACAAAGCTTGGAAAAGACGAGAATGAGCCCGAGCTCCGAAAAGCGCGGAAAGAGAAGTCCGAGATGGATCGGGTTCGCGGGACCGAAACGAATCCACACGATGACCGCGATGAGAACGAGAAAGACGATCGGGAGCCAGTTGCCGAACCCGCCGATGTTCTGGATCCATTTTCCGGCCTGCCAGCCGATGACGCTCACGAAAATCGCGATCAGGAGGAGCGCGAGAGAGGCAATCAAACCGTACGCATGACTCTGTTCCAGGTGCGCGTAGCGGGTGCCGAAGATGTAGAGGCCCATGCCGGCCGTCGCGAGCGCCAGCGACGGGAAATAGAAGACGTTGCTCATCCAGTACGACCAGCCCGTGACGAACCCGTGGACGTCGCCGAACGCGCGCTTCGACCACGCGTAGAGGCCGCCCTCCTGGGGAAAGGTGGAGGACAGGGCCGTGATGCAGAGAGCGTTCGGCACGAAGAAGAAGACGCTCGCGGCGATCCACAACCCGATGGAGGATGGGCCCGACGCGGCCGCGAACGCCATCCACCGCGGAGAGAGAATCGCCGCGACGTTCATGAGGACCAGATCGCGCGTGCCGAGCTGCCGGCGGAGTTCCGCCATCCCGAGGATCATAGAGAATTCCGCCATATGAACCTGAAAGGCGCGGCGCCCAAGCAGTTCGGCGCGATCAAGAGCTTCTTTTATCGGCTGTGGGCGGAGCCCTCGATCGAGCCGATGCACCGCCGCATCGCCTCCGAGGTCCCGATCGAGAAGGGCAGCCTCTTGGACGTCGGGTGCGGCGGCGGGAAGGTCGCACGCTTGATCGCCGCCGCGCGGCCGAACGTCCGTGTCGTAGGCCTCGACTCTTCCGAGGCGATGTTGCGGTCGGCGCGGAAACGCTTCACGATGTCGAACTTGGAGTTTCGGCTCGGGACGATCGAGCGATCCGGGTTCTCCGGCAAGTTCGACTTCGCACTCTCCGTTCTCTCGTTGCACCACTGGGAGGAGCCGGTCGAGGGCTTGGCCGCGGTACGCCGCGCGCTCGTCCCGGGAGGGCGCTTCTGGATCTACGAGATGGATCCCGAGGCGCCGGCCGATGCGATCCGCCGGGACCGCGGCACGGTCTGGGGATTCCTGCGGATGCCGGTGCGCATGCAGCATGCGATGGCGAGGGAGCACGGCTTCACGGCCGCGGAGGCCGAGACGGTGGTGCGTCCGGTCGTCGAGAAGAGCGGATTCGGAGACTTCCGCGTCCATCGCACCGGTTCGACGCTGCGGATGGAGCTCATCAATGTGGCAAGTGGAGACCTGACCCTCAAAAGGATGACCCCATGAACATCGTCGCGGCAATCGGCCGCACGCCGCTCTTCGAGCTCGAACGGATCGCCACGCGATTTCCGAGCGTGAGGCTTCTCGCGAAGGCCGAGCACCTGAACCCGGGCGGCAGCGTGAAGGACCGGCCCGCGCGCGCGATGATCCTGGACGGCGTCGACTCCGGCCTGCTCACTCCCGGCAAGACGATCCTGGAGGCGACGTCGGGAAACACGGGCATCGCCGACGCGATGATCGGTCGCGCGCTCGGGTTCCGCGTCGCGTTGTGCCTGCCGGCGAACGCGTCGGCGGAGCGGAAAGGAATCCTCGCTGCGTATGGCGCCGAGCTCTTTCTGACCGACCCGCTCGAGGGAACGGACGGCGCCATCCGCAAGGCGCGCCAGCTCGCGGCTGAGCGGCCGGATCTGTACTTCTATCCGGACCAGTACTCGAACGAGGCGAACTGGCGTTCGCACTTCGAGACGACCGGACCGGAGATCTGGGACAAGACCGGCGGCCGCCTGACCCACTTCGTCGCCGGCCTCGGAACTTCCGGAACGTTCGTCGGCGTGACACGCTCCCTGCGGGAGAGAGACCCGTCGGTCCGCTGCGTTTCGGTCGAGCCCGACAGCCCGCTCCACGGCCTCGAAGGAATGAAGCACATGGCATCGGCGATGGTTCCGGCGATCTACGACCCGACGCTCGCGGACTCCAGGCTCTCGGTCGCGACGGACGACGCCTACGAAATGTGCCGCCGGCTCGCCAGAGAGGAAGGTGTCTTCGTCGGACCGTCCGCGGGAGCGAACGTCTTTGCCGCGCTCCAGGTCGCCCGCGAGGCTTCGGAACCGGCGACGATCGTCACGGTTCTCCCGGACGGCGGCAGCAAGTACCTCTCCGGAGAGCTCTGGAGGCAGACGTGATCTCGGTAGCGAAGGTTCTCCTCGAAGAGATCCGCGCGCACGGCCGCGACACCTATCCGGACGAGTGCGTCGGGGCGCTTCTCGGGCGGAAAGGAGATCCGGCGCAGGTTGTGGCCCTCGAGAAGATGGAAAACATCCGAACCGAGCGCGCTCGGCGCTACGAAATCTCGCCGCTGGACTACCTTCGGGTGGAACGGCTGGCTTCGGAAAAGAGCCTCGCCCTGCTCGGCTTCTATCACTCCCATCCCGACCATCCCGCGGCGCCTTCGGCGTACGATCGGGAGCACGCCTTCCCGTTTTTCCATTATGTTGTCTGCGCCGTCGCCGCCGGCCGGCCGGGCGACGTGACGGCCTGGACGCTCTCGGAGGACACCGGCGAGTTCGAGAGAGAACCGATTCTCGAAGAGGAGACGTAGGTAACACGAGATGGCCCGCATTCTTCTGCCCACGCCTCTACGCCCCTTCGCCGGCGGGGCTGCCTCGGTCGAGGTCGCTGCCGCGACGGTCGCCGGCGCGCTCGACGAGCTCGTCGCCCGGCATCCCCAGCTCCGCAAGCACCTCTACGACGACGCCGGGAAAGTCCGCTCGTTCGTGAACCTCTACAAGAACGACGAGGACGTCCGATACCTCGAGAAGGAGGGGACGCGGCTCGCCGAGGGCGACGCGCTCTCGATCGTGCCGTCGATCGCGGGAGGGGCGGAGGAGCTCTCGAACGAGGAGATCCGGCGGTATTCGCGGCACCTGATCATGCCGGAGGTCGGGATCGAGGGGCAGAGAAAGCTGAAAGCTGCACGAGTGCTCGCGATCGGCGCGGGCGGGCTCGGCTCGCCGCTGGCGGTCTACCTGGCGGCCGCCGGCATCGGGACGATCGGGATCGTGGACAACGACGTCGTCGACGACTCCAACCTCCAGCGCCAGATCCTGTACGGCTCCTCCGACGTCGGCCGGCCCAAGCTCCAGGCCGCGGCGGAGCGCATCCGGGACATGAACCCGAACGTGGAGGTCATCCCGTACGAGACGCGGCTCGACAGCTCCAATGCCCTCGAGATCTTCCGTGAGTACGACATCATCGCGGACGGGACGGACAACTTTCCGACGCGCTATCTCGTCAACGACGCCTGCGTCCTGACCGGGAAGCCGAATGTCTACGCGTCGATCTTCCGATTCGAGGGGCAGGCGTCGGTCTTCTGGGCCGAGAAGGGTCCGTGCTACAGGTGTCTCTACACGGAGCCGCCGCCGCCCGGCCTCGTCCCGTCGTGCGCGGAAGGGGGAGTCCTGGGGATTCTGCCGGGTCTTCTCGGCGTCATCCAGGCCACCGAAACCATCAAGCTCGTTCTCGGGAGCGGCGACTCGCTCGTCGGACGGCTCCTCTTGGTCGACGCGCTCTCGATGCGATTCCGCGAGCTGAAGCTCCGGAAGAATCCGCACTGCGTCGTCTGCGGCCCGAATCCCACGGTCACCCGGTTGATCGACTACGAGCAGTTCTGCGGCATCCCGCAGGAAGCGGCGATCGCAGCGGCGAGCGCGACGGGGATCCCGGAAATCTCCGTGCAGGACCTGAAAGGGATGCGCGACCGGCGCGAGGATTTCGTCCTCGTGGACGTCCGCGAACCCCACGAGTTCGCGATCTGCGCTTTTCCGGAGTCGGTGAAGATCCCGCTCGGGACCCTGCCGCAGAACCTGAACCGGCTCTCGACCGCGGACGAGATCGTCGTGCACTGCAAGATGGGCGGCCGCAGCGCGAAGGCGGTACAGTTCCTGCGCGACGCGGGCTTCCGCAAGGTGCGCAACCTCTCGGGCGGGATCGACCGCTGGGCGCAGCAGATCGACCCGAAGATGCCGAGGTACTGATTGAACCGGCGGCTGGGAATCGTCGTTCTCGTCGTCGGCCTCGCCGGGTTCGTCTTCGCGAGCGTGCAGCGGGGCGCCTACGACACGGTCGAGGGGAAGATCAAGGCGGCCGTTTCGACTGAGGAAAAAAAGAAGAAGGACGCCTGGGAGACGGCTCGCTGGCTCTCGCTCGGCGCCGCGGTCGTCGGCTTCATCCTCGTGATCCTGCCGGGAAAGAGGGAATAGCCCCGCCGTCAGTCTCTAGCCCGCCGTCACGCCGCTCCCCGACGGCTCTTCGAGAAGGCGGTCGATCTTGGCCGCCAGAATGAAGTCGTTCTCGTGGAGACCGCCGATCTTGTGCGTCCAGAGAGTCAGCTCGACCTTGTTCCAATGGATCGCGATGTCGGGGTGATGGCCCTCTTCCTCGGCGAGGTCCGCGACGCGATTGACGAACTCCACCGCGGCCCGGAAGTCGCGAAACTCGAAGCGACGGATGAGCCGGGTGCCTTTTTCGAGAAGCGCCCAGGCGGGCGTGCCGGCCGCGTAATCGCGCGCCTTCTCTTCCGTCAGCGGAGGGACTCCGCCGCGGCAGGGGATACAGGTCTTCGCGGTCAGAGTTCCGGCGTCCATCGTCTCCGAACCGAGCATACCGCGCGCGCGGGCGACGCCGACCTCTCGCCGGTGCCGGTTGAACGTGGGAGAGAGCAGTGATGCCTCAATGCCTGTCGGTCTTCCCCGATGCCCTCTCGATCGCTTGCGCGCACGCGATCCCGTCGGCAATGACCCGGGCGTAGTAGCCGCTCATGTTCCCTGGAACGCCGTCGGCGATTTTGGCCGGATCCGGGACCACCGAGAGAGCGAGACCTTCGACACCGCCGAGTCGCCCGTTGCGCAGAAGGGGGCGGACCCACGCGAGAGGCTCGGTACCGATGTCGGTCACGGTCGCTTGAAGGATCTTGCCGTCCGGTCCGAATGCGGCGGCGATCCCGACGGGACCGTGCTGGGACGGCATCCAGAGGAATACGACCGTTCCGGCGAGTCCCCCTCCGGAAACCCGGCCGACGTACACTTTGACCTCCTCTGCAGACGGGGTCCAACCGGTCGATGCGCGCACCGACGAAACAGCGCCCGGACTGAGAGCCTTCTCGAAGAACTGCGTCGCGCCGGAGAGAGCCTGCTTCACGAAATCGCCTCGGCGAACGAGCGTGACGTTGGGCGAGACATGCGCGAAAACTGACAGCGGCAGAGCCAGAGTCAGAAAGCCGCTCAACAACTTACGCATCGCGTTTTCTCCATTTCTGAAACCAGCATTGCTCGAGATTCAGGGCCAGGACGATCAGGGGACTCTCGGGAAGGCGGCCCATGCTAGAAGAGAAAAACCACCTGGAGGACGGCGGACTCATGATCCCGACGGCCTTCGTCTTCGCGCCGCGACCGGAAGGCGGGCTCGGAGGAACGGTCGAAGCGCAGGTCGAGCCGGACGGCCACGCCGGGGAGTCGCAACGACGTACGATCCAGATAGCGGAAGACTCCGTAGAAGCCGCCCCCGATCAGGTACTGCGGGGAAACCGTGACTGAGCGGAGAATCTGTGGCTCCCCGGTGCGCGAGCCGTCCCTGTCGTCCAGAGAGTCCGCCCGCACCGTCACCCCCCAGTGCTCCCCGAACCGGTGATGAGTGAAGAGCATGCTGGCGTACCACTCCGCCCGGCCTCCATCCGGAGCCGAGTGCGGCTCGCGGCCCGCGATCAACTCTCCACCGAAGACCCAGCCGGGCGTGGGTTGGAAGAGCAGAGTCGCGACGGCGGTCGTCCGGGGATCTCCCGTGCGGTCGTCCTTCTCGGCGCCGTGTATGACACCCAGCCCGACGTGGGCCGACAGGGAAGGATTCCACAATCCATACAACGCCACGGTCTTGGCCCGGTTGTTGTCGCGATCCACGTCCCAGCCGTTGGCCACGATCGCCCAAGTCTCGAACTCCGATGAGAACGCCTCGTGCAGTGCGACCCCGGTGAACTTGACCGGTCGGGCGAACTGAAAGGTGAATGACTCGGTCGCCTGGAAGTTCAGCGGCGCGTCGTCGCGCTCGATCCCGATCGGCGAGTCGAACTCGCCGAACGTGACTTCCAGGCCGCTCCGCGCCGAAGGAGTCCAGCTCAGTTGGAGGTTGTCGATGTCGGTTGCGATGTCACCCGAGCCGGGTTCGTTCGCGCGAAACGGCGACTCCGCTTCGCGCGAGGCGGTCAACTGCGCGAAGATCGACAGATGGTCGGAAACGACCTTCGAAAAGGCGACCGCGAGCGCGCTGGCGCCGAACGAGTTGCGATCCGTGTTGAAGTCGTACCGGTACTCGCCGACGGCGAAGCCGGAGATCAAGAGACGGTGCTCGAGGTCCTCCCCGAAGAGAGAGATCTCCTGTCGCAAGTTCAAAGACTCCGGCGATGTCGGATTTTCTTGAGCGCCGCCCGGCGCCGCGACGAGCAGAAAACCTACCAGAACGGGGAACGACCGAGAGACAGATCTCACGGAAGCCTCCTCGAGGTTCTTGAGTTGAGAGAGGGTCGGGGGTCGCGCTAGGCGCGGGGAGGAGGATCGGGAAGCGTTGAGGCTCCGGGCTCCGGTCTCTCGCCGAGTGTGGCGCGTGACCACAGGGTGCCCCTCGGAACCGACAGCTCGAAGGTGCAGGGAACCGTGAAGGGCGCAAGGCCCGCGCTGCGCGCCTCGCCCTCGGATCCCCGGCAG
>DASWCZ010000035.1:0-31000 GCA_036395755.1 Thermoanaerobaculia bacterium
TTCTTTTTCAACGCCGCCCCGAGATCCGCGGGCGTCGGAATTTGCTTCTTTTCGTGCTTGAGGGGCCGCGGAACCTTTACCCCCCGCTCGTTCAGTTGCACGGCTTTTCGGACGTAGCCGAGCAGAAGCTCGTCCTTCGGCAGGTCGGAGAGCGTCTGGATGCGACCGAACTGACCCATCGCTTCCTTGCTCCCCGGGACGATCAATGAGCCTTTCCAGAAGCCGAACGCGCAATGCGCCTTGAAAGCCGCCATGCCCGCGAGCGGCCCCTTGTAGTCGAAGTGCGGCACGCTCCACTTCAGCGTCTCTTCCACCTCCGGGCAACCTTTGTGGACCAGCTTGCGGAGATGCCGGAGGATCGGTTTCGCGAAGTCCGCCGCCTTCTCGATGTAAGCGTCGATTCGAGGATCCTTCTTGCCCACCTTCAAAGTCCTTTCGGCTCGGTCAGGCTGAACCAGTTGCCCGAATTGTCCTTCATCAGGGCCTCGACTCCGTAAAAGCGGTCGGTCGGGGGCTGGATGAACTCGACTCCCTTGGCGCGGAGCTCCTCGTAGGTCTTGCGGCAATCCGAGGTGTGGAGCGCGCCGCCGCTCATCATCCCCGCTTCGAGCAAACCGCGAAACGTTTTGGCCACGTCGGGCTTGATGTTCGGGCCGTCGACCTTCATCAGAATGATGTTCAGATCGGGCTGAGTTTTCGCGCCGACCGTCAGCCAGCGGAACCCGTTGTCCATAGTGTGGTCGTCACGGACTTCGAAGCCGAGCTTGTCGACGTAGAAGTCGCGGGCCGCGTCCTGGTCGAGAACGTAGATGCCGGTGTGCGAGAGTCTCTGAATCATGGGTGATCTCCTTTCGGGCGGGAGACTACCGAGAGGGAAGAACCCGCGCTTCTCGATTCTTGCGGTCTTTCGCCTTTTTGTCATCCCGAGCGGAGCGAGGGATCTCTCGATCCGAGATAGAAGTACTGATAGCAGGCGGGCACATAGAAGAGGCGCCACCGGCGGAAGCCGAAGACCCGCCGCGCCTCGCGGCGGAAAGCGGCGGGCGAGAATCCCGTCAGGGTGTGGAAGCGCGTGCTGAACGAGCCCAGGCTTTCGTATCCGACGTCGAAGCAGATGTCGGTCACGCTGGCGCGGTCCGCGAGGAGGAGCCGCTTCGCCCGCTCGATGCGCAGGCGCGTGACGAACTCGTGCGGCGTCTCGCCGAAGGCCTCCGCGAAGAGCCGGTTGAAATAGAACGGCGACAAATACGCCTGCCGGGCCGCTTCTTCGAGCGAGATCCGCCGGTTGAAGCGGTCGCCCAGGTAGTCGCTCGCGCGACAGAGTCGCGCGAGCGTCGCCGGATCATAGAGGCGGACGCCGCGCGGCACTGGCCGACTTCTCATCGGTACGAGCCTCCCCCGACACTTTAGAACGAAGGATTTGTCCGGCGGAAGCGGGCCCCGTATCCTCCCGCTCGGCGGGGAGTTACCGGTAGGCGTCCTTCCGGTGATCGGCCGCCGTCAGGAAAACGATCTGCTTCTCGTCGTCGATCTCGTAGAAGACGCGCCAGCTTCCGATTCGGATCCTCCAGGTCGGCGGCCCCCAATCGCGCAACCGCGCCGCGGACGGGATCTGTCGCCCGCAGCGCTCTCGTGGAGACATGGCGAGCAGATTGCACGCTCGGGAGAGTCGGAGATGACCATGAAGAAAGTCGATCTGTCGCTGCCCGTTTTCTTTTTCATCGTCGGCACGCGCGCCCTGCTCGGGGCCGGGATCGGCCTCCTCGCCGCGGACAAGCTGGGCCGGAGGCGGAGACGCCTCGTGGGCGCAATGCTCGTCACCCTGGGTGCGCTGACGACGATCCCTGCGGCGTTCGTTCTCGGATCGAAGCTGGGAGTTTCGAGAAGGCTCGCCGCAGCCTGAACGCCGGGACCCCGCGGAGTCTCGATCGCTTCGAGCCTTCCGTTGTTATCAGGAGGCCTCGCAAAAAATCGGCGGAGGCTACTCCGACCCTCCTGCCGGATTCGCTTCGTTTGTGGTCCTCATCGCCTTCACCGGATACGCCGGATGCTTCGGTGAGGACGGCGGGTTCTTCTTCAATTCGGCCATCACGATCGCGATCGCGCGCTCGAGCTGCGGGTCGCGCCCCGCGATCACGTCGGCGGGGGTCTGCTCGACTTCGACGTCGGGCGGGACTCCTTCGTTCTCGACGGTCCAGCCCTTGTCCGGATCCCAGAACGCGATGTTGGGCGCCGTGATGGCGCCGCCGTCCATCAGCTCGGGGAACCCGAGGATCCCGACCAGGCCGCCCCACGTTCTCTTACCGACGATCGGACCGACCTGGAACTTGCGGAACATCCACGGCAGCAGGTCGCCTCCGGAGCCGGCATTCTCGTCGGCGATCATGACCTTGGGGCCCTGGATCGAGCCGGACGGGGTCTTCATGTCGGAGCCGTAGCGGAACGACCAGTAGGAAATGAGCTTCTTCTGGAGGACGTCGATGTAGTAGTCGGCGACCGATCCGCCGCCGTTGTAACGCTCGTCCAGGATGACCGCCTCTTTGTATGCCTGCGGGTAGAAGTAACGCGTGAAATAGGTGTAGCCGAGATTCGCCGTGTTGGGGACGTAGACGTACGCGACGCGACCGCCCGTCGCAGCGTCGACCTTGCGGATGTTCCCCTCGACCCAGTCGCGGTTCCGAAGCGCGAGCTCCGTTGCGATCGGCACGACCGACACCGTGCGCGAGCCTTTCCCATCCGGATTCGGACCCACGGTAATTTCGATCAGCTTGCCCGAAGTGTTCTCGAAGAAGCTGTAGAGGTTCGCGGGAGGTCGGACCTCCTTGCCGCCGACGGCCAGGAGGTACTCCCCCGCCTTCACGTTCACGCCGGGCTCGGTCAACGGCGACCGCAGCTCTGGAGTCCAGTTCAGGCCGCCATAGACCTTCGCGAAGCGGTAGCGCCCGTTCTCGAAGGCGTAGTCGGCGCCGAGCAAGCCTCCCGGCACGCTCTTCGGCTCCGGCAGATCGCCCGGATTGGTGATGTAGCTGTGCCCGACGGAAAGCTCCGACAGCATCGCGCGAATCACGCGGTTCAGGTCTTGCCGGACGGTCAGGTGCGGCAGGAACTGCGCATATTTGTCGTGGATCGCTTTCCAGTCGAGGCCGTGCATCCCCGGGTCGTAGAAGTAATCACGGTTGATCCGCCACGCGTCCTCGAACATCTCGGGCCACTCGGCGCGCGGATCGACTTTCACCTCGATCGCGTCCATCTTGACCGTCTTCGCCTCGGCGGGATCGATCTTCTTCCCCGAGGTCGAGGCGATCGCCCAGCTGTCCTTCGTCTTGTAGAGGAGCTTCTTCGCGTCGGCGGAGATCGCGTAGTCCTCGACGTCGGGCAGGAGCGTCTCGGTCTTCCGGTCCTTGAGGTCGAAGCGCTGGAGCGCGTTCTTCTCGTCGGCGGTCCGCAGGAAGAAAATCTGGCCGCCCTCGCCGGGCTGGAGGTTCGAAAGCTCCGCCGTGGGGACGGGCACGTCGAGGATCCGCTGATTCAATCCATCGAAGTCGATGCGCACCGGCTCGACCTTCGGCGGCGCCTTTGGCTTCTCGTCGGACTTCGCGTCGGTCTTGCCCGGCTCGTCCTTCTTCTCCTCTTTCTTCTCGACCTCGGAGTCGCTCTTCTTCGACGCCTCGGCGGCCTGCTTCTCCTCGTCGCTCTCCTTGACCAGCGGAGACGGGAGATCCCTTCGGAGGACCGCCAGGTAGATGGACTGCGTGGAGTGAAGGTCCACGTTCTCGAGCGTGAACCAGTTGTTGATGGGGCCCGCGTTGGTCGAAGAGAAGAAGAACAGGTACTTGCCGCTGCGGTCGAAAACCGGTTGGCTCGCGTCGGAGAGGCCGTCCGTGACGGCGGAGGACCTGTTCTCATCCAGGGAATAGGCATACACGGTCTGGATCAGGGCGTGATTGTTGACGGCGTAGGCGATCCACCTCGAGTCGGGAGACCAGGCGGGGCGCAGCGTCTTGGCCGGACCGTAGAAGTAGTCGCCGCCCACCCTTTTCGAAGTGCCCGTCGCGACGTCGATCCAGTAGAGAGAGCGCGCGTTGTCGACGTACGCGATCTTCTTGCTGTCGGGCGACCACACCGGCGACTCGTAAAAGCCCGCGCCCGAAGGCTTGAATTTTCTGGGTTCTCCCTTTCCGTCCTGGCTCTCGATGAAGAGCTGGTAGTCCCCGGACTCGTCCGAGAAGTACGCGATGGAGCGGCCGTCGGGCGACCAGATCGGCGAGCGCTCATGCACTCCCGTCGTGTTGGTCAGGTTGCGCACGTCCCCCTTTTCCGCCGGGACCGTGACGATCTCGCCGCGGAAGTTGACCGCCACGCGCACGGCCGTCGGGGAGAGGGAAAAGTCGCGGATGTAGTGACGCGTCTTCGTTTCCTTCACGAAGTGCGGCCGCGTCTCCGGCAGGTCCGCCGCGACGCCGATCGTCAGCTTCTTCGACGCGCCGGTCGCGGGATCGAAGAGGTGGAGGTAGCCCGCCTGCTCGTAGACGATCTTCCCGCCTCCGGCGGAGGCATTGGCGACCGGAAAGTCGGAGTGGTTCGTGACCCGCTGGATCGCCTTCGCCTTCGCGTCCCAGGAATAGAGATTGAACTCCCCCTCCCGGTCGGAGCGGAAGTAGACCCTGTCGCCGATCCACATCGGACCGGCGTCGTTCGCACGCGCCGCGGGCTGCGGCACCTTCTCGATCGCGTGGGTCGTGACGTCGTAGAGCCAGACCTGCGAGACCGCGCCGCCGCGGTAGCGCTTCCACTGGAGGAACTGCGGGGAGCCCGGGTTGTATGCGATGCGCCGGCCGTCGGCGGAGAAGGCCGCACGGTTCGCGTTGGGGATCGCGAGCTGCTGCTCGGACCCGCCCTCGACCGGCACCGAAAAGAGCTGCGTGTAGCGGCCCGTATACACCGCGCGCGGCGACGTGAACACGACGGACTTGCCGTCCGGCGTGAACCCCTGGACGACGTCGTTGCCCGGGTGCCACGTCAGGCGCTTCGGGACCCCTCCGTCCGCGGAGACGACGTAAACGTCAGTGTTCCCCTCGTACTGCGCGGAGAAGGCGATCCATTTCCCGTCGGGCGAGAAGGCCGGGGAGGACTCGAACCCGACGTCCGATGTCAGGCGCCGGACGTTGCCGCCGTCGAGGCCGCACGTCCAGAGGTCGCCCGCGTAAATGAAGGCGATCCGGTCCGCGGTGATCGCGGGCTCGGTCAGGAGGCGCGTGTTGTGGATGTCCGGGGCGGCGAGAGCCGTAATCAGAAAGAACGGGAGGAAGAGGAGCAGAGAGCGGGCGCGAAGGTTCATGTGTCCCTCGAATGAAAGTTGTGTTGTCGGAAGGGGAACGATATCAGGGGAACAGTTCTCCGCCGGCCGACCGATCCGCTGTCGTCCCGAGCGAAGCGAGGGATCGCTCCAGACAAGATGGGAGATTCCCCGTCGCTACACTCGTCGGAAGGACGGGAGGAGAGGTTCAGCTCGTCGCGGCCGTGCCTGCCTTCTCCCCCGCAATCCACGCGTCCACGCGCGCCTCGAGCACGTCGAGCGGCAGCGCGCCGGCGTCGAGCACCGTGTCGTGGAACTTCCGAACGTCGAACTTCGGACCGAGCTTCGTTTTCGCCCTCTCGCGGAGCTCGATGATCTTCAGCTGGCCCACCTTGTAAGCGAGCGCCTGACCCGGGATCGAGATGTAACGGTCGGTCTCGGTCTGGACGTCGACCTCGTCGATCGCCGAGTGGGCGTGAAAGTAATCGATGACCTGCTGGCGGGTCCACTTCTTCGAATGGAACCCGGTGTCCACGACGAGGCGAATCGCGCGGAGCATTTCGTCCTGCAGCCGGCCGAAGTCGCTGTAAGGGTCTTCGTAGAACCCGATCTCCTTGCCGAGCCGCTCCGAGTAGAGCGCCCATCCCTCGACGAACGCGGTGTAGAACGCCTGCTGGCGCTGAGGCGGAAGGCCCTGGACTTCCTGCGCGATCGCGATCTGGAGGTGATGTCCCGGCACGCCCTCGTGGTACGCGGTCGACTCGGTCGAGATCGTCTTGCGGGACTCCGGGTCGCTCGTGTTGACCATGACGTGACCGGGCCGTGAGCCGTCCGGCGCCCCCTGGTTGTACTGGGCTCCGGACGCTTCCTTCTCGCGGAACTCTTCGACCGGCATGACGATGAGGTCGGCCTTGGGCAGGCGACCGAAGAGCTTCGGAAGCTGAGGCTTCATCCGATCGATGAACTTCCGATACGCGGCGAGGATCTCCTCGCGCGAGTGGAAGTGGCGCTTCGGGTCCTTCTGGATCGAAGCCGCGAGCGCCTTCCAGTCGGCAAACCCGAGACGCCTGGCGACGGCTGTCGTGTCCTTCTCGATGGCCGCGACCTGCTCGACCCCGATCGAGTGGATCTCGTCGGGCGTCAGGTTGGTGGTGGTCTGGCGGCGGACCGTCGTGGCGTACCGAGCGTCGCCATCCGGGAGCGACCACATCCCCGGCTCCGTCCGGCCGCGCGGGGCGTACTCCTCGCGGACGAACTTCGCGAACTTCGAATACGCGGGAGCAACCGAGTCGCGGATTGCGCCGAGGATCGCCTCGCGCACCCGCGCGCGATCCGACTCGGAGAAGGAGGCCGGGATCTTCGACACCGCCATCGCGAACGCCGATTCTTCCGGCTTTTTCCCCGCAATCCCCTCCGTCTGAGTCAAGACCTTCTCGAGCAGGAACCTGGGCGGCATCAGCTTCTCCGCCATCCCCTTGCGCATCTGGACCACCGTCTGGTCCATCAGCACCGGCAGCGCTTTCAGACGCGCCACGTAGTCGTCGTAGTCCTTGACGGTCTCGAAGGACAGAAGCGAGACGAGCTGCGGTGCGTCGATGTGGATGCCGTAGATCTGGGTGACCGGCATCTCCCAGTTCTTGAACCGTGCGTCCTCGAGCTGCTCGCGAAAACCGCGCACGAGAAGCGTCCTCGTCAACGCCTCCTGCTCGGGAAACCCGGTCGGCTCGATCGCCTCGAAGCGGTCCAGGAACTCCTTCGTCTTGGCGAGGTCCTTGTCGATCGCCTCCTGCGAGAAGTCGGAGAGCTTGTCGTTCCAGCGCTTGTCTCCCAGGATGGACGCGAACTCGGGGTTGTGCGAGAGCGTGTACTCCCACTGCTCCGAGAGCAGGTCCTTCATCGCCTTGCGGCGGGACTCGAGGTCCGCGGGCGCGGCCATCAGAGACAAACCGGTCGTCATGAGAAAGCCTGTCACAGTGAGGATTCGGAGCATGCGTCCTCCCCGAATCCTGCTTACGATTCGGCGGCCGGAAGGTTCGAAGTGTTCTCTCCCTCTCCCCGCTGCCTCATCCGCGTGTCATCCCGACGACCGAAGACCCTCCGGGGCACGCATCGTGCAGCCGGAGCGAGCGTCGTGCTCGCAGCGACGATCGATCGCCGCGGAGTCGTCTCGATCCGCGAAATCCCCGTACCGTCCGTCGGCCGGCGCGAGGTGCGGATCGCGGTCGACACCGCGGGCGTCGGGAGCTGGGACTCGGCGATGAGGCCGGAAGGGTCGAACCGGTTCCTCGTGCCCGGAAGCGACGGCGCGGGCGTCGTTGCCGCGATAGGCACCCGGGTCCGGCGTTTTCGTCCCGGTGACCGCGTCTACTCGTACAGCTACCAGAACAGGAAGGGCGGATTTCACGCGCAGCAGGTTGTGGTCGACGCGAAGAAGGCCGCGCGCGTACCGCGACGCCTCGATTTGAAGAGCGCGGGCGCGATCGCCACGACGGGACTCACGGCGCTCCAGGGGGTCGACGACGCGCTCCGCCTGAGGAAGGGCGAGAACGTGATCATCCACGGCGCATCCGGCGGCGTGGGAAGTCTCGCTCTGCAGTTCGCGAAGTCGCGCGGGGCGCGGGTGCTCGCGACGGCGTCGGGCCGGGACGGCCTCGCCCTCGTGCGGCGCCTCGGCGCGGACGCCGCGGTGGACGGGAAGCGCGAGAATCTGCTCGCAGCAGCGCGCCGCTTCGCTCCGAACGGGGTGGACGCGGTGCTCGCATTCGCAGGCGGAAAGTCCCTCGCCCGCTGCCTCGACGCGTTGAAGAAACGCGGCGGCCGATTCGCGTACCCGAACGGCGTCGAGCCGCCGCCCCGGAAGCGACGCGGCGTGAAGACGACGGCCTACGACGGAATGACCGGCGTCCGCGAGTTCGAGCGTCTCAACCGCGCAGTGGCGGCGGCGAGGCTCAAAGTCCCGATTGCGAAGACCTACCCACTCTCCCGCGCCGCGGCGGCGTACGAGCTCGTGAAGGGGCACGTGCTCGGGAAAATCGTGCTGCGGATCCGGTAGCCGGCGGAGACGCCGACTGGTGAGTCAACCGGCCTCCGAGAGCACGCGGAAACCGTAGTCGGAGTAGCGATAGTCGGGCGGAAGGCTCGACCGCGCGGACGGCGAGGACCAGCGGATTCGATGGCGCCACGACCCTCCGCGGCTCGCGCGGCGTCGGGGCTCTCGCGGGGCGTCGTCCCAGTCGAGGCACCACTCGTGGACGATCGTCCCCATGTCCAGCAGGCCGTATCCGTTCGGCGCGCCGCGTCCGCCCTCCCACGGCCCGGCGAGAGGACTCTCCGGTATCTCCCTCTCCGGAACGTCGTCTCCCCAAGGCGTACGCGGTGACTCCAATCCCCCGCACGCCGCGAACTCCCACTCCGCTTCGGTCGGAAGGCGCCAGCGTCCGCCCTCCGATTCGCCGAGCCAGGCGCAGTAGGCCATCGCGTCGCCCCACGTGACGCCGACGACCGGCTGACGCGGCGCGCAGAAGTCCGGATCCGTCCACCAGGGCGGGGTCACCACGACGCCCGTCGCGACGAACGGCGCGTACTCGCGGTTGGTCACCGGCGTGCGGCCGAGAAGAAACGCCGAAGCGCCGGGAATCGCGATGGTCGCGGGAACGATCTCCGGGTCTCCGTCCGTCAGCGCCGCTCCCCACCGGTCCCGACGAACTTGCGGATTCCCAGCAAGATGCCGTTGAAGTTCCAGGAGGGGTTCCTCCGATACGTGTCGCCGTTGGAGATGTGCACGATGCGATAGCCGACGACCACCGACCAGGGAGCGCCCGGCAGGATCGGGACCGTCACGCCGGCGCCGACCTGGGTCAGGAAGTTGAAGCGCGATCCGGCCGCCGGCACGCGGCGGGGGGCGTAGAAGGGACCCTCGGCGAGCTCGAGATAGGGGCGCAAGGTCCAGGAAGCCGGGGCCGGATACCACCGCCCGTAGACGTCGAGCGCGAAGGCCGTCACGTTCTTGTATCCCCCGTCGCCGTTGTCGTTGACAGGCTGCCGGATCCCGATCCACGGATGGAAGTCGAGGCCGACCTCGAGGCGGCGGGAGACGAACTTCCCCGCATCGATCGTGGGCAGGAACGATTCGGCGAGCCCGTGGCGGCCGGGCGCGAAGTTTTTTCCGCCGACGAGCATGACCGACAGAGTGGTGCGCCCGAACGGGCTCGGGTCCTGAGCGGACGAGCGAAGCGGAAAAAGAAGTAGGAGAAGAGCCGCGCATCCGCTCGTCGCGAGGACCCGCCGGGACGTCTTCAGGGCACGCATCCTGCACGTAAAGGATCGCATGGAAACCCGAAAGATCGGATCGCTTCAAGTGACGGTGGTCGGCCTCGGCGGAAACAACTTCGGCGGCCGGCTCGACTCCACGGGGACGCGTGCGGTCGTCGACGCCGCGCTCGACGCAGGCATCAACTTCATCGATACGGCCGACATTTATGGCGGCACGAAGAGCGAGGAGTTCCTGGGCCGCGCTCTCGAGGGACGCCGCGAGAACGTCGTCCTCGCCACGAAGTTCGGGATGAAGATCGACGAGAAACGCAAGGGAGCGCGGCCCGACTACGTGCGGCGGACGTGCGAGGACAGCCTGCGCCGGCTGCGGACCGATCGAATCGACCTCTACCAGCTCCACCAGCCGGACCCGGAGACGCCGATCAGCGACACGCTCGCGGCTCTCGACGAGCTCGTACGCGCCGGCAAGGTGCGCGAGATCGGCTGCTCGAACTTTTCGGCGGAGCAGATCCGCGAAGCGCACGAGCTGCCGCGGTACGGCTCGGCGAGTTTCGTCAGCGTGCAGAACGAGTACAGCCTGTTGCACCGCCAGCCCGAGTTCGAAGTCCTGCCCGAGTGCGAGCGCCTCGGCCTGGCCTTCATCCCCTACTTTCCGCTGGCGAGCGGAGTTCTGACCGGTAAGTACACGCGGGGAGGACCGGTCGCTCGAGGCCGGCTGTCCGATCCGGGAAGCTCGCGCGACCGGTTCCTGAACGACCGCAACCGCCGCATCGCGGAGAAGCTGAGCGCGTTCGCCGAATCGCGCGGGCATACGCTCCTCGAGCTCGCGTTCTCCTGGCTCCTCGCTCACCCCCCCGTCGCGTCGGTGATCGCCGGCGCAACGAAGCCCGAGCAGGTGCGCGCGAACGCCCGGTCCGCGGGCTGGCGTCTCACCAAAGAGGAGTTGGCCGAAGTCGACCGCATCGCCCCCGTCGAGGAAGCCCTCGCGCGCGCCGGCTGACGAGAGGCTGTCATTCCGAGGAGCGAAGCGACGAGGGCACCGAGCGCGTCAGCGGACGTGAGCTTGCGAACGACCGCTGGGCGCGACGCACCGAGCCTCGGCGAAGCCGAGGCGACAACCCGCGGGTCCGCCCGCGGGTAACACAGCGCCGTCGTCGAGACGGCGCTAATCTCTCCCTTTAGAGGCAAGATCCTTCGCTCCGCTCAGGATGACGGCTGCGCGGTCACTTTCCGGCCGACAGCCAGGGCGAGTTGAAGAGGTGCAGCGCCAGGATCACGGCGCACGCCCAGAGCGCGCGGCCGCCGAACGTTTCGAGAGCTCTCGCCCGCGCGACGTAGTACGTGCAGAAAAGCGCGATGACCGCAAGCTCGACCCACCACCATCCGATCGGCAGCCGGTTCCACAGGCCGAACCCCAGATGAATCGTCGAATGCGGCCAGAGGGCCAGATCCGGCGGATGCATCGGCAGATCCAGCAGGAAGTGCGAAAAGACCGCGATCGCGACCGCAAAGGCGACGGCGGGCCCGCGCCGCCAGAAGACCGCGTAGAAAAGCGCTGCCCAGAAGAGCGACATCGCGAGCGAGTGGGACCAGTCGATGAAGTCGAGCGTGAAACCGTGGCCGACGTGGGGCGTCATCGTGACCTTTTCGATGCCGAGCATCACGAAGATCCCGAAGAGCACGTCGAGGAATCCGACGCCGAGGAAGAGAGCCCAACCGGGCGCGCGCGGCTCTTTGGCCTTGATCGCGAGCGCCGCCGCGAAGTGCCCCGCGTACATCAGTCTTTCCGGCGGCGCGCGCGATCGAGCCACGCGAGGAGCGGCACCGGGAGCACGAAACCCAGGAGGCAGAAGAGCCCGAATCCGAAGCTGCTCATCCCACCTCCCCCCGGAAGCGCCGCTCGCCTTGACGGATGATTCTCCGGGCGTGCGCGGGACCGAATCGACCGGTCACCCGTGCAGGACCTTCGAAGAGGAGTCCCGGGTTTTCATGGCGCCGAGGCTCCGCCGGAGCGGAGAGTTGGTGGGTTCGGTTGGCAGGATTTCGACTCTGCACTAAGTACGAAGCGAACCGGCACTTCGTTTCAGTCGATTCGGGGGTCGAACCATCGTCGAGGCGCCACTCTCTCACTCTCCGCCGGCGATGATGTCCCAGTTCTCGAGCACCGTGCCCCCGGCCTTCCCCTAAGGGAGTGAAGATGGTGTGATCGGTCGCCGTGACGGCGTCCGAGACGAATCGAACGATCGACGCGGTCTGGCGGATCGAGTCCGCCCGCCTCATCGCGGGCCTCACGAGGATGGTGCGCGACGTCGGTCTCGCCGAGGATCTCGCGCACGACGCTCTCGTGGCCGCGCTGGAGCGCTGGCCGGAGTCGGGCGTCCCGGACAATCCGGGCGCCTGGCTCATGGCCACCGCGAAGCATCGCGCGATCGACCTGCTGCGCCGGAGGGCGCGACTCGAGCGCAAGCACGAGGAGCTCGGTCGGGAGCTCGACGCTCGAGGGGAGATCGCGGTGGCGGACTTCGAGGCCGCGATCGACGATGACATCGGCGACGATCTGCTGCGCCTCGTGTTCATATCCTGCCATCCGGTCCTCTCGACAGAGGCGCGTGTCGCGCTCACGCTCCGCCTGCTCGGAGGTCTGACCACCGAGGAGATCGCGCGGGCGTTCCTCGTCCCGGAGCCGACCGTCGCCCAGCGAATCGTCCGGGCCAAGCGGACCCTCGCCGAGGCGCACGTGCGCTTCGAGGTTCCCCGCGGGGCGGAGCTCGCCGCGCGTCTGTCGTCGGTTCTCGAGGTCATCTACCTCGTCTTCAACGAGGGCTACTCGGCGACTGCCGGTGACGACTGGATGCGACCCGCGCTTTGCGAGGATGCGCTCCGCCTCGGACGCATCCTGGCCGGCCTCGTTCCGAAGGAGCCGGAAGTCCACGGCCTGGTCGCGCTCATGGAAATCCAGGCGTCGCGCTCGCGCGCGCGAGTCGGCCCGGCGGGAGAGCCCGTCCTGTTGCTCGATCAGGACCGCGCGCGGTGGGATCACGTCTTGATCCGCCGCGGTCTCGCGGCGCTCGAGCGCGCCGTAGAGCTCGGCGGCGCGCTCGGCCCGTACGCGCTTCAGGCCGCGATTGCCGCCTGTCACGCGCGGGCACGCGTCCCGGCGGAGACGGACTGGGCGCGCATCGCGTCACTCTACGACGCGCTCGCCCGGCTCGCGCCATCCCCGGTCGTGGAGCTGAATCGCGCGGTCGCGGTCGCAATGGCGTTCGGTCCGACAGCGGGCCTCGAGCTCGTCGACGCGCTGCACACGGAGAGGTCGCTCGAGGCCTACCACCTCTTGCCGAGCGTCCGCGGCGATCTCCTCGCAAAGGTCGGCCGTTTCGACGAGGCACGCGCGGAGTTCGAGAGCGCGGCATCGCTCACGCGCAACGCGCGCGAGCGCACGCTGCTCCTCGAGCGCGCCGCCGCGTGCGCGCGGGGACATCTCCGATGAACGTTCTCGCAAGAGGGCCCTGCGACGAGGGCATCCTCTACGCGGCCGAGCCGTCCCCGTGCAGCCGGGCGACCGCACGATGGGTCCTCGCGACGACGATTCTCGGATCGAGCATGGCCTTCATCGACGGGACCGTGGTCAACGTCGCGCTGCCAGTGCTCCAGAAGGACCTGAAAGCTTCCGTTTCGACCGTGCAGTGGGTCGTCGAGGCCTATGCACTCTTCCTTTCGGCGCTCGTTCTCGTCGGGGGGTCGCTCGGGGATCGGTTCGGCCGGCGCCGGGTCTTCGCGATCGGCGTCGCCGTCTTCGCGGCGTCCTCGGCGGCCTGCGCGCTCGCCCCCGGCGTCCGCTGGCTCGTGGCCGCTCGCGCCGTTCAGGGCGTGGGCGCCGCCCTACTCGTCCCGTCCAGTCTCGCGATCCTGGGCGCGGCCTTCTCGTCGCGAGAACGTGGCCGGGCCGTCGGGACGTGGTCTTCGCTGACGTCGGTCGCCGGGGCGGTCGGCCCCGTCGCCGGCGGATGGCTGGTCCAGGTCGCGTCCTGGAGAGCGGTGTTCTTCCTGAATCTGCCGATCGCGGCGGCGGTTCTCTTTATCGCCCTGCGGAAGGTTCCGGAAACCCGGAATCCCTCGGTCGGGCGTCTCGATCCGGCCGGTGCGCTCTTTGCGACGATCGGTCTCGCCGCGCTGGTCTTCGGGCTCATCGAGGCGCCCGCGGCCGGATGGAGCGATCCCCGGGTCTGGGCTTCGCTCGCTGCCGGCGGGGCCGCTCTCGCCGCGTTCGTCGCCGTCGAAGCGCGAAGCGCCCATCCAATAGTTCCCCTGGACCTTTTTCGGATTCCCGCATTTGCGGGAGCGAACCTGCTCACCCTGTTTCTCTACGCCGCGCTCTCCGCCACTTTTTTCCTCCTGCCGTTCGAGCTCATCCAGGCGCAGGGATATTCGCCGTCCCGGGCCGGCGCGACGCTTTTCCCGTTGATCGTCCTCATCTTCGCGCTGTCGCGGCCAGCCGGGGCGATCGCAGACCGCTTCGGTCCCCGCATCCCGTTGACGGTCGGCCCCGCGATCGCGGCGGCCGGTTTCTTTCTCCTCTCCGTGCGGCACGACGGGCGATACGTCACCGCTCTCTTGCCCGCCCTCTGCGTTCTCGGTCTGGGGATGGCGATCACGGTGGCTCCCCTGACGACGGCCGTATTGAACGCGGTCGGCGAGCGCAACACCGGAACGGCTTCGGGAGTCAACAACGCCGTCGCGCGGGTGGCCGGCCTCGTCGCGATCGCCGCTTTCGGAGTCGTCGCGTCCGGCGTGTTCGATCGGGCGCTGGACCGCCACCTGTCGGAAGCGGGGCTCGCCGCGGTCTCTGCGAAGATTCCGGCCAGCGAGCGCCTCAAGCTCGGCGCGGCGCAGGCGCCTCGGACCTCGAGCGCGGCGGAGGCGCGGGGAGTCGAAAAAGCGATCGCCGCGGCTCTCGTCGACTCGTTTCGGGTGTCGATGAAGATCTCCGCGGCGCTCGCGCTTCTCTCTTCCGTCTGCGCGCTGACGTTGATCCGGATTCGGCCTCAGCGCTGAGCTGCGGAATCCACCGGTTCGGCGTCGATTCGCGGAGTCGGCGCCGGGCTCTGAAGGCGACGGGTCAACGGGACGTGGACGCCGTCCGAACCCAGTCGGGATCCGGGACGTTCCATCCGCCGCCCAGCGCCTTGTACAGCCGGACGAAGTTCGCGAGCCGGGTCAACCGAATCTGCGCGAGCGTGTTCTCCGCCGGAAAGAGCTGCTGCTCCGCCTGGAGCACGTCGAGGTAGCCCGCTAGGCCCGCGACGTAGCGCTCGTTCGAGAGCTTCACCGCCTCCTGGTACGCCGCGACGGTGCGCGCCTGCTCTCCTTCGGCCCGCGCGAGCCTCTCGTGCGCGACGAGCGCGGACGAGGCCTCGCCGAACGCGTTCGTGACCGCGCGCTCGTACAGGACCTTCGCCTGCTCCCACTGCGCGACGCGCGCGTCGTACTGGTTCTTCAAGCGCCCTCCGGTGAAGAGCGGGCCCGCGAGCCCCGCGGCGATCGACCACGTCTTGCCGACGCCGAAGAGGTCCGACACCTGCGTGCTGACTCCGCCGTACGCTCCGGTCAGGCTGATCCGCGGGAAGAAGTCGGCGACCGCCGCGCCGACGTTCGCGTTCGCGCCGACGAGCTCCTGCTCGGCTTCGCGGAGGTCGGGGCGGCGCCGCAGCAGGTCCGAAGGGAGGCCCGGCGGCACTTCCGGAGGCAGGAACTGGTCCGTCAGAGCGGCGCCCCGCGGGACGTCGGCGGGATTCTTCCCCGAGAGCAGGTTGATCTCGTTCTCGAGCGCCACGATCTGGCTCTCGAGCTGCGGGACCCGCGCCGACACGCTCGCGAGCGAGGCCTCGGCGCTCGCGGTCTCCAGGCCCGATGCCTCTCCCGCCTCGAAGCGCCGACGGAAGAGGTCGTACGTCTGCTGGAACGCCGTGGTCGTCCGTTTCGCGACGTCGAGCTCGGTGTCGAGCTCCCGGAGCTGGAAATACCGGGTCGCGACGTCCGACACGAGAGAGAGCAGGACGCCGCGGCGAGCTTCCTCCGTCGCGAGATACTGCGCACGCGCGGCCTCGTTCAACCGGCGGATGCGGCCCCACAGGTCGAGCTCCCAGGAAAGGCCGAGGTTGACGTCATGGAGGTCGATCGTCCCGATTCCCGGCGCCAGCTCCTGCGCCTGCCGGGATCGCGACCACTCCGCGCTGTACTCGATCTGCGGGAAGAACTGCGACCGCG
Organism: Thermoanaerobaculia bacterium; assembly: GCA_036395755.1. GTDB lineage: Bacteria > Acidobacteriota > Thermoanaerobaculia > UBA5066 > Gp7-AA6 > Gp7-AA6. The sequence goes on from DASWCZ010000035.1 coordinate 15,836, forward strand.
CGATCCCGGCGTTGGCGCGGGCTTCCTCGACGCGGGCCACCGCGAGACGGACGTCGTAGCCGTTCTTCAAGGCGTCGTCGATCAGAGAGCGGAGCGTGTCGTCGTGGAACAGCTGCCACCAGGGCTGATCCGCGAGCGAGGCGGCCTCACCGGGACCGGCCTCCCCGCGGACTTTCTCCGGGACGTTCAAGGCCGGTCGCCTGTAGTTCGGCCCGACCGCGCACGCCGTCGCGAGGACGGCCGGCAGGAGGAGCGCGACCCGACTTTTCATCGAACGGCTTCCGCCGTCGACGCGGCGGCCGGGGCCTCCACCGGAACCGGACGGTGGTGCCCCGCGCGGAAGAACGACGTCTTGTCCAGGACCTTCTCCTGGAACGTCTCGAGGAAGAGATAGATGACCGGGGTGATGAAGAGCGTGATGAACTGCGACAAAACGAGCCCTCCCACGATCACGAGGCCGAGCGGCCGACGGGAAGCGCCGTCGGCTCCGAAACCGAGGGCGATCGGGAGCGCGCCGAAGACGGCCGCGAGCGTCGTCATCAGGATCGGGCGGAAGCGGTCCATGCTCGCGTCGTGGATCGCCTTCTCCGCCTGTTCGCCGGCGTCGACCCGCGCCCGCGCGAAGTCCACGATCATGATCGCGTTCTTCTTGACGATGCCCATCAGCATGAACATGCCGACGTAGGCGTACAGCGACGCCGTCTGCCGAAAGAGGAAGAGCGTCAACAAGCCTCCCACGAGCGCGGTCGGCAGCGTCGAGAGGACCGTGATCGGGTGGACGTAGCTCTCGTAGAGGATCGCGAGGATCACATACATCACAAAGACCGCGAGGAGCATCAGGATGGTCAAGTTCCGCACGGTGTCGCGGAACGTGAGCGCCTCGCCCTGGAGGCTCGCGCGCAGGGTCGGCGGGACCACGGAGGCCGCCGTCTTGTTGATGAAGTTGGTCGCGTCGCCGATCGGCACGCCAGGCTTCAAATTGAAGAAGAACGTGACACTCGTGAACTGGTTCAGGTGGTTGACGCTCTGGAGCCCGAGCGTCTGCTTCCACGTGACGAGCTCGCGCAGCGGCACGAGGTTCTTCCCGTCATCCGACTTGATGTAGAGGAGCGAGAGATCCTCGGGCTCTGCGCGCGCGGAGTCCTGCGCCTCAAGGATGACCTGGTATTGGTCCTGCGGCCTCTTGATCAGATACAGGTAGTTCTGCGAGTACGAGTTGCGGAGCAGCGTCAGGATCCGGGCCTCCGAGACCCCGTACGTCTTCGCCTGGTCGCGCCGGATCTCGATGTCCAGGTTCGGCGTGTTCGCGAAGTAGTCGGAAGAGACGGACAGGAATCCCGGGTAGTCGCGGAATTTGCCCATGAGCTTCCCGGCCGTCTCGTACACCTGGCCGGGGTTGACGCCCGACACGGAGAAGGCGTACTGCCCCTGGCTCTGGTTCGTGGCGCCCGTCGAGATCTGAAGAACGGGATACGGACGGAGAAACGCCATCACGCCCGGCACCGAGCTGATCTTGCCCATCAGCTGGGCCGCGACCTGCGGGATCGGAGCGCGCTCCTTCGGCGGTTTCAAGAAGGTGAACGTCAGCCCCATGTTGCCGGGCAGGTAGCCAGTTGCGCCGGTCATCGTGAAGTCCATGAGGACGCTCGGGTCCTTGTGCAGGGTCGCGTCCACGTCGTTCTGAATCGCGTGCATCTGCTGGGGAGAGGAGCCCTCTTTGCCGAGGAACACGCCGGTCACGACGCTCGAGTCCCCGGTCGGCAGAAAAGTCTTCGGGATGGTGAAGAAGAGGAGGATCGTCCCCGCGAGACACACGACCCAGATCGCGGTCGAGATCCACCTCCGCTCGAGGAACCACCAGAGACCCCGGCCGTACGACCCGAGGACCCGCTTCTCCACCCCTCCGATGACCCGCTCCATCCAGGTCTTCTTCGAACCGGGGCCGCGGTCCTGGAGGAGGCGCGCGGACATGAGCGGCGTCAGGGTCAGCGACACGATGCCCGACGCCAGGACCGCGACGACGATCGTGATCGCGAACTCGCGGAAGATCCGCCCGACCAGTCCCGACATGAAAACGAGCGGGATGAAGACGGCCGCCAGCGAGATCGTCATCGAGAGAATGGTGAAGCTGATCTCCTTCGCGCTGTTGATCGCGGCTTCGAACGCCTTCTCGCCCCGCTCCATGCGCCGCACCGTGTTCTCCAGAAAGACGATCGCGTCGTCCACGAGGAAGCCGATCGCGAGCGTCAAGGCCATCAGCGAGAGGTTGTCCAGGCTGTAGCCGAGGAGGTTCATCACGACGAACGTGATCAGCAGCGAGAGCGGGAGCGCGACGGCCGGGATGAGCGTGTCGCGGGCGCGGCCCAGGAAGAGAAAGATCACCGCGACGACGAGCACGAACGCGATGAGCAGCGTCGTCTGGACGTCGTTGACCGAGTGGACGATCGACTGGGAACGGTCGTAAATCGGCGTGACGCGCACGGAACCCGGAAGCTCCGCGCTGATGATCGGCAGGACGGCGCGGATCGACTTCGACACTTCGACCGCGTTCGCGCCCGCCTGCCGATTGACCGCGACGATCACCGTGGCCGACGGCACGTTGTAGCCGCGGACCCAGAACCGCATGTTGATCCGCTCGTCCTGGACGGAGTCCTTCACTTTCGCCACGTCGCGCAGGTAGACCGGAGCGCCCTCTTTGCCGCCGACGATCAGGTTCGCGTAATCCGCGGCGGTCAGGAGCTGTCCCTGCGGCTGGAGCACGGCCGTGCCGGAGGAGCTGTCGAGCTGTCCCGCGCCGGTCGAGCTCGTGCCGTTGCGGACGGCCGCCGTGACGTCGTCGACCGAGATGCCGCGCGCCCACATCGCGGAGGGATCCGCCTTGATACGGATCGCCGACTTCGTGCCGTAGACGTTCACGCGCGAGACGCCCGGCAGGATCGAGATCCGCTGGCCGACCTGCGTGCTGCCATAGTCGTAAAGCTGGCCCTGCGTGACCGACTCGCTCGTCAGCGCGATGTACATGATCGGCGCGTCGTTCGGGTTGGTCTTCGAGAAGGACGGGGGCGACGGCAGATCGACCGGAAGCGCGCCGGTCGCCTGCGAGATCGCCGTCTGTACGTCGGTCGCGGCCGCGTCGATCGACTTCCCGAGGGCGAACTGGAGCGTCATGCTCGTCGTCCCCTGGCTGCTCTGCGACGTGATGAGCTCGAGCCCGTTGATCTGCATGAACTGCCGCTCGAGCGGGGTCGCGATGTTGTTGGCGACCGTCTCGGGCGAGGCACCCGGGTAAGCCGCAAAGACGTTGATGACCGGATAGTCGACCGTCGGCAGGTCGTTGACCGGCAGGCGCCGATACGCGATGACCCCGAAGACGATGACCGCGGCGGTCAGGACCGCCGTCATCACGGGACGTCGGATGAAGGGCTCGGAGAGGTTCATGACTTCTGACCTCCGGCTGCCTCTCCGGGCCGCGGAGAGGGTTGCGGTCGAGGAGGAGCCTCCGGGTTCGCCGCCGGCTGCACCAGCTCGCGCACCTTGCCGCCCGGCGTCACGCCGAGCTGGCCGTTGACGACGACTTTCTCACCCGGTTTCACGCCCTGCGAGATCACGACGAGGTCCCCCTGGCGCTGTCCCGTCACGACCGGACGAAGTTCGGCGGTCGAATCGGGCTTGACCACGTAAACGAACGAACCCTTCGCCGACATCTGCGGCGCGACCGCCGGGACGAGCACCGCGTTCGGCAAGGTCGAGAGCACGAGCCGGACGTTGACGAAACGGCCGGGCCAGAGCCGGTGGTCGGGGTTCGCGACCGTCGCGCGCAGGCCGACCGTTCCGGTCTCGCGCTGCACCGAGTTGTCCAGGAACGTGAGTGCGCCGGCGATCGGCTTGTCGGGCTCGTCGGGCAGCCGGACCTCGACCCGGAGCGCTCCCGACCGCATGTTGCGCTGCACCGCGGTCAGGTCGTTCTCCGTGACGGTGAAGTCGGCATAGATCGGGTCGAGTCTCTGAATCGTCAGCAGCGTGGTTTCGTTCTCCTTGACGACGTTGCCGGGATCGACGAGCCGGCGGCCGGCTCGCCCGTCGATCGGAGACTGGATCTGGCAGTACTGAAGGTTCAAGCGCGCCGTCTCGACCGCGGCCTCTCCCTGCTGGACCTGCGCCCGCGCGACGGCGAAGGCGTTCTTCCTCTGGTCGTACTCGAGCTGTGAGATCGCCTTCGTCTGGATGAGACCCGCGGCCCGGTCGACCTGGATTCGCGCGAAGTCGAGCGTCGCCTTCGACTGCGCGACCGTGCCCTGTGCGGCGGCGAGCTGCGCCTGGAACGGCCGCGGATCGATCGTGAAGAGAAGCTGGCCTTTCCGGAGGTCGGCGCCGTCGGTGAAATGGATCTGCAGGATCCGTCCGTTCACCTGCGGCTTGACGTCGACCAGCTCGCGCGCGACGACCTTCCCGACCTGGTCGAGATAGAGCGGCACGTCGCGCGACACCGCCTCGGCGACCGAGACGGGCGCCGGCGGCCTCTCGAAGCCCTGCGTCGCCTGTTTCTTGCAGCCCGCGGCGAGGACGAGCGAGACACCCGCGACGATCAGCGGACGGATTCTTTTCATTCACCTGCTCCGGTTGGAAGCGAAAACTCGACACGGCTCCGCGGCTTCAATCAGAACGTCCCGAGGCGGTTGTCGCCCGCCGGCCGGTCAGCTTTTCGACGGCGTCCATCGCCCTGCCCGGCCAGCCCTTCTCGATCGCCATGTCGAAATACTACCCGGCGGCGTGGGACGCAACTCGCACGGCTGCGGCGGATGTCGCCCGCGATGTCTGCGAGCTCGGCGTGGGTCACGGCGGCACGGTCCGTGACGTTTATTGTCCTGCAATCGAAATGCGAGGACGCCCGGCCGACGGCGAGAGCAACGGGCGATCGACTCACCCGACGCGATGGCGTTATCGCGAGCCGGCAGGAGCGGCGGATTTGGCCGGGTCACCGACCTCGATCCGGCGCTCTTCGAGCAGAACACCCGTGGCCCGCGCGAACTCGGTGGCCGCCTTGCGGTAGTCGGTGAGCGCGGAGGTCTCGGTGACGCGTGCGTTGGTCAGATCGTTCTGACGCGTCAGGACGAGGAAGTTCGTGGAGATCCCCACCGCGAAGCGCTCCTGCTCGGCATAGAGCTGGGTCTCGGCCGCGACCCGGGCGGCCCGCGCCGCCTCGATCCGCTGCCGCGCGGAGTCGAGCGCGAAAGCCGCGTTTCGGACCTCGGCCTGCACCTGCTGCTCCTCGCCCGAAACGGCGAGCGTGGCCTGCGAGAGCGCGGACTTCGCGACCGCGAGGTTCGCGCGCGCGGACCGGTTGCCGATCGGGAAAGAGAAGGACACGCCGACCGACGCGTCCGGAAACTCGTTGTCGGCGATCGTCCCGTACGACCGCCCCCACCCGCCTTCCAAAGCCGGAGGGACGACGACGGGCTGCCCCGCGAATGCCACCGCGTTCGGATTCGTTCGTCCCGCGAGTCCCCTTCGCTCGTAGGCGCCGACGAGATCGAGCCGCGGCTTCAAGTCGCTCCGGCGCCCTTCCACCTGCGCTTCGAAGCGCGCCCAGCGGGCCTTCGCCTCGACGATCTCCGGTCGCCGCGCGAAGGCCGTCTCGAGCGCCTTTTCGACGTCGGGCGCAGAGGTCGTCGACTCGGGGTTGTCGGCCGGCACGATCTCGACTGACCAGGACGGATCTCTCGGGTCTCCCAGCACGAGCAGCTTCAGCGTGTTCTCCGCCTCGGCGACGCGCTGCCGCGCGAGAGCGAGATCGCCTTTGCGGCGCTCGCGCTCGGCGGTCGGCTGCGCGACCTCGGTCTCGCCGAGCGTCCCTGCCTCCACGCGGCTCTTCGTCTCGGAGAGCTGCTTCTCCGCCAGCGCGACCGCGCTCTCGATCGAGGCGACGTCGCGCCGGGCGGCGACGAGGCTCCAGTACGACGCATCGACCTGGCGGATCGTGTCCGAGACGACGCGAGTGAGCCGCGCCTCCGACGCGCTCCGGTCCGCCGCCGCGACGCGGATCGCTTCGCGGGCCGGATCGATCGCCAGATTGCGCAGCAACGGCTGTCGGACTGCGACCCCGACGTCGGTCGAGTCGGCGGGCGAGAGAATCGTAAAGACGCCGTCGGTCGTCGAGCGGTCCGCGCCGCCGAAGAGCGAGACGGTCCCGCCCGTCGGAAGGAGCCGCGAAAACGAGGTCGAGCCGCTGACGCTCTCGGTCTCCGGGGCGAGCTCCCCGGCCGGCGCGCCGGAGAAGGCCGAGTTGACCGGGTCGGTGTGCCGGTGCCACCCGAGGTCGGCGTTCCAGACGACGTCGTAGGCTCCCCGCGCGCCGAGAACCGCGAAGCCGGCCTGCTTGACGTTCTCCCGCTCGACTGCCAGGGTCGTGTTGCGCTGGAGCGTGCGGCGCGTCGCCTCCTCGAGAGTCAGCGGGACAGTGGGCGTCTGCCCGGGGGCGGCCGCCGCCGCGGCGAAGAGCAGAACGATGAGACGGAGACGAGACATTCAGAATCCCCCTTCATCGCCGACGGCGAGTCGCTCCGAGGACGCGGATGATCGCGAGATCCGCGCGTCGAGCGTCCGCGCGAGGCACTCGAACGCCCGGCGGCGCAGCGTCGAGAGCGCGCTCCGTTCGACTGGAGTGAATTCCAGGCCGAGCGACGAAGCCAGTTCGAAGCTCCGAGGACCGACGGGCAGGAAGGATTCTCGGAATCCATCGTCGGTCAGGATTTTCCCGAGCAGGACCTCGACGTTTCTTTGTGACATTTCGGTCTCTCCGAACAGCTGTATTACAGGAGCCGTGCCGGGGCAACGGCCGGGCCGGCTGGCAGAGAACTGGCTGAGAGTCAAGGACTTATGTGTCAACGTGGAGTGGGCGACGGAGTGTCGTGAGGAGGGAATCTGTCCGGAAATCGACAGGTTGCGGACAGAGCCGCACCCTCCGGCTATGCCGGAAGAAGACGTTTCGGCGTGTCGATCTCGCGGACCGTCGTTCGTCTCAAGAGCGAAACCCGGCGAGACCGTCCGGATGCCCCGGTCGAAACCGAAACGAGGAAGGGAGAGGAAGGTGAATTATGGCACTGATCGATGGCCTGTTGCAGGAACTCGAGCAGGAGGCACGGACGACACGGCGCGTGCTCGAGCGCGTTCCCGACGACCGGCTCACCTGGCGGCCGCACGAAAAGGCGCGGACGCTCGGAGAGCTTGCGCTTCACGTCGCGAGGGTGCCCGGCGGTATCGCCGAGCTCGTCGCCTCACCTTCTCCTGCTCAACTTCCCCAGCTCACCGACACCGTCCCGGAGAATGCCTCGGAGCTGATTCCGGCGCTGGAGCGGAGCATCGCGAAGGCCAGGACCGCGCTCGGCAGCATGAGCGACGCCGAGCTCACGGCCACGTGGCGGCTAATGCTCGGGGAGCGAGAGCTCTTCGCTTCGCCCCGCGCGGCGCTTCTGCGGTCCATCATGCTGAACCACTGGTACCACCACCGTGGACAATTGACCGTGTACCTGCGAGAGCTCGGCGTGCCCGTTCCCTCGATCTACGGCCCGAGCGCAGACGAGAATCCGTTCGTTTGACGCTGTCCGGATGAGAGACGAGTCGATTTCGCGGTAGCGTTACGCCATGCCGAAGTGGTTCTTCGAGCCGGGACACACGGCGGCGGAGTTTCGCGCCCGACACATGATGGTCACCTGGGTGCGCGGACACTTCAAGAACGTCCGGGGAACTCTCGTTTTCGATACGGAAAACCCCCGCGCGACCTCTGCCGACGTGACGATCGATGTCGCGAACCTCTGGACGGGAGAGCCCGATCGCGACGCGCACTTGCGGAGCGCCGATTTTCTGGACGCTGAGAACCATCCGACCATCACCTTCCGCGGAAACGAGGTCCAGCTCCTCGGGGCGGACGAGGCAGAGTTCAAGGGCGAGCTGACGATCCGCGGGGTCGCGCGGCCGGTCTCGCTCGACGTGCGATACCTCGGCCGGTGGAAGACCCCCTGGTGGGAGGACGGCGTGGACAAAGGCCCCAGGATTCGCGCCGGCTTCGTGGCCACGACGCGGATCAACCGGAAGGACTTCGGGGTGAACTGGAACGACACGCTCGACCGGGGCGGTATGGTCGTCGGGGACGGCGTCTACATCACGATCGACGCGGAAGCGATTCTCGAGCCTGGTCCAGCCTAGAGCGGCGCTCTAGGCCACACCGTATTTCTGGAGTCGCGAGTAGAGCTGCGCGCGCGTGATCCCGAGCAGCCGCGCTGCCTGCGCCTTGTTGTTGCGCGCGTCCTTCAGCGCGTTCTCCACCAGCTCGCGCTCGACGTCTTCCAGGCTCTTCCCCGCCGTCGCGACCGATGCGGTCCCGCGGCCGTTGCCGCCGTTCTGAGTGAGCGGCAGGTGCGTCGCCGTGATCAGACCGCCGCCGCACAGGATGATCGCGCGTTCGATCGCGTTGCGCAGCTCGCGCACGTTGCCCGGCCACGAATAGGCAAGCAGCGCGCCGCGCGCCTCCTTGGAGATCCCGGCGCAGGGGCCGGCCTTCGGGCCGATCTCCTGAATGAAGGATTCCGCGAGCAGGAGAATGTCGTCTTTTCTCTCCCGCAGCGGAGGCAGCGCGATCTCGAAGACTTTCAGTCGGTAATAAAGGTCCTCCCGGAACTGGCCGGAGGCGAGCGCGGCCGAGATGTCCCGGTTCGTCGCCGCGATGACGCGCACGTCGGCCTTCTGGACCCGCGAGCCCCCGAGGCGCTGGAACTCGCGCTCCTGCAGGACCCGCAGGAACTTCGCCTGCACCGACGGTGACATCTCGGCCACTTCGTCCAGGAAGAGCACCCCGCCGGCGGCCTGCTCGATCTTCCCGGCGCGCGACTGCAGCGCGCCCGTGAAGGCGCCCCGCTCGTACCCGAAGAGCTCGGACTCCAGGAGCTGCTCGGGCAGCGCCGCGCAGTTGATCGCGAGAAAGGGCTTTCCCGACCGGGGCGACGCAGCATGAATCGCGCGCGCCACGACCTCCTTGCCGGTGCCGGACTCCCCCGTCAGCAGCACGGTCGTCTCCGTCTTCGCGACTTTCGAGACGTGGTCGAGGACCTCTCGCCAGCTCTTCGACTTACCGAGGATCTGTCGCGCGCCGCCCATCGAAGCGAGCTGCTCGGTGAGCGAGGCGACGCGGCCCTCGAGCCGCAGCGCCTCCTCGCGCGCCTCGGCCGCGATCCGCTCCTCCTCGGCAATCTTTTCATGCGAGAGGACGAGCGCGACCTGGTCGGCGATCCGCCGCGCGATGTCCGCGTCCTCCTCTCGATAGCGTGCGACCGTGCGCGAGAGAAAGTTCAGGCCGCCGACGATCTCCCCTTCGAGCCGGATCGGCACGCGGAGCATCGAGCGGATCCCGTCACGCTTCATGAGCTCGAACTTCTCCGTGCAGCAGCCCGGTTCCCGGCGGATGTCGGGCACTAGGAAGAAGCTCCAGTCGGCGCTCTCCCGCGCTTCGTCGTCGAGCGGGATCGTCTTCGGCATGTCCGCCATGCGCTCCCCGGTGTAGGCGTGGATGCGCACCGAGGTCCGGTCCTTGGACAGGAGGCCCAGCGCCATCCGGTCGTGCGGCAGGATCCCGGCGACGGCCGCCGAGAGCTGATCGAAGACCTCGCGGATGTCCAGTGCTTTCGAGAGCATCGGCACCAGAGCCTCGAGCGCCTCGCTCCGCTGACGCCGCTCCTTCTCCTTGCGGAAGAGCCGCTCATGCTGGAGCGCCAGGGACACGAGATCGGCGATCGCGAGGACAGTTTCCTCATCCTCCGGCAGGTAGACGTCGGTCTCTTTCGAAGAGAACCAGATGCTCCCGAGCGGCCGGGGTCCGGGCAGCAGGGTGACGATCAGCGAACGGGAGCCGAGCTCGATCGCCTGGCGGTCGAGCGCGAACGACGGGTCGAGCTGCGTCGTGATGTCGGAGTGCCGGACGACCTGACCCATCGCGGCAAGTCGCAGCTGCGGCGAGACGTCGGACCGGCGGTAGCGCAGACCGATCTCCTCGACCCCTTCCTCTCCCACTGCGGAGTAGACGGAGAACGCCTCGTCCTCGGGCATCGCGTCCAGAGGGAGATCCGGGTTCTCCGTGACGTTCACGCCCATGGTGTCGAACGGGAGCGCCCGCCGCACTGCTTCCGCGACCCGCGAGAACACGTCTTTGAGACTCATGCTCTCCGCCACCGCCCGCGCGATGGCGGACAGGGCGGGACCAACCCCCTCGTGCCGGGAGGGTCGTGTCGGGGCTGCGGCGGTCTCGACAGATTCCACGAGCCTCATTCTAGGCAAAACGCCAGCCGTCGGGGACAGGCCCTGCCCCAAGCGGGTGACGGGGACAGGCCCTGCGGGCCTGCACCCGTCGCAGTCCACACCCGTCGCAGTCCGCACCAGAGATCCCTCGCTTCGCTCGGGATGACAGGTCGCTCCGCTCCTCGGAATGACAAAAGAGAGCGGACCTTCGCTCAAACCGCGATTTCCTCGAGCTCCGGCACGGATTCTCCCGACTCCGTCTCCGTCGCCTCGACCTTCTCGTGCGTCCGCGCCACGAGCACGTAGATCGCGGGCACGAAGAAAAGCGTGAAGACCGAGCCGATGATCATGCCCGAGACGAGCGTGATACCGATCGAGTTCCGCGCGCCGGCTCCCGGCCCCCTGGCGAAGACGAGCGGAAGGTGTCCCATCACCGTCGCCGCGGTCGTCATCAGGATCGGGCGCAGCCGCGTCGAGGCCGCCTCGATGACGGCGGCGAGCTTTTCGCGTCCCTGCTCCTGCAGGTTGTTCGCGAACTCGACGATCAGAATCCCGTTCTTCGCCACGAGGCCGACGAGCGTGATCAAACCGATCTGGCTGTAGATGTTCAAGGTCGTCGCGCCGAGGAAGGGGAAGAGCAGCGCGCCGGAGAGCGCGAGCGGCACCGACCCCGCGAGGATGATGAACGGATCGCGGAAGCTCTCGAACTGCGCGGCGAGCACCAGGTAGATCAGGATCCCGGAGAGAAGGAACGTGCCGAGGAACTTCTTGCCTTCGGTGCGCAGCTGCCGGGACTCGCCGGCGTAATCGACCGTAAAACCCTTCGGGAGGACCTTCTTCGCCTCGTTCTCGAGCATCGTGAGCGCGGTGTTCAGTGAAACGCCGGGCGGGATCACGCCCTGGATGCGTACGGCGTTCAGCTGCTGGAATTTCTTCAGGTCGCGCGGTTCGGTCGATGTCTTGAGTGTCGCGAAGGTCGAGAGCGGCACGAGCTTGTCGTCTTTCCCGGTGACATAGATTCCCTCGAGCTGGTCGGGAGTCAGGCGCTCGGCGCGCTTGATCTGCGGAATGACCTTGTAGCTCCTTCCCTGGATGCTGAAGCGGTTGACATAGTTTCCGCCGAGCATCGTCGAGAGGTCCTGCCCGGCCTTGGAGAGGTCGACCCCCTGAGACCGGAGCTTGTCGCGGTCGAACACGACCTCGGCCTGCGGCTGGTCGAACTTCAGATCCGAGTCGGCGTACATGAAGAGGCCGCTCGCGAATGCTTTCCCGACGAGCTGATTGGCGAAGCCGGCGAGCTCGCGCGGCTCCGCGGTCGAGGCGATGACGAAGTCGACCGGGAAGCTTCCGCCGCCGGGAAGCGGCGGCGGAACGAGCGAGATGACGCGAATGCCCGGTATTTGCCCGAGTTTCATCGACGCCTCGACCTGGAGTTGCTCCGTGCTCTTCTTCCGCTCGCTCCAGGGCTTCGTGACCATGCCTCCAAACCCTCCCGTCGGGTTCGTGAGCTGGAAGACGCTCCCGTTCTCGGGGAACGAGCGGTACACGTCGGCAACCTGCGCCGAGAAGAGCTTCGTCTGGTCGAGCGTGGAGTTCGGGGCAGCCTGGATGATTCCGAAGACGACACTCTGGTCCTCCTTCGGAGCGAGCTCCCGTTGCGAGAACATGTAGAACGGGACGATGAGCAGCGCCACGATCACCCAGACGGCGAAGACGACCGGGCGGTAGTTGAGAGTTCTGGTGAGAAGCCCCGTATAGGTCGAGCGGACGGAGTCGAACCGCCGGTTGATCCAGCCGGCGAAGCCGCGTTCCGGGTCGCCGGAGCGCAGGAGCTTCGAGGACATCATCGGCGAAAGCGTGAGCGCGACCACGCCGGAGATGATCACCGCGCCGGCGAGAGTGAACGCGAATTCCCGGAAGAGAGCGCCGGTCAGCCCGCCCTGGATGCCGATCGGCAGGTACACGGCCGCGAGCGTGATCGTCATGGCGATGATCGGACCGACGAGCTCGCGCGCCGCTTTGATCGCTGCCGGGAACGGACGCTCGCCGAGCTGGATGTGCCTCTCGACGTTCTCGACCATGACGATCGCGTCGTCGACCACGAGACCGACCGAGAGCACGATCGCGAGCAGCGTCAGCAGATTGATCGTGAAGCCCACGAGCATCATCAGGAAGACCGCCCCGACGAGCGAGAGCGGGATCGCGACCACGGGGATGAGCACCGAGCGGTACGAGCCCAGGAAGAGGAAGATCACCAGGATGACAATGAGCAGCGTCTCCCCGAGGGTCGTCACCACCTCCCGGATCGCCTCGCGGATGTACTCCGTCGAGTCGTAGGGGATGCCGAGCTTCATGCCGACAGGGAGCTGCGCCTGGATTTCGGGGAGTGCTTTCCGCACCCGGCTGATCACGTCGAGCGTGTTGGCATTGGGGAGCACCCAGATGCCCATGAACGTGGCGGTCTGCCCGTTGAACTTGACGTCCTGCTCGTAGTTCTCGGCGCCGAGAACGACGTCGGCGATCTCGCCGAGCCGCACGACCGTGCCCTGCTTTTGTTTCACGACGAGCTGGCGGAATTCCTCCGCCGTCTTCAGATCCGTATTGGCGACGAGGTTCACCGACACCATGGATCCCTTCGTCGCACCGAGCGCCGAGAGGTAGTTGTTCTTCGACAGCGCCTCCTGGACGTCCGACGGCGAGATGCCGAGAGAGGCCATCCTGTCGGGTTTCAACCAGACGCGCATGGCGAACGTCCGACCCCCCAGGATGTCGGCGCGCTGCACGCCGCTCACGGCGGAGAGCTTCGGCTGCACCACGCGGGTCAGGTAATCGGTGATCTGGTTCTGATCGAGCTCGCTGGAGGAGAAGCCGAGATACATCGCCGCGAACTGCGTGTCCGCGGTCTGAAGGTCGATGACCGGCGCCTGCGCCTCGGGCGGCAGGTCGTTGCGGACCTGCGCGACCTTCGCCTGGATCTGGGTGAGCGCGGCATTGGTGTCGTAATTCAACTTCAGATGGACAGTGATCGTCGAGACTCCCTGCGCGCTGGACGACTCGATGTAGTCGATGCCGTCGGCGCTCGCGATGACCCGCTCGAGAGGCGTCGTGATGAAGCCGCGCACGAGGTCGGCGTTCGCGCCCACGTAGACGGTCGACACCTGAACGACCGCGATGTCGCTGCGCGGGAACTGCCGCACCGAGAGCGACCGGATGGCCTGGAGTCCGGCGATCAGGATGACGAGGTTGACGACGATCGCGAGGACCGGCCGCTTGACGAAAAGGTCGGTGAATTTCATTTGGAATCCTTTTCCACTGTCATCCCGAGCGAGAATCCCTTTCCACTGTCATCCCGAACGAGAATCCCTTTCCACTGTCATCCCGAACGAGAATCCCTTCCACTGTCATCCCGAGCGAGAATCCCTTCCACTGTCATCCCGAGCGAAGCGAGGGATCTCTCCCTCGTTCGCGCGATCCGCCTTAGCTGTCCTCCGGCTTCGGGGCCGGGTTGTTGGAAGGTTGAACCTTGTTGTTCACGACGACGGCGGCGCCGTTGCGGAGCTTGAAGACTCCGGACGTCACGACTTCCTCGCCCGGCTTGACGCCGGAGACGACCGCGACCTGATCCCCCCGCGAGCCGCCCAGCTTCACGAACTGCTGGCGGACGCCGCGGTACGTCTGCCCTTTCGGACCTTTCAGGTCGCCGACGATGAAGATCGAGTTGCCGTACGGCGCGTAGCTGATCGCGGACGTCGGCAGCGCAACGACCGGAGTGCTGGCTCCCAGCACGACCTCCGCTTCGACGAACATACCGGGCCGCAGCTTGTCCTCACGATTCGCGAGCGTGGCCTGAACCTGGATGTTGCGCGTGGCCTCATCGACGATCGAGTTGACTGCCGTGATCGTGCCGGTCGGGTCGGAGTTTTCGACCCCCTGGGCCGTCACGCGGACTTCTGCGCCGACTCGAAGGTCGCCGAGCTGCTGCTGCGGCACGGAGAAGTTCACGTAGATCGGATCGAGTGACTGAAGTGACACGATCGGATCGCCGGCCTTCAGGTACTGGCCCAGGTTCACCTGACGTAGCCCGAGAACCCCGGAGAACGGCGCCCGGATCGTCTTGCGCCCGATCGAGGCCTGCGTCTCCCCAGTCTGCGCGACCGCCTGCTTGTGCTCGGCCGCAGCCTTGTCGTACTCCGCTTGCGAGGTGATCCCCTTCGCGCGCAGGCCTTTCATCCGCTCGAAGTTGACCGTCGTGAGGCTGCGCTGTGCCTCGGCGGCAGCGAGCTGTGCCTGCTCCTGTCGCGTATCGAGACGCGCGAGGACGTCGCCGGCCCGAACCTTCTTCCCGGATTCGAACTCGATCCGGGAGACGAGGCCCGGCAGGTCGGCGGCTACGGTCACGCCGTGGACCGCCTCCACCGTCCCGATGGCGGTAACGCTCGCCGGCCACCGTTCCTGGGTCGCGCGGACCGTGGTCACGGCCTCCGGCGGCGGCTGGAAAGAGGCGTGCTGCGCGATGCCCGCCTGGACTTGGCGGTATTTCACGGCGCCGATGACCGCGATGAAGGCGGCCATTCCGATGAGAGTCAGGATCATTCGCTTTTTCATGAAACCTCCCCGTCCCTGGACAGGACCGATATAGCCAATCTCCGTGCCAGCGGATTCAAGCCCCGAGAGCGGTCGACCAATCCCTCCAACCCCCTGCAGTCAAGAGAGTTCTGCCCGCCGGATCGGGCTTCGCCAAAGAAGTTTGGCGCCGTCGGTCTGTCGAAAAATCGACAGGTTGGCGGTTTGTCCGCGATCTCAACGCCCTCGAGAACCCCGCATCCGATCGCGAGCCCGAAGAGCCCAACGCGGGTAGCGAGCCGGCTGTACGACGCGTCG
>DASWCZ010000036.1:0-5738 GCA_036395755.1 Thermoanaerobaculia bacterium
ACCTACATCACGGTGACGATCGAGGCGCAGATCGCCGCTTTGAACCGGGCGGCGCTCCTGATCGACGGAGAGGCGCAGGAGAACGTCACGATCTTCCCCGGCACCGTCCAGAAGGCGGCGGCGAGTGCCTAAATCCGTCACACCAGCCGTCACACCCCTCTCGCCAACGTCCCCGCGAAAGGAACGTAAGTGATTGGTTTAATTGGTGGGGCCGGGCAGACTCGAACTGCCGACCTAAGGTTTAGGAAACCTTCGCTCTATCCAAACTGAGCTACGGCCCCGCGCGAGCGAGTGTACTAGCGGTCCGGGTTGCGCGGAGACGTTGCGAACTCGCGAGCGGGGTGGAGCGCGGGCGTCGCCTCGGGGACGCCGATGTAATAGCCCTGGCCGTAGGGAATTCCGAGCCGCCGGCATTCTTCGAGGTCCTGCGGCGTCTCGATCCCCTCGGCGATGCAAAGGGCGTCGATCCGCCGCGAGAGGGTCACGAGCATCTCGACGACGTCGCGCTTGATCGTGTCCTGGTTCAAGCCGGTGATCAGCGTGTTGGCGACCTTGAGAAAGTTGGGCCGCAGCTCCGCGATCGATTGCAGCGACGCGTACCCCGATCCCGCGTCGTCGATCGCGATCCGGAACCCATGCTGCCGCAGAGTCGAGAGCGCGTCGCGGAAAACCGGTATGTCGCGGATTGCCGAGCGCTCGGTCACCTCGAGGACAACCTGGTGCCGCAGATTCAGGAGCGGCGTAAACGCGCGCATGCCCCGGGTCGAGAGCGACTCGATCGAGTCCGCCTCGACGTTCAGGAAGAGAAAGCTTTCCGGCGTCGAGGTGTAATGGCTGGCGGAAGACTCGAGACAGAGCTGCTCGAGCTCCCAGGTCGCCTCGTGCTCTCCGGCGAACTGGAAGAGGAGGTCGGGACTCTCGAAGGCCGAGTCGAGCGGCCCGCGCGTCAGGGCCTCGTGGCCGAAGAGCTCCATCGTGTTCAGGTCGAAGATCGGCTGGTAGACCGTTCGGATGCGGCGTTTCCGCAGGATCTCGTTAAAGGCGTCGTGCAGAAGCCCCTGGCGCTCGCGCTCCATGGTCGTGGCGACCGTGACCGCTTCGCGCAGCGCGCGGTAGACGAGTCGCTCGACCCGCATCTGCGGGTTCGCCCGGATGATGGCGTGCCCGACGAAGACGCCGATCCGCTTGTGGATCCGCGTGCTGAACGCCTCGTCGAGCGTGCCGCGCAGAGACTCCTCGACCTGACGGGCCTTGCGCTGAAGCCGGACGGGCGCTTCGTCACCCCCCTCGAGGCTGGTGAGAACGAAGAAGTCCGATCCGCCCGTGCGGTTGACCGCGACGAAGTCTTCCGTCGCGAAGATCGTCCCCACCATTCTTCGAAGCGCCTTGGCCGTGCTCCGCAAAAGCCCGTCGAAGACTTCCCACCCGTAGGTGTCCTCGATGTGGCTGTACTGCTCGACGTCGACGTAGAGAACGGCGAGATCGCGGCTGTCCAGCAGCCGGTCGCGAAGCGCGTCGATGATCACCGGGACGGTGGGAAGCTCCGTAATCGGGTCGAAGAGCAGGCTCTTGTACCGGACCTGCTCGTTCTCGGGAGCCAGGAACGACGAAGTGCTCTCCCCTCGCTGGTCGAGCAGCTGGCGAACCGTCTGGAGGAGCTTGCGACGGGTAAAGGGCTTGGTCAGGTAGTCGTCGGCGCCGACCTGCATTCCGGTGATGAGGTCGCGGATCTCGCTCTTGACCGTCATCATCGCGATCGGGGTCTGGCGCGTCTCCGGCGCGTTCTTGAGCGTCGTGCAGACTTCCCAGCCCGACAGCTCCGGCATCATCACGTCCAAGAGGATCAGATCCGGCTTCGTTTCGAGCGCGAGATCGACACCTTCCCGGCCGTTGCGCGCGACGAGAACGGAATACCCGGCATTGGCCAGGATCGTCTGAACGATCAACAGGATGTCCTCGTCGTCGTCGACGATGAGGATTCGTTCTTCGGCCATGGTCAGTTTATGGAGTTCGGAGTCATAGTACCAGCACCGCATGGGCGCGGCGGCCGGAGAGCTTCGAGCGGCCCTGGAGGTCCGCGAGCTCGATGCAGAAACTGAGGCCCGTCACGCGGGCGCCGAGCCGTTCGACGAGCTCTGCGGCGGCGGCGGCCGTCCCGCCCGTTGCCAGCACGTCGTCGACGATCAGTACCGGCTCCCCGGGCGAGAAAGCGTCCACGTGAACCTCGAGGACGTTGGAGCCGTACTCGAGGCCGTAGGAGATTCTCTCGGTCTTCCCCGGGAGCTTCCCCGGTTTGCGGGCTGGCACGAAACCCAATCCGAGCTCGCGCGCGATCGCCGCTCCGAACATGAATCCGCGCGCTTCGATCCCGACGACTTTCTGTGTCGAGACGTCGCGGAAAGGGTTCGCCATCTCGACCACCGCGCACGCGAACGCCTCGGGAGAAGCGAGGAGAGGCGTGATGTCGCGAAAGAGGATGCCGGGCGTCGGGAAATCCGGTACGTCCCGGACGAACCGGCGAAGGTCGGTCACGTCGTGATCTGGAACGACTCGAACCGTTCGGGATCTCTCTCCTCGACCCGGACATCCGACACCCGTCCGCCGAGCGGCCCCTTCCGGATCTCGTCGAGATAACGCGTCACCGCGATCTCTTCGCCTTCGATGACCGTCTCGACGCTGCCGTCCGGCAGATTGCGCACCCAGCCGCGGACTCCGGTCCGGCGCGCCGCGCGCTCGGCGAAGAAGCGGAATCCCACTCCCTGGACCCGCCCCGACACGATCGCGCGGCGTGCGATCAAGCCGGCGTCCTGCCGAATTTCCCGAGGAGCGGCACGAACACGACCTCCTCCCCGTCCTCCCTCGCGAAGTCCGTCTTGCGACGGCGGACGACGCGAATTCTCTGCCGTTCGGCGGGGCCCACGGGCGCGACCAGGCGCCCTCCGACCGCGAGTTGCTCGAGCAGGGTTTCGGG
This sequence comes from Thermoanaerobaculia bacterium, assembly GCA_036395755.1. Taxonomy (GTDB): domain Bacteria; phylum Acidobacteriota; class Thermoanaerobaculia; order UBA5066; family Gp7-AA6; genus Gp7-AA6. The sequence continues at coordinate 2,972 of DASWCZ010000036.1, forward strand.
AATCTCGTGAGCCCCGGCGGTGACGAGGATCCGGTCGTACGGCGCCGCCGCCGGATATCCGTAGGTTCCGTCGAACGCCTTGACGGAGACGTTCTGGTAGCCGAGCGCGCGAAGAGTCGAAGAAGCCGCTCGGGCGAGCTCGTCGATGCGCTCGAGCGAATAAACCGAGCGGGCGAGCCGCGAGAGCACCGCCGCCTGGTACCCGGACCCGGTTCCGATCTCGAGGACCTTCTGTCCGGTCTCGACCGCCAGGCGCTGGGTCATCAAACCGACGACCGAGGGCTGCGAGATCGTCTGTCCGTGGCCGATCGGCAGCGAGTGGTCGCCGTACGCCTTGCTCCGCAGCGGCTCGGGCACGAACCGGTGGCGCGGCACCTCGAGCATCGCCGCGAGCACCCGGGGATCGTCGACGCCACGCGCCGCGACGAAACGCTCGACCATCTCCCGGCGCCGGGCTTCCTCGCGCGCGCCGGAGGGAAAACGCTCCGTTTGGAAGGGCACTGGTTAAGATGTTAGCAGTCGAGCCTTCCGGCCCCCGCGAATAATCCGGGCTAAAATGTGTGTTTCGCATCCGTTGCATGGAGGGACTGTTGACGCCTCGAGAAACTGCTGAGCTCGTTCACCCGGCCATGGCGGGGGTTTCCCGGGAAGAGCTGAAGAAGTGGTACGCGCTCATGCACCTGGCCCGCGTTCTCGACGACAAGGCCCCGAACTTCCTGAAGCAGGGACTCGGTTGGAGCTACCACGCCCCCTGCGCGGGGCACGACGCGATCCAGCTCGCCCTCGGAATGACCTTCCGGCCGGGCAGAGATTACCTGTTCCCCTACTACCGCGACCTGACCACCTGCGTCGCGGCAGGATTGACCGCAGAGGAAATCCTCCTGAATGGCTTATCCAAGGCGGCGGACGTGGCGTCGGGCGGCCGGCACATGTCGAATCACTTCGCGAAGCCGGAGATCGGGATTCAGAACGTCTCCTCCTGCGTCGCGAACCACGCCCAGCACGCCGCCGGACTCGGCCGCGCCATCAAGACTTACGGCAAGGACTCGATCGTCTTCTGCTCGATCGGCGAGTCCTCGACCTCCGAAGGCTACTTCTACGAAGCCGTTAACGGCGCTTCCCGCGAGAGGCTGCCGGTCGTTTTCGTCATCCAGGACAACGGCTACGGAATCTCGGTGCCGAAGATGGATCAGACCGCGAACCCGGTGCCCGCGGACAACTTCTCCGGCTTTCTGAACTTGAAGATCTTCCACTGCGATGGGCTCGACGTCTTCGACTCGTTTCGGGCCATGCGCGAAGCGGTGGACTACATCCGAACCGGAGCGGGGTGCGCGATCGTCTATGCGCCCTGCGTGCGGATTCATTCGCACTCCAACTCCGACCGGCACGAGCTCTATCGTTCCCCTGAGGAGCTCGCCCTCGCGCGGGAAGCGGATCCGCTGCCCCGTTTCCGTCGCGCCCTGATCGAGAACGGCCTCCTGTCGGAAGAGGAAGTCGTTTCGATCGAGGCCCACAACCAGCAGACCTACGAGGAGGCCGCCGATCGCGCGAAGCAGGCCGCGGACCCCACCCCCGATTCGATCTTCGAATACGTCGTGCCCGAGCCCTGGAAGCCGGAGAAGTGGCCGGAAGGCCTTCCCGACGGCTCGGGCGAGCCCCTGACCCTCGTGCTGGCGCTCAACCAGACGCTGAAAGAAGAGTTCCGGCAGAACCCGCACACGTACATCTGGGGACAGGACGTCGCGTACCGGGACAAGGGCGGCGTCTTCAACGTCACCAAAGGCATGCAGCAGGAGTTCGGCCCGCACCGCGTGTTCAACGGGCCGATCGCCGAGGACTACGTCCTCGGGACGTCCGACGGTTTCTCCCGGCTCTCCGAGGACATCCGAGTGGTCGTCGAGGGCGCCGAGTTCGCGGACTACTTCTGGCCGGCGGCCGAGCAGATGGTCGAGATGTCCCACGAGTACTGGCGCACCAACGGAAAGTTCGTACCCAACGTCACGGTGCGGCTCGCGTCGGGCGGCTACATCGGCGGGGGCCTCTATCACTCGCAGAACATCGAAGGCTGGCTGACGACGCTCCCCGGGATCCGGGTCGTGTACCCCGCTTTCGCCGACGATGCCGCCGGGCTGCTCCGGACTTCGATCCGGTCCCGCGGAATCACCCTCTTTCTCGAGCCCAAGTTCCTCTACAACAACCCGATGGCGCGCGCCGTCGTCCCGGCGGAGTTCGCCGTCCCGTTCGGCAAGGCGCGGAAGCGCCGCGAAGGGACGGATCTGACGATCGCGGCGTACGGCACGCCGGTCCACTTTGCGCTGAAAGCCGCAGCGGAGCTCGAGAAACTGCAAAAAAGTATAGAAGTCATCGATCTGCGGTCGCTCGTCCCGCTCGATATCGACGCGGTCGCCCAGTCGGTCAAAAAGACGAGCCGGCTCCTCGTCGTCCACGAGGACAAGGTCCACGCCGGCTTCGGCGGCGAGATCGCCTCGCAGATCCAGGAAGCGGTCTTCCCGTGGCTGGATGCCCCGATCGCCCGCGTGGGATCGACCTTCACGCCAGTCGGCTTCAACCGTATCCTCGAGCGCGCGATCCTGCCCTCGACCGAGAAAGTGCTCGAGGCCGCCCGGAAGGTGCTCGCCTACTAGACGGGGTCAGGTCTCCACTTGCCACATTGAGGGTCAGGTCTCCACTTGCCACATTGAGGGTCAGGTCTCCACTTGCCACATTGAGGGTCAGGTCTCCACTTGCCACATTGAGGGTCAGGTCT
>DASWCZ010000037.1:0-4871 GCA_036395755.1 Thermoanaerobaculia bacterium
CGCGTCGCCGGGGCGCCCCACGGACACGAAGAGGAGGAGGTCCGCCTCCGGCGTGACGTACGGATGCGTCTCGGTCGCCTCGCTGTTGACCGCAAAGCCGACCGGCTCGACCGTCGTCCAGCCATCCGCGCCGCGAACGGCGCGGTAGAGATCGAGCCCGCCCTTTCCGCCCGGGCGATCCGAGCTGAAATAGATCTCGCCTTTCGCCGAGATGCTGGCGCTCTGCTCCTCCGAGGTCGTATCGATCGAGGCTCCGAGGTTGCGCGGCTCGGCCCACCCCTCGCCGCGGCGCTCCACGATCCAGAGGTCGGTGTCGTTGCGGGCGGCGGCGCCGCCGATGGGGCGGATCGACGTGAACACCAGCCATTTCCCGTCCGGCGAGATCGCGGGCGCGTAATCGAAGTAGCGGCCGGAGAACGGAGCGATTTCCGGCTTCTGCCACTTCCCCCCGCGCAACCGCGAGACGCAGATCGCCGCGACCGGCCGCGTGGTCGTCGTCGGATCGCGGATCGTGAAGTAGAACTCCTTGCCGTCCGGCGTGAACGCGCCGCCCGACTCGTATCCCGGCGTCGAGATCACGCCCTCGCCGAAGACCTCCGCGGCAAAGGCGGTTTTCGGGGTGAACGGCGCCTCCGCTTTCGGGCTTTCGGCCGCGGCGGTCAGCACGGGCTTCGTCGCGCTCGACGCGAGATGTACCTCCGGCAGCCCGAGCCCTGCGAGCGGAATCTCGTAGAGGTTGCCGAGCCCGTTCGAGATCGACCGGCTCCGCGTCACGATCTCGTCGTAGGTCACGGGCCGCGTCCGCGCCTCGGTGGGAAAACCGCGCTCGCTCGCGAAGATCAGCGAACGGCCGTTCGGCGTGAACCGCGGCGAGTACTCGCGCGCGGCGGTGTTGATCGGATCGAGCGCGCGGGGCGCGGTCCAGGCGTTGCCGCGGCGCTCCGACACGAAGAGATCGGAGTTCGCCGGATCGGCGGAGCGGCCGAACGCCCCAAGGATCAGGAACGACTGGTCGGGAGCGATCAGGGCTTCGACGGTCGTCACGTCCGGTCCGTTCACGGCGGGGCCGAGGTTCTCCGGTGACTGGTAGCGGCCGTCGACGAGCCGGGACCGGTAGATGTCGACCGAGCCGAGCGAGCCTTTGCGCGCGGAGGTGAAGTAGAGCGTTCCATCGGAGGCCTCGGAGGCGAAGTACTCGTTCACGCTGCTGTTGACCGGCGCGCCGAGGTTGCGCGGCCCCCCCCATCCCGTCGCGGTGCGGTCTACGGCCCAGACGTCGAAGTCGTGCGTCGTCTTCCCGGGCGCCGGCCGGTCCGACACGAAGTAGAGGCGGCTGCCGTCGGGCGACAGGACCGGATCGGAGTCGCGGTAGTGGCCGGAGAACGGCGCGATCTCGGGCTCCGACAACCGGCCGCCCACGCGGTGCGACTCGCAGATCACGTAGAGATAGGACCGGGGAATCGAGACGTTGAAAAAGATCGTGTTGCCGTCGGGCGTGATGGCGCCGCCGAACTCGTCGAGGGGCGTCGAGAGGACGCCCTCGCCCACCATCTGCGGGCCTTTTTCCGGCGCCGCCGCAATTCCCGAGGCACCGAGGAGCGCGGCCGCGAGCGCCACCAGCGCGAATCTGCGCATGTCTCCCGGATATACGAACCGCCGGTGCGGAAGATCTGTCGAATCCGGACCCGACCCGCTTCCCTCACGACAATAGAATTCAGGGTGAGATGAGCGTCCCCGGGTCGCTCCGCTTCACGTACGACGACTACGTCCTCCTGCCGGAGGACCGCCGTTACGAGGTCATCGACGGAGAGCTGTACCTGACCCCCGCACCGACTCCGTACCATCAGGCCGTCAAGCAACGGATCGAGCAGTTTCTTCTCGCGCACGTCGAGGGCCGCGGCCTCGGGCAGATACTCGACGCCCCCTGCGACGTCGTCCTGTCCCGCTTCGACGTTCTGCAGCCCGACATCTTCTTCATTTCCGCCAGCCGCCGTTCCGTCATCGGCGAGAAGTTCATCTCGGACGCTCCCGACCTCGTCGTCGAAGTCCTTTCGCCCGGGACGCGTCGGCGCGACCGGGTCGTGAAGGCGAAGCGCTACGCGAGTTTCGGGGTCCGCGAAATGTGGATCGCGGATCCGGACAAGCAGACAGTCGAGGTGTTCGTCAACACGGAAGGGCGTTTCCGCCGGGAGGCGCTCTACGCCGCGGATGACGTTCTGCGCTCGCCTCTGCTTCCCGGATTGGAAGTCCCGCTCGCGCGGGTCTTTTCAGTCCTCTAGTCCCCCGCTTCTCCTGTTTCATCCCGAGCGAGGCGAGGGATCCCTCGTCGCTTCGCTCCTCGGGATGACAGGGCTTCAATGTGGCAAGTGGAGACCTGACCCTCAATGTGGCAAGTGGAGACCTGACCCCCATCTCAAGTAAAGCGCGGGCATCAGCAGGAGATTCAACGCGGTCGACGAGACCAGGCCGCCCACGATCACGACGGCCATCGGATGCTCGATCTCCTGGCCGGCCCGCGTCCCGCTGACGGCCAGGGGCAGCAGCGCGAGGCCGGTCACGAGCGCGGTCATCAGGATCGGCGTCAGACGGTCGAGTGACCCCTGGATGACGAGGTCGCGGCCGAAAGCCATCCCCTCCTTCTCTTCGAGGTGCCGGTAGTGGGAGAGCAGCATGATCGAGTTTCGGGCAGTGATGCCGAAGAGGGTGACGAACCCAACGAGCGCGCCCAGGGAAAGCGTCACCCGGAACAACAGGGCCGCCGCAACGCCCCCGATCAGCGAGAGCGGCAGATTGACCATCACGAGGGTTGCCAGCCGCCCGGACCGGAAGTCCGAATAGAGAAGCAAGAAGATCCCGATCATCGAAACGAGGCCCAGGAGCAGCAGCTCGCGCAGGCTGCGCTGCTGGTTCTCGTAGTCGCCGGAGATCTCGACGGAGTAGCCGGCCGGCAGCGAAAGGTCGCGCAACCGCGCCTGCAGTTGCCGCGTGAAGCGGCTGACGCTGCCGGCGGAGGAACCCGTCACGACGATCCGCCGTGATCCGTTCTGCCGCGTGATCTGGTTGGGCAGATCCTGGACGTTCACACGCGCGAGGCTCTCGAGCGGCACGACGCCGGAAGCCACCCGAATCGGGAGGTCCCGGATGCCCGACAAGTCCGCCCGGCTCGAATCGGGCAGCTTCACGACGACCGGGACGACGCGCTGTCCCTCGAAGATTTCCGCGACCCGGATCCCGTCGAAGGCGGCCGTCACGGCGTCCTGGAGGTCGCTCATCTTCGCGCCGAGCTGCGCCGCCCGCGCCCGGTCGAAGGAAATGACGATCTGGGGGACCTTCGTCAGAGGCTCGACCCGGACGTCGCGGGCCCCGGGGATCGAGCCCATGAGATCTCCGACCGCGACCCCTAACTGGTGCAGACGGGCCAGGTCCGTTCCGAAAACCGACACGGCGATCGGCGCCGCCTCGCCTCCGGCCACCTCTTCGATCCGCTCCGTCAGGAACTGACTGACGAAGAAGGAAAAGCCGGGGAAGTCGGCGAGCGCGGCGCGGATCTCCCCGACCTTCGCGCCGACGTCGCCCACGTCCGGAGAAAGGCGGACGTCGATCTCGCTCGATTCCGGGCCGGCCACTTCGTCGGCGAGCTCCGCCCGGCCGGCTCGCTGCGCGACGGAAACGATCCCGGGGATCTTGCGGAGGCGCTGCTCGACGGATTTGCCGGCCGCGACCGAATTGGACAGCGAGGTCCCGGGAAGACCATCCATGTGAACGATGAAGTCGTGCTCCTGGAACGATGGGAGGAACTCTCCGGCGATGAGGAGGGCTCCCCCGGCGGCCAGGAGGATGAGCGCCCCGGCGACGAGCACCGAGAGACGCGGACGAGCCAGCGAGCGCGGAAGGATCACCGCGTAGCGGCGCTTCAGGAAGGCGACGAGGCGACCCTGCCGCCCCGCGGTCGGATCGCTCCCGAGAAGGAGCGAGCACGCGGCGGGGGTGACAAGGAGTGCGACGCCCAGCGAGGCGAGCGTCGAGAGCACATAGGCGGCGCCGAGCGGCGAAAAGATCTTTCCCGCGACTCCGGAGAGGAAGAACACCGGCACGAAGACGAGCGCGACTGAGAACGTCGCGTAAACGACGGCGCTCCGCACTTCGAGCGAGGCGTCGAAGATTACGTCGTTGCGAGAGCGGCGATCGGGAAGCGCCCGCTCCAGCTGCAGGCGCCGGTGGACGTTCTCGACGTCGATGATCGAGTCGTCCACGACTTCGCCGAGCGCGATCGCGAGACCCCCGAGGGTCATGATGTTGACAGACGCCCCGAACAGCCGGAGGACGACGAGAGCCGTCAGGAGCGACAGTGGGATGGCGATCAGGCTGATCAGCGCCGTCCGGAAGTCGAGCAGGAAGAGAAAGAGAACGACGGTGACGAGGCCGGCGCCGATCCAGAGCGCGATGCGCAGGTTGCTGATCGCCCTCTCGATGAACGAGGCCTGTCGGAAGAGACTGCGCTGGAGGACGAGGCCTGCAGGCAGGGTTCGCGAGGCCGCTTCGAGAGCCGAGTCGAGCTCGGCGGTGACCTGCAGCGTGTTCACGCCCGGCTGTCGCGCGATCAACATCACGACGGCGGGCGCACCGTCGAGCGTCGCATCGCCGATCGGGAACTCCGGGCCGATCCGCACCTCGGCGACCTGCGACAGGAGAAGCGGCGTGGAGTCTCGGAACGCGACGACGGAGTTCGCGAGGTCTGTCGGAGTCTGCGCCTGCGCCATCGAACGGATCGGAAGGCGTTGCCCGTTCGATTCGATCGTGCCTGTGGGGCCGATCGCGGTCGCTCCTCTCGCCGCGTTCTCGATGTCGGCGAGCGCGAGGCCGTAGTCGCG
>DASWCZ010000038.1:0-10305 GCA_036395755.1 Thermoanaerobaculia bacterium
AAGGCGGAGGAAGGGATCTCCTCGAGATCCCCCTTCAGCTCGTAGCCGAAGCTCTCGAGGACTTCGCGCAGGTCCGTCAGGCGGTCGGGATCGGGGCGATCGTGGACGCGGTAGATCGCCGGCTGTTTCGCGAACAGCAGCCGTTTCGCGACGGCCTCGTTGGCGGCCAGCATGAACTCCTCGATCAGACGGTGGGCGACGTTGCGCGATTCCGGGACGATCCCGACCACGAGCCCGGCGTCGTCGAGAACGACGTCCGCGTCGGGGAGGTCGAAGTCGATGGAGCCTCTCGCATCGCGCCGCTGGCGGAGGAGGGCCGCGAGCTCACCCATGTCGCGGAAGTCCTCGAGAAGCGGGCCGTAGCGGTCTTTGTCGGCCGAAGTCGGGCGGCTCTCGAGGAGCCGCGCAACCTCGGTATACGTCATGCGCTCCGAGCTGCGGATCACGCCCTTGACGAACTCGGCTGAGCAGACCTTTCCTTTCCGGTCGGTCTCGAGCTGGGCGGAAAGGACGAGCCGGTCCACGCCGGGATTCAACGAGCAGAGGCCGTTCGAGAGTCGCTCCGGGAGCATCGGCAGCACGCGGCCCGGGAAGTACACGCTCGTCCCTCTTGACCGCGCTTCGTCGTCGAGCGCGGTTCCTTCCCGGACGTAATGGGAAACGTCGGCGATGTGGACGCCGAGGCGGTAACCGGCGCCCGTCTTCTCGACCTCGACCGCGTCGTCGAAGTCCTTCGCGGTCTCTCCATCGATCGTCACGATCCGGTGGTCGCGAAAGTCGCGCCGTCCGAGAAGATCCTCCGTTCGCACGCGGATCGGAAAGCGCTCGGCCTCCGCCACGACCGGTTCGGGGAAGCGTGGGGGCAGTCCGTGCGAGCGCAGCACGATCTCGATGTCGACGCCCGGCTCGCCGAGAAATCCGATCCGTTCCTCGACCACGCCGTGGGCGATCCGGCGGGCGTCGGGAAACGCCGTCAGCCGCGCCTCGACGATCTCCCCCTCGCGCGCGCCGTGGGTCTTGCCGTCGGCGATGCGGACGACGGCGTCGATCCGGGGGTCGTACGGGAGGACCTCGGCGCGCCCGTCGGACTTCTCGAACCGTCCGACGACGCGCTCTCGGGCACGGTCGAGGACGCGGACGACAGCGCCCGCGATCCGCTCGTCGCCGGCGTTGCGGCCGCGCGAGCGGGGACGCTCCTCGCGGGCGAGAACCGTGTCTCCGTCCATCGCGCCCTGCATTCCCGCGCGAGGAATGAAGAGGTCGGGTCCTCCGTCGACGAGGACGAATCCGAAGCCTTCCGGGCGGACCGTGATGCGGCCGGCCACCTGGTTCGTGAACTCGATTGCCGAATATTTCTCCCCGCGAACCCGCACGATTTCCCCGCGGCGTTCGAGGGAATCGAGAAGCCCGCGGAACGCCTCTTCGTCCCGATCGGGAACGTGGAGGTTCCGGGCGAGCTCCGTGAAAGAGAGGATCCGGGATCCCTTCCCGCGGAGCCGATCGAGGATCTCGGAATCGCGCGGCAGCACCTGCGGCAGTGTATCCGACGCTTGCGATGCGACTTGCGAGCGCGATTCATCGATCGTTCCGGCGCGCGACGCCGCGCGAGGTCGTACGACCAAAACTAAAGGATCCCTAAAAGGAGTGGCCACGGGGCGCGCGAGTTGCAGGCTCGCGCCGGGGTCGCGACTTTTTGGCGGCGACCGGGATCGTGTCGCACTAACGAAAGGGAGGACTCATGCATCGTGGAAAAGTTTTTCTTGGAGCTTTACTCGTCTTCGCCGTATCGGTGGGTTTCGCGAGCGCCGCGCCGAAAAACAACTACCAGGCCACGATCCTCGTGTCGAACGAAGCGGACGAAGCGCCGGTCGTCGATCCCCTGCTCGTGAACGCATGGGGCATCGCGGCGACCGACAGCAGCCCGTGGTGGGTCTCCAACAACGGAACGGGGACGTCCACGATCTACACCGGTGCCGGCGTCAAGCGGCCGCTCGAGGTCATGGTTCCCGGCGCTCCCACCGGTATGGTCTCCTCCAGCAGCAGTCAGTTCCTCTTGAGCGATGGTGCGCCGGCGGTTTTCATGTGGGCGAGCGAGGATGGCACGATCTCCGGGTGGAACGGCGGGCTGACGCCCATTACCCAGGCGGTCGTCGTCTTTCCGACATCGGGGGTCGGCGACCCGAACTCGAATTACAAAGGCCTCGCCATCCACGGTGACACTCTGTACACCACGGATTTCGGCGAGTGTCAGGTCGAGACCATTGACGGCACATTCACGGAATTCGACTCCGCCGGTGGTTTCCAGGACAGCACGATTCCGGCCGGATACTGCCCCTTCGGAATCCAGGCCATCGGCGACTCGATCTTCGTCACCTACGCCTTGAAATCCGGGGCGGACGACGTCGCGGGGCAGGGCCACGGTTTCGTGCGCGAGTTCGACACCGACGGCAATCTGGTCGCGGCCGTGGCCGACCGCGGTCAGTTGAACTCGCCCTGGGGCATGGCGCAGGCGGCGTCGGATTTCGGGCGGTTCAGCGGCTGCCTTCTCGTCGGCAACTTCGGCGACGGCAGGATCAACGCCTTCTGCAAGGACGAGGAGGGGGAGTGGGGTTACGGCGGCCGGCTTCGGAGCGGCAAGCGCGACCTCGTCGTCGACGGACTGTGGGGCATCGGCTTCGGCAATGGCGCGAGCTCCGGGCCGACCAACACCCTGTATTTCGCCGCCGGTCCGGATGACGAGCAGAACGGCTATTTCGGCAAAATCGAGGTGGCGCAGTAGAAGTTCCCGGGACGCGAGTCCGTACGAATTCGTCGCGCTGGCTCGCGTGCCCGACAAACTCAAAGGAGGCTGACATGTTCCGGCGCGCGCTTATGGTCGCTCTCGTTCTGGCAGGGACTCTCGGAACCGCCCGGGCCGCGAACTCGAACGGTTCCGGGGGAGACATGCCCGCCTTCTACGACGATCAGCTCTTCACGATCAATTTCAAGGAGCTTTCGTCGAACGCGGAGGTCGCAACCCTGCGGAGCAACCACTCGATCAACGTCATCTACATGTGCGACTCGTGTGAAGGCCTGATCTCGGGTGGGGACTTCGTCAGCGTCCTCGACGCCATCCAGGGCGACGGCTTCAACCCGCTCTGGCAGGAGGTCCAGGTCATGTTCAACGCCGGCTTCACGCCGCGCCAGCTGACCTCGGATACCGACATCCTGGCCGCCGCGCAGGCAGGAGAGATCACATTGATACCGACGAACGAGGTCTATCGCTGCAGCGTGGTCGGTCCGAAGAAGTAGTGTTCGACGGTATGCGGGCCTAGCACTGAGGCGGGTGCAGGCCCGCCGGGCCTGTCCCCGCAACATTCACCGGGGGGTGCAGGCCCGCAGGACCTGTCCCCGCGACATTCTCTTGGTCAGACGGCGCACTCTCCTTCTTTCGTCTCCATCCGGTACTGCGAGTCCTCCCCGAGATCCACGTAGTCCGTGGGCTGAGCGTCCCCTGCGGTGATCCCCTCCAGATCCAGGAGACGCTCTCTCACCCGCGCGATATCCGCGCGGCGGAAGAAGGCGGTCGCCGTCTCTCCATCGGACCGCTCCGCGCTGTAGAGGTCCACGAGCCGGTCGATCGCCTCGGTCATTCTCCGAGCCGGAATTCTCGCCACGGTCTTCCCGAACTGCGCTCCGCGGTCGTCCACCGCGCCTCCGACCATCACCAGGTACTGGGGAATGACCCGGTCTCCCAGGCGGCGCGTGCTCCCCTGGAACCCGATCCCGGCGACGTGGTGGCGGCCGCACCCGTTCGGGCAGCCGCTCACCTTGATCTGAAGGTCGGGCGCCGCGGCCACGAGGTCGGGGCGGGACCGGAGGTGTTCGCCCAGGAACCGGCCCAGCCCGCGCGACTGCGTGACGGCGAGCCGGCAGGATTCCGCCCCCGGGCAGCTCGTGACGTCGGCGATGGTCATTGCGTCGGGTAGCCCGAGGCCGCTCGCTGCCAGCCGGCGGTAGAGATCAGGGACCTCCGCGACGCGCACCCAGCGCAGGAGGAGATCCTGCTCGGCCGTGACCCACGCGGAACCGTCGCCGTAAGAAAGAGCCAGGTCCGCGAGGACGCGCATCTGCTCCCCGGTGACATCGCCCAGGGGGACCGTCACCACCACCATGGCGTAGCCCGGCTGCTTCTGCGGCTTCACGTTGGTCCGCCTCCAATGCGAGAAGTCGCCGTTCATCGTCGGAAGGAAGGAACGAATGGGCGGGGCGATGCCGGGCCCTTTGGTCTTCGAGGCGTTGGCGCGCGCGCTCGCCATCGCAACGGAAGGAGGCGACGGCCGGTCCCACGCCGGCGCATCTTCGACGGGTGGCCGCTCCGGATCGAATGGGAGCCGCGCGCCCCCTTCGGCGCGGAACTCCGCGAGCGCTCTCTCGAACTCCGCCTTCCAGGCATCCCAGCCGAGCTCCTTCATCAGGAACTTCATCCGGTTGCGGTTCTTGTGTTCCCGATCGCCGTTTCGGTGGAAGACCCGGAGGACGGCTTCGGCGACGTTGAGGACCTCGCCGGCCGGCAGAAAGTCGTAGAGAAGCGAGCCGGAGCGGCAGAGATTGGAGGTCCCCCCGCCGACCGTCACGCGGAAGCCGCGGCGCGAGATTCCGTCGACTTCGCTCGTTGCCGCGCGCCACCCGATGTCGTGGATGGGCGTCAGCGCATGGTCCTCGGCGCACCCCTCCCACGCGATCTTGAACTTCCTCGGCAGCGCCGCGCTCAAGGGATGCCGCAGTAGGTAGCGCGTCAACGCCTCCGCATACGGCATTGGATCGAAGACTTCGTCCAAGGCCACGCCGCCGTAAGCGCATGCCGTGATGTTGCGGACGGAGTTGCCGCACGCCTCGCGCGTGGTCAAGCCCGCCTCGGCGAGTCGCCGCATCGCGGGCTCGACGTCGTGCAGCTTCATGAAGTGAAATTGGACGTTCTGACGCGTGGTGATGTGGCCGAAGCCCCGCGAATAGTCTTCCGCGACGTCGGCCAGGGCGAACAGCTGGTCGGCGCTCAACGATCCCTGCGGGATCTTGACCCGAAGCATCTGGAAGTCCCCTTCCTGACGCTGGCCGTAGGTTCCCCGGACCAGGCGATACGCCCTCCACTGGTCCGGCGTCAATTCGCCGCGCTCGAACTTCTCGAGCGTCTCCACGAACTCGTCAATCTCGGCCTCGTTCGCGAACGAGAGCCGCGACCGGCCCAGAGTTTTCGGATCGTCGACGGCTGCCATGGGTTTCTCCTCAGGATTGTCCGTGGCCGGCAGCCACGGTCGAGCAAACGGAGTCCGGAACCTGTGCGATCGTCGCGGCGAGCGAGACGACCGCGCCGATGACGAGGGTGCCCGGCGCCTCCCGGCGGTCTTCCGGCAGCTCCACCGTTCCGAGCGCCTCCAGCGCTCCCGTCCACGCGAAGGACTCTGGAGTCGACGCGGCGAGAAGGATCGCGGCGGGAGTCGTCTTCGGCCAGCCCCGCCCGAGCAGCAGCGCCGCGACGGCCGCGCGCGACGCGAGGCCCATCAGAACGACGAGGGTCGCGCAGTTGGGCTCGATCGAGCCGAGAATCGGCCGATAGGCCGCTTCGGAGTGGCCCGATAACACGACGAAACCGGAGGCGAGGCCGCGGTGCGTGACCGGTATTCCCGCGAGGGCCGGCGCCGCGATCGCCGAGGAGATCCCCGGCACGACCTCGAAGGGAATGCCCGCGGCCGCGAGCGCCAGAGCCTCCTCACCTCCGCGCCCCAAGAGGAATGGATCGCCGCACTTCAGGCGCACAACGCGCTTGCCGCGGCGCGCGGAGCGGATCATCAGCCCGTGAATCGTCTCCTGCCGGATCGCATCCCGGCGAGCGCGTTTGCCCACGAAGAACCACTGCGCCTGCGGCGCGAGCTCCAGCGCTTCTGGAGCGACGAGAGCGTCGTAGAGGACGAGGTCCGCCTGAGCCAGCCGGCGCACTGCCTTCTGGGTCAGGAGGTCGGGATCTCCCGGCCCCGCGCCGACCAGCGACACGAATCCCGTCATCGCGGGGTTTTCCCGATTTCGCCCGCGCCGTTCAACGGGTGGACCCCCCGGCGCAGGTAGAGCCGGTTGAGCGCGGCCAGCAGCAGCGGACGACGATCCGGCATCGGAATGCCGCTTCGCCGCAGGAGGTGGGTTTGGTCGCTCGCCTCCCGCAACCACGTTTCCATCTCAGTGGGGATCAACTCTTCCAGCCCTTCTCGAATCAGGCCGGCCAGCGCCGGGGCCTCGCCGTTGGTCGAGATGGCCACGGTCAGGCGGCCGCGACGGAGAACGCCTCCTGCGTAGGCGCTCGCGCTCGGGGGATCGTCCACCGCGTTCACGAAAACTCGCCGCTCCTCCGCGGCAGACGCGACGCGACGGTTCACTGCAGGCGTCGCTGCGGCCACGGCGAACCAGGCGCCGTCCAGGTCGTTCGCCTCGAAACCGCGCCTCCGAAGCGTCACGTCGGGCCGTTCGATCTCGGCACGAATTTGAGGAGCGACGACTGTCACTCGAGCGCCGACGCGGAGAAGGCCGTCGAGCTTCGAGGCCGCGACCTTCCCACCGCCCACCAGGACGACCGGACGGCCCGTGAGCTTCAAGAAGATCGGGAACACCGGCGCTTCCGGCCTCATAGTGCCGCCTCCCCGCAAGACTGTCTTCCTTCGAAGAGTCCCCGTTCGGAGAGCGCGGCCAGAATGCTGGCCACGCTTTGCGGCACGGACTCCTTGTCAGTCGACACGCGGACGTCCGGGCTCTCCGGCGGTTCGTACGGATCCGAGATCCCGGTGAAGTGCGGGATCTCCCCGGCGAGCGCCTTCTGATAGAGGCCCTTGACGTCCCGGAGAACGAGAGCCTCGAGCTCCGCCTCGGCGAAGATCTCGACAAACGGGATCCCCTCGTGCGCCGCCAGGCGGCGGACCTCCTGTCGGGTCGCCAGGTACGGGGAGATGGCCGCGGCGATGGCCGCGACTCCGTTGCGGGCGAGCACGCGCGCGACGTAGCCGATCCTGCGGATGTTGGTATCGCGGTCCTCCTTCGAGAAGCCGAGTTCCGCCGAGAGATACGTTCGGACTTCGTCGCCGTCGAGGACTTCGACGGGGCCCTCCCTCTTCAGCTGCTCGGAGAGCGCCGCCGCGAGCGTGCTCTTGCCGGCGCCGGAAAGGCCGGTGAACCAGAGAATGAAGCCGCGGGGTCTTTGCTCGCCGGATGCGAAGGCCCGGTATCGTCGGGGCTCGGGCGCTCGCGGCGGCCGAGCTTCCCTGCCCGTTCCATGACCGTTCCCGTTTCCGTTGCCGTCGCCGTTTCGTCCGTAGTGCTGGCTCAGGATCTCCGCGATTTCCGGACGCGTGAAGCCAGCCGGCAATTTCAGGCCGCTCCGCAGCATTTCCCGAATCCGAGTGCCGGAGAGCTCCAGCCGCTTCGACACGTCGTGCGGGCACGTCTTGACCGAGGCCGTCGCTTCGCAGACCTGACAGAAGAATGTCGCATCGAGCTTCAGGGGAGTCACGCCGAGGTCGGACGGCGGAAACTGCTCGAAGATCTCCTGCGCGTCGTAGGGCGCATAGAAGCCGCCGACGCCGGCGTGGTCGCGCCCGACGATGAAGTGGGTGATGCCGTAGTTCTTGCGCGTCAGCGCGTGGAAGATGGCCTCGCGAGGTCCCGCGTATCGCATCGCGGCCGGAAACGCCGCGAGCAACGTGCGATCCTTCGGGTAGTACTTCTCCACCAGGATCTCGTACGCCTGGAAGCGCACCGCGGCCGACACGTCGCCGTCCTTGGTCTCGCCGATCAGCGGATGGATGACGAGTCCATCGGTGAACTCCAGCGCCAGCTTAGTCAGGTGCTCGTGAGCGCGGTGAATCGGGTTGCGCGTCTGAAATCCGGCCACGCGGCGCCAGCCCCGCGCGGAGATTTCCTCACGCAGCCTGCGTGGACTGAGTCGTCGGGAAGCAAAGGGCAGATCACCCGGAAGCGGGAGGACCCGAACCGACCCGGCCGCCAGGCAATCGGGGCGCGACAGCAGGTAGCCGACCCCCGGATGCGAAGGATCGGCCGTGCGATAGACCTTGAGCGACTCTCCCAGGGTATCGCGTGTGAAGACCTCGGAGATTTCGATCGTGCCCCACAGGCGCCCGGCCGCGTCGTAGAGCGCCGCCTCGGAGCCGGCGCCGATCTCGGAGCAGCTCTGTTTCGTTACGGCGAGCGTGATCGGGATCGGCCACGCCGTTCCGTCGGCGAGACGCATGCGCTCGATCACGCTCGCGTAATCCGCCGACCCCAGGAAACCGGTCAGCGGGCTGAAAGCTCCCGTTGCAATCAGCTCCAGGTCCGCGACCTCGCGGGCGTCCAGCTCGATCCGGGGAAGCCGGCGCGCGCGCCGCTCGAACGCCCCGACTTCCGCCTCCGGGACGAGCCGATCGACGAGCACGCCGCCGTGAGGTTCAACCAGTTCGGACATCACCGCTCGTCTCCTCCCGGTTGGGGTTCCACGAAATTGCCCGGCTCTCGAAGCGCGCGTGGATTCCGCACTCCTTCTTTTCGCGGCCGCGCCAGCGCCCCGCCCGCGGGTCTTCGCCGGAGAGGACCGGACTCGTGCAGGGAACGCAACCGATGCTCGGATAGCCCTGCTCGTGTAGCGGGTTGAATGGGACTTCGTTGCGTCGGACGGAGGACCACACGTCTGCGCTCGACCAGAGCGCGAGCGGGTTCACCTTCACGAGTCCGAACGTCGGATCCCACTCGACGATCCGCACGCCGGCGCGCTCCCGGGTCTGGTCTCTGCGAATCGCGCTCACCCATGCGTCGAACGGCGCGAGCGCCGCGCGCAGCGGAAGGACTTTTCGCATTCCGCAGCAGCGTTCCGGCTCACGCTCCCAGAGCCGGTCGCCGAATTCCACCGCCTGTTGCGCGACCGTTCTGTCCGGACGCACGGCGCGGATCGTCACGCCATAACGCGCCTCGAGACGGCGCCAGAGCGCGTACGTTTCCGGGAAGAGGAGACCGGTGTCGAGCGTGAAGAGATCGATGCGCAGGCCGTTGCGGGCGATCAGGTCGATCAAGAGGCAGCCCTCGACGCCGAACCCGGTCGCGAAGGTGATCCGGGGAAAGCGGTCCAACGCGCGCGCGAGGATTTCCTGCGGCGCCGAAGCGGCGAGCGAGTCGGCGAGCGCTTCGAGCCCTGCCCGATCCGCCGAGTTTTCCCGGACGACCGAATCCTTCATGCCGTTTCCGCTGCCTTTCTCCAAAAAGAAAAAGGCCCGAGAGGTTTTCCCCTCGGGCCTTCGATCCGCTTTGTTTTTGTAGTTAGGAGATGAACACTCTCAACGCAGCGTGATCGCGCCCGGGGGAAACCCGACAACAACAACAACAACGGGCGATCAAACTGGCGTTCACGGAGACGTGATCTTCGCAGGGAGGTCAGGAGCTGTCAAGGGCGACATTGGTCGAATGCGTACAACCTGATCGACCTGATCGACGTTCGTCGTAGGTCCCGGCTCGCCGCGGTGGACCCGGTGTCGTTCGCAGCGGGACGAGTGCGCCCGATCGAATGCCGAAACGGGAAAGAGCGACAAATCGGCTCGCTACCATGAGACGGACTGAGATTTTCGCCGGGAAGCGGGTGACGAGGATCACGAGAACGACGCCCCCGATTTTCCGCGGCGTCGGTCGCGCGGGAGCGACGCTCTTCCTTGCGAAGAGATCGGCGCGGTGCACATGGTCGCCAACAACGGCGCGGTCCCGGTGACGCTCGTCATCAGCAGCATCCTGCCGGCGTGCTACGGCGGCTTCAACGATACGATCCTGGTGGACGGTCCTGTTTGCGACGGGAAGAGCAGGCGTTCCAAAAGCTAGCCCGTCCCGGAGTGCCGCTAGATCGGACCGATCCGCACGGCGGCCGCCTCCAGACGTATGAGCCGATGGAGTGGTGCGAGACGGTGAGCGGCGGGGCGAGCGGACCTTGATTCCCCTGGGTCTTGCCGCTAATCTTGCCGTCCCCGCGAAAGTGGCGGAACTGGTAGACGCGCAGGTTTCAGGAACCTGTGGGTAAAACCGTGAGGGTTCGAGTCCCTCCTTTCGCACCAATAAGTTGCCCGACTCCCCGCGGCCTCGTCTCGGGCGCTGCCATGTCAGAACCCGCGCCGGCTCGACCGGGACGTGCTGCTTCACCGGCTCTTCGACGAGCGTCGTTTTGAACGACGTCGGGGTCTATCGGATCGGGACCCAGGCCATCGATCGAGAGCTCAACCTCTCCGCGAGGCCGAGCGCCGTCGTCCGGATCGG
>DASWCZ010000039.1:0-31549 GCA_036395755.1 Thermoanaerobaculia bacterium
CATCCCGAGCCGATCGGGGCGAATCTCCAGGCCGCTTCCCGGGAGGTCATCGCGCGGCGTCTCGACCTCGCGGTCGCGCAGGACGGAGACGCGGACCGGCTGGGCACGCTCGACCGAGGGGGGGCGTTCGTGTCGCCTCACCGCGTGCTCGCGCTGCTCATCCTTCACGCTTTCCGGCGTCGCCGCCTGACGGGAGGGATCGCGAAAACCTTCTCGACGTCGCTCCTGATCGATCGCGTCGCGGAAAAGCTCGGTGTTCCCCTTTTCGAGACGCCGATCGGGTTCAAGCACGTCGCCGAGCTCATGAACCGGGGCCAGGTGGTCGCGGGCGGCGAAGAGAGCGGAGGATATGCCTTCGCGTTCCACCTTCCCGAGCGCGACGGAGTCTTCAACGCCCTGCTGCTCTTGGAAAACCTGGCGCAGAGCGGAAAGGACTTCGACGGAGCGCTCGCCGACCTCGCCTCGGAGTTCGGAAGCTTCGCGTACGGCCGACGAGACGTCTCCCTCCCGGTGCCGGTCGTCTCGACCTACCTGCGTTCGGTTCGGAGAGATCCGCCGACGCGGGTGGCAGGCGTTCCCGTAACGGACGTGACCGAGAAGGACGGAGTCAAGTACGCTTTCGGCGCGGAGGGATGGCTCCTGCACCGGCTCTCGGGAACCGAGCCGATGGTCCGTCTCTATTGCGAGCACCGGGAAGACGACAAGGTCGCCTCGATCCTGGCCGAAGCGGAGGAGCGGTTGAGAACCTTCGCGGAAGGGTGAGAGGGAAGAGCGAAGCCGCCGCGTTCACGCCATGGGATGGTGCGTCGCGGCCGTTTGCTCTCTTCCGGACGGCGTCGAGCCGTCCGCTTAAAACGTCTTTAACACCGGACGGTTCCGCGAGTCGCGCTCAACCCGGACGGGCTTGCCGGCAAAGGACTCTCCCGCCGGCTTCCCGAAGCCGCCGCGGAGCGTGCTTCCTCCGCCGTACGGGGTTCCGTAGTAGGCCGTCAGCGCCTTGCGCACGTAATCCCGCGTCTCGCCGTAGGGAGGAATGCCGCCGTAGCGCGCGACCGCGGCTTCCCCGGCGTTGTAGGCCGCCAGCGACTTCTCGAGGTTCCCATCGAAGAGGCCGAGCAGATGGGAGAGGTACCGCGTTCCCGCCGCGATGTTCTGCGCCGGGTCGTGGACGTTGCGCGCGCCTTGGCGGCTCGCGGTTCCCGGCATCAGCTGCATGAGCCCCCGCGCCCCTTTGGGGGACACCGCCGCGGGGTTGAAGCCCGACTCGACGAGCATGACGGACTTGACGAGGCGCGGGTCGAGCGAATGATCGTTCGCGGCCCGGGTGATGAGCGGGTCGAACTGGGAGGGGCGCGAGATCCGGGCGGCGAGCCACTGTTCCCCCCCGGCAGAGCGCCTTCCCGCGGTCGCCGTCTTCTCCCCGACGCCGTCGTTGTAGATGATCCTCTTGCCGTTTACGACCTGGATCCGAACCCTCGCCGACCCGGTCGCCGCGACGGCGAACAGAAGGCCGAGCGCAAAAAGACTTTTCGAGCGCATAAACAGTTTTGGGACGGCTTCGTCAACCGAGATCCGATCATTATATTCCAGGCGTTTCGAGAGCTCCGTTGGTGACGGCGGTCACGCAGCCAGGATCTCGCGAACCGCCTCCCGGCCCGCGCGAAGGCCCTCCGAAAGAAGCTCTTCCCGCTTCCCGCCGGCCTGGGCGAGGTCCGGCTTTCCCCCGCCGGAGCCGCCGAGAGCCTGGCCGATCCGGGCCGCCACTCGCGAGGCCGGGACCCGCTCGACCAGGTCCGGCGTCACCGCCGCGACGACCGACGTCTTGCCTTCCCGCGCGGTTCCCACCAGGACCACGCCGCTCTTGACGCGCGACCGCAGCGTGTCGGAGAGGTTGCGCAGCTCCGGAATCGACAGCCCGGGAACGAGCCGCGTAACGACGCGAACTCCCCCGATCTCCTCGCTCTCCCCTTCGCTTCCCGCATCGCCGGACGCGAGCTTCATCTTGAGAGAAGCGACTTCGCGCTCGAGCGCCTTCAACCGCTCCTCCCGCTCTTCCCACCGATCGACGAGCGTCTCGCGGGGCGCCTGCGCCGCCGCGGAGAGCCGGTTCAACGCCTCCTCGTCGTGGCGCAGGAGGTCGACCGCGCCGAGTGATGTGACGGCCTCGAGACGCCGGACGCCCGCCGCGAGTGATTTGTCCGAGACGATCTTGAACGCGCCGATTTCCCCGGTTCGCGGGACGTGGCAGCCTCCGCAGAGCTCGGTCGAGAAGCCGGGCACCTCCACGACGCGCACGCGATCGGAGTACTTGTCCCAGAAGAACATGTCGGCGCCGCGGCGCCGCGCTTCCTCCATCGGAAGGATGGACTTCGTGACCTCGCGGTCGCGCAGGACCTCGTGGTTGACGAGACGCTCGATCTCCGCGATCTGGTCGGGAGTCGGAGGAGCCGCGGCGGCGTAGTCGAACCGGAGCCGGTCGGGCGCGACCAGGGATCCCATCTGGCGTGCGCCGGCCCCGAGCACTTTCCGCAGCGCGGCGTGGAGCAGGTGCGTGCCGGTGTGGTTCGCCTGCGTGCGCCGGCGGACCCACTCGGGGATGCGCATGTCGACGGCCGCGTTGCGCTCGAGGCGGCCCCGGACGACCCGCACGCGGTGCGCGATCGTGTCGGGGCGCGGCTTCCAGACGTGAAGGACCTCGGCCTCTCCGCCCGGCCACTCGAAGGCGCCGGTGTCGGCGACCTGTCCTCCCCCTTCGGGATAGAAAACCGTCCGGTCGGTGACCGCCTCGCCCGTCTCTCCGGCTTCGAGCCGCGCCGCAGGCGCGCCGTCCCTTGCGAGCCCCACGACCCGCGCTCCGTCGAGAGCGATGAAGTCGTGCTCGGGATAGCCGCGGAAGACCGAGTGGCCCGAAGGCAGATCGAGCTTGTCGTAGACGGAGACGTCGGCGGCCTCGAACTTCGCGGCCGAGCGGGACGCCCGGCGCTGCTCTTCCAAGAGCCTTTCGAATCCTTCGCGGTCGAGCGCGACCCCCTCGTCGGCCGCGATCTCCTCGATCACCTCGATCGGGATCCCGTAAGTGTCGTAGAGCCGGAAGACCGTCTCTCCCGAGAGGATGGATTCGCGCCGCTGCCTCGCCCGGCTCGCGGCCTCCCCGATCCGATCGATCCCCTCGGAGAGGGTCCGCGCGAAGCGCTCCTCTTCCGGAATGAGGATTTCGGCGACGCGGCGGGCTACGGCGTCCGCTTCGTCCGGCTCGATGTGGATTCCGCGGTAGACGGCCACGACCGGACCGGTCAGACGGTGGAGGAAGGGCTCGTGCAGTCCGAGACGGCGCCCGTAGCGGAGCGCGCGCCGCAGGATGCGGCGGAGCACGTAGCCGCGCCCCTCGTTCGAGGGCAGAACGCCGTCGGCGATCAGCATGGTCGCGGCCCGCGCGTGGTCCGCGATCACCCGATACGGCGCGTCCTCGACGGCGAAGTTGCCGCGATACCGCGGGCCGCCGCTTTCGGAAACGATGTCCGACAGGCTCGAGAGGATCCCCGCGAAGAGGTCCGTGTCGAAGTTGTTTCCGACCCCCTGGAGCACCGCTGCGAGTCTCTCGAGACCCGCGCCCGTGTCCACTGACGGTCGGGGCAGGGGCTCGAGCTTGCCGGAGGCGTCCCGCTCGAACTGCATGAAGACGAGGTTCCAGACCTCGACGGTCTCGTCGCCGGCGCCGTTGACGCGGTCCGCGGTGTTCCCGGAAAGGTCCTCCCCCCGGAAGTAGTGGATCTCCGAACAGGGCCCGCACGGTCCCGTCTCCCCCATCGCCCAGAAGTTCTCGGACTCGCCGAACCGCAGGACCCGCTCCTTCGGGAGGTAGCGCTCCCATATCGCGGCGGCGTCGTCGTCGGAAAGGAACACGGTCGCCCAGAGGCGCGCGGGATCGAGTCCGTAACCGCGAACCCGGTCGGTCAGGAGCTCCCAGGCGAACCGGATCGCGTCTTCTTTGAAGTAGTCGCCGAAGGAGAAGTTGCCGAGCATCTCGAAGAAAGTGTGGTGCCGCCCGGTATAGCCGACGTTGTCGAGGTCGTTGTGCTTTCCCCCCGCCCGGACGCACTTCTGCGAGCTCGTAGCCCGCGCGTAGTCGCGGGTCTCCCGACCCGTGAAGACGTCCTTGAACTGCACCATGCCGGCATTGGTGAAGAGGAGGGTCGGGTCTTCCGCGGGGATCAGGGAGGACGACGGGACGCGGCGGTGCCCGCGCTCCTCGAAGTAGCTAAGAAACCGTTCGCGGACCTCGTTGGCCTTCATTACCGTTTTTGAAGCTTCTCTCGAACCGATCGATCATCTCAGAAACCTTCTCCGGCGAAAATCCCCGACGCGCCAGAGAGTCGAGCACGCGGCGCCGCCGGATGAGAGAGGGAAGCCGGGCGTTCGATTTCCAGGCTCGCTCCAACGCTCGGGAGAGCGCGGTTTCTTCCCGATCCGGATCCCTCTCCGCGAGCGCTCTTTCGACGGTCTCGCGCGAAAAACCGCGCGCGCGAAGCTCCCTCTCGAGGCGCCGCGTTCCATAGCGCTCCCCCCGGGTCCGCACCGCGGACCGGGCGGCGGCGAGGTCGTCGAGCAACCCCTCCCGTTCCAGGCGGTCGACCGCGCCCTGGACCGCCGTCCGATCGTAACCGCGATCGGCGAGCGCGCGGGAGATCTCCGTGCGTCCGCGCGGCCGGATCGAGAGAAGCCGCAAGGCGCGCTCGCGCGCAGCGTCGGAGGAGGAGGTACCGGGAGGGGTCTTCTTGTCCGTCTCTATCTTCCCGGCGGGACCTGATTCGAGAAGTCGAATGGAGACTCTTCGTCGAGCGGGTTGAAGTCGGTCGGCATTTCGAGGACCGAGTCCATCGCTTCCTGGGCGACGTCGCTCGTGGACTGGATCCCCTGAATCTTCAGCCGGAACTCGTTGGGGTTCGTCGCGCGGCGCAGCGCCTCTTCGAGAGTGATGAGCCCGGCCTTGTAGAGACCGTAGAGCGACTGGTCGAAGGTCTGCATCCCGTACTGGGAAGTGCCCGCCTGAATCGCGTCCCGCAGGAGGCTCGTCTTTTCCTTGTTCTCGATGCACTCGCGGACGTAGCCGGTCCGGACGAGGACCTCGACCGCGGGCACCCGCCCGAGGCCGTCGGCCCGCGGCATGAGCCGCATCGACAGGACCGCCCGGATGACCGCGCCCAGCTGGAGGCGGATTTGTTTCTGCTGGTGGGGCGGGACGACCGAGATGATGCGGTTGACCGTTTCGGTGGCGTCGAGCGTGTGGAGAGTCGAAAGCACGAGGTGGCCGGTCTCGGCCGCGACGAGCGCCGTTTCGATCGTCTCGTAGTCGCGCATCTCACCGACCAGGATGACGTCCGGGTCCTGGCGCAAGGCGCTCCTCAGCGCGATCGAGAAGCCCTTCGTGTCCACGTCCACTTCTCGCTGGTTGATGATCGACTTCTTGTCCCGGTGGAGGAACTCGATCGGGTCCTCGATCGTCATGATGTGCTCGTTGCGGGTCGCGTTGATCAGATCGATCATCGCGGCGAGCGTGGTCGACTTCCCCGATCCGGTCGTTCCCGTGCAGAGAATGAGCCCTCGCTGCTCCTGGCAGATCTTCTCGATCACCGGCGGCAGCAGGAGCTCGCGAATCGTCCGGATCTTCTGCGGAATCACGCGGAGGACGAGACCGACCGTCCCCCGCTGCTGGAAGATGTTGCACCGGAAGCGGCCGAGCGTCGGAACCGAGTAGGCGATGTCGATCTCGAAGTTGTTCTTGAATTTTTCCTTCTGCCGGGCCGACATGATCGAGAACGCCATCGCGACGGTCTCTTCCTGCATGAGGGGACGCAGCTCGGCGAGCGGAATGAGCGTTCCGTCCACTCGGATGACCGGGTGGGACCCGACCTTCAGGTGCAGATCGGAGGCGCTCCTGTCGACCGCGATTTTGAGCAGATCGTTGATCAGCACGAATTTGTCTCCAGAGAGGATAGCGTACGCCCGATGACCGGGGATTGGAAGCCGGGAAACGGGAAGCGGGAGCCGGGAAATGGAAAACGAAGCAGGGGTCGTGTTTTCTCTCGTTTCCCCTAACCGGTTTTTCGTTTGCGGCTTTAGACCCGCGCTTCCACCGGGATGGGCGTCAACCATCCATACCGGTCCTCGACTTCGCCGTCCAAGAGCGCGAAGAAGTCTTTCTGGAGACGCTCGGTGACCGGACCCCGGGACCCCGTGCCGACCGGGATGCGATCCACCGAGCGAACCGGCGTGATCTCCGCCGCGGTGCCCGTGAAGAAGACCTCGTCGGCGATGTAGAGCATCTCGCGGGCGATCTGCTGCTCGACGACCGCGAACCCGGCGTCGCGCGCAAGCGTGATCACCGACTCGCGCGTGATCCCCGGCAGAATCGTACCGGCCAGCGGAGGAGTCAGTAGCCGCCCCTTGTAGACGAGAAAGATGTTCTCGCCGCTCCCCTCCGAGATGCGTCCCGCGTTGTCGAGCGCGATTCCCTCCGTGTAGCCATTGACGATCGCCTCCATCTTGATCAGCATCGAGTTCAGGTAGTTGCCGGTCGCCTTCGCCATCGCGGGAAACGTGTTGGGAGCCATCCGGTTCCACGACGAGACGCAGACGTCCACGCCGTTCTGCACGGCGTCCTCGCCCAGGTACTGTCCCCACCTCCACACGGCGATCACGACGTCGACGGGGCTCTTGAACGGGTTGACGCCCAGAGCTCCCAGCCCGCGATAGATCAAGGGACGGATGTAACAGGCTTCGAATCCGTTGGCGCGGATCGTGTCGAAGATCGCTCCCTTGAACTCCGCCGCCGTGTAAGGAATCTCCATCCGGTAGACCTTGCAGGAGTGATAGAGCCGCTCGATGTGGTCGTCGAGACGGAAGGCGGCCGGACCGACGCGCGTCATGTAGACGCGGGTGCCCTCGAACATCGCCGACCCGTAGTGGAAGACGTGCGAGAACGCGTGGATTTTCGCGTCGGCGAAATCCACGAGCCTTCCATTCATCCAGACCTTGGAAACCTCTTCATACGACATCGCGCGGGCCTCCAGTGTCGAGGTGGACCGGGATCGCGGGAGTATCCGCCGAGCTGGAGAGCGGTGTCAACGCTCTACGGCCGAGTGGAAAAGCGTGAGCGCCGCGATCGCTGCCGTTTCCGCGCGGAGCGTTCCCGCCGGAAGAGCGACGATTCTCCACCCGCGCTTCGACGCTTCGGTTTTTTCCGGATCCGTCCATCCGCCCTCCGGGCCGACGAGGAGCGCGGACGGGAGAGGAGCGAGCCGGAGCGGAAACCGATTGCCGTCGGCGTCGAAAAGTAGACGGTGCGCGCATCGCTCTTCTTCGAGAACCCGCTCGAGATCGACCGGTCCGGAAATCGTCGGCCAGTCGGCGCGCCCACACTGCTTGGAAGACTCTCGCGCGATCCGTTCGAGGCGCGGTACGAGACTGGCCGACGCGCGAAACGACTGTGTCCGGCCGCTCCGGACGACGACGACGCGCGCCGTGTCGAGCTCCGTCGCCTTCTCGACCGCCCAGGCGAGTCGCTCCGGCTTCAACCCCGCGAGGTACAGAGTGATTGGGGTCGGGGTCTTTCGCGATCGACCGACGACGATCTCGGAAACCCGCACGATCGCCTCTCCCCGCGAGAGACGGACGATTTCGGCGACGGCGTGGACACCGCTTCCGTCGGAGAGCAGCACGGGATCGCCCGGGCGGAGCCGACGCGAGCGCGCGTGCGCGGCCTCTTCGCGGGAGAGCTGCAGCGTCTCCCCAGGCGCACCGAGCGCCGGGACGATCAGCCGTGCTCGAGGATCACGCACGTCCATCCGTTCTCCCGCCGGCAGCCACTCAAAGCCCACCGGCGCGTCCGTAGCTTCGTCACGACCTCGCCCTCTTGCTCCGTCGGGATCCCGGACACGATCAAGCGTCCCTTCGAGGCGACTCGGGCGAAGATTGCCGCGCGCATCGGGAGGAGCTCCTCGGGGAGCAGGTTGGCGACGACGATCGGGAAAGTTCCCGCGAGCGCATCCGGGGTGCATGCCGCGAGCACTACTCGCGCGCCGAAGGCATGCCGGCGGACGTTCTCGCGAGCCAGGAAGATCGCCTCCGGATCGGAGTCGAACGCGACCGCCAGGCTCGCCCCGAGAGCGGCCGCGGCCAGCGCGACGATCCCGGATCCTGTTCCGACGTCCAAGAGGCGCCGGCCCTCCAGCGGTTCTTCCTCGAGCGCCAGAAGGGCGAGCTGCGTCGACTCGTGCTGACCGGTCCCGAACGCGCAGGAGGCGGGGAGCGCGAGCGCGATGCGTCCCGGCGGCGCCGGCGAGTCCGAGACCTCGCCGGGATCGATCCAGAATCGTTTCCCGACCGGGAACGGGCGCGACGCGGCACGGTACGCTTCGAGCGGATCTTCTTCCGCGAGGTCCGTGACGAGCTCGTGCCGGACTTTCGCTGCGGCGAGCGCACTGCCCGCCGCCCGGGCGGCCCGCGCTTCCCGGTAGTAGGCGACGAGGTCGGGCCCCCGCTCCAGGAAGCCGAGAGGATCGAACAGAGACAGCAGACCGACGACCGCGTCGTCTTTCGCCTTGCGTCGAATGGTCAGGCGGGAATACTTGAGACGGGACAGCTGTCGACTTTCACGAGAAGATCTTCTTCGCCCGATCGAACACCTTGTTGCCACCGCCGACCGGCGCGCCGATCAACTCAGCGTACTCGCGAAGCAGCTCCTTCTCCTTCGCCGTCGGCCTCTCGGGAACGGCGACGCCGGCCCGGATTACCAGGTCGCCGCGGCCGCTCCTGCCCAGGCGTCCGAGGCCGCGCCCTTTCAACTTGATCTCCCTTCCGGCCTGCGTGCCGGCGGGGATCGTCACCTTCTCCGGCTCCCCGTCCAGGGTTGGCACCGAGATCTCTCCGCCCAGGGCGAGCGTCGGGAAGGGCAGGGTCAAAGCGAGGAGGAGGTCGTCGCCGTCGCGGGCGAAGATCTCGTCGGGGAGAATGGTCAACACGACGTAAAGGTCGCCGGAAGCGCCTCGGGCCGGACCCGCGTCGCCTTCGCCCGCCAGGCGAAGGCGTGATCCGGTCTCGACTCCTGCCGGAATCCGGATCTCCAGCTTGTGCTGCCCGCGCTTCCTTCCCTCTCCCTTGCACTGCCGGCACGGCTTCTCGATGATTTTTCCTTCCCCGCCGCAGTTGGGACACGGACGCGTGACCACCAGGAAACCCTGGGAGATGCGCTGGCGACCGCGGCCGCGACACGCCGAACACGTCACCGGAGACGTGCCCTTCTCCGCGCCCGATCCCCCGCAGTCGCCGCACCGCTCGAGACGCGAAACGACGATGGGGGCATCGATGCCAAACGCCGCGTCCTTCAGCGTGATGTCCATCCGGTAGACGAGATCGCTGCCCGCCATGCGCCTCTCGCGGGGGGCCGAGAAGCCGAAGAGCTCGCCGAAGAGATCGGTGAAGTCCGCGAACGTGGACGGATCGAACCCGCCGAAGCCTCCGCCGCCGGCCGATCCGACGCCGGCATGACCGAAGCGGTCGTAGCGCTGCCGCCGCTCCGGATCGGAAAGCACCGCGTACGCCTCGGATGCCTCCTTGAACTTCTCCGAAGCCGCCGGGTTGTCCGGATTGCGGTCCGGGTGGTACTGCAGGGCGAGGCGTCGGTATGCCGACTTCAACTCGGCCGTCTCCGCCTCGCGGGAGACACCCAGCACCTCGTAGTAGTCGCGCCGGGTCGGCATCTCTACGATCCCGGCGCGGCCACTTCGCCGGCGCCGGCGGCGGCGCGCTGCAGCATGACGCGGGTCAGGACCTTCGAGACCCCCTGCATGTCGAACAGGGCCTCGTTCAATTCGTCGCGGGACTCACTCGAAGCGATCTCGCGCGAGCGCAGCAGAGTCTCTTCGATGCGCTCCCTCTCGTCCGGCGCGAGCGCGGAGGAAAACTCCGTCAGCACCCGTTCGTTCGACGACAGCATTCCTTCGAGTCGGTTGCGCATCTGGGCAAGCTCACGCCGGTCGTTGTCCGCGGCCGCGAAGGTCTCGGCCTCGCGGATGATCCGGTCGATCTCCGACTTCGAAAGGCCGCCGGCCGGGTTCAACTGCATCCCCTGCGCCTTGCCGGTCGCGAGGTCGCGCGCGGAAACGTGGACGATCCCGTTCGAATCGATGGCGAACGTCACCTCGATCTGGGGGACGCCACGGGGCGCCGTCGGCAGGCCGACGAGCTCGAATCGGCCGAGAGACTTGTTCTCCCGGGCGAGCTCGCGCTCCCCCTGCAACACGTGGATCTCCACGACCGACTGGTTGTCGGCCACCGTGGTGAAGACCTTGGTGTTCTTCGTCGGGATCGTCGAGTTGCGCTCGATCAGTTTCTCGAACAGGCCCCCGTGGGTCTCGATCCCGAGCGAGAGCGGCGTCACGTCGAGGAGGACGACTTCCTTGATCTCGCCCTTCAGCACGCCGCCCTGGATCGCGGCGCCGATCGCGACGACCTCGTCCGGATTGATCTCCCGCGACGGGTCCCTCCCGAAGAGCTCCGCGACCATCCGCTGGACCTTCGGGGTGCGGGTCTGTCCTCCGACCAGGATGACCTGGTCCACGTCGGACGGCTGCATCTTCGCCGAAGCGAGCGCATCGAGGCACGGCGCCGCGGTGCGGTCGATCAGGTCCGCGACGAGCTGCTCGAACTTGTCCCGGGTCAAGGTCCGACTGATGTGCTTGGGTCCCGAAGCGTCGGCCGAGATGAACGGGAGAGTGATGGTCGTCTCCATCGCGCTCGATAGCTCGCACTTCGCTTTCTCTGACGCTTCCTTCAGGCGCTGCAGCGCCATGCGGTCCTGCTTCAGATCGATGCCTGCGGACTTCTGGAAGTCTTCGAGGAGCCAGTCCATGATCTTCTTGTCGAAGTCCTCGCCCCCCAGGTACGTGTCGCCGGCCGTCGCTTTCACCTCGTAGATTCCGTCGCCCAGCTCCAGGATCGAGATGTCGAACGTTCCCCCGCCCAGGTCGTACACCGCAACGATCTCGCTCCCTTTCCGGTCGAGGCCGTACGCGAGCGCCGCCGCGGTCGGCTCGTTGATGATCCGCAGGACGTCCAATCCCGCGATCCGCCCCGCGTCGCGCGTGGCCTGGCGCTGCGCATCGTCGAAGTACGCCGGCACCGTCACGATGGCTTCGGTGATCTCCTCGCCCAAGACTTCTTCCGAGAATTCCTTGATCTCGTGGAGGATGAAGGCGGAGATCTCCTCGGGGCTGTATTCGTGGCCGCGCGATCGGATCTTCACGTCGCCGTTCGCGGCTCGAACGATCTCGTACGGGAGAATCTGCCGCGCGTGCGCGGTCTCCTGGGAGTCGAACTTCCGACCGACGAGACGCTTGACCGCGAACACGGTGTTCAACGGGTTCGTGATCGCCTGGCGCTTCGCGATCTGACCGACGAGCCGGTCGCCCTCTTCGGTGAACGCCACGATCGAAGGGGTCGTGCGGCTGCCCTCCCGGTTCGCGAGGACCTGGGGCGAGGTGCCTTCGACGGCGGCCACGCAGCAGTTCGTCGTCCCGAGGTCGATGCCGAGGATCTTGCTCACGCTACCCGTGCTCTTCTTCCGGGCGATTCTCGCCGGACGCCTCGCCCGGACGGACCGCGACCTTGACCAGCGCCGGAAGGATCAGCCGGTCGCCGATCGTGTAGCCCTTCCGCAGGACTTCGAGAATCGTGTTCGGGGGGGCATTCGACTCCTCGGTCGCGACCGCCTCGTGGAGATTCGGGTCGAAACCGCCGGCCGTATCGACCTCGCGCAGCCCGTGCTTGCGCCAGAGGTCGGTCAGCTGCCGGTGGATGAGAAGGATGCCCTGGCCGAAGTCGCTCTCGAGATCCTTGGAGGAGGCGTGCGACAGCGCGCGTTCGAAGCTGTCGACGACCGGCAGGAACTCCCGGGCGAGGTCGGCGAGGGCGAGCCGACGGGACTCGGCCTTCTCGCGCTCACTTCTCTTGCGCAAATTCTCGAACTCGGCGAGCTTGCGGAGGTGACGCTCTTTCAGCTCCTCCAAGTCGTGCTGAACCGACTTCAGCTTCTCCTCGGCCGCGGCGATGGCCGACCGCTCTTCCTCCGCGAGCGCGGCGTCGAGCGACTCGCCCGTGTCTTCCAGGAGGATGCGGTCCTCGTCCTCGGCGTCATTCCGCCGGTCGCGGTCAACCATGCGGGGGCTCCCGCCGACGGTTCTCGCGGCTCTCGAGCCGCTCGGAGAGCGCGCGGCCGAGGAGCTCGACGACCGGGATCACCCGCGGATACTCGCGCCGGGCCGGTCCGATCACTCCGAGCATTCCGGTCAGTCTCTCGCCCGGGCCATACGACGTCAATACGGCCGACAGCCGCGGATCGGACGCGAGGCTCGCCTCGGAACCGAGGACGACGCACGTTTCTCGAGCGTCGAGGTACCGCGTGACGAGATCGAGCAGGCGCGCCTTCTCGTCGAACGCGCGGAAGATCCTCTTCAAGCTTTCGACGTCGGAGAACTCCGGCTTGTCGAGCAGCTTCGAGGCGCCGTCGACGTAGACGTGCTGCTCCCCCTCCCGCGCGTCGAGCGCGAGCCGGGCGAGATCGAGCGCGCGCCCGAGCATCCGATCGCAGGCCGCCTTCTCTTCGGTCACCTCGTCTTGCAGGCTCCGCCGCACCTCGTGGAGCGTCCTGCCGGCATACTCCCGGCTGAACCGTTCGCTCGCGTCATCGAGCTCCCGCGAGGTGTAGTCGCCCCCGGTCTCGATGACCCGGGACAGGACGACGTCGGGCTCGTTGACCTGCACGACGAGGACTTTTCCGGGCGCGACCGAGAGAAACCTCAAGGTCTTCAACACGGTGTGGAGCGCATCGGGCGCAACCACGAACCCGACCTCCCCGGAAAGGCGTGAGAGCAACCGGGAGGCGGTCTGGAAGAGACCGGTGACCTCCGGCCCGGCGGACGCCAGATCCAGGTCCACCTGCTCGCGGACTCCCTCGTTGATCCGCCGGTTCCTCACGAGCTCGTCGATGTACAGCCGATAGGCGCGATCCGTCGGCACCCGCCCCGCGGAGGTGTGCGGCTGCGCGAGATAGCCGCCGTCGGTCAGGTCCGCCATGATGTTGCGGATCGACGCCGGGGAGAGGTGGAACCGGCTCGACTTGAAGAGCGTCCGGGAAGAGACGGGCCTGCCGGTGTCCACGTGGACCCGGATGATCTCTTTCAAGATCGCCTGACTGCGCGTGTCAAGTGTGCTCATGAATTCGCTTCTGGCACTCTCGCGCGGAGAGTGCCAGATTCAGGGTAGCGGCGGGAGCGGTTTCAGTCAAGGACGCGGAGTTCGCCAGGTCGTAGACTCCGCGCCGTGTCGGAGGATCTCGAAGATCCCGCGATCGTTCTCGTCGGTCCCGGCCGGGCGGGCCGCGCGTTCGCGCGCTCCTGGACCGCGGCCCGCGGCCGAATCGTGCTGGCGGGGCGCGACGCGGACGCAACGCGAAGATTCGCGGCCGAGCTCTCGGGAGCGGAGGCGCGGGATCTCGGCGACGGCGGCTCGCTCGGCGGCGACGTCCTCATCCTCTCCGTTCCCGACGACGCGATCGCTCGGGTCGCGGCCGCTCTTGTTCCGAGGGGCACCTGGCGGTTCGCCCTCCATTTCTCGGGGGCGCTTCCGAGCAGCGTCCTCGCTCCGCTCGTCCCCGCAGGCGCGAAGCTCGCGTCCTTACACCCTCTCCGCGCATTCAGCGGCGCGTCCCGCGAAAACTGGAAAGACGCCTTCGTGGCCGTCGAAGGGGACGAGCCCGCGGCGGAGGCGGCCGCCGCGATCTGCCGCCGGGTCGGCGCGCGCCCGCGGGAGATCCTCGCTCTCGGCAAGCCGCTCTACCACGCGGCAGCGACGCTCGCCGCGGGAGGATCCGCGTCTCTCCTGTCTTTCGCGGCGCGGGCGTGGGCGAGCGCCGGGCTCGACGAAGAAGAAGGCCGCGTCGCGCTGGCAGAGCTCGCGCGCACCGCGGTCGAAGCGATCGGGCGGCTCCCTTTCGAAAAAGCGATGACGGGACCGGTCGCGCGGCGCGACGCCGCGACGGTCCGGCTTCACAAAGACGCCCTTGCCGACCGGCCCGATCTGGCCGCGCTCTACGCACTCCTCGCGCGGGAGACGCTGCGGCGGACGCCCGACCGCGGCAAAGAGGGGGAGATCGGCGCAATCCTGGGCTTTGCGGAGGGCGCCGGGTCCCCGAACTCGTCCGAGAGGGGAAAGAAATCGGACACC
This sequence comes from Thermoanaerobaculia bacterium, assembly GCA_036395755.1. Taxonomy (GTDB): domain Bacteria; phylum Acidobacteriota; class Thermoanaerobaculia; order UBA5066; family Gp7-AA6; genus Gp7-AA6. Next base: position 14,281 of record DASWCZ010000039.1, read on the forward strand.
CGCGGCCCAAACGGTTGAGCGGACGAGCGAGAAGGCCGCACGGCACGGGCGTTTCCCCCACTCCGGGTGCTAAAATCCGAGCGCGGGAAGAGACCCCGCCCCGACTAAAATGGTGTTCTTCAACTACGCCACGATGCAGATGGCGGCCAAGATCGTGTACTACGGTCCAGGTCTGTGCGGAAAGACCACCAACCTGCACCACATCTACGGTCGGACCGCCCCCGATTCGCGCGGCGAGATGGTCTCGCTCGAGACCGAGACCGACCGGACGCTCTTCTTCGATCTCCTGCCGCTCGACGTCGGAGTCATCAGCGGCTTCAAGACGCGGGTTCAGCTGTACACGGTCCCCGGCCAGGTCTTCTACAACACGACCCGAAAGCTCGTCCTGAAAGGGGTCGACGGCATTGTCTTCGTCGCGGACTCGCAGCGAGCGATGAAGGATGCGAACCTCGAGAGCCTCGCAAACCTGAAGACGAACCTCGCGGAGATCGGCATCGACTTAGATGAGCTTCCACTGGCGCTCCAGTACAACAAGCGCGACCTCGCGAACGTCCTGACGGTGGACGATCTGCAGAGGGATCTCAACCGGAACGGACTGCACGAGAGCTACGAAGCGAGCGCGATCCTGGGACAGGGCGTCTTCGAGACTCTCAAAGCGATCTCGAGGCTCACGCTGCGTTCGTTGAAGAAGAGGATGCTCGGAGAAGACCGCGCGGCTCCAAAGGCGGCGATCCCGGCGGCAGCCTCGCCCCCGAAGATCGCGCCGCCCCCGACCGCCGCCGCGGAACGAACCCGCCCGGTTCCGGTGGAGGACCGGCGACCCGCCGAACCCCCGCGCGCGACGATCGTGCTTGCGGCCCCGCACGATTCCGCCGCGGCGCGGGCGCCGGCTCGCGAAGAGTCGCCGACCGAGATCGAATTCGAGCCCGCGCAAACCGCGCCGGCCGCACCCGAGCCTCCGGAAGCTCAGGAAGCCCCGGCTCAGGAAGCCGCGGAAGAAATCGCGGATGTTTCGTTCGCGCAAACGAGGGAGCCCGCGCCGTCGCCGGGAGCCGGAGTCAAACACGTTCGGCTCGGCTCCAACGTCGACATCCTGGCCGAGCTCGAGCGCCTGAGAAAGAACGCGACGTCGCTGTCGCCCGCGGGCCGTCCGACCCGCCGGGCGGCTTCCGGCATTTCTGTCGACGACCTGCTCGCGAACAGCCTGAACCATCGCAAGGAAGTGAGCCGGATGTTCGAGCTCGAGATCCCGCGGCGCGATCTCGCTCTCGGCCAGAATGTGACGGTCACGCTGCGATTCGCGGACGGCAACAATCGGCGGGTCGGCGAAGAGAAGAGCTTCTCGATTCCGCTCGAAACCGCCCAGGATCTCGAGAAGCTCCTCCTCTCGCTCAAGTTTCAGATCTTCGGAAAGTAGGGGCGTCGAACGGGCGGAAGGCAGCGCCGCCGGACGCTTTTCGCCCCCCGCGCTGTCCTCGTTGCGCCACACGCGAAAAAAGCTTTTGCTTTTCCTTCCGTCCCGGCAGTAACCTTTTTCCAGATGCATCCAAGTCCAGGGCTCCACCGGAGGAGAAGCTGTGTTCTGTTGTGTCTCCTCGCAGGGCTGACCGGACTCATCGGTTGCTCGGCGAATCCCCGGCGTGCCGCGGCCCCCCACGGTCCTTCGCCCGCATACGTCGCCATGACGAGGGCCTCGGAAATCTTCGCGCGGGGCCGGGAGGCGGCGCTGGCCGGAGACTTCGACTGCGCCCGTGAGTATTTCGCCCAGGCGATCGACGCGTTGAGGCCACCCTCCGGCCCGGCGCCGACCGACCCGCAGTTGCTCGACTTCTCCTATCAGCTCTACGAGAGCGCGCTCCGCTACGAGGCATTGGCGGGGCCGGCGGAGGAGGCCGGCACCTCCGACGGGCTCATGGCGTCCGAGCTGACGGAGATCGCCGAGCCTCAGGCCTCCGAGCAGGCGATGGTCGACGCGAAGGAAGCGATCGCCAGCGACACCACCGGCGTGACCTATGACATCCCGATCACCGTGAACGACGCGGTCCTGAAGGTTCTGGCGGCCTTCCAGACGGACCTCCACGGCGTGATCGGCCGCGGTCTCGCCCGGTCGGGCCGTTACGTTCCGATGATTCACCGGATTTTCCAGGAGGAAGGGATCCCGGAGGACCTGGCTCAGATCGCGTTGATCGAGTCCTCGTTCTTGACCCACGCCCGCTCGCCCATGAAGGCTCACGGCATCTGGCAGTTCATGCCGCGCACCGGACGTCACTACGGGCTGACTGCAAACGGCATCGTGGATGAGAGGAGCGACCCGGAGAAAGCGACCCGGGCGGCCGCGCGGTACCTCTCCTACCTCCACGAGCTCTTCAACGACTGGTACCTGGCGATGGCAGCCTACAACGCGGGGGAAGGAAAAATTCTCCGCGCGATGCAGCGGACCGGCGCGCGCGACTTCTGGGAGCTCTCTGCGAGCGGAACGATCCGGCCTCAGACGCAGAACTACGTCCCCGCGGTCATCGCCGCGACTCTGATCGCGCGAAACCCGGTTCACTACGGCTTCGAGGTCGAGTACGAGGAGCCGCTCGCCTACGAGACGGTCCTGCTCGACCGACCGGTTCACTTGAAGCACCTCTCCGGGTCGGTGGAAGACCTGAAGCGGCTGAACCCAGAGCTGACGACGGCGATCACGCCGCGCCAGCCGGAGGGATATGAGTTGAAGGTCCCGGTGGGAAGCCGCTCGACCGTGCTGCTCGCTTTCGCCGGCGCGCCGACCGCCACGTTTTCGCTGGCTCGGAGGCACGTGGTCCGCCGCGGCGAGACTCTCGCCAGGATTGCGCGACGCTATGGCGTGTCCGTCTCGGCGATCGCCTCCGCGAACTCCCTTCCCCGGCGCGCGCGCGTCGCCCGCGGCCGGGTACTTGTGATCCCGGGTCGGTTCCGGGAGGAGAGAGTCCGGACCGCCAGCCTGCGGAAGGGAAAGCAGGGGCGCGCGGAAAGGACGGTCCTCGCGTCGCGAGCCCGGATCCGGCCGGCAGCCCGGCGGGCGGCCGCGAAACACTACGAGGTCCGGACCGGCGACACGCTCTATCGGATCGCGGTCCGGCACGGGACGACGGTCGCGCAGATCCTCGCCGTCAACGCGCTTCCCTCGTGGGCCAGGATCCGGCCGGGCGACCGGATCAGGATCCCCGGCAGCCGCTAGACCCCCTCTCCCTCTTCCGTCTGATAACCTCGCCCCGTCCTCGTCGCGCGACCAGGCGCTCCTTGGCCAGGGAGGCGCCATGCTCGCCCGAGTCCACTCCGCCGCGTCTTTCGGAATCGAAGCCCGCGTCTTGGATGTCGAAGTCGACGTCTCGTCCGGGCTCCCCTCCTTCACGATCGTCGGCCTGCCGGATCCGAGCGTCCGGGAGGCCCGGGAACGGGTCCGCTCGGCGCTTCGCAACAGCGGGTTTCCGATCCCGCCGGGCGCGGTCACCGTCAATCTCGCGCCGGCAGGCTTCCGCAAGTTCGGAGCCTCTCTCGATCTCCCCGTCGCCGTCGCCTTTCTGAAGCTCGCGGGGCTCGAGCCCGCCGACAACGCGCGCCGCGTCTTCGTCGGAGAGCTCGGGCTCGACGGCTCAGTGCGGCCGATCCGCGGGACGCTCTGCCTCGCGCTCGCCGCGCGCGAAGAGGGTTTCGCGGAGATCGCCCTTCCCGCCGCGAACGCCGCCGAGGCCGCGGCGGTCGATGGGATTCGCGTCGTGGCGGTCCGGTCGCTCGCCGCCCTCGTCGATCACCTCCGGGGAAGCCGCCCCATCCCCCCGTTCGTGTCCCCTCCCCGGGCAAAGACGCCGAGCGGAGGGCTCGACTTCGCGGACGTTCGCGGCCAGACGGTCGCGAGACGGGCGCTCGAGATCGCGGCGGCGGGCGGTCATCACGTGCTTCTCGTGGGACCGCCCGGGGCCGGCAAGACGATGCTCGCCCGCCGCCTCCCTTCGGTTCTTCCTCCGCTGACGCGGTCCGAGGCGATCGACGTCACCCGGATTCACTCGGTGGCGGGGACGCTCCCCGCCGGGGAAGGCTTGATCGAGACACCTCCGTTCCGGGCGCCTCACCACGGAATCTCCGCTCCCGGACTCGTCGGCGGCGGCAGCCGCCCGGCTCCCGGCGAGATCTCGCTCGCGCACCGCGGAGTCCTCTTCTTAGACGAGCTCCCCGAGTTCCGGCGCGATGTTCTCGAAGGGATCCGCCAGCCGATCGAGGAGAAGCGGGTCTCGATCGTGCGCGTCGGCGGCGCGTTCTCCTACCCGTGCGATTTTCTCCTCGTCGCGGCGATGAACCCGTGTCCGTGCGGCTTCGCCGGCGACCCGCGCCGCGCGTGCCGCTGCGATCCAGCCTCCCGCGCACGGTATGGACGAAAGCTCTCCGGCCCTCTCCTCGACCGGATCGACCTTCACGTCGCGGTTCCGGCCGTGCCATGGTCGGATCTCGACCGGAGATCGGAAGAGCCTTCGGCGGCGATTCGAGAGCGCGTCGCCGGCGTCCGACGGCGCGCGGCAGCCCGGCGCCCGGGGCGCGAAGGCTTTCGCAACGCGGACCTGACGCCGGCGGAGCTCGACCCCCGGGTTTCTCTCGAGCCTGCGGCACGGCGAGTTCTCGAGTCCGCCGTCGAGAGGCTCGGGCTTTCAGTTCGGGGCCTGTACCGGTGCCTGAAAGTCTCCCGGACGATCGCCGACCTGGAGGGCGCCCGTACGATCGCGCGCGCCCATCTCGCGGAGGCGATCTCGTTCCGGCTCCGGGAGGGCGACGCCGACGCCGCGTCTACCGCTCGGGAGCCGAGGCCGGGAACCCCTCCTTCGTGAGCATTCCGGCGAACTCCGCCTTGTTCACCGAGTGCAGCGAAGCCTCCTTCGGATCCACGAGTTTTCTCTTCACGAGGTCGAGGAGGGAGTCGTTCAAGGTCATCATCCCGGCCCCCCGGTTCGTCTGGATGACCGAGTAGATCTGGAAAGTTTTCGACTCGCGGATGAGGTTCGCGACGGCGGGAGTCGCGTAGAGGATCTCGTAGGCGGCGATCCGCCCGCCGCCGATCTTCTTGCACAGGGTCTGGGCGATGACGCCGCGAAGCGAGGTGGACAGCATCTGACGGATCTGGTCTTGCCGGTCCGCGGGGAACTGGTCGATGACCCGATCGATCGTCGAAGGAGCGGTCGTGGTGTGAAGCGTGCCGAAGACCAGGTGTCCCGTCTCCGCGGTCTCGACCGCGATCGCGATCGTCTCCAAGTCGCGGAGCTCTCCGACGAGAACGATGTCCGGGTCTTCCCGAAGCGCCGCGCGGAGGGCGTCCTTGAAGGAGTCGGTGTGCGAATGGACTTCGCGCTGATTGACGAGGCACTTCTTGTTCTCGTGGACGAACTCGATCGGATCCTCGATCGTGATGATGTGATCGGTGCGGTTCCGGTTGATGTAGTCGATCAACGCCGCGAGCGTCGTCGACTTGCCGGATCCGGTCGGTCCGGTCACGAGAACCAGTCCTTTGGTCAGGAAGCAGAGATCGAGGAGCTGGTTCGGCAGTCCGAGCTCCTCGGGGGTCCGGATCTCGAAAGGAATCGCGCGGAAAACCGCGCCCGGCCCGCGCCGGTCGCGAAAGAGATTGGCCCGAAAGCGCGAGACTCCCGGAATCGAATGAGCGAAATCGGTGTCGTTGCGGGTTTCGAACTCCGCCTGGTTCCGGTCGGGAGTGATCTCGAACAGCTGCTCGAGCAGAACGTGCTCCCGCGACGGCTCGGAACCAGGCAGTATCTTCATTTCCCCGTGGACCCGGATTCGAGGAGGCGTGTCGGTCGAGAGATGGAGGTCGGACGCTCCCAGCTCGAGCATCGTCAGAAGCATTCGCTCGATCGACGTCGTGACCTGCACGTCCCGCAGAGACGACCGGGGAGACACCTCCGGGGCCGTCGCTTGCTCGCGGTCGACGAACACCGGCGGCGGCACCGGCAGGGCGAGCGGCTCCGAGACGGCTTCCGCCTTTTCGATCGTGACTTTCCAACGCAACGGATCCGCTTCCACGCGAACGACCACCGGGCCCCCCCCGTTGCGGTAGGAAAAGGTGGTTCCCCCGTTGCGGTCGAGGTCGAGCCCGGCGGGCAGGATTTCCTCCACGAGCCGGACGAGCGAGGCGTGCGGGGTCGTCTGGGAGGCGTAGCGCGGTCCGTCGGGGAAGGACAGCATCACCTTCTCGTTGCTCGCGAGGACCGCGCCCGTCGCTCCGAACCGTGCGATGCTCCCGAGGAGCTGATCGATCTGCGCCACGACTACTCCGCGCCGTGGCCGTTTTCCACGACCCGCAAGACCCAATCCTTGTTCACGAGAAAGAGCTCGTCCGCCTTCCAGAGCCGAAAGAAGCGTTCGCTGCGGTTCAAGTGGTCGACTAAACGGGGACCGCCGTCCGGCGCCGAATAAAGGATTTCACCTTCCAGCCAGCCGCCCGCGGCAAGTGCAACGCGGACCGACCGGCGGTGCTCGAAAAGCTCGTCTCCCGATCCTTCCGCTTCGATCGAACATCCGGACATCCCGATCCAGACGACGGCACGCGAGTTCAACGACTCCCACTCTCCCGTTTCGAGGTCGCGCACCGGCAGAAACGAGCCGGCCGGGTCGACGAGCTCGAGGACTCTCTGGCGGTTGAAATCGTGCGAGCCATGTTCGGCGAGGAACAGCTGGACCCGCCTCGGAGTCGCGCCGACGAGGGCGAGCTCGACCTCGAACGGGTCTTTGTGAATCCGAAGATGTTCCAGCGCAGACATGTACCTGGAACAGAATGAATTGCGAGCGACGTACCCGTACGACCGCGCGCGCAAGTCCTTTGCTGGCATGATCGCCGACTTCCCCAAGAGGAGGAACTGACGCGAAACGTCAATCGAAACGCCGCCTCTGCGCCGAATCGCGGCTCCGACTTAGGTCGTCTTCCCGGGAACCGGGCGTTGAAGTACGCTGACTATCAGCAGGGTTTCATCGTTGGAGAACTCCGCACCGCTCTATGAGGGACCCGAGAGGCGCCGCGCCGAGCATCGTGTCGGCGCAGGGCGCCGAGTCGTTCGCGATCGCAGAGTTGAAGGCCGGCGAAGTCCCGGACTGGTTTTTCCGCCCGAGGTCGAGCGACGGACGCCTTCAGACCGACGATCGGTACAAAGGAGACTCGTGACGCGCCGGCGATTACCGGACCGGCGTCGCGCCGCTGCCTCTCCGTCTTAGTCCTGCCCGGGATGGGCGGCTCCGGGATTGCCATGCGCATCCGCGAGGTCGCTCCGCAAACGAAGGTCCTCTACACTTCGGGGTATACCGACGACGTCATCGTCCGGCTCGGCTCCACCGAAGAGGGCGCCGCGTTCCTGGAGAAGCCGTTTACGCCGGAAACGCTCGCTCGCAAGGTGCGCGAGGTTCTCGACAGCTAGCTCCCGCCGCCCCGCGGCGCGGTCTTTTCGCGCGCGCGAAAAACGTGAATAATCCTCCCCCGTAGAGTTGTTTACTGCCTAAATGATCGACCGGGTCCTCGCCAAGGTCTTCGGCACCCAGCACGAGCGCGACATCAAGAAGCTCCTGCCGCGCGCCGAGCGGATCAACGCGCTCGAGCCTTCGCTCCAGAAGCTTTCGGACGACGAGCTCTCCGGGAAAACCGCAGAGTTGAAGGCGCGCCTCGCCGAAAAGCTCGAAGGCGTTCCGGAGGAAGAGTTAACGGAGGCCCAGGCCCGGGCCTTGGACGAGCTCCTGGAGGAGGCCTTCGCGGTCGTGCGGGAAGCGTCCGTGCGTGCCCTCGGGATGCGTCCGTTCGACGTCCAGCTGATCGGCGGCATGGTGCTCCACCAGGGCAAGATCTCCGAGATGAAGACGGGCGAGGGCAAGACGCTCGTCGCGACGATGCCCGTCTACTTAAACGCCTTGACCGGGCGCGGGGTCCACGTCGTCACCGTCAACGACTACCTGGCCCGACGCGACGCGGACTGGATGGGCAAGATCTACCGTTTCCTGGGCCTCTCCGTCGGGTGCATCCAGAACTCGCTCTCCGACGAGGAGCGAAAGCGGCAGTACGCCTGCGACGTGACCTACGGGACCAACAACGAGTTCGGTTTCGACTACCTGCGCGACAACATGAAGTTCGAGCTCGAGTCGATGGTCCAGAGAGGACACGTCTACGCGATCGTCGACGAAGTGGACTCCATCCTGATCGACGAGGCGCGGACGCCGCTCATCATCTCCGGGCCTTCCGAGGAGAACACCGAGAACTACTACAAGTGCAACCGGATCATTCCCCGACTCGTCAAGGGAGACGAGACCAAGGACAAGTACGGCAACAAGGTGACGACCGGCGACTATCTGGTCGACGAGAAGTCGCGCACCGCGGTCCTGACCGAGGAAGGCGTCGCCAAGGCCGAGAAGCTGCTCGGCGTCAAGAACCTCTACGAGCTGACGGCGATCGACCTGCTCCACGGGACTGAGCAGGCCCTGCGCGCGCACGCCCTCTACAAGAAGGACGTCGACTACATGTTGAAGGACGGCCAGGTCCTGATCGTCGACGAGTTCACGGGGCGCGTGCTGCCCGGGCGGCGCTGGTCGGACGGGCTCCACCAGGCGGTGGAGGCGAAGGAGGGCGTCCGCATCGAGCGCGAGAACCAGACGCTCGCGACGATCACGCTGCAGAACTACTTTCGTCTCTACGAAAAGCTGGCGGGTATGACGGGCACCGCGGACACCGAGGCGGGGGAATTCCACCAGATCTACAAACTCGACGTCGTGGTCATTCCGACGAACATGCCGATGATCCGCATCGACAACCAGGACGTGGTGTACGCGTCCGAGCGGGAGAAGTTCGACGCCGTGGCGGACGAGATCCTCGCGTGCCGCGAGCGGGGGCAGCCCGTCCTGGTCGGCACCGTCTCGATCGAGAAGTCCGAGCGGCTCTCGGGACTCTTGAAGACACGGAAGGTGCCCCACGTGGTCCTGAACGCGAAGTTCCACGAGAAAGAGGCCGAGATCGTCGCGCAGGCGGGCAAGTCCGGCTCCGTCACGATCGCGACGAACATGGCGGGCCGCGGAACCGACATCGTGCTCGGCGGCAATCCCGACGCCTTCGCCGAGCACCGCCGCGCGGAGACGAAATCCGCCGAGGAGTTCACCGCGCTCCTGACCCTGCTCCGCGCCGAGGCGGTGAAAGACCGCGAGACGGTCTTGGCGGCGGGAGGCCTGCACATCCTGGGGACCGAACGGCACGAGTCGCGCCGGGTAGACAACCAGCTCCGCGGACGGAGCGGCCGGCAGGGAGATCCCGGCTCCTCGCGCTTCTACCTTTCGCTCGAAGACGACCTGATGCGCATCTTCGGCTCGGATCGCCTGCAGAACATCATGCGCAAGCTCGGAATGGAGGAAGGCGTTCCGATCGAGCACGGAATGGTTTCGCGCGCGATCGAACGCGCTCAGAAGCAGGTCGAGGGACGCAACTTCGAGACCCGCAAACATCTCCTCGAGTACGACGACGTGATGAACCGGCAGCGCGAGGAGATCTACGGCCTCCGTCGCGACATCCTGAAGGGCAAGCAGGGGAAGGAAGAGATCCTCGCGCTCGCGGACGTCATTCTCGACTACACGCTCGGCCGGAACCTGCCGGAGGACAAGGCATTCGACGAGTGGGACATGGCCGCGTTCGACGTGGACTTGAAGGAGTACTTCGGCATCGACGCCGGAAGTCTCGACTTCACCGGAAAAGACCGCGACGAGATCCGCGAGACGCTCCTCGCGGCACTGCGCGAGATCTACGAGGCCAAGGAAAAGGTGCTCGGGTCCGAGACGATGCGCCTCCACGAGCGTTTCGTGATGCTGCAGGTCGTCGACCAGCAGTGGAAGGACCACCTGCTCGCGATCGACCACCTGAAGGAAGGGATCGGGTTGCGCGGGTACGGCCAGCGCGATCCCTTGGTCGAGTACAAGAAGGAATCCTTCGAGCTCTTCACGTTGATGAAGGAGCGGATCGAGGACCAGATCGTCCAGTACCTCTTCCGGCTCCAGCCCGTCATCCGCGAGGCGGAGGGGGAGGTCGCGGCCGAGGACGAGCCGCGTCACGCGCCCGTGGGCCTTCCGTCGCGCCGCTCGGCGAACGTCAATTACTCCTACGGAGCCGCCGCATCGGGCGGCCAGGACGCGAAGGTCGAGACGATCCACCGCTCGAGCCCGAAGGTCGGAAGGAACGATCCGTGCCCCTGCGGCTCCGGCAAGAAGTACAAGAAGTGCCACGGCGCCGCCGCGGCGGGAGCCTGATGGCGCGCCCGCGCGTTTCCTCCGGCGGTTCGGACGATCGCCCGCCGCTCGCGCTCACTTTCGACGACGTTCTGCTCCTGCCCGCGCGGTCCCGCGCCCACCCGCGCGACGTGGACCTCCGCACCCGGCTGACCGACGCCGTTCCCCTGCACATCCCGATCGTCTCCGCGGCGATGGACACGGTCACCGAGTCGCGCCTCGCCATCGCAATGGCGCAGCAGGGCGGCCTGGGAGTCATCCACAAGAACCTTTCGATCGCGGCCCAGGCCGAAGAGGTGGACCGGGTCAAGCGGTCGGAATCCGGGATGATCGTGGACCCCGTGACGGTGCGGCCCGAGCAGAAGATCGCCGAGGCGCTCGAATTGATGGCGCGTTACAAGATCTCGGGGGTCCCGGTCATCGACGAAAAGGGAAAGCTTGTCGGCATCCTGACGAACCGCGACCTGCGGTTCGAGACGCGGCCCGACCGGCCGATTTCGTCCCGGATGACAAAGGAGCGTCTCATCACGACGCCCGTCGGGACGACGCTCGAGCAGGCGAAGGAGCTCCTCCACCGCCACCGGATCGAGAAGCTTCTCGTCGTGGATCGCAACGGCAACCTGAAAGGCCTGATCACCGTCAAGGACATCCAGAAGGCGATCAAGTACCCGAGCGCCGCGAAAGACCGGCTGGGGCGGCTGCGGGTGGGCGCCGCGGTCGGGGTTGCCAACGACCTGGTCGAGCGGGCGTCCGAGCTCGTGCGGGCGCACGTGGACGTCCTCGTGCTCGACTCCTCGCACGGCCACAGCCAGGGCGTCTTGGACGCCCTGAAGCTGCTGCGGAAGAAGTTCTCGTCGACCCCGATCATCGCGGGCAACGTCGCGACGGAAGAGGGCGCGCGTGACCTCGTACGGCTCGGCGCGGACGCGGTCAAGGTCGGGATCGGCCCCGGCTCGATCTGCACGACGCGCGTCGTCACGGGAGCCGGCGTTCCGCAGATCCACGCGATCCGCGAGTGCGCGCGGGCGACCCGCGGAACGCGCGTGCCGCTCATCGCCGACGGGGGAATCAAGTTCTCCGGCGACGTGGTCAAGGCGATCGCGGCCGGCGCGCACACCGTGATGATCGGGTCGCTCCTCGCCGGCACGGAAGAGTCGCCCGGCGAGACGATCCTCTACCAGGGACGCACTTTCAAGGCGTACCGCGGCATGGGCTCGCTCGCCGCAATGAAGTCGGGCTCCTCGGATCGCTACTTCCAGGAGTCGATGGGGGTCGAGGCCTCGACCGACGCTTCGCTCTCCAAGCTGGTTCCCGAAGGGATCGAGGGAATGGTGCCCTACAAGGGCTCGGTCGAGGGATTGGTCCACCAGCTGACGGGCGGGCTTCGCAGCGGTATGGGGTTGACCGGGGCGCGGACGATCGAGGAGCTGCGGACGAAATCGAAGATGGTTCGGGTGACCTCCGCGGGGTTGAAGGAGTCGCACCCGCACGACGTGATCATCACGAAGGAAGCGCCGAACTACCGGAGAGAAGAGGGATGACCACGGCCCCCGTCTAGCTCTCCTTCTTCTTCCGCCTCTTTTCCAGCACTTCCTCGAGCCGCCGCGAGAGCTCGGCTTCCTCACCCGCCGCGCCGGGCCGGTAGTATCGCGTTCCTCGGAGCCGGTCGGGCAGGCACTCGATCCCACCGACTCCCTCCGGCTCGTCGTGCGCGTAGCGGTAGCCGCGGCCGTAGCCGACGTCTTTCATCAGTCGCGTCACGGCGTTCCGGATAACGTGAGGCACCGGCTCCGCGGGCCGCTCCGCTACGTCTTTCTTCGCTTCGCCTTCGGCGACGTAGACCGCGTTCGACTTGGGCGCGAGCGCGCAGTAGACGGCGGCTTCGACGAGCGCGAGCTCCCCCTCGGGCGAGCCCAGAAAATCGTAGGCTTCTTTGGCGTCCAGAGAGATCCGGAGCGCCCTCGGATCGGCGAGGCCCACGTCTTCCGACGCGAACCGCACGATCCGGCGCGCGAGGTAGAGCGGCTCCTCCCCCGCCTCGAGCATCCGCACCATCCAGTAAACGGTCGCGTCCGGGTCCGATTCGCGCATCGACTTGTGGAGAGCCGAGATCAGGTTGTAGTGCTCCTCCCCCGCCTTGTCGTAGAGGAGAACCTTGCGCTGGAGAAGGTCCTTTAAGCGCGCGGCGTCGATCGTCCGGGTCTTCGAGGTCTCCGCGTCCGCGGCGGCGGCCTCGAGCAGGTTGAGAGCACGGCGCGCGTCGCCCCCTGCGGTCTGTGCGATGAACGACAGGGCCTCGTCGTCGAGGCGGAAGTCGCGGGAGCCCAGGCCGCGAGGGATGTCCTCCAGCGACCGGCGCACGATCCGGACGATCGCGTCGGGCGACAGCGGCTCGAGCACGACGACCTTGCAGCGGGAGAGGAGCGCGCCGTTGAGCTCGAAGGAGGGATTCTCGGTCGTGGCGCCGATCAGGATCACGTCACCCGTCTCGACGTAGGGAAGAAAGACGTCCTGCTGCGCCCGGTTGAATCGGTGGATCTCGTCCAAGAACAGGATCGTCCGCTGGCCCGCCTTGGACTTGAGCGCCCGCGAAGCCTCGAGGACCTCGCGCATCTCCTTGACCCCCGTCGCGATGGCGGAATAGGCGAGAAACCGCGAAGAGGTCTGGGCCGCGATCAATCTCGCGAGCGTGGTCTTCCCGACGCCCGGAGGGCCCCAGAAGATGAGCGAGGGCACCCGATCCTCGGCAATCGCGCGGAAGAGAAATCCGTTCACTCCGACGACTTCTTCTGGCCCCTCGACCTCGTCGAGCGACCGCGGGCGCATCCGATCCGCGAGAGGGGCTCCCTCCCGAACTTCCGCGACGGCTCGCTTCCGGTCTTCCCGGTCGAAGAGGAGCCCGCTCATGCGGACTCCAGCCGCCGACGGCACTGCTCCGAGCAGACGGGAACGGTCTCGGCGCCCCGCCGACCGGGCACGGCCAGCCGGCGATCGATCCAGGTCCCGCACACCGGGTCCCGCACCATTTCGGCCTCGATCGGCCGCGGGGAGGAACGGCGCGTGTACTTCGCCCGACCCGCCCGCAGGAACGGCCGCGCCATCCGCAGAATCGCGAGAAAGAGAAAGACGAGGAAGACCGCGAGGGCGAGGCGGCTCACGACGCCCGCAGACTCGAAATGCGCTCCTGAATCCGATCGAGATCCGGGATCTCGGGATAGCGCCGTCTCAACTCGTCGAACCAGCGCTGCGACGTCGCCGGATCGTGCAGGTCATAAGCCTGGACGAGCACCAGGTTCAACAGCGACTGCCAGTGGTCCCGGTCGTTCTTGTGCGCCCGCTCGAAGAGCGCGATCGCCCGATCGAACTCCCCGCGGTTGCGGTACGCGGCGCCCAGGTCGGAGAGGAGGTTGGGGTTTTCCGGCGCCTTTCGACGGGCTTTTTCGTACGACTGGATCGCGCGGTCCCAGTCTCCCCGGTCGTACCACGCGTTTCCGAGCGCGATCAAGAGCTGCGGGTTCTCGGGGTCTCTCTCCACGGCCCGCTGGAGCTCCGAAAGGCTGCCGGCGGTCCCTTCGGGCGCTTGAACGATCGGGGCCGGGCCGGGACGTCCCCCGCCGCCCGCGAAATATCCGCCGATGAAACCGAGAAGCGCGCCGACCAAAACCGAAAGAATCGGAAGCCGCCGCCCGGCGGTCACGGCGACTCTTCCGTCTCTTCCTTGATTGGAGTCGCGCGCCATCGTCCGGCGCCGGCCGCGCCCGCGCCGAACGTCGTCGACTCCCAGGTGCCGGCGATCGTGCTCCCGTCCCGGGCGAGTCGCCCGTAGAAGATTCCGACGAAGCCGAGTTGCGAGTCGACGCGCTCGACCCGAAGCCGATCGCCGATCAAGGTGCCGCGCAGCGAGCCGGACAAGCCCCCTTCCAGCGTGTAGTCGCCCGACACGAGCGAGCCGTCGAGCGCCATCCGGAAGACGCCGCGCTGTTCGCCCGGCTCGAGCGTGACCGCCCAGCGGCCGGTCAAAAGGTCGGCCGCGGCGGCCGGCCGCGCCTTCCCGCGCAGCTCGGCGTCCAAGAGCGCGACGTTCCTCCGGCGCTCCAGGATCCGCTCGACGACGATCCGGCGGCGGTCGAGGAGCGTGCGCACCTCCTGCTCCGCTGCGGCGACCGCGTCCTCGCGCCGCGTGAACTCTTCAGGGCTCGCATCGGCGCGCCCCGCGAGGTCCGCGACCGCCCGGCTCGCGGCGGAGAGCTCCGAGGCGGTCGTCTCGAGGCGGCGCGCCACCTCCGCGAGCTGGGAGGCGTCGGCGGCCAGCCGGCGCCGCTCCCGGGCGAGGTCGGCCTTCAAGACGTCCGAGACGGTGTCGGCGAACAGGGCACCCACGGTCGCCGCGACGAGAATCACGAACCGGGGCGCCAGCCGTCTCATCGCCGCGATTCTAGTCCCGGGGACCGGCCCCGAAGAAAAAGGAGGCCGAAGCCTCCTTTGGGATCGAGAACCTGTTCGAAAGGTCAGTGGCTGGCGGCCCGGGTCTGGGCGGACTTCGCCAGCGCCCGATCCACGAGCCTCTCGACCTCTTCTTCGTCCATGTTGTTGATGACGGCGACCTCCGAGACGATCAGGTACTTGGCGCGCTCGTACATCTTCTTCTCGCGGAAGGAGAGAGTCTTGCGCGTCATGATGAAGTTGAGCGTCTTCAGGACGTCGGCGATGTCGTGCAGTCTGCCGCTCTTCATCTTGTCGAGGTTCTGCTTGTACCGGCCTTTCCAGTCGCCGGTCGCCGAAAAGCGGCCGTCGGACAACGTCTTCATGAGGCCGGAGACGTCCTTGCGCTGGGTCAGGCGCCGCAGGCCGATCAGATCGGTGTTTCCGATCGGAACCATGACCTTGGAGTTGTTCGCAAGGAGGCGCAGGTGATAGAAGCTACGGGGAGAAACGGGAGCCGCGTCCGTCACGAAGCCTTCGCCGATCTTTTCGACCACCGACACGCCGTGATTCGGGTAGACGACCTTCTCTCCGACTCGAAATCCCACAGAACCTCCTCAAACAAACAAGTAAAGAACCGCGAAGTTGCAGATTATAGAGAAAACCCTCGAAAAATTCAACTTTCCGGCGGGTCATGCGCCGTCCCGCCGAGCCGCGCTCGATTGAGCGCACGATGTTTACCGCTATCATGCGACCTCGGCCGGAGTGGCGGAATGGCAGACGCAGGGGACTCAAAATCCCCCGCCCTTTGCGGGTGTGTGGGTTCGACTCCCACCTCCGGCACCACGCGTGGGCTTCCTCGTGCCGGTCGCCGAGTCATCGAGCCGTCGACTGGAAAAGAGCGTCTCACGGTACCCTGTTGCCCATGATGAACACGGCGGTCCGGACACTCGTCCTTCTCGCGCTCGCCACGGGATGCGCGGCCGGCGCCGCGAAGAGACCTGCAGCGGCGCCCGCGCCACCCAAGACCAGCGCAACGCCGACCCTCATGTCGGAGGAGCCGCCTGCTCTCACGCCTCAGGAGCTGATCGGCCTCGAGCGCACTCCGGGCAGCACGCCGCCGCTCCCGCAGGGGGTCGAGCCGGCCCCGGCTCCGGTGGCAGGGCTCGGCGGAATCCCGGGGCCGTCGCCGGCCTGCGGGCCGGAGGACGCGCCCGTCCGGATCTACCTTTTCACCGACTTCCAGTGCCCCGTTTGCCCCCGGGTCGTCGAGCCGATCAAGCACCTCGCGCGTGCCTATCCCAACGACGTGCGCATCGTCCTGAAGGAGAACCCCCTCCCGATTCACAACCGCGCCGCGCGGCTCGCCGCGGCCTCGCTGGCCGCCCTGCGGCAGGGAAAGTTCTGGGAGCTCCACGACCGTCTCTTTTCGGGCGACCGGCGATTCGAGGACTCGGATCTCATCACTTATGCGCAGGCGCTCGGCCTCGACGTCGCGCGCTTCCGGCACGACATGGACGACGAAGCGGTCGTCGAGCAAGTCAAGTACGAGAGCGAGCTCGCCAAGTCGATCGATCTCGGCAGCACGCCCGGCCTGATCGTGAATGGAACGCGTCACATGGGCTGGGGCAGCTACATGAGCCTCGAGAACGTCGTGAAGCAGGAGCTCGCGCGTGCCCGGAAGATCGCCCAAGGAGGAGTGCCCGCGGGCCGCGTCGCCTACGAGGCCACCCGGCAGTCCGGACCGAACGGCGAGCGCCTCGCGGCCGCCCTCTTCGCGGTCACGAAGTAACTCCGCGGCATTCCGCCGGGCCGGCATCCGACCTCGATGCCCTGCGTTGGATGCGGGTGGAAGCAGCATCGAACGGCCGGACTGTTCGTCTTCGTCGTCCATTCGTGGCGAATTGCCGCGGAAGTCGGGCACGGGAAATAATGGCGGGACACATGTCCGAAGACGAGCTCCTGGTCTCCGTGGTCATGCCGTGCCTGAATGAAGCGGAAACGGTCAGCCGTTGCGTCGACGCTGCGCGGAGAGCGATGGAAGCTGCCGGGATTCCGGGCGAGATCATCGTGGCGGACAACGGATCGACGGATGGCTCGCCCGAGCTCGCCGCCCGCGCTGGAGCCCGAGTGCTCCACGTGACCGAGCATGGGTACGGGGCCGCGCTCATCGGAGGAATCGCCGGAGCGCGCGGTCGCTACGTCGTGATGGGGGACGCCGACGAGAGCTACGATTTCGGGACGATCCCCGCGTTCGTCCGGAAACTCGAGGAGGGCAACGACCTGATCATCGGGTCGCGCTTCCGGGGTCGTATCGAGCCGGGCGCGATGCCACGGCTGCATCGCTGGCTCGGTAACCCGGTCCTCTCTTTCCTCGGCCGCCTGTTCTTCCGTGTCCCGGTCTCCGATTTCCACTGCGGGATCCGGGGCTTCCGCAACGAAGCCGTGAAGCAACTCGGCCTCCGGACCACCGGGATGGAGTTTGCGAGCGAGATGGTGGTCAAGGCATCACTCTTCGGGTTGCGGATCGCGGAGATTCCAGTGACGCTTCGCCCCGACGGCCGCTCACGTCCCCCACACA
>DASWCZ010000040.1:0-23274 GCA_036395755.1 Thermoanaerobaculia bacterium
GAGCGCCCCGACGAGGACCGCGAGCCAGATCGGGACCGAAACCATGGGGTCAACGCGGACCGGGTAAATTCAGGTATTCCGCGTTGACCCCCTTCTCTCAGAACGTGTACGAGCTGCGGACGTAGACGTACCGTCCGTTGACCTGCGGCTGACGACGGACTGGCGCGGCGGAGACCTCGGCGCGACCGCGCGCGCGAGCCGCTACGGCACGTACTGCTCGATCGACCGCGCGGGCCTGGGGTCGGGCCGTGCCCTCGTCGTTCAGCGGCACGGACCCGTTCGCCCAGCCCATGACGTCGCGCTCGTCCGCGTCCCCCCAGTGATAGCTCGGCTGCTTGACCGGGTTGTTGCCGGCGTCTCCCGCTACGATCTGGTCGCGGGGATCCGGGCCCGCCCGGTTGGTCGCGTTGCGCTGGCGGTACTCCCCGGTGAAGTTGATCGCGCCCCGGCCGATCGCGACGCCGGCGTTGGCCGTGCCGTCGAAGAGTCCGCCGTCGCCGTGCGTCGTGGTTCCGCCCTGCAGTCCGAGGTCGAGCGGGGAGACGCCCGACTTCAGCACGATGTTGATGACCCCGGCGATGGCGTCCGAGCCGTACTGCGCGGCGGCGCCGTCTCGCAGGACTTCGATCCGCTCGATTGCGCTCGAAGGGATCGCGTTCAGATCGACTCCCGTCGAGCCGCGGCCGATCGTCCCGTTGACGTTGACGAGCGCGCTCGTGTGGCGCCGCTTCCCGTTGATGAGGACGAGCATCTGGTCGGGCCCGAGGCTGCGCAGGGTCGCCGGGCGGACGGAATCCGTCCCGTCGGAGATCGTCGGGCGCGGGAAGTTGAAGGACGGCGCGATCGACTCGATGATGTGGGCGGTCTCGGCGCTCCCCGACGCGCTCTCGACCTGCTGCTCGGTATAGACGTCCACCGGGACGGCCTTCTCCGCGGCGGCGCCAGGAGCCCGGGAGCCGACCACGACCTCCTCGCCGAACGCGAACCCGAGCGCGAAGTCCTGCGTCAGCGAGCCCGCGGAGAGCGTCACCTTCGCGACTTTCGACTGAAGCCCGGGCGCGACGACCCGGACGTCCACGGTCTGGCCTTTGACGGATCCCGCGGGGACGGTCAGCTGGTAGCGGCCGTCCTTGTCGGTCGTCGCCGTCAAGCCGAGGGCGGGGATCGAGACCGTCGCGTTGGCGATGGGCGGGCCGTCTTCCTGTGTCACTCGGCCGGAGAGAACTGCTTCCTGGGCGATGAGAGGGACCGCGAGGAGCGAAGCGAGAAAGAAGAGAGAGAGGAAGGCGCCACGAATCTTCATTCCCCACCTCCAGCAAAAGAAAGAAAAAGAAAAAGAGCGATCTTTACGCGGATTTTACCGGCTTTCTCATCGGACCCGACCGCGCGCCGCGACGACCCATTCCCCCTCGATCCGCTCCCCGCGCGCCAGAACGACCCGGTCGTGGAGGTTCGAAACGACGCACGCGTGGTTCGGGAGGACGCGAAGCTTCTCTCCGACGCGAAAGCTCTCGCCCGGCTCGACCCGTACGACGCCGTGCTCCTCGGAGAGCTTCTCGATCCGGCTCTTCCGCCCGAGGATCCAGCCGTGCCCCGCCGGCCTGGGCCGCAGCGCGTCGGAGGAGAGGGTCTTCGAGCCGCAGTCGAGAACCGCGCGGTCCGTCGCGGGAACCGAGACCACGGTCGCGAGCACGGTCATGGCGCAATCCCCTGCTTCGCACGTGCCGAGCGAGATCTGCGAGGCGTCGTGGTAGACGTAGTTGCCGGGACGGCACTCGGTGACGCCGCCGACCGCCATCGCCGCACGGGCCGTCGGGGTCGAGCCGACAGAAACCTCCTCGACCGGTAAGCCCGCGGAGCGAACGGCGCCGGCCGCGGCGGTCAAGATCTCGCCTTCCTGCCTCGCGATTGCGCCGACTTCGTCCCGCGTCGTCGCCAGGTACGCGTGCCCGGCGTGGGTGAAGACTCCGGAGAGAGAGACCCCGGGAACTTCCGCGATTCGACGCGCCGCTTCGACGGCCCTCTCCGGAGACACCCCGACCCGGTGGTAGCCGCAGTCCACCTTGAGGAGGATGTCGAGCCGGCGCCCGGCGGCGTGGAACACTGCCCCGAGACTCGACGCGCCCTCGACGCTGTCCGCCCCCACGGCGAGCCGCACGCGGTCGGAGAGCGCGAGCAGGCGCCGCGCCTTGTCGGCGCCGACGACGGGATAAGCGAGGAAGAGGTCGTCGAATCCCGCCGAGGCGAACACTTCCGCCTCGCCAATCTTCGCGAGCGACAACCCGGAAGCTCCCGCCGCGAGCTGCAGCCGGCCGATCTCCGGGATCTTGTGCGTCTTGGCGTGAGGACGCAGCCGGACTCCCGTCTCCCGGGCGCGGGCCGCCATGCGCTGGACGTTCTTCTCGAGGACGTCGAGGTCGATGACGACCGACGGCGTGTCGAGGTCCGGGACGAAAAGACTCATGGGGTCAGCGCTGAATCGCTGAATTCGGGTCAGGCCTGAATCGCTGAATTCGGGTCAGGCCTGAATCGGGATTATAGAATCCGGTCAGCGAACCCAACCGCAACTCTTCATCGGCGTTCCGGGGAAACTTCTTTCGAGAAGGAGGAATGCATGGGCCGAGTCAACTGGGGCAGGGTTTTTCTAGGCGGTTTGTTGGCGGGGGTCGTGATCAACGTCGGCGAGTTTCTTTTTCACGCGGTCCTCTTCAAGGACCAGGTTGCGGAGATGATGCGTTCGCTCGGCAAGGATCCGGCGACGGTCATGACCGGCAACGCGATCCTGATTTGGAACCTCCTCGGATTCCTCGGGGGAATCGCGGCGGTCTGGCTCTACGCCGCAATTCGCACGCGCTATGGCGCCGGCGCGAAGACGGCGCTGATTGCCGGAATCGCGGTGTGGTTCTTCTCTCGCTTTCTCGGCGCCGTCGGAGAGATGAACATGGGTCTCTCGTCGCAGAGGATGATCATGACTGGCCTCGTCTGGGGGCTGGTTGAGATCGTGATCGCGACGATCGCGGGCGGCTGGCTCTACAAGGAGGCGTAACCCCGACCCCGTCCGCGAGGAACTGATCCGCCGGAGAGCAGTTGTTTCCCGGGAACTCCGGCGCCGCACAGGTACACGGGAAACTCTTTGACTCCGTCGAGGCCGATCAGCTTCTCGAGGAACGTGTCCTGGATCGCCGCCGTCGTGAACGGACCGAGCCCCCGCGACGTCGCGAGAAGGCAGAACGTCTGCGCGAGGTGGCCGGCATCGAGCCACAAGACGCGATAGGCGCTTTCCAACTGATACTTCCACAGCGTTCTTTCGAAGACGGCGGTCATGACGCAGAGGAATCCCGCACGCGCGACCCAGCGCTGTCCCGATGCCGCCTTCACGGCGGCGTCGCGAAAATCTCCCCGCGAAGTCGCGACAGCCCGTCGGCGCCGACGTCATAGTGGTACAGCCCCGGTCGGAGCCCGCGGACGTTCCACGCCATGCCCGAGCGAAGCGAGGGATCTCTGGCTCGATCGCCGAGATTCCTCGGCCTCACGCCCTCGGAATGACAGCGAATTCCACCTCAAAACGGGATTCGATAGCATCCCGATCGTGGAAGCGGAAGCGGTCGGCCGGTATCTCGAGAACCTGAGGGGCGAGCAGGACGGCGCGGCGCTCTACGACGCGGTCGCCGAGTCCGAACAGAACCCGAAGCTCGCCGACGTTTACCGGCGACTCGCCGCGGCGGAGCGCCGGCACGCCGGGATCTGGGCGGAGAAGTTGAAGAGCGCGGGAGTCGAGGCGCCTTCCTACAGGCCTTCCGCGCGGACGCGGCTTCTCGCGTGGCTCGCGCGGCGCGGCGGCGCCCGGTTCGTGCTCCCGAGCATCTTCGCGCTCGAGCAGGCGGACCGGGACAAGTACGACGCGCAGCCGGATGCCGTGGCGGCCGGGATGCCGGCGGACGAGCACTCGCACGCGCGCCTCCTCGGACACATCCAGCGATCCGGCGGTGGAATGCCGGGCACCGAAGTCGCCCGGCTTGAAGGGCGCCACCGAACATTCGGAGGAAACGCACTGCGCGCAGCGGTCCTCGGGGCGAACGACGGTCTCGTCTCCAACCTCGCCCTGGTCATGGGCGTGGCGGGTGCGGAGCTCCAGGGGCGCACGATCCTGATCACCGGCATCGCCGGTCTGCTCGCGGGATCATTCTCGATGGCTCTCGGAGAGTGGCTCTCGGTCCAGAGCTCGCGCGAGCTCTACGAGCACCAGATCCGGACGGAGGCGGCGGAGATCGAAGCGAGCCCGGAGGAAGAGGCGGAGGAGCTCGCGCTCATCTACCAGGCGCGCGGCCTGGGGGAGCGCGAGAGCGAAGTCCTCGCCCGGCGGATCCTGCAGGATCCGAAGGGAGCGCTCGACGTCATGACGCGCGAAGAGCTCGGGATCGATCCGTCGCAGCTCGGCGGCTCGCCGTGGGTCGCGGCGTTCACTTCCTTCGCGCTCTTCGCCACGGGAGCGCTTATTCCGGTGCTGCCGTTCCTCTTCCTGACCGGAACGAATGCCGTCCTCGGCAGCCTCGCGCTGAGCGCGCTCGGCCTCTTCGGCCTCGGCGCCGGGATCACGCTCTTCACCGCGCGCCCGGCGGTCAAGTCCGGATTTCGATCGATCCTCTTCGGGCTCGCCGCGGCGGGCGGGACGTGGGCGATCGGACGGTTGATCGGCGTGACCGTGGCGGGCTGAACGCCCGTCCCACCAGCCCGGCCTCGAACACCACCCGGGACACCGGCGCCAGCGCCTTCTCCTGGGCGGGCGTCAGCAGGCGAACGTGCGGGATTCCGACCAAATAGTTCGGAATGTCCCAGAGGTCCTCCTCGGCCGTCATCCAGCCGCGCGCGTCGAGCCGGGAGAGATCGACCGGCCGCGAGTACCGGCGCACGGTCTTCTCGCGGCGCAGGTTGAAGTAACCCTCGACGTAGGAGAGGACGAGATCGCGGATCGACTCGAAAAGCGGCTCGCGGAAGCGCAACCCCGAGTAGTTCGACCGCGCGATCGCTCCCCAGAGCCCGTTGCGACGGTAGAGCGCGAGGACGTGGTCGTCGTCCTGCACCGCTTCGAGATCGACGATGAGCGGCGGCTCGCCCGAGATCCGGAGCGCCGCGGCCGCGAACAGAGCTCCGTCCATGCATTGGACCCGGCGTTCGCGAAGGACCCGCCTCGGCGAGCGGCAACCCTCTCCGCAGACGTCATAGTCGAGATCGTCCAGGAACCTCTGGATGCGCCACGGCGGCGTCAGGCGGGCGAGCGTCGCGATCTCGCGCGGCGTCAGCCCGAAGTCTCCCGCCCCGCCGCTCCGCACGCTCGCCATGATAGTCGGCGCCCGGTCGGCGCGGCGGGGTTCCGCTCGCATCCTCGGTTAGAGTGCTTGCCTCGTGGGCGGTCCGCAGACTCCGATACACCCGCACGGGACGCCGCCGCGCGGCCGCTATCTCGCCCTCATGTCGCTCGGCGCCCTCGGCATCGTCTACGGCGACATCGGGACGAGCCCGCTCTATGCGTTACGCGAGTGTTTTTTCGGCGCGCACGGCATCGAGCCGACGCGAGCCAACGTGATGGGCGTTCTCTCTCTCGTCCTCTGGTCGCTGATCATCGTCGTCACTCTCAAGTACCACGTGTACGTCTTGCGGCTCGACAACCGGGGGGAGGGCGGGATTCTCGCGCTGATGAGTCTCGTCCAGCCGGAGAGCCGCAAGAAGACGGGTCTGCGACGTCTCATCATGCCACTCGGACTCTTCGGAGCCGCGCTGCTCTACGGCGACGGCATCATCACTCCGGCGATCTCGGTCCTCTCCGCGGTCGAAGGCCTGGACGTCGCGACCCCGTACTTCTCGAAGTTCGTCATTCCCATCACGATCGTCATCCTCCTCGGTCTGTTTTTCTTTCAACGGCGCGGGACGGCGAAGATCGGCGCCATTTTCGGTCCCGTCATGTTTTTCTGGTTCGGCACCCTCGCGACGCTCGGCATCTCCGGAATCCTCCGCGACCCGTCCGTGCTGGCCGCCGTCAATCCCGCTCATGCGTACCATTTTTTCCTCCGCAACGGATTCCGGGGCTTTCTCGTGCTCGGGGCCGTGTTCCTCGTCGCGACGGGCGGTGAAGCGCTCTACGCAGACATGGGCCACTTCGGCGAACGGCCGATTCAGGTGGACTGGTTCAGTTTCGTCGGTCCGTCCCTGCTCCTCAACTATTTCGGACAGGGGGCCCTCCTCATCCACGACCCTGCGGCCGCGCACAACCCTTTCTACCGGCTGGCCCCCTCGTGGGCTCTCTACCCCCTTGTGATCCTCGCCACGGCGGCGACCGTCATCGCGTCGCAGGCCGTCATCTCCGGCGCGTTCTCGCTCACCCGCCAGGCCATCCAGCTCGGGTATCTCCCCCGGATGAAGATCGAGCACACCTCCGCTCGCGAGATCGGGCAGATTTACGTCCCCGGCGTCAACTGGGCGTTGATGATCGCGTGCATCGCTCTCGTCCTGGGCTTCGAGACTTCCAGCAACCTCGCCTCGGCCTACGGAGTCGCGGTGACGACGACGATGGTAATCACGACCCTCCTCGCGTACGTGGCTTCCCGAGAGTGCCTCGGGTGGAACCCGTGGGTCGCGGCGGCCGTCACGGCGGGTTTCCTCGTCGCCGATCTCGCGTTCTTCGGCGCCAACATGGTGAAGGTTGCGCACGGCGGCTGGTTCCCTCTCGTCGTCGCCGTGGCGGTCTTTACAGTGATGACCACGTGGAGGCGCGGCCGGAAGATCCTTCACGATCGCATCCAGGAGAGCACGCTCTCCGACGAGAATTTCCTCGCGTCGATCGCGCGCCGGCCGCCGCCGCGCGTCGCGGGCACCGCAGTCGTCATGGACCGCGCGGTCGATGGAATCCCGCTCCCTCTGCTCCACAACCTGAAGCACAACAAGGTCCTTCACGAGAAAGTCGTCCTCCTCACGATCACGACCGAGGAGGTTCCTCACGTCACCGACGACGAACAGGTCGAGCTCCGGGAGCTGGGGCAGGGCCTCTATCGGGTGATTGCGCGGTACGGGTTCCTGGAAAACGCCGACGTCCCGGAGCTTCTGCGCGGCCTCGATTTTCCCGGAGTGAGCTTCAATCCGGACTCGACGACGTTCTTCCTGGGCCGCGAGACGCTGCTCGCGACGAAGAGACCCGGCATGGCGATCTGGCGTGAGAGGCTCTTCGCCTGGATGACCCGCAATGCCCAGGGCGCGCCGATCTTTTTCCGCCTGCCTCCGAACCGCGTCGTCGAGGTCGGAGCCCAGATCGAGCTGTGAGCGAGTCGTCCAAAGCTCCCGCTTCTTTCGAGAGCGCGACCGCGCGATATGCGGTTGCGCCGCGCGGGCGGCGGCTCCTGCTGCTCTCCGTGTCCGCGCTCGGGATCGTCTACGGAGACATCGGAACGAGCCCGCTCTACGCGCTGCGCGTCTGTTTCTCCGGCCGGCACGCCGTGCCTCTGCAGCCGGAGAACGTTTTCGGAGTGCTCTCTGTCATCTTCTGGACGCTCCTCCTCGTCGTCGGCCTGAAGTACCACGCCTGGATCCTGCGGCTCGACAACCGCGGGGAGGGCGGAATCCTCGCGCTCATGGGTCTCATCCCTCCGGAGAGCGGAGGAGGCCCGTCGGCGCGCCGCGGCGTTTTTTTGCTGGGCGTCATCGGAGTCGCTCTCTTCTACGGCGACGGGATCATGACTCCCGCGATCTCGGTTCTCTCGGCGGTCGAAGGGCTCGAGCTCGTCTCTCCCGCGACCGAGACGCTCGTCGCCCCCGTCTCCGTCGGTCTCCTCGTCTTCCTGTTCATCACCCAGCGGCGCGGCACGACGCGGATCGGCCGGATCTTCGGCCCCCTGATGCTCCTCTGGTTTGTCACGATCGCCGTCCTCGGCGTCGCGGCGATCGCGAAACGTCCGGAAGTTCTGGGCGCGATCGATCCCCGCCACGCGATCGGGTTCTTTTCCGCGAACGGTCTCGCCGGGTTCCTGGTGTTGGGCGTCGTCTTCCTGGTCGCGGCCGGCGGAGAGGCGCTGTACGCGGACATGGGCCGCTTCGGAAAGAAGCCGATGCGGATCGGCTGGATCGCTCTCGTCCTGCCCGCTCTCGTCCTGAACTACTTCGGGCAGGGTGCCCTCCTGTTGGGCAACGCCGGATCCGCCCGCAATCCGTTTTATCTCCTCGCGCCCCCGTGGGCGATCGTTCCCCTGGTCGTGCTCGCGACGATCGCCGCGTTGATTGCCGCGCAGGCCGTCATCTCCGGCGCCTTTTCTCTCACGCGCCAGGCCGTCCAGCTCGGTTACCTCCCGCGCGTC
This sequence comes from Thermoanaerobaculia bacterium, assembly GCA_036395755.1. Lineage (GTDB taxonomy): Bacteria > Acidobacteriota > Thermoanaerobaculia > UBA5066 > Gp7-AA6 > Gp7-AA6. The sequence goes on from DASWCZ010000040.1 coordinate 8,340, forward strand.
CGGATCGTCCACACCTCCCGCGCGGAAATGGGTCAGATCTCCATTTCCGGGGTGAGCTGGGTGGGGATGCTCGGGACCGCGGGAGTGATCGTTCTGTTTCAGACGTCCACCCATCTCGCCGACGCCTACGGGGTTGCGATCGCCATGGCGATGGCGGTGACGACGCTGCTCGCCTACGGTGTCTCGAAGGACGTGCTCGCCTGGAGCTCCGCCCGAGCCCTCCTCGCGACCGGGTTCTTTCTCGCGATCGATGTCGTTTTCGTTGCCGCGAACCTCGTGAAGGTTCCGCAAGGCGGGTGGGTGTCGCTCGCGGTCGCGGCGGCGACGTTCACCGCGATGACGACGTGGCGCCGCGGCCGGCGGATCCTCGCGAAACGGCTCGAGGCGGACACGCTGCCGCTCGACGTGTTCTTGGACGGCGTGGCTCGAAAGCCGCGGCTGCGCGTGCCCGGCACGGCGGTATTCATGGATCGGGTGAGCTCCGGAACCCCTCCGGCATTGCTCCAGAACCTCCGCCACAACAAGGCAATGCACGAGCGGGTTGTGTTCCTGACGGTTGCGACCGAGACGGTGCCTTTCGTCTCGCGCCGGAAGCGCGTGGAAGTCGAGACGCTGAAGGAGGGTTTTTACCGGATCACGCTCCGTTACGGTTTCATGCAGGATCCGGACGTTCCGCGAGCCCTCGAGGGCGCTCAGGTCGGTGGGCGCAAGTTCGACCTGATGGATACGACGTTCTTCCTCGGACGGGAGACCCTGATTGCGCACGGGACGCTCGGGATGGCAGTCTGGCGCGAGAAGCTGTTCGCCCTGATGTCCCGCAACGCGACGAGCGCGATGGCATTCTTCCGGCTTCCGCCGAACCGCGTGATCGAGCTGGGTGCACAGATCGAGATATAGGAAATGCGGGGTCAGGTCTTCACTGATCGCATGGGTCGTGGATACGGATTACCGGCCTTGCCATCTTCGCGAAGCGAAGTGGCAAGTGGAGACCTGACCCCTCCTGTGGAGACCTGACCCACGAAGTCGCAAGTGGAGACCTGACCCTGGATGTGGCAAGTGGAGACCTGACCCCATTAGACTCTCGTCATGGCCCGCGAATTCCAGGTCGACGAGCGTCTCCCGCACGCCTCGACCATTCCCTCGTGGTGTTACACGGACCCAACGACCCTCCCCGTCGAGCGGCAGAGGATTTTCGCTCGGACGTGGCAGCTCGTCGGACGCGAGGACCAGGCGGCAGCGCCCGGCTCGTACTTCACCGCCTCCGTCGCCGGCGAGCCGCTCCTCGTCGTCCGCGGCAGTGACGGCCGGCTCCGCGCGCTCTCGAACGTCTGCCGTCACCGCGCCGGCCCGGTCGCGAAGGGCGAAGGTTCGTGCTCCGCCTTCCGCTGCGGGTATCACGGTTGGAGCTATGCCCTCGACGGACGGCTCGTCAACACGCCGGAGTGGGACGGCGTCGAAGCGTTCGAGAAGGAATCGGTGCGCCTTCCGGAATTTCGGGTCGAGACCTGGCTCGGACTGGTCTTCGTCAATTTGGACGACGAAGCCCCTTCCCTCGCCGAGACTCTCGAGGATCTTCCCGAGGTGCTGGCGGCTCGCGACTGGAAGGGCGTGCGCCTCGCCGAACGGAAGGACTGGTACCTCGACTGCAACTGGAAGGTCTACGTCGACAACTACCTCGAGGGCTACCACATCCCGATCGTCCACCCCGGCCTGATGAAGGAGCTCGACTACACGCGCTACGAGACCGAGACGCGGCGCTCGTATTCGCTCCAGCGCTCGCCGATCAAGAAGGCAGATGGACGCCTCCGGGGAGACCCGAGCGACGAGGACAACGACGCCGTCTACTACTGGATCTTTCCGAACCTGATGCTGAACGTCTACCCGGACAATTTCTCGACCAACGTGATCGTGCCGGTCTCGTCCGACCGCACGTTGACCGCCTTCGAGTGGTTCTTCCGGGATCCGGACGTGCCCGCCGTGCGGGAGACCATCCGCCAGACGGTCGAGTTCTCCGACGAGATCCAGCGCGAGGACGTCGCGATCTGCGAGGCGGTCCAGAAGGGCCTCCAATCGAGGACCTACGACCGGGGACGCTACTCAGTGCGGCGGGAGAGCGGCGTTCACCACTTCCACCGGCTGTACGAGGAGTCCATGCGGGAGCGGCCGGCGGCGGCCGTTAGCCCGAACGAGTAAATGGCGAAGGTCCGGCTCGCGGCGGCATCCGAAGTCCCCGAAGGCGTTCTGACGATGCGCGAGCACGAGGGAAGACAGGTCCTGCTCACCCGGGTCGAAGGTCGGGTCTACGCGATGAACGACACCTGCACGCACCGCGGCGCGCCGCTTCACACCGGAGAGCTCGGAACCGCGGGAAGTCCGTACCTGCTGACGTGCCCCTTCCACGCGGCGCAGTTCGACGTCACGACCGGCAAGGTCTACCCGGACACCCCCTGGGCGACGGATACCGAGAGCTACCCCGTCGAAGTGATCGGCGAGGACGTGTTCGTCGAGCTGTAACTACACGCTCTGGCACTGCCCTTGCGTTTCCGTCGCGCGGAGGAGCTTGCCATGAACCAGAAGTCCAGATCATTCGCGACCGCGCTCGCGATCTCCGTCGTCGTGCTCGTCGCCGTTTCGGGCGGCGCGGCGCTCGGACAGACGCCGGTCAGGTCGGGATTCAACGTTTTCTCCCCCGATCAGGACGTCGAGATCGGGAGACAGTCCGCCGCCGAGGCCGAGCGCCTGCTGCCGGTCTTGAGAGACCCTTCGATCGCGGGATACATCGACCGCATCGGGCGGCGTCTCGCCGCGGCCGCGCAAGGACCCAGGTTCCCCTACACGTTCAAGGTCATCAACGCGTCCGACATCAACGCGTTCGCGCTGCCGGGAGGTCCGGTGTACGTGACGAGAGGGATCCTCGATGCCGTTCGCAACGAAGGAGAGCTCGCGGGCGTGATGGCGCACGAGATCTCGCACGTCGCCCTGCGGCACGGCACGAACCAGGTTTCCAAGGCCTATCTCGCCAAGGCGGGCATCGGTCTTCTGGGCGGGATCTTCGGCGGCGGCGGGACGGCGACGGGCTCGATCATGCAGGCGGTCGGCGGCCTAGGGTTGAATGCGCTCTTTCTCCGGTTCAGCCGTACTGCGGAGTCGCAGGCGGACATCATGGGCACGCAGATCATGGCGCGGGCCGGCTACGACCCGATGGCGATGGCTTCCATGCTCTCGATGCTCCGCGAGAAGGCGGGACGGGAGCCGGGCCGGGTCGCGCAGTTCTTCAGCGATCATCCTTCGCCGGCGAACCGCGAAGCGCGCGTGCGCCAGGAAGCTCGAGCCATCGGCGCGGTTCGGACGTCTCCGCCGATCGGAGGTCTCGAGAGCGTCCAGGCGCAACTGCGCAGGATGCCGCGCGCCGGGAGCATGTCGCAGATCTCACGAGCCGCCGCGCAAGGCTCCGGCTCTCCGTCGACCGGTCCGGTGACGGGCCCCGGAGAAATCGGGCAGATCGAGCGGCCGTCCGCGCGCTTCCGGACGTTCCGGCAGCGAAACGACTTCTTCCAGATCCAGTACCCGGAAAACTGGAGGGTGGCGGAGCCGGCGAACGGCTACGGGGTGACGATCCTGCCGCAGGGCGGCGCCGTCCGCGCGTCCAATGGCCAGCAGGTCCTCGTCTACGGCGTCGTCGTCAATCACTACGATCCGTTCGAGGGATCGATCGGAGGGGTCTCCTCGAACCGGCGCGGACCGGTCTCCGGCGACACGTCGCTCGAGCAGGCGACCAACGATCTCGTGAACCAGATCCGGGAGGGCAATCCGCACCTCGCCGTCATCCCGAACTCGACGCGGCGCCAGACGATCGACCAGGGACGGGCGCTCTCCGTGGTTCTCGGGGGTCGCTCCCCGGTGACCGGCACGGACGAGCGGGTCACGGTCTTCACGCGGGAGCTGCCGGACGGGCACGTGCTGTACGCGCTCTTCGTCGCGCCGGCGCAGGACTACGCGGCGCTGTCGCAGACTTTCCAGAGCATGGTGGCGAGCCTGCGGGTCAACGACCGGGCTGCGCACAGCGAGAACGCGCGCTGACGACGGGAGCGCTCTTCAGTATTTGAGACGAACGACGGAGGGTGGTCCGCCGGCTCGGGGGACCACGACGAAGAGGTCGTCGTACTGCGACGCGGGGATTTCCACCTTCCCGGGGTCGCCCAGCGCGGCGAGGATCTGCGGGACGGTGTTCGAGTGTCCGACGACGAGAACCACGCCCCGTGGCTCCTCCTTCCGGAGGCGATCAACCAGAATCTCCTTCGGCGCGTAAATGCGGATCTCGAGCCCCGCGGCCTTCGCGAGAGGCTCGGCGGTCTGGCGCGCCCGCACGGTGTCCGTCGCGTAGATCGCCGTGATCCCCGCGGCTTTCAGCATCCCCGCGAGCCGGTTCGCCCGCGCGATTCCGGCCTCGGAGAGGGCGACACCCGAGTCGTTCGAGTCCGTGGCCTTCTCGGCGTGTCGAACCAGAAAGATCGCCTGCTGACCGCTGGCGACGCCGGCAAGCGCGGCGATCCAGACTGTGACAACGAGTCGCTTCACGGAGAAGGCCAAAGTAGCACGGCGTTACCTGCCCTTGCGATAGATTCCCCGCCGATGTTGGGAGGAAGGATGCGCAGAAATCGGTTCGTTTTTCTCTCGGCGGTGACGATCGCGCTTTGTTCTCGGGCGATCTCTTCCGCCGCAGCGCCTAAGAAAGGGGGAGCCCCGATCCGCGCCCAGGCGCCGACGGTCGCCGAGGCGAAAGCCTTCGTCGACGAAGCGGAAGGAAAGCTCCTGGAGCTGTCGGTCGAGGCGAGTCGCGCGAGCTGGGTGCAGTCCACTTACATCACCGACGACACCGAAGTGCTCGCGGCCAAGGCGAGCGAACGGGCGATCAACGCCGGCGTCGAGTACGCGAAGAAGGCGACGCGCTACGACAAGCTGAAGCTGCCGGACGACGTCGCCCGCAAGATGCTGCTCTTGAAGAACGGCCTGACGCTGGCCGCACCGTCGAACCCGAAAGAGAGCGAAGAGGTCACGCGGATCGCCGCCGCGATGGAGGGAGCCTACGGAAAGGGCAAGTACTGCCCGCAGGGCAAGGACAAGTGTCTCGACATCCAGGACATCACGAAGATCATGGCGGAGAGCCGCGACGCTGCCCGGCTTCTCGACGTCTGGCGCGGCTGGCACACGATCGCAGTGCCGTTGCGCCCGCAGTACCAGCGGTTCGTGGAGCTCGCGAACAAGGGAGCACGCGAGCTCGGCTTCGCGGACACGGGCGCGATGTGGCGCTCCAAGTACGACATGCCGCCCGACGCTTTCGCGAAGGAGGTCGACCGTCTCTGGGAGCAGCTGAAGCCGCTCTACGTCTCTCTCCACGCGTACGTCCGCTGGAAGCTCCGCGAGAAGTACGGCGAGACGATCCCGGCGAACGGCCCGATTCCGGCGCACCTGCTCGGCAACATCTGGGCGCAGGACTGGTCGAACGTCTATGACCTGGTGAAACCGGCGCAGGCCGATCCCGGGTACGACCTGACGAAGATCCTGGAAGCGAAGAAGACCGACGCGAAAGAGATGGTCCGCTTCGGCGAGCGCTTCTTCACGTCTCTGGGGTTCGACCCGCTGCCCCCGACGTTCTGGGAGCGCTCGCTCTTGACCAAGCCGCGGGACCGGGAGGTCGTCTGCCACGCGAGCGCATGGGACATCGATAACGTCAACGACCTGCGCATCAAGATGTGCATCGAGCCGACGGCCGAGGACTTCACCACCATCCACCACGAGCTCGGCCACAACTTCTATCAGCGCGCCTACAACACCAAGCCGGGCCTCTTCCGCGACAGCGCGAACGACGGCTTCCACGAGGCGGTCGGCGACACGATCGCCCTTTCGATCACTCCGGAATACCTCGTCAAGATCGGCCTCCTGGACAAGGCGCCCGATCCCTCGAAAGACATCGGATTGCTCCTCCACAAGGCGCTCGAGAAGCTCGCGTTCCTCCCCTTCGGTCTGCTCGTCGATCAGTGGCGGTGGAAAGTGTTCGCCGGCGAAGTCACGCCGGCCGAGTACAACCACGCGTGGTGGGAGCTGCGGGCGAAGTACCAGGGCATCGACGCGGCCGTGCCGCGCAGCGAAATGGACTTCGACCCGGGCGCGAAGTATCACGTGGCGGCGAACGTCCCGTACACGCGGTACTTCCTCGCCGCGATCCTCCAGTTCCAGTTCCACCGCGCGCTCTCGCACGCCGCCGGCTGCACGGGTCCTCTCCACCGATGCTCGATCTACGGGAACATGGAGGCGGGCAAGAAGCTCGACACGATGCTCCAGATGGGGCTTTCGCGGCCGTGGCAGGACGCGCTCGAAGCGATCAGCGGAAAGCGCGAGATGGATGCGACCGCGATCCGCGACTACTTCGCGCCGCTGCAGAAGTGGCTGGACGAGCAGAACAGAGGCAGACCGACTGGGTGGTGATTGGGGTCAGGTCTCCACTTGCCACATTCGTTCAGGTAATTTGACAGCAGGGACACTTCTGGACGAACGCCGGCTCACCACGCCGTGACCCCGAGCTCCTTGCGGAAGTGGGCGTCGGCGTTGTTGTGCCGCTTCCAGTAGTCGAGCTGGAGACTGGCCGTCGCGACCGCTTTCGTCGTCAGCAGCGGGCTGCCGTCGAAGGCCCCCGGCTGGGTCTCCGTCCAGCCCACGATCTTGTACGGGAAATTTTTCTGGAAGCGGATCGTGAGCCGGCGCGGAATTACGGCGTACTTGAGCTCGTAGACGTTCTCGCCCCCCTCGGAGCGCAGGCTCGCGAGGGCTTCCTCCGGTCGAACCGCTTTGTGCCACAGGCGCGCGTACTGGAGGCCCGGCACGACCTGCACGCGGCCGACCGGCAGGGTGTCCGGGGCGAGCCGGATCCGCGTCCACAGCTCGTCCTCGAGCCAGGCCGGCCCGAAGTCGAACTCCCGATCTCCCTCCGCCTCGAAGTAGGAGCGCAGCGCCCCCTCGTACCTGCCGTTCTTGAAATTGAGCTGGGTGAATGTCTGGCCGCACCACTCCTGTGACGATGACGTGACCTTCAACGTGCGGGTGCGCGAGTAGTCCACGGGACTGAACGTCGACGTCATGAGCGAGTACGGATAGACGCCCGTGAAGAACTTCCGGACCGAATTCAGTTTCAGGACGGTGATGCCCTTCGCGGGGTCCCCCTCCTCCAGCTTGACCTGCTTGTCCGGGAGGAACGGCTCGGTGACGAAGATCAGCATCGCCTCGCCCTTGTGCATCTCGCCGTAGCGCGCCTGATCGAGCTCGTAGCGGGTGAGCTCGGCCTTTCCCTGATACCAGTAGCCGCCGAACTGATCCCCGGGAGAGACCGATCTCGTCACAGCGCCTTCCGGGACGAGGCCGAGCAAAACCGCCAGCAATAGTGGATACATGGCTTCCTCCGGACCCTTTCCGGGTCAGGTCTCCCAACACTTTAAGTGTTGCGATATGCCAAATGGAGACCTGACCCGGTCATTTCAAACCGTGCGACCGGGCGGCGCGTCCAAGAGGCTGACGGGGGGAGCCGGGCCGCCATCCCGGTCCGGGCACGGTGATCTGCTTAACTTCGCCGTTCAAAAGGAGGTCCGGCTGGGCGAGACGGAATCCCCGACGCCCCCCGCGGTGAGGGAGGACGAGCTTCTCGAAGGCTGTCGCGCCGGAGACCTGGAGGCGTTCGAAAGGCTCTACCGGACAAACGGACCTCGCATGAAGTCGATCGCATTGAACCTGCTCGGAAACGTCGGCGACGCCGAGGACGCCCTGCAGGAGACCTTTCTGAAGATCTTCCGCGGCGCGAAGACGTTCCGCGGCGGATCGGCGTTCTCGACCTGGACGTACCGCGTCCTCGTAAACACCTGCTACGACTCGCTGCGCCGCCGCAAGAGCCGTCCCGTCGCGGGACCGCTCGACGCCGCGGGCGCCGGGGTCACCGCCGCGGCCGATCCGGTCGCCGACCATCCGTTGCGCCTGGCGCTCGAGAAGTCGGTCGCTCGCCTCGATTCCCGGCGTCGCGCGGTCTTTCTCCTTTTCGCCGTCCACGGCTTCACCCACGGCGAGATCGCTCGAATCCTCGGAATCCCGGAGGGGACTTCCAAAACGTTGCTCTTCGAGGCGAAGAAGAAGCTCCAGCGGTGGCTCGGCGCGCGTCCCCCCGCCGAGGGGGTCGCATCGTGAGCGCCGCCTGCCGCCGTCTCGACGCCGCGCTCGAGAGCCTCGACTCGAAGGCGATCGGGCAAGCGCGCCCGCACGCGGACTCCTGCACGCGGTGCCGCGAGCGGCTCCGCGTCTTCCAGGAGATCTCCACGGCCGCGTCCGGGCTGAAGAAGAGCTGGGACAGCCCGGAGCTCTGGCCGAAGATCCGCGAGTCCCTCGCCCGGGAGGCATTAGCGCCGACCGCGTCTTCGCGGCCCGTGCCGCGCAACGCTCCCGCCTGGCCGGCATGGCTCCCGATCGCCGCGATCGCGGCGCTCTTCATCGTTTCCTTCGTCGGACTTCAGGTCTTCCGGCCGAGCCTGGGCGACCGTCAGATCTTCGGTGTCCGCTCTCTCCCGAAGGATCCGCTCCTGACCGACGCGGCCCTGAAGGCCGTCGAGGAGAGCGAGACCCAGTACATCCGCTCGATCGAGAAGCTCTCGAAGATCGCGCAGCCGCGCCTGGAAGCCGCGGACACGCCGCTCCTCGTTTCCTATCGCGAAAAACTCCAGTTGCTCGACGGCGCAATCGCGGAGCTCTCCGGGCAGATCGAGCAGAACCGCTACAACACCCACCTCCGCCGCCAGCTGCTCGGGATCTACGCCGAGAAGCAGCAGACGCTGCGGGACGTGATGAAAGGGGCAACGTCATGAGACTCCATGGGACACGCAACACCGGACCGGGGAGACGAACCGGTCGAGCCGCTCTCACACTACTGTTCGCCCTGCTCGCGGTCCGGGTCCTCGGGGACTCGCCGGAAGACTCTTCGCGCGACCAGTTCCAGCGGACCTTCCAGAAGACGGTCGCGTTGAAGCCGGGGCAGAAGCTGCGGATCGAGCACTCGAACGGAACGATCAAGGTCCATACGCAGAGGGAGCCGCAGGTGTCGATCTCGGCGACGATCCGCGTCTCGTCCTCCGACGTCGAAGGCGCGCGGCGCTTCTCCGAGGGTATCCAGATTTCCATCGAGGAGTCGCCGGCGGGCGTCTCGGTCGCGACGCGGTACCCCGAGAAGAAGTGGAGCTTTCTCGGGCGCGGATTCGTGTCCTACTCCGTCGACTACGACATCGTGATGCCGGAAACTGCGCTCCTGGACGCACGCAACAAGTTCGGCAACGTCGACGTCTCGGGACTGAAGGCGGCCGCGGACATCAAGAACTCAAACGGCTCGATCGAGTTCCGCGACGGCCGCGGCGCGCAGCGGCTGGAGAACTCGTTCGGGAAGATCGATCTGGCCCGCAACGAGGGGAACGCCACGATCGTCAACAGCAATGGAAGCGTCACGGTCGCCGACCTCGGCGGCGAGCTCGATCTCGTCAATCGCTTCGGAACGGTCTCCGTCTCGAGGCTGAACGGCCGCAGCCGGATCTCCAACAGCAACGGCAGCGTCGAGCTGCACGACACGAACGCGACCGCCGACGTCACCTCCTCTTTCGGCGGAGTGACCGCGAAGAACGTGCAGGGCGATCTGTCGGTCAAGAGCAACAACGGCTCGATCGAGGCGTCGAACGTGCAGGGCGACGCCGATCTGGCCGCCTCGTTCGGGGGGATCCAGTTTTCTGACGTCCGGCGAAAAGTCAGCTGCACGGGGACCAACTCGCGGGTCACCGGAGTCCGCGCCGGCGGGACGGTCCTGGTCCGAAACACGTTCGGGGCCGTCGAGATCTCGGATGCCGCCGGGGTGGACATCGAGAACTCGAACGGCAAGATCTCGGTCCGCGCGATTCGCGGCGGCGCGATGCTGACGACGAGCTTCGGCGCGATCGAGGCATCCGACGTTCGCGGCAAGGTCACCGCGGTCAACTCGAACGCCGCCGTCACCCTGACCGACATCGGCAGCTCCGCGGACGTCCGCACGCGGTTCGGCAAGGTCTCGTTGACCCGGATCAAGGGCTGGGCGAAGGTCTCTTCCGACAACGGCGGGGTCTCGCTTTCCGAGATCGGCGGACCTGCCGATGTCCGAACGAGCTTCGGGCTCCTGGACGCCGCGCGCGTCTCGGGAAACCTGACCGCGGAGAACTCGAACGGAGCCATCCAGGCGTCGGATATCCGCGGTTCCGTGAACGCGCGGACGTCGTTCGGGTCCGTGAAGGTGGACGGCGTCCGCGAGAACGTGGACGTCACGAACCAGAACGGTTCGATCGAGGTCGCGGGATTGCCGTCCGGATGCACGCGGCTGACGCTCAAGACGTCCTTCGCGCCCATCCGCGTATATCTGCCGGAAGGCGCCGGGTACACCGTCTCGGCGCAGACGTCGTTCGGGAAGATCAACACCGAGATGCCCGTCGGCGTCTCCGGTCCGATCGGCGGCGAGTCCCTGAACGGCAAGATCGGGAACGGCCGGTGCGAGCTGAAGGTCAACAACAGCAACGGCAACATCGATTTGCTGAAAGGCCAGCCGAAAAAGTCCTGAAGTGGGGTCAGGTCTCCACTTGCCACATTGAGGGTCAGGTCTCCACTTGCCACTTTGCGATTGCAGATCGCTCTCACACGGTGACCAGCTGAGCGATTCGTGAAGACCTGACTCCGATCTGACCCCGTGGCACAATCGCCGGTCTATGCCCGGCGAGCCGTCCGAAAAGCCGACCGCACCGCACGCCGGCGGGGAAGAGGAGCTGGTCCGGCTCGATCCGGACCACCCGGGCTTCCGCGACCCGGTCTACCGGCAGCGCCGCAACGCGATCGCGCGGCTGGCGCTCGACTACCGGCCGGGCGAGCCGCCGCCGACGGTGGATTACACGGACGCCGAGCACTCCGTGTGGCGCACGGTGTGGGAGCACCTGGCGCCGCTCCACTCGACGAACGCCGTTTCAGAATGGCGCGAGGGCGCAGCGGAGCTCGACCTCGATCAGAGGAACATTCCGCAGCTCGTCGAAGTCAACGAGGATCTGAAGGCGAGCCCCGGCATCGAGATGCTCCCGGTCGCCGGACTCATCTCCGCTCGCGGTTTCCTCTGCTCGCTCGGAAGCGGAGTCTTTCTCTCGACCCAGTACATCCGCCACCACTCGATGCCGCTCTATACGCCGGAGCCCGACGTCGTGCACGAGCTCGTGGGCCACGCCACGAGCTTCTTCCGGCCGGAGATCGTCCAGTTGACGCGCCTTTTCGGCGAAGCGGCGTTGAACGCCGATGAAGAGACTCTCCGCCAGCTCGAGCGCGTGTACTGGTACACGCTCGAGTTCGGCGTCGCGCGCGAGAACGGCGACGCGAAAGCCTACGGCGCCGGATTGCTGTCCTCGTTCGGCGAGCTCGGACGCTTCGCGTCGCAGGCGGAATTGAAGCCGTTCGACCTCGCGGAAATCGCGCGGACCCCGTACGACCCGACCAATTACCAGAGAGTGCTCTTCGTCGCGCCGAGCTTCGCGGAGATGGAGAAGCGCGTCGGTGGCTGGCTGGAGGAAGTGATCGGCCGCGCCCGCGATCGCAAGCCCTGATCGCGGAGTGGGAATCGACCTCGTCCGCTTCGCGTGCCCGGTCGTCGGGTCGGCGTTCTTCGAGCGGGTCATGTTCCTCCTCGATCACCTGGGGCACGGCCTCGGCGCCGCGGAGCTCGGGCTCACGGTCGTCCTCTTCGGCTTCGTCACCCGCGACCGCCGCGTCCTCCGGGCGGGCCTGGTCGTTCTCCTCGCCGTGGTGGTGGCCGGACTCCTCGCGAACGGTTTGAAGCTCCTCGTCCAATTGCCCCGCCCGGGCCACCGCGTTTTTTCCTACAGCTTCCCTTCGGGTCACGCGACGATCGCCTTCGCCGTCGCCGCCGTGCTCGGCGCCGCTTTTCCGCCGGCGGCACCGCTTCTCTATCTCGGAGCGCTCGCCACGGGGCTCGCGCGCGTCTACTACCGTGACCACTTCGTGATCGACGTCTCCGGCGGCGCGGTGCTGGGGACGGCGTGCGGTCTCGTGCTCGCGCGATGGCTGCTCGGCCGCGTGGAGCGGAAGACGAGACCGCTCGTCCGATGGACGTGGGCCGTGGCAGTGGTGGTCGGGATCCCGGCGATCGCGTGGTTCGCTGTCTACGAGCACGAGCTCGGAAAGCACCTCCGGCGAAGTTCGCTCCCCGACGAGCCGCCGGGAGGGACGATCACGATCCCATTCGGCACCGAATCCGCGCGGGCGTCGCTCGAGAGCGGCTGGTCAGACGATGAACGGTGGAATGGAAAGATCCCCTTCGTATGGGCGGAGGGGTTGACGTCGACCCTGCGCATCCCGCCGCTCGCCCGAGAGGATCATCACCTCCGCCTGAGAGCGAACCCGTTCGTCCGGGGAGGGGGTCTTTCCTGTCAGGTAGTCGCGGTGGACTTCAACGGGATACGGATCGGGCGCGTCCTGCTCGACCGCGGCTGGAACGACTACGAGCTCGAGATCCCGGCGCGTGTGATTCATTCCTCGGACAACGAGATGACGTTCCACTTCCACTCTGCCACGGCAGCGAGCCGGCGAGATCCCCGCCGGCTCGCCGTGGCGTTTCAGTCAATGGAATTCCGGACCGCTCCTCTCGCTCACTGAAGCAGCCGCCGAACGCGCGCATGTCTTTCGAGGTCTCGTACAGCAGCTCGCCCGTCGCGACGGAGACGACCGAGTAGCGGGTCACCAGCGGTGATACGCCGGGTGCCCCTCCTTGACAGCGACGAAGGTGCCGCGGCAGGTGGCCGTCACTTTGCCGTTCGCTTTGAGGGTCGCTTCGACGACGGCGCGGTCGTCGGTCGACTCGACGACGCGGGCGCGCAGGTGGAGCGGCGCGTCCATCGGGGTCGGCCGCTTGAGCGTGACGTGGAACTCCGCGGTCACCGTGCACGGCGGCTCGTCCGCGCCGGATTTCTTCATCAGGTGAAACGCCGCCGTCCAGTTGCTATGACAGTCGAGGAGCGCTCCGGCGATCCCGCCGTTCAGGATCCCGTCGAACGCCTGGTGGTGAGGCTCCGGCCGCCACTCCGCGACCACATCGTCCCCCTCCACACGGCTCTTGATTCGGAGGCCCTTCTCGTTGGCCGGCCCGCACCCGAAGCATCGGTTTTTGGGTGCGTAAGTGTCCTGAAGGCTTTCCATTACTGTCGACACGGTCGGATAGACTAAACCGATTCTCCAGGGAAGGTCCGCGGCCGCGTTTCCGCGTTTCATCCTCGCCGCCGCCCTGCTCGTCTCCCTTCGACAGTCCGCGTTCGGAGCGGCCACGATCTTCGTCCGATCCACAGCTTCCGGCGCGAACAACGGGACGAGCTGGGTCAACGCGTACACGAGCCTGCAAAGCGCGCTCACCGCCGCGGCGTCGGGCGACGAGATCTGGGTCGCGGCCGGGACCTACAAGCCGACCGCCACCGCGGATCGCACGATCAGCTTCGCTTTGAAAAACGGCGTGGGCGTCTACGGCGGTTTCGCGGGAACCGAGACGATGCGCAGCCAGCGCAACCCGACCGCGAACATCACGATCCTCTCCGGCGACATCGGGACCGTGGGAGTCGGCACCGACAACAGCTACCACGTCGTGACCTCCGACGGCACGGTCACGCCCACGGGGATTCTCGACGGGTTCACGGTCACCGCCGGCCAGGCCGACGGTGGCGCAGACCCCACGGACCGAGGCGGAGGCGTCTACATCAACCTGGGGAGCCCGGCGTTCGTCCGATGCATCTTCTCCAATAACTACGCCGGCAACCGAGGCGGCGGCGTGCGGGTCGCGGCGGGCAGCCCGTCGTTCACGAACTGCACCTTCCAGGGCAATTTCGCCCAGTCGGCCGGAGACGGCTTTCCGGGGGGCGGCGGACTCTCCGCGGCGTCCGTCGGGAGCATTCAGGTCACAGGGTGCGTCTTCCGCAGCAACAGCGTCGGCAACACGACCGGGGGCGGCGGCATCGACGTGACCGACAACACGACGGTGGTGAACTCCGTCGTCGCTCAGAACTCGCCGAACGGCGCGAACTTCTCGAGCACGGGGAACACGTTCATCAACAGCACGGTCGCGAACAACGGCAACTACGGAATCGTGTTTTTCTCGACGAGCAACGCGATCACCAACTCGATCGTCTGGAACAACCCCACGGGCGCGCTCTTCCTCGGTATAAGCGCCTCCGTTTCGATCTCGTACTCCGACATCCAGGGCGGCTTCGGAGGCACGGGCAACATCAGCGGCAACCCGCTCTTCGCCGGCGCGCCCAGCGACCTGCGGCTGGGTAGCGGATCTCCCGCCGTCGACTCCGGCAACAACGCCGCGGTCCCGGGCGGCGTGACGACGGACGTGGCTGGCCTTCCGCGATTTTTCGACGACCCGGCGGCGCCGAACGTCGGAGCCGGCACGCCTCCCATCGTCGACATGGGCGCGAATGAGCGCGTCCCGCTCACCGTGTCCGCTCCGTCTCCCGCGAGCCAGACGGTCTGTGCGGGAGCGAGCGCGAGCTTCTCGGTGACGGCGTCCGGGGCGCCGACTCTCTCCTACCTGTGGCGGAGGAATACGGTGAACCTTTTGGACGGCGGCCCGATCTCCGGCTCGGCGACGGCGATGCTCACGATCAATCCGACCGTGACCGGCGACGCCGGAAGTTATGACGTCGTGGTGACGGACGGGTTCGGGCAGACGCAGGCTTCGACCGCTGCGACGCTGACGGTCAACTCCACTCCCGCGCCGGTCGCGAGCAACAACGGCCCGATCTGCGTCGGGCAAACGCTGCAGCTCATGGCCTCGACCGTCTCGGGAGCGTCC
>DASWCZ010000041.1:0-66675 GCA_036395755.1 Thermoanaerobaculia bacterium
CGGAGCAGTCGTTCCTCGTCGCCCCGCGGCACGAGCTGGTTCTGGACGATATCGTCTCGGCCTTCTTCCATGCGCCGGGCACCGGCGGCGCGGTGGAGTTCGTCGGCGAGCAGTCGCTCGTCGTGACGAGTCGGCTGTATACGCCCGACCGGTCCGCTCCGACGCTGGGAATGTTCGTTCCCGGCCTCGCCCCGCGCCGCGCGTCTCCCACGGTCGTGCTGAACGGGCTTTCGCATCCGGCGGCGTCCGACTCCGGCTCGCGCGTCAACGTCGGGGTGTTCAACCAGGCGGACGTTCCCCAGCTCGTTACCTACCGTCTCTTCGACGGAGGCGGCAACCGGCTCGGCCAGGCAACGCGGCTCTTCGCGGCGCGCGAGATCTTTCAGATCAACGATGTCTTCGCATTTCTCGGCGTCTCGGGAGCCGTCGAAAGCGCGTACTGTCTCGTCGAGGGAAGCGAGAACCTGCCGCTCTTCGCCTACGCGGCGGTTATCGACAACCGATCCCAGGACCCGATCTTCATCCCGGGAGAGGACGACCCGGGACACCCTCCGATCGTGCCGCTCGGGGCGCCGAAGTAAGCTTCGGAGCGGTGCCGAAGAAGGACTTTTCGCCGGACGCGATTCCGCCGTTCGAAAGCGCGCCGTCGGTCATCGCGATCGTCGGCGACCTTCCTTTCTTCGTCGAAGAGGCTGCAGCGCGCGCGCGCGAGCGGCTCGCGGAAGGGGGCGTCGAAGCCCTCCGCTTCGACGAGGACGCACCGTCGGGCTCGGTCGCGGAGGCGCTTCTCAACCGATCGCTCTTCTCGCCGCGGCGCCTGGTCGAGGTCGACATCTCGCGCGTCCTCGGTACGGACTCGCCGGGCGAGCTCGCCGAACAGGCCATTCACGCCTGGGAGAGGGGCACTCCCGCGGGGAAGCGCGAAGCGTTCCGACGGATGGGCCGGCTGCTCGTTTCGCTGGACGTCCCTGCGGACGGCGGTGCGGAAGAGGTCGCGCCCGCGATCGCCCGCAAGCTCAAGCGGAAGGACCTGGAGGAGACTCTCGTCGAAATCCTCCTCGAGCTTCCGGAGGAAAAAGGCGGCAGCGGCGCGTCGCTCCAATCCACGCTGCGTTTCCTGATCGAAAGAGAGAACGATGGTCTCGTCGCGCTTCTGACCGCGTCGGCTCCGCCGAAAAGCTCGGATCTCCTCTCCGAAATCGCCCGGAAGGGCCTCCTCCTCGACGCGACGATCGGCCAAGAGCGCGACGAGATCGGCGCCGCCCTCCGCCGCCTCGCGCTCGCGCGCGCGAAGGAGAATGACGTGCGAATCGAGCCGGAGGCGATCCACCGCCTGCTCGTCCGGACCGACTCCGAGCCGGGAGTTTTCGCCGCGGAGCTCGACAAGCTGCTCGACTGGGCCGGAGCGGGGGGGCAGATTCTTCCGGCGGACGTCGGCGAGCAGGTCCTGGACGAGGCGTCCGAGGACGTCTACGCCTTTTTCGAGGCGGTCGGCCGGCGCGACGCGGCGGAGGCTCTCGCGCGGCTGGAGAGGCTCTTTTCCGGCCGGCGGATCCGCGCCGGCGAACGCCCGATCGACCGGGACGACCGCTGGCCACAGCGTTTCCTCGGAATGCTGACCGACGAGATCCGCCGGATGCTGCTCGTCAAGTCGAGGCTTTCGGAGCCGGGCGCGCCGCCGTTCGACCCGAAGACGCAATATGGCGCATACAAAGCCAGAGTGGCGCCGTTCCTGGACGAGCCCGTTCCCCCTTTTGGAAAGTCTCCTTTCGGCGGACGGGCGGCCGGCTATGGCTTCTACAAGGCGGCGGCGCGCGCGTTGCGCTTCACGCCGCAGGAGCTCGCGCGCGCTCTCTCCGGCGCGGCGGAGCTCGACGTGAAGCTGAAGAACTCCGCGCCGGAGCTGGAGACGATCACGGCATACGTAGGCGGTCTGATCGCGGGCAGCTGACGGATCCGCTGTCATCCTGAGGCCCGGAGGCATCCGCTGTCATTCCGAGGCGCGCACGTGTTCGCTGTCATCCTGAGGCCCGGAGGGCCGAAGGATCCCTTGGGAAAAAGGATGGGATCCTTCGCTTCGCTCAGGGTGACGACGGGGGATCGAGATCCTTTGCTTCGCTCCGGACGACGGCACAAATAAGATACCCGGCGTCTTGTCCGTCTCGATCGACCTCTCGTCGCGTGTCGCGCTCGTGACGGGCGCGTCGCGCGGCATCGGGCGCGCCACGGCGGAGCTCCTGGGCCGCGCGGGCGCGCGAGTCGCCGTCAACTACCGGAGTGACGACGCGCGCGCCGAGGAGTTCGTCCGGGAAACCCGCGCCGCCGGCGGCGAAGCGCTCGCGCTCGCGGGGGACGTCTCGCGCCCCGACGAGGCGCGGCAGATCGTCCGCGACGTCGTATCCGCGTGGGGGCGTCTCGACGTCCTGGTCAACAACGCCGGCATCTGGCAGGAGAACGCAGCGGGGGCCGCGGACCTCGACGTCTGGGAGCGCACGTTCGCCGTCAACGTGCGGGGTGCCTTCGTCGTCACCGACGCGGCGATCCCGCACGTCGAGAGAGAAGGCGGCTCGATCGTCTTCGTGTCCTCGACCGCCGGGCAGCGAGGCGAGGCGCGTCACTCCGCGTACGCGGCGTCGAAAGGCGCGCTGATCTCCTACACGAAGTCGCTGGCGGCCGAGCTCGGCCCTCGCGGGATCCGTGTGAACTGCGTCGCTCCCGGATGGATCGAGACCGCCATGACGGCGGAAGTTCTCGCCGATCCGGTGGCTCGAGAGGAGATCGAGCGTACGATTCCGGTCGGCCGCGTGGGGCGACCTGAGGACGTCGCCGGCGCGATTCTCTTCCTGGTTTCGGATCTTGCCCGGCACGTGCAGGGCGAGGTCTTGAACGTCAACGGCGGAAGCGTCCTGATCGGCTAGACCGGGAGAGGTTGATGGAAAGATTCGACAGCAGGGATCGCCGGTTCCTCCTGGTCTGCCTCGCCGTCATCGTCATCGGCGCCGTGCTCACGGGCCTCCTTTTCCGGCGCGCCTTCCCGGAGGCTTCGATCGAGTTCCGCGTGAACCGCTCCGAGGCGCGCGTCCGCGGGGAGAAGCTCCTGGGCGAGCTGGGCCGGAAGCTCGCCGGCACGCACTTCGCCGGCCGCTTCGACGTCGAAGAGGAGCCGAAGGTCTATCTCGAGCGCGAGCTCGGTCTCGAGCGCGCGTCCCGCTTCTATGGCACCGACGCCAAGGTGTGGCGCTGGAAGATGCGCTGGTTCCGCTCCGGCGTCAAGGAAGAGGAGCGGGTCGAGATCACCCCGAAGGGCGACGTGGCGGGCTTCGAGTCGGTGCGCCGGGAGGATGCGGCCGGGGCGAGTCTCTCCCGCGACGAAGCGCGCGCCCTCTCGCGCGGCTTCCTGGAAAAGCTCGGCTTGCTCGCGGCGAGCCTGAAACCGGTCGAAGTCTCGCCGGTCACCCGCCCGAAGCGGACGGACTGGACGTTCGTGGACGAGAAGCCCGGCTTCCGCATGGGCGAGGCGACCGTGCGATATGCGACGACGGTTTCCGGCGGCGAAGTGACGGGGTTCCGGGAGTTCGTCCACGTGCCGGAATCATGGTCGCGCGCCTACCGCCGTCTCCGATCGAAGAACGAGGCGGCCTCGACCGTGGCGACGTTCGGGTTCTTCGTGACGCTCGTCGTCCTGCTGGGCGTGCTGGTCACGAAGATCGCGCGGCGCGACGTGCGCTGGAAGCTCGTCGCCGCATTCGGCGCGATCGCGTGCGTGCTTTCCTTCCTCTCGACTCTGAACGACATTCCTCTCACGCTGTACGACTACAAGACTTCCAGCCCGCTTTCCAGCCACCTGACCCAGCAGCTCGTGCTGGGGATCCTCGGCGCCATCGCCACGGGCGCCGGGATCGCCGTGGTCGTCGCGGGCGCCGAGCCGATCTACCGGGAACGCTTCCCGAGGCAGCTCTCGCTTTCCGGGATGTTTTCGCGGCGCGGAGTCCGCACCAAGCGGTTCTTTCTCGCCGTCCTGCTCGGCTATGCGCTGACGGCGTTCTTCTTCGCGTATCAGGCGGTTTTCTACGTGGTCGCCGCGCGCCTCGGAGCCTGGGCTCCCGCCGACATTCCGTACAGCGACATGCTCAACACCGCGTTCCCCTGGGCGACGGTTCTCCTGATCGGATTCCTGCCGGCGGTGTCCGAGGAGGGCATCAGCCGGATGTTCTCGATCTCGTTTCTCGACCGGTTGGGAGCCGGCCGGATCGTCGCGGTCGTCCTGCCCGCGTTGATCTGGGGATTCGGTCACTCGGCCTATCCGAACCAGCCCTTCTACATTCGCGGAGTCGAGGTTGGCGCCGCCGGCGTCCTTATGGGCGTGCTCCTGCTGCGCTACGGCGCTCTGCCGCTGCTCGTCTGGCACTTCACGGTCGACGCGACCTACACGGCGCTTCTCCTGCTTCGTTCCGGAAACGCCTACTACGTCCTCTCGGGCGCAGTCGCCGCTGGAATCCTGATCCTGCCGCTTGCGGCTGCGGTCGCGATGTACGTCCGTCGCGGCGGTTTCCTGCCGGAGACCGCGCTGACGAACGCGGACGAGGGCTTCGTTCCGGCTCCTCCGACGGCCGTGCTCGCTCCCGAGGCGGTCCCGACGGTCCGGGCCGTCCCCGGAAAAATCCTCGGCTTCGCCGCAGTCGCCGCGCTCGTGCTGGTCAGCTCGTTCTTCTTCACCGTCGAGCGGCCCGAATCTCTCGCGGAGGATCGTACGGGCCGCGACCAGGCGGAAAACATCGCGCGCCGGTTTCTTCGCGTCAATGGGGCGGACCCTTCCCGTTATCACAGCGTGTCGTATCTTGGGACTGGATTTCCCGACGACGAGGAAGTGCGGCGGCAAAAACCGCAGGAGACCGGACGGCTTCCCAACTTCTCCGACGCGGCGGCCCGGTACGTCCTTTCGAAGGGAGGGGAGCCCGCCTTCAACCGGCTCGCGAAGGAACATCTGCCGCTCGCGTACTGGGTCGTCCGCTTCTTCGAGCCGGAAAAGAAAGAGGAGTGGAAGGTCTTAGTCGATGCGAGACGGGAGCGGGTCGTCGCCTTCCTGAACCCGAAAGAGGAGGCGGCTGCCGCCGCCGCGCCTCCGGGGGCCGACTCCGCGCGCGCCCGCGCGCTCGCGGCCGCCGGCAAGCTCGGATATCCGGCGAAGGACTACGCGCCGGTGGACGTCGGCACCCAGGACCGCCCGAAACGCACGGACACGACCGTCGTTCTCGAGGCCGGAAAGGCGGCCGTCGGGGAGGCAAAGCCACGCGTGACCGCCGTCTTCCACGGTTCCCGGCTCGCCGCGATCTTCCCTTCGATCCGGGTGCCCGAGACGTTCACCCGGGAGTACGAGCGGCGGCGCCCCGCCGACTGGGTCCTGCTCGCCGCGAAGATCGTGTCAATCGGCGGGTTCGTCGGGCTCGCCGTGATCGTCTTCCTTCGGCTGGTCCGCAGCGGCGCGTTCCGATGGCGGCGCCTCTTCGGTCCGCTCGCGATCGCGCTGGTCGGGATCGCGATCGCGCTCTTCAACTCGACTCCGAACGTCGGCCGCGCGTACCCGACCGAGCAGCCCTACGCCATCTTCGAAGTCGTCGTCGCATTCTCGTTCGCGATCGGCGGCATTGCCTTCCTGTGCCTCGCCGGGTTCGGATTCGTGATGCTCTCCGGTGCGCGGCCCGGCTGGAGCGGGGCACTCCGTCGGAGCGGCTCGCTCGGGGATGCTCTCGCGCGGGCCGTCGTCGCCGCGGCGGGGACGGCGGGCCTCGCCCGCTGGGCGGCGGTGGCCTCGTCGCGTTTTCCTGCGTTGTTCGAGCCGGACCCCACCCTGCCGCGAGCGCTCGAACGCGTGTTTCCGGGATACGCGGGTTTCTGGTCGGCCGCGACTGCGACGTTCGGGCTGGCGGTGGCGGCGGCGGCGGCGGCGCTCGCGTGGAGGCAGCCGACCTTTCAGAAACGGGGTACGCGCATTCTCGGCTTCGCGGCCATCCTGCTCGCACTCGCTCCGATCGGCGCGCGGTCGCCAGGAGAGTTCGCGGCGTCCTTCCTGCCGGAGGTCGTGATGGCGGCGTGGCTCGCGTTCTGCGTCTTCGGCCTCGTGAAAGACCACGCCGCCGCCTGGGTGCTGTTCGGAGCGTTCTACTTCGGAGGGTCCCGCGCGGTCGAGCTGCTCGCTCAACCCGCGACGCCGGACCGCGCGGCGGGATGGACCGTCGCCGTCCTGGTGATTCTCTCGTCGGCCGTTCTCCTCGCCGGACGGCGCGAGCCACGCCCGCTCGCGACTCCGGAGCCCTCGGTTCTCGACCCCGGAGCCTAGCTCCCCGTCGAGTGATAGCGGGCCACTCCGCTCTTCCAGAGCGCGAGGGCGATCGAAAGAGAGATCGCGGCCACCAGCGGCACGGCCCAGAACTCCCTCAGGAATTCGCGCCGGTGAAGGAACCGCGCGGTCGGATAGAACGATGCGAAAGCGAACGGGATCACGAAAGATAGGGCGAACCGCACCCACGCGTCGTAGATCGTCAGCGGATATCGACCGAACTGCATCAGGTTGAAGACCGGGGGAGAGATCCCGATGCGATCCTCGATCCAGAAGGACGTCGCGGTCAGTCCGAGGAAGATTGCGATGTAGATCACGCCGCCCGAGATCGCCCAGAGCGTGAAGAGGAGGACGTCGCCCAACCGGAGCGAGAGCCCGAGCCGGCGGGACGCCCACACGACGGCCACGATTCCGGTCACGACCGACTCAATCGACTCGAGGCGGAACGACTCGAAGAGCACCTGGAAAACCGACGAGACGGGCCGCAGGAGCACCCGGTCGAACCGGCCCTCGATCAGGTATCGGTCCGCGAACATCCAGAGGTTCCACGAGAACACGTTGAAGATTCCCACCGGGATGAGCGAAAAGCCGTAGAGATAGACCATCTCCTCGAACTTCCAGCCACGCACCGCGGGCACGCGCGAGAAGACGATCAGCAGGAAGGCGAACGACGCGGCCGTTCCGAGGAACGATGCGATCACGGCCGAGAAGAAGTCAGCGCGGTACTCCAGCCGCGCCTTCGCGTACTGGGAGAAGTACATCCCGAAGAGTCGCGCATGGCGTCTCCACCCCCCGGTGTCCATCAACCTCCCTGGATCGTGATCCGGTGCCGGGATCGGCGCCAGACAAGCTGTCCGAGCGCGAGGAGCACGACAGTCCAAGCGGTCTGCAGGAAGACGAGGCGGGTGGCTTCCGCGCCGGTCGCCTTCCCGAGATAGAGGGCGGCGGGCGTGTAGTTGATGTGCGGGAACGGGGACGCGAAGAGGATCGAGCGGAAGGGCTGGGGGAAGA
Organism: Thermoanaerobaculia bacterium; assembly: GCA_036395755.1. Lineage (GTDB taxonomy): Bacteria > Acidobacteriota > Thermoanaerobaculia > UBA5066 > Gp7-AA6 > Gp7-AA6. Next base: position 7,349 of record DASWCZ010000041.1, read on the forward strand.
GGGTCGTCGGGATGATGAGTCCCGAGAGGACCTCGAGGACCAGGTATTTCGCGCGGAGGATTCCGAGGATCGACTTCGTGCGGATCGCGATCAGGCCCACGACGAAATTGAGCGCGGCGACCAGGAAGAACGAAACGACCGCGGAGTAGAGAAACAGGACGAGCGCGCTCACGGAGGCGGGAGGCTGGACCCGAAAGAGGAGCGCGACGACGATGCCGATCGGCACCGTGAAGAGAACCGCCCGGAACGCCGACTGGCCGGCGGCGTCGAACACCATGACCGTCTGGAAGTTGACGGGCCGGATCAAGTTCATGGCAAGCCGCCCCTCCTGGACCTGGCCGGCGATGTCCCGGTCGATCTCGTTGAAGTAAAACGATCGGATCGTCCAGCCCACGGCGACGTAGGTGATCATCTGCGCAAGAGTCATTCCCACGACTGTCGGCGAATGGCGGAAGACCGCGCGCCAGATGAAGTAATAGACGGCGACGTTGAAGAGATAAGTCAGGACGCCGACGTAGTACCGCGCCCGGTACGCCAGCATGTTGAGAAAACCGATCCGCGCGAACGACATCGCGGGACGGATCGCGATCGCAGTCACGGGGCGAGCTCTCCGGGCGGGACCTCCCGCGCGAGCTCGAGGAGCACGTAGCGTTCCGGAGGCACGCGGCCGAAAGCGAACGGCAGGGGTCCCCAATCGTCCAGATAGAAACCGGCGCCGAGCCGGGGGTCGAACGTCGCCAGGAACGGAAGCACGCCGGCGTCGAAGACCTCGCGCGGGACGACGGAGTCCGCGGGGAGAGCGACGACGTTCGCGTTGTCGACCGGGATCGCGACCCGGTCTCCGGGGAGGAGACGCGACCGCCGCCAGTCGAGCGGCCGCGCTCCGCGAGCCTCCATGTAGTACTGAAACCCCCAGTGTCCCTCGAACCAGAGCGTCCCGCGGCGCGCCGCCGCGCCGGCCAGGCGGAAGGCCGCGGTTCGGGCGCTGCCGGCGAGGCGCTCGTCGGCCGTGCCCAGCAGAAGAGCAAGGGCCGCCGCCGCGCCGACGGGCAGGGCCGGAAAGAGGCGCGGTCCGCGCAGCCGTCGCGGCCGCGCGTCCCGGCGGCGGGCGATCAGGACTCCCGCGGCGGGAGCGACCGGCAGAAGCGAGCGCGCGTTGACGGCCCAGTTGAAGAACAGCGTGAAGAGGAACGTCCCGGCGACCCAGAGAAAAAGGAGGACGGCCTCGGGGTCGCGCCGCCGCGCGAGGTCCGAGAACGCGAGCGCGAGCACGCCCGCACCGGCCACCGCGAGCACGGCGAACTGAACGACCGAAGCGGAGCGCACTCCGCGGCTGTCCGCCAGGGAAAGCGGACCGAGGCGCCGGGCGAGAACGAGCACAGGGGCGAGCACCACGCCGGCAAGCCCCGCGAAAAAGAGCGCGCGGCCGGACCAGAGCCAGGGCGCGAAGAACGCGACGGAGGCGAGACACCCTCCCGCAAAAGACAGTCCGACGAGAGCTTTCGTGAACAGGAGGGTCCCGCTCCGGAATCGGATCACGCCCGCATAGGCCGCGGCGTTGGAAAGGAGTCCCTGCCCGTAGAGCGCCTCGGTCCCGAGCTGATATCCGGCGAGGGCGAGGACGGGAAGGAGAAGAGGGAGGGCCCAGATTCCGATGCGGCGGGTCCGCGCGACGCCATGCGCGAAGAGGAGGGGGAGGAGCGCCATCCCGAAGTACTTCGTCAGCGCCGCGAGCAGAACGAGGAAGGCCGAGGCGGCGAGCGCTCCGGGCCGGCCGCCGTCGATTCCGCGGAGCCACAGCTCGACCGCCCAGACCCAGAATGCGAGGAGCAGGGTGTCGCACATGAGGTTCGTGCTCGACACGAGGAAGGCGGGGCAGAAGAGAGTCGCCAGCGCGGCGACGAGCGGATGCGCGGACAGGCGCCGGGCGAGGACGTACGTGCCGAGAATGGCGGCGATCGCCGGTGCGAGAAACGCGAGATGGAGCGCGACCTCGTTCTCGCCGGCGATCGCCGTCACGAGAGCGATGAAGTAAGCCGCGAGCGGGGGATTCTTCGTGACCTGCCACATGGGCTGCTCGGTGCCGTACCAGTTCACGGAAAACCCATAGAAGTCGAGCGGATGCGCCCGGATCTGCCGCGCCGCCTTCAGAAAGAGCGTGTCGTCGATGTGGAATGCCTTGCCGACGAAAGGAAGAAGGACGAGCGCCGTCAGCGCTGCGAGGAAGAGAACGGCGCGGGTCTCTCCGCGTGCGCCGGCGCGCCCCGCGGCGGTCATGCGATTCCTTCGCGGTAGATGCGCTTGACGACCTCCTCGACCTGGGGCTCCTCGATCGTCAGGTCCGTCACTTCGAACCGGTTGACGATCTCTTTCACCGCCGACGCAGCGGAGATCGCGCGACGGTCGATGTCCACGGCGTAGCGGTGCAACCCGATCTCCCGCGCCTGCAGGCCGTTGAAGTGGAGCTCGGCCGCATCCGGCGCGCGCTTGACGTCGAAGACGACCGACGTGACCGGCAGGATCCGATCCCGCAGTGAGGCGAGCGGTCCATCGAAGAGGAGCCGCCCGTGGTCGATCACGATGACCCGCCGGCAGAGCGTCTCGATGTCGGAGAGGTCGTGCGTCGTCAGGAGGACCGTCGTCCCCTCGACGCGGTTGATCTCCTGGAGAAACTCGCGCACGTTGGCCTTCGCGACGATGTCGAGCCCGATCGTCGGTTCGTCGAGAAAAAGAAGCGGCGGACGGTGGATGAGCGAGGCGGCCAGGTCACACCGCATCCGCTCACCGAGCGAAAGCTTGCGAACGGGCTGGTGCAGGTACGCGTTGATTCCGAGGACGGCGTCGAAGAGATCCATGCGCCGCCGGTAGTCTTCATCGGAGACCCCGTAGATCTCCTTCAGGAGCTTGAACGACTCGATGACCGCGATGTCCCACCAGAGCTGGGTGCGCTGTCCGAAGACGACGCCGATCGTCGCGACGTATCGGGTTCGGTCCCTGTACGGCACGAATCCGTTGCAGACGATCTCGCCGGAGGTCGGCGTCAGGATTCCGGTGAGCATCTTGATGGTGGTCGACTTTCCCGCGCCGTTCGCCCCGATGTACCCGACCATCTCGCCCGGCTCGATCGAGAAAGTGACGTCGGAGACCGCGGCGATTTCCGTTTTGACGCGGCGGACGAGGGACTTGAGCGCCGCGGCGAGACCCTCTTCGCGCCGGTAGCTCCGGAAGACCTTCGTCAGCCCGGCGACCCGGACGATCGCCTCGGTCACTCTTTCCGATCCTCGAGCGCCACCGCCTGCGCGTAGATCTCGCGCGCCGAGCGGCCGGAGCGACGCGCGATGTCGCGCGCGAGCCCGCGCTTGCTCTCGCCGCGGGCGAGCGCCTGCAGGATCTTCCGCTCGACGTCTTCGGGCGGCTCCTGCGCCGTTCTCCCGGCGCTTCCTCCGACGACGACCGTGACTTCTCCGCGTCCGGTTTCCCGCGCGCGGAAGATCGCGGCGAGCTCCGGCAGCGTCCCTCGAACCGCTTCCTCGTGGAGCTTCGTCAGCTCGCGTGCGACGCACGCGCGCCGCGCGCCGAGAATCCGGGCGGCGTCGTCGAGCGACGCGAGCAGGCGGTGCGGAGCCTCGAACCACACCATCGTCTCCTCCCGATCCCGCAGGCGCTCGAGAGCGCGTCGGCGCTCACCCGGCCGGGACGGAAGGAATCCCGCGAAATAGTGGGGAACGGCGGGCAGACCCGAGACGGCGAGCGCCGCAGCCGGCGCGGACGGGCCGGGCACGACCTCGACCGGATATCCGCCCGCGGCCGCGGCGTCCACGAGCTGCTCGCCCGGATCGGAAAGGGACGGCATGCCCGCATCGGAGACGAGTGCGACGGTCTCGCCGCGACCGAGCCGGTCGAGAAGGTCCCGGACCCGCGAGCGCTCGCGCGGCGCCGGGCAGGAGATGCGCGGCCCGGCCAGGTGCACGCGCGAAGCGAGCTTCGCCGTGACGCGGGTGTCTTCGCAGAAGATGGCGTCCGCTTCCGAAAGGACGCGCGCTGCGCGCGGCGAGAGGTCGTCGAGGTTCCCGATCGGCGTGCCGACGACCACGAGCTTGCCCGTTCTTTCCGAAGTCATTCGTTCCCCAAATAGTACGGTGAGAGTCGCCGGGATGCGCGGCGTCCCCGGAATCATTCCTGGACGCGACGGTTATCATGCCGAGGTGAGAACCGTTCTCGCTTTTCTCCTCCTCGCGACCGCGCTCGCGCTGACCGGGGACGTCGTCGACCGCATCGCTGCGACGGTCAACGACGTCGCGATTCCCGAGAGCGAAGTCCGCAAGGCCATGGTGGTGTCGGCGCTTCAGCCGGAGCCGGGCGAGTCACGCGACGCCTTTCGCGGCCGCGTTCTCGACGCGCTGGTCGACCAGCACCTGGAGTACGAGGACGCGCAGCGCTTCGGGTCCGCCCCGCCCGACGCGGCGGAGATCGAAGCCGCGATGCGCCGCCTGGAAGAGCGCCTCCGCGCGGAGGGAAAGGACCCGGAGGCCGAGTTCACGCAGGCGGGGCTCACTCACGGGGAAGTCCGCGCGTCGATCGAACGGCAGCTGCTCATCCAGCGATATCTCCGGGAGCGCTTCAACCCGGTCGCGCTCGCCGACGAAGCGAAGGCGCGGGAGGAGTACGAGAAGTTCTACGTTCCGGAGCGCCGGGCAGCGGGGCTCGCGGTCCCTCCGTTCGAGTCGGTCCTGGAGGACGTCCGGAAGCGCTCGCAGCAGCGCACGTTCGAGGAGGAGATCGAGAAATGGCGCAAGGACCTTCGCGAGAAGGCCCGCGTCGGGATCTACCGGATTCCCGTTCCGCTTCCGACGGAGCGAGCGCGGGTCGTCCTGTCTGCGATTGCGAAGGTGACCCCGACGCCGCTCGCGCGCGTCACCCCGACACCGACCGGCAGACCGAAGTCCTCCGGGGACTAGGCGCGGGCCGGCTCGTCCTCGAGCGATCCCCGGATCTGCTCGCGCAGCTCCGGCGTGTCCTCGTGGCCGTGGCTCGCGACCGCGTGCTGCGTCGCGGCGTCCAACACCTCGTCCTCTCTTCCCGAGATCGTCAGCGAGCAGTCGATCTCGCTCGGGAAGCGGCGGCAGTCGGCGACCTTTCTCTTCGAATCGGGCATGGCGACCTCCTGTCGGTCAAATCCGGATTCTATCCGCTTCATCCCGGCGGCCATCGGAACGGGCGTCCGCCGAGGAGGTGGAAATGGAGATGGAACACCGACTGGCCGGCGCCTCCGCCGTTGTTCGCCACGATCCGGAAGTCGGAGAGGCCGCGCTCCTTCGCGATCGCCGCAGCGCGGGCCGCGAGCGCGCCGAGAAGAGGCTCGTCGTTCGAAGAGACGTCCGCCAGCTTCGCGATGTGTTTCTTGGGGACGACGAGCACGTGCGTCGGCGCCTTGGGGGCGACGTCCTCGAACGCGAAGAGGCGCTCGTCCTCGTAGACCTTCTGGGAAGGAATCTCCCCGGCGACGATCCGACAGAAAAGGCAGTCCGACAAGCCGGCTCCTACGTGACGCGCCGTACCGAAGCCCCGAGGGCGTTCAAGTTCTCTTCCATCCGCGAATAGCCCCGATCGAGATGGTATACGCGCTCGATCGTCGTCGGTCCTTCCGCCGTCAGACCGGCGATCACGAGCGCCGCGGAGGCGCGCAGGTCGCTCGCCATGACGTTCGCGCCGGTCAACCGGCATCCTTCGACGATCGCCCAGCGCCCTTCGAGACGGATCATCGCACCCATCCGGACGAGCTCTGCGACGTGGTGGAACCGGTTCTCGAAGATCGTCTCCGTGATGGTCGAGACGCCGTCGAGCCCGGTCGCGAGCGCGGTCCACTGGGCCTGCAGGTCGGTCGGAAAGCCGGGATAGGGCGCGGTCGCGACGTCCTGCGCCGGCAGCGTGCCTTCCGCGCGAACGCGAAGAACGTCGCCGTCGGGCGCGACGTGCGCTCCGATCGACTCGAGCCGTGTCGTCAGCGCTCGGAGATGCTCCGGCCGGCAGAGCCGGACGGCGACGTCGCCCCGCGTGGCGGCGGCGGCGATCGCGTAGGTGCCCGCCTCGATCCGGTCCGGGACGACCTCGTGATCGGCGCCGTGAAGGGTCTGGACTCCTTCGATGACGATCCGGTCGGTGCCGGCCCCCTCGATCCGCGCACCCATCTCGACGAGCAGGCGGGCGAGGTCGGCAACCTCCGGCTCCCGCGCCGCATTCACGAGCCGCGTCGTTCCGTCGGCGAGCGTCGCCGCCAGCATCGCGTTCTCGGTCCCCGTCACCGTGACGGTCTCGAAGACGATGTCTGCGCCGCGGAGCCGGCTCGCTTTCGCTTCCACGTAGCCGTGCTGGAGCGAGACCTCCGCTCCGAGCTTGCGGAAAGCGGCGAGGTGGAAATCGATCGGCCGGACGCCGATCGCACAGCCGCCGGGAAGCGAGACGCGAACGGAGCCGGCGCGCGCCAGAAGCGGTCCCAGGACGAGGACCGAGGCCCGCATGGTCTTCACGAGCTCGTAAGGGGCGTCGGCGGAAACGATCTCGGGGACCGCGACCGTGATCGTGTCCGGCTCCGCCTCGACCCGAGCGCCGACGTGGCCGAGGACCTTCTGCATCGTGCGGACGTCGGCGACCTGCGGGAGGTTCGTCAGGCGCACGGCCTCTGCCGTCAGGAGAGTCGCCGCCAGGCAGGGCAGGGCGGCGTTCTTCGCGCCCGATACGGCGACCTCGCCTTCGAGTCGCGCCGGGCCCTCGATGACGAACTTGTCCACGGCGGGCCGAGGGATTACGTCCGGGAGAGGACCGCGACCCGCGGGATCCCGGCGAGGTCGGGGAGGATGCGCTGGAGGCGCCAGGCGCCGCGCGCCGCAACCTCGCTCTTGATTGCCTCGGCCTGACCGGCGCCGATCTCGAAGAGGAACGGGCCACCGGCGGCGAGGTACCGCGGGACCTCATCTAAGAGCCGCCGAAACGCATCGAGCCCGTCTTCTCCCGCGAAGAGCGCGGACGCCGGCTCGTGGTCGCGCACGGTCCGCGGCAAGCCGGCGAGCTCGGAGAGCGCGATGTAGGGAGGATTCGAGATCGCGAGGTCGAACGGTCTCTCGGACTCTTGAGCGACCGACCCGAGCCAATCGCACGCCAGGAGCCCGATGCGATCCGCGACGCCGTGCCGCCGCGCGTTCGACCGGGCGAGGGCGAGCGCTTCGAGCGACGAGTCGATGGCGACCACGCGAGAGTCGGGCCGCTCGAGGATCCAGGTCACCGCGAGGATTCCGCTTCCGGTCCCCAGATCCACGACGCGCTCCGCTTCCGGAGCTTCGGCGAGCGCGGCCTCGACTAAGAGCTCCGTCTCGGGTCGCGGCACCAGCGCCCGATCGTCCACGAAGAAGGGGCGGCCGAAGAAGTCCCACTCCCCGACGAGGTGCTGCACGGGAGCGCCCGACAGGCGTTTCTTCCAGAGCGCCTCGAATCGCGAGGCCGCCTGCGCGGGGAGCTCCTCGCGCGGATCGAGGGCGAGCGGCCGGCCGTGCCCGACGGAATGGGCGAGCAGCAGCTTCGCGTCCCACGGGGTGGCAACGCCCGAGTCCCGGCGAACGAGGCGCACGGCCGCGTCGAGAACCTCCTGGACGATCACGCTCTCGCCATCTCGTCCCGCAGCCGCTCCGCCTGGAACTGCGCCGAGAGCGGCTCGACCAGCTCGTCTAGGTTGCCGTCGAGCACCTCCGCGAGCCGGTGGGTCGTGAAGCCGATGCGGTGATCGGTGATCCGTGACTGCGGGAAGTTGTACGTGCGGATTTTCTCGGAGCGGTCGCCCGAGCCGACCATCTTTTTGCGCTCGGCGGCGATCGCACCCTCCTGCTTCTCCCGCTCGATGTCGAGGAGGCGCGCCTTCAAGACCCGCAGCGCTTTCGCCTTGTTCTTGATCTGGCTTCTCTCGTCCTGGCACTGGACGACGAGCCCGGTCGGAACGTGCGTGATCCGCACCGCGGAATAGGTCGTGTTCACTCCCTGCCCGCCCGGCCCCGACGCGCAGAAGCGGTCCACCCGCAGGTCCTTCTCCTCGATCTTGACGTCGACGTCCTCGGCTTCCGGCAGGACGGCGACCGTGGCCGCCGAGGTGTGAATGCGTCCGGACGCTTCGGTCTGCGGAATGCGCTGGACCCGGTGGACTCCGCTCTCGTACTTCAAGCGCGAGTAGGCGCCGTCCCCTTCGATGAGCGCCGTGATCGCCTTGATGCCCCCGATCCCGGTGTCGTCACGGTCCACGATCTCCACCTTCCAGCGGCGGGCTTCCGCGTAGCGCTGGTACATCCGGAAGAGCTGCGCGGCGAAGAGCGCGGCTTCCTCCCCGCCGGTGCCGGCGCGGATCTCCACGAAGACGTTGCGCGAATCCTTTGGGTCGCGCGGGACGAGAAGGACCTTCAGATCCCGCTCGATCTCTTCGAGCCGTTCGGTCAAGCCGGCGCGCTCCGTTGCCGCCATCTGATAGAGCTCTTCTCCCGGGGAGAGCGATTCGACGAGCTCGCGCGCGCCCTCGAGCTCCCGGGTCAGCCGGCGGTGCTCCTCGTTCTTCGCGATGATCGGCTCGAACTCTGCGAGCGTCTTCTGCGCGTCGCGGACCGCCCGGTGGTCCTGGACGAACGTCGGGTCCGCGAGCCGGACGCGGAGCTCTTCATATTTTCGGCGGATCTCTTCGAGTTTCGAGAACATATGAGCTGTCAGTCGTCAGCTCTCAGCTCTCGGGCTGGAGCGAAACTGCCAGCCCGGCTAGAGAGCGGTGAAGGAGACGGGACGCGAAGCGAGAACGGACACGCGTCTAGGCCGGGACGCCGGACGCCTTTTTCTCGTAGCGTTTGCGAAAGCGCTCGACGCGTCCCGCGGAGTCCACGAGCTTCTGTTTGCCGGTGAAGAACGGGTGGCACTTGCTGCAGATCTCCAGGCGAAGCTCTTTCTTCGTGGACGAGGTCGTCCAGGTCTCGCCGCAGGCGCAGTGAACGAGGACTTCGTGGTACTCGGGGTGCAGGTTCTTTTTCATGGAATCGCGCATTTTACGGGAGGAATTACGCCCGCGCAAGTCCACTGGTTTCAAGGTCCGGCTCGTCCTCTCGCCCGCGCCCGACGGCTCACGAATTTGCAACCGAGTAGAATCCTTCGACCATCGTGTTCTACGTCTACGTGAGCGCGCCCGGCATGGCGGCGCGCAAGTTCCCGCTCGAGAAGCCGGTCACGTCGATCGGCCGGTCCTCGATGAACGACCTTCCGATCTCCGACAAGATGCTCTCGCGCCAGCACGCGCGGATCGTCAAGGACGACGACGGCGGCCTCGTCGTGGAGGACCTGGGTTCGCGCAACGGCACGTTCTTGAACGGCGACCGGCTCGCGACGCCCCAGCCGCTCAAGGCGGGCGACCGGATCACGCTCGGCGGCGTGACTCTGAAGCTCGAGTCCGAGTCCACGACCCGGGTGCGGATCGAAGCGGGTGGGACCGACGCGCTCGACAACACCATCCTGAAGGCTTCCGCCGAGCTCCTACGCGCGCAGCACCAGGAGACCGATCCCCGTCTCCCGGCCGAACAGCTCTCGAAGCTGATCGAGTCTCTTCGCGTGGTCAACGAGCTCACGATCGAGCTCCTGCGCGACGTCTCGGTCGACGAGCTGATGAAGTTCCTCATGGACAAGGTGTTCGAAACCCTCATGCCGGACCGCGGCGTCGTCCTGCTCCGCTCCCGACTGACAAACGAGCTCATCCCGGCGGTCGTCCGGGTCGCGGAGGGGATGTCCGCCGACGACATCCGGCTGTCGAAGACACTCGTTGCCCAGGTCGTCGAGAAGAGAAACGGCCTGATCCTGATGGATACCTCCACGGGCTCGGGCGTGTCGCTCGCGGACTCGATCCGCCTCTCCGGGATCAAGTCTGTTCTCGCCGCGCCGCTCGAGAACGAAGGCGAAGTCGTCGGACTCATATACGTCGATAGCCAGGTCGGCCATCGGTCCTTCGAGGAAGCGGACCTGCGCCTCCTGACCTCGCTCGCGAACGTGGCCGCCGCGAAGATCCAGAACGCCCGGTTGATGGCGGAGGCGGCCGAGAAGAAGCAGATGGACCGCGAGTTCGCGCTCGCCCGCGAGATCCAGCAGCGTCTCCTTCCGGAGAGCCCGCCGACGATCCCGGGCTACGAGCTGCAGGGCTCGAACACCGCTTCGCGCCAGGTCTCCGGCGACTATTTCGACTTCCGCGCCCGGTCCGACGGGAAGGTCTACGCGGCGATCGCCGACGTGTGCGGCAAAGGCGTGGGACCCGCGCTCCTGATGGCGTCGCTCCAGGCGTCGTTCCACGCCTGGGCGGACGAATCGGTTCCCGTCGCCGAGATGACGGGGCGCCTTTCGGAAGCGATCTCGCGGCGCACCGGCCCCGACCGCTTCATCACGTTCTTCCTCGTTCTCCTCGATCCCGCGACGGGTGACGTCGAGTACACCAATGCCGGCCACAATCCCGGAATCCTCCTGAAATGTGACGGGTCGATGCAGGAGCTCTCCTCTCACGGGCTGCCGCTCGCTCTCTTTCCCGGCAAGCCCTACGGCTCGTCCCGTTTCACGCTCGCCCCCGGGGACCTCCTCTGCCTGTACACCGACGGTGTCACCGAGGCGAACAGCCCCGACGGCACCGAGTTCGGCTTTCCGCGGCTGAAGGAATTCCTCCGCGGCCAGGTCGGAATCGTGCCGACGGACATCGAAGAGTCCCTGCTGAAGGAGCTCGAGGACCACGCGCAGGGGGAGCCGTTCGCCGACGACCGCACGCTCGTGATGATCCGCCGCATTCCGGCGGCCTAGCCGACCGGTCGTGATCCGGTTGCTGATCGAGGGCGGCACCCTCCTCGGCCTCGCCGCGCCCGACGACATTCAACGAGGGACGGATCTCTATGTGGAAGACGGCCGGATCCGCGCCGTCGGCCGCGAAGCGCAACGCCTCGCGGGGGAGATGGCGGAAGGCCGACTCGAGCGGCTCGACGCTCGCGGGCAGTGGGTGCTTCCCGGATTCGTCCAGGCACATCTGCACCTCTGTCAGACGCTGCTCCGAAACGGGCCGGAGGACCTGGAGCTCCTGCCGTGGCTCCAGAGCCACGTCTGGCCGGGAGAGGCCGCGCACGACGCGGACACGATGTCCGCTTCGGCCCGCCTGGGAATCGCCGAGTCCCTCTCGGCCGGCGTCACGGCCGTCCTCGACATGGGAAGCGTTCGTCATTCCGACGCCCTCTTCGAGGCGGCGGCCGCGAGCGGCATCCGATACGTCGGGGGAAACGTCCTCATGGACGACCCGGAGACCACGCCGCCCACGCTCCGCGCCGCCGCGGACGAGGGTCTCGCCGAGACCGAACGGCTGTATGGAAAGTGGCACGGCAAAGGGAACGGCCTTCTCTCCGTCGCCGTCCAACCGAGATTCGCCGTCTCGTGCACGGACGCGCTGCTCCGCCGCGCCGCGGAGCTCGCGCGCGATCTCGGCCTGGTCGTCCACACGCATGCGAGCGAGAACCGCGCCGAGTGCGCGCTCGTCGAAAAGCGGACGGGCCTCCCCAACATCGCCTACCTGGATGCGGTCGAGTTGCTCGGGCCGCGCACCTGCATCGCGCACGCCGTTCATGCCCGCGAGCGGGATTTCGCGCTGCTCGCCAGGCGCGGAACCGCAGTCGCGCACTGTCCCTCGTCCAATCTGAAGCTCGCCTCGGGCATCTGCCCGGTTCCGGAGTTGCGCGGCGCCGGCGTACGCGTGGCGCTCGGCTCGGACGGGGCGGCCTGCAACAACCTGCTCGATCCCTTCCGGGAGATGCGCCTGGCGGCGCTCCTGCCCCGCGCCCGCCATCCGGCGGAGCATCTCCCGGCGTTCGACGTTCTGCGCATGGCGACCGTCGACGGCGCGAAGGCCCTGGCCCTCGATGGACCTTCCGGACTCGCGGCGGGCGCGCGCGCCGACCTCGCGGTCCTCGATCCGGAGACCGGCTGGTCCCTGCCCGACGACTGGTCGGCCGAGCCCTACGGCGCGATCGTCTATTCGATGGGGCGCGCAAACGTCGCGGCGACCGTCGTGGGCGGCATCGTCCGGTACCAGCGTGAGGACCCCTCGGTCGGCGGGCTCAAGCCGCCGGCGGACGAGATCCGCGGGGCGGTCCGGGCTCTTCGGGCGAGGATGGAAAGAGCGCCGGCTACTGCTCGCGGATCTCGAGGCGCTTGATGATCTCGTGGAGCGTCGTGGGCTTCAACTTCAGGAGCTCGGCGGCGCGCTTCTGAACGCCGCCGGTGCGGCGCAACGCGGTACGGATCAACCGCCGCTCGTAATCCTCGATCAGGTCGCGGTAGGTCGATCCGTTTTCCGGCAGCCGGATCAGGACCTCGCCGCGCCCGGGCTGCAACACCGTTTCGGGAAGAAGGTCGAGGCCGATCGACCCCCCGGAGCAGAGCACGACCGCCCGTTCGATCGCGTTCTCGAGCTCGCGTACGTTGCCCGGCCAGTCGTAGTCGAGGAGCGCCTTCATCGACTCGGGTTCCAAGCCCGAGATCGGCTTGTCGTTCTCCGAGGCATAGAGGCGGACGAAGTGGTCCGCCAGGAGCGGGATGTCTTCGCGGCGATCCCGGAGCGGGGGGATCGGGATCGTGATCACGCAGAGCCGGTAGTAGAGATCCTCGCGGAAGCGTCCCTCGCCGACCATCTTCTTCAGGTCCACGTTGGTCGCGGCGATGATCCGGACGTCCGCCTTCTGAGTCTCGACGCTGCCGAGGCGCATGAACTCTTTTTCCTGGATGACGCGCAGGAGCTTCGCCTGCGTCTCGAGGCCGACGGTACCGATCTCGTCCAAGAAAATCGATCCGCCCTCGGCGACCTCGAACAACCCCTTCTTGTTCGCCACGGCTCCGGTGAAAGCGCCGCGAACGTGGCCGAAGAGGTTCGACTCGAGGAGGTCGGCGGGCATGGACCCGGAGTTCACGGTGACGAAAGGAGCGCCGGAACGGGGCGAGTGCGTGTGGATGGCGCGCGCGACGAGCTCCTTCCCGGTCCCGCTCTCACCTTCGACGAGGATCGTGGACTTCGAAGGGCCGGCGAGCCGGACGAGATCGAACACACGCCGCATCCCTTCGGACTTTCCGACGATGCGGCCGAGTCCGTAGCGCTTCGAGAGCTCTTCCTTCAGGCGGCGGTTCTCCTCGGTCAGGCGGCGGGCCTCGGCGCCCTTGCGCACCGTCAGCAGGACTTCCTGGTTCTGGAAGGGCTTCGGGATGTAGTGGAACGCGCCTTCGCGCATCGCATGGATCGCGCCCTCGATCGAGGAGTACGCGGTCACGATGACCACCACGGCGTCCGGATCCTGGCGGCGCATGTCGCGCAGGAGGTCGAGCCCGGACCGGTCGGGCAGCATGAGGTCGAGCAGAACGACGTCGTGAGGCTCGCCCTCGAAGAGAGAGAGCGCCTCTCCCGCGGTCGACGCGACCGCCACGTCGTAGCCCTCCTTCTCCAGGAGAGTCGCCAGGACGTCGCGAATGACCTCTTCGTCGTCCACGACGAGGATCCGCAGATCGCGGCTCACGAAGGCCGCTCCGTCTTCACCGATCGGTCGCTCGACGCGAGAGGCAGAGTCACCCAGGCGACGGTACCTCCTCCGTCTCGGGGCGCAAGGCCGATCTCTCCGCCGTGCCGGCGGACGATGTCGCGCGAGATCGCGAGGCCGAGGCCCATTCCGCCGGCCTTCTTCGTCGTGTAGAACGGCTGGAACAGCCGGTCCCCTGCGTCGGGCGGAACTCCCGCTCCGCGGTCGGCGATCGAGACGCGCGCGACCCCTCCCTCCCGCGAGACCTCGCAGGAGATGATCCCGTCTTCCGGCGAAGCGTCGCGCGCATTGGTCAGCAGGTTGACGAAGACCTGCTCGAGCTCGCGCGCATCGCCCAGGACCTCGACCGGCGAGCCGCCGTCCGCCGAAATGGTCAGACGGCGCGACCCGAACGAGGTCTCGACGGATTCCGCCGCGTTCGCGAGGACCTCCCGCAGGTCGGTGCGAACCTCCGCGTGCGTCCGGGGCCGCGCGAACTCGAGGAGGTTGTTGACAAGGTGCGCGGCTCGAAACGTCTGGCGCTCCATCTTCTTCAGAATTGCGTATCGAGGATCGCCGGGCGAAGTCTCGGAGAGAAGGAGCTGCGCGTAGGAGGACAGCCCCGCGATCGGCGTGTTCACTTCGTGCGCGACGCCGGCCGCGAGGATGCCGAGCGAGGCGAGGCGCTCGCGTTCGGCGAGCGCTCTCTCCATCTTCAGTCGATCGGTCACGTCGTCCACCAGAACGACGCGACGGTCGGGCTCTCCCTGAAGTCGCGAGATCGAGACGCGCAGGTCGCGCACCACGCCCTCTCGCCCCGTGAAACGGTCTTCGAACGTCTTTTCCTCGCTCCCTTCCGGCGCAGTTCCGAGCTCGACTCCCGGGAGGACTTCGGAAAAGGTCAGGGCCACGAGCTCGGTTTCGTCGCGTCCCACCAGCTGCGCGAAAGCGGGGTTCGCGGAGTGGACGCGGTCTTCACCGTCGAGGACGACGATCCCGGAAGAAGAGGAGCGGATGACGCTCTCCTGGTACTGCTGCAGCGCCCGGATCTCTTCGAGCCGGTCGGCGAGCGCCCCGTAGAGCCGCGCATTCTCGTAAGCGAGCCCCGCCTGCGCCATCACGGCGGACAGGAGCGACTCGTCTTCCGAAGACAGCGGGACGCGCCCATCCTTGTGTCCGACACCCAGAGCCCCAGCGAGCTTGCCGCCCGGGCGCATCGCGAAGAACGTCCGGTAGCCCATCGCGTGAAGATGCTGCGCCGCCGGGTGGTCGCCCGCGCCGAAAGTCGAGGCGCGAAGGCGCCACACTTCGTCGTCGGAGAGCCGCGTGGCGAGCAGCGCACCTTCCGGCGTGTCGCCGTCGCCGTTCTCGAGCAGGAAGAGCGAGCACGGCACGACGTGCAATCCCTCTTCGACGCGCCGGACGATCGCGTTGACCAGCTCTTCCTTCGGCCTCGGGGACGAGAAGTCCCGGGCGACGTCGAGCAGCGCCCGCCGTGCGCGGTAGGTCTCGCGGTACTGGATCTTCTCGAGGGCGTCGGTCAGACGCCGTTTCACGGGGACGAGCAGGGAGGCGAGCACGAGGCCCGAGGCGAACGCGATCACGTTCTTTCCGCCCTCGGCCATTCCGACGAGCGCCCGGTCGAGCAGCGCGTTCAAGAGGACGAACGTCATCCCGCCGAGAAGAACCGCGCCGGTCGCCGCGACTGCCTCGCGGACGTAAATCTCCACGTCCCAGAGGCGCCAGCGCAGGATCGCCCACGCAAAGGCGAGCGGGATGAACACGAGCGGCACGACCGCGATCGTCGAAAGCAGGGGAGACGCGAAACCGAGCGCCCGCGGCACCGCCGACAGCAGCACGAACGGAGCGAGACCGACGGTGACGCCGAGCGCAATCCATCGGGTCTGTTTCTCCGCGTCCGGGTTCTCGCGGGTCCGGAGGAGCTTCGCCAAGCGGACGATGACCGCGATCGCATACACCGCGAAATAGAGGAACCAGAACCGGGTGGCGGTTTCCGCAGCGCGGGCCGCTGCCCGCACATCCAGATTGAGGAGCAAGGGCTGCGCGGCGATGTACGCGGCAGCCGGCAGGTAGAGGAGGGGAACGAGCCTCCGCGACCGCGCCGGGCGCGGGAAGATCAGGAAGAGGTGAAGGAGGAGAGCGGGAAGGAGGGCCCGAAAGAAATCCTCCGCGAGCCACGAGAGCTTCCAGATCGAATCGTGCGGCCCCGCGGGGGTGAGGACGTAGATCGCGAACGAGGACAGGCAGAGCGCCCAGAAGACGCGCGACGCTGGAGCGCGTTCGCGGGCAACCGTGAAGAGGCCGATGGCGAGGTAGAGCAGCCCGACGAACGCGAGGAAAAGATACGTGTAATCGGGGTGAACGGCGGGCTCCGGGATCGCGAGCGCGTTGATCGACCCGCCGGAGAGAACGACGACGTGATGGGGGAACGGGCGGCGGGCGAGGTCCTTCTCCGGCCAAGCGAGAGACGCCGCTGTCCGGCCGTCCGCGAGCACGATGCGGTCCCCCGGGTGAATGCCGGCCGATTCCGCCGCGCTCCCCGGGAGGACGCGCCGGACGAGAAGAGCATCTCCTGCGCGTTCGGCGACGAAGCCGACCGTCCGGAAGGTCGCGGCCTTCCTCGCGAAGGAGACGAAGGCGAGCCCGACCGTCGCAGCGGTGAACGCCACGCCGACGACCAGAACGAGAATTTTCAGACCGCGGTACACGGCCGACGATTCAGCAATGCGAATGCCACGTTCGGAAATCTGGGAGGCATTGCTAAGTCCTTCTGCAGAGAGCTTTAGTGTTTTTCGCGCGTTCTGATCCCGCGGCATTATCCAAGCATTTGAACGCGGTTCAAAATTATTTTGGAGTGTGGTTGAGGTGGTTGAGCCACCGACTCGTGGGCGCAGGCGGGTAAACCGATGCGGAAAGAAAAGCCGGGGCGGGGTAGGAGCTGGTAACTAGAACGCGAGCGCCAGCCCGCCCAGGATGCGGCTGGTGGAAGCCGGGTCCTCGCGCTCGGTCGACGCGGTCGAGCGAGCGGACTCGAGAGCAAGGAGGAGCTTCCAATCCGACCCGAACGGCGTCAGGCCGACAACCGAGAGGTCTTGCGCGATCGAGATCGCGAGCTTGTCGGAGTCGTTGGTGTGACTGGCCGCGGGGCTCTGCAGAGCCTGCCGGACACCCCGGACGAGAATCGCGACCCCCGTCTTGGTCGGGAGGATCTCGATGGCCGCACGCGCCGACCAGAAACGGCCGCTGTTGTCGGAGATTCCGAAGCTCGTCGCCGCATCCGGGGCGACCGCGCCGCGGATGTCGCCGTAGCGGACCGCGACGCTCCCCGAGAGCTTGTCGGACAGGCGATGGTGCGCCGAGGCCTGCATCTGCCGGACGGTATTCCCATCGAAGAAGTACACGCTGTCGAAATCGGTCAGGAGATCGCCCTCGAAGAAAGCGCGGACGACTTCGTCCATTCGCTGCGTGGAGGCCTCGAACTTGACCGAAGATTCTCCGACGCGGCGCTCGACCCCGATCGCGTAGCTCTCACGAGACGCCGGATCCGCGTTGTCCTCGATCGACGCGACCCGCGGCAGCACGGTTCCGCTGCTGACCGCGCCCGATTCGACGACGCGATGGAGGCCGCGCACGAACACGACGGCGCCGTTTCCGAGGTCGTATCGGAAGGTGGCGCGCGGCGCGACCCCGTACCCGCCAGCCAGGTACCGACTGACGACTCCTCCCTCGATTTCCACTTTCGGAAAGAGTCGCAGAGACGTCGAGGCGGAGAGATCCGCGTCGGGCCCGGAAGGAAAGAACGCCCCGTCGGAGCCGACACCCACGGGACCGACGGTCGCTTCCCGGTGACGGTACGTCATCGCGACGGACACCCCCGGGGAATCCAGGGCAGGCCGGGCGTACTGCGCGTTGACTTCCCACGTCCGCGATGCGACGGGGAAAAACGAAGTGCCGAGCGCGGTCGCGCGGTAAAGGTTGGTCTCCTCGACGTATCGAGCGCCGACCGACTCGGCCCGGCCCTCCTGCCCGTCGCGGCTCCATGAGACTCCGTGGGTCTGCAGGCTCGCCGGGCGATCCTCGCCGAAACTGATCGTGTGGCGGCGCGTCGAGAGGCGAACGCGCTCGAGCGGCGACGTCGCGACGTCGAGAGCGAGTCCAGTGGCGTTGCCGCTGGCAGGCTCGTCGGTGCCGACCGTCGAGTCCGACACCGCCGCGTATTCTCCGCGCAGGTCGTACTTCCAGCCATTGGGCAGCCCGCCCTGGACTCCGACCGCCGTGCGGGAGAGAGAGGTGTCGCCGCCGCTGACGTCGGTGACGCTGCGCAGTTCCCCGGCGATCAGACGGTCGAGACGGATCCGGTCGAGGGAGGCCACCGGGGCCTCCGGCACTTCTTCGAGCGCGATCTCGCGCAGGACGTCGGCGGGCAGCCGGTCGCGCAGATCCCAGAGCGTCGAAGGCGTGGACGGCGCGCCCGGTTCGCGGCTCGCGGCTGCGAGCTTGATTTCCACAGCGCTCACGCTCTCCGGAAGCGCCTGATGCCAGAGCCTCACGAGCGCGGGCAGGAAACCCCTCTTGTAGGCGACCAGGTCGTAAACGCCGACGGGCGCCGTGGCGAGCACGAAGGTGCCGTCGGGCGCGGAGCGTGCCCGGGAGAGCGTCGTGTCGCCCAGGTTGTAAAAGATGACGAGCGCTCCGGCGATCGGCCGCTCGAGGTGTCGCACGACACCGGAGATCGGGGGCGCGGGAGGAGGCGCGGCGACGGCGATTCCGCCCACCCCGAAGAGCGGGAGCAACGCGGCGAGAAATGCCGGTAAGCGTCGTCGCATAGACGGACCCAGCCGGATCCTGTGCCGAAGTATAGAATTCCCCCGGGTCAATTGCTATTCCCCCTCGAGCGGACGGCCCCGCGGCCGTAACTCACGGTGAAAGAGACCCTTGACCACGTGCCCGGCGATCGCCGGGTTCTCCTTCAAGCGGCGCATCGAGTAGGCCTCCCACGCCTCGCCGTACGGAACGTACACCCGCAGCTGGTGCCCTGCCGAGACGAGCCGCCGGCGCAGGTCGCCGGCGACGCCGAGAAGCATCTGGAATTCGTACGCGGCGCGCGGAAGCCGGAGCCGGGCGACCGTCGCGAGCGCGCGCTCGACCAGTATCGGATCGTGCGTCGCGATCCCGACGTAACAGCCTTCCCGGAGCAGGAGGTCCACCAGGTCCGAATAGTTGTCGCGGATCTCTTGGCCGTCCTGGAAGGCGATCCCGGCGGGCTCGACGTAAATGCCTTTGCACACGCGGACGTTCGCGCGAAGAGCGACCGCTCTGGCGGCGTCGTTGCGGCTGCGGCGCAGATACGCCTGGAGGACGAGGCCGACGCGTTCGTACTCCTCGCAGGCATCCTCGAAAATCCGAATCGTCACCTCCGTGACGGAAGAGTCCTCCATGTCGATCCGCACGAAGTTGCCGTGCCGGCGCGCGCCCTCGACGATTCGACCGAACTCGCGGCGGCAATGCTCTCGATCGATCTTGAGACCGAGCGCGGTCAGCTTGACGGAAATGTTCGCGTCCACTCGCCGGGCCGCGATGCCGTCGAGAGCACGCAGATATTCGTCGACGGTCCGTTCCGTCTCTTCGGTCTGCGAGACGTCCTCCCCGAGGACGTCGAGCGTGGCCATGCAGCCTTCTGCGTTCAGCGCCCGCGAGGTGTCGAGCGCCTGCTCGAGCGTTTCTCCGGCGACGTATCGATGCGCGATCCGCCGCACGAGTGGGCGCGGCACGAGCGGCATCGCTGCGACGACCAGGCGGTTGACGAAATTCATCCGGAGTCGGCGGATTCCTCGTCCCGATCGAAGTCGTCACGCGAAGCCCGCGCGAAGCACCAGACGTCGACCTGCTCGGCCCCGGCCGCGCGGAGCGCTTCCGCGCATTCTCGGGCTGTCCAGGCCGACGTCGCCACGTCGTCGACTACGAGGATTCTCTTCGGCGACGGACCGTCCGCTCGAAATGCTCCCCGAACGTTCGACCGGCGGTGCTCGAGCGCGAGCCGGCTCTGCCGGGAAGTCTCACGAATCTTCCGGAGGCGGCGCGGAGAAAAAGGGGCTCCGAGGTTCGCGGCCACCGCCTCCGCGAGGATTTCGGCGGGGTGGTATCCGCGCCTGCGCGCCGAACGCGCCGTCGCGGGAACCGCCGTCACTTCGGGCGCGACCGTCGTTTCGTCCGGCGAGAGTCTTTCGACGACGATCTCGGCCAGCCGAGCCCCGAGATAGTCGGCACCGCGGAACTTGAACGCCAGGAGAATCGACCGCGCGCTTCCGCGATACGGCGCGGCGCCGCGAAGCGATCGGAAGGAAGGCGGGTGGATGAGACAACGGCCGCATCGCTCGGCGCCCGCCGCCGCAAGCGGTTCGCTGCAGATCGCGCACGCAGGTCGAGCCGCCTTCGGGACCGCGCGCCAGCACGACGAACAGACGCCTCCGCGGAAGACTTCTTCGACGGATCGGATTTCACACGCGAGGCAGCGGGAAGGAAGGAAATATCCTGCGGCGGCCCGACCGATTCGCTGGAGCGCCGTCGCGGCAGGTATCGCGTCCTCCTTTCGCGCGCGATTCTAGACCGCACTCCGGAACGGACCGGACCGGACGGCGAGAGCGCGGCGTCCGTACATCGTGTAGAGTCGAAAGAGGCTCATCGGGAGGTGCTCTTGTCGATCCGCAAGAAGCTCGGACTCGCTTTCGTCCTCGTGGGGGTTTCCGCGGCACCTGCCTTCGCCGAGGACTGGGCGGTCGGTGCCTCGATCGGTCTCGTCAACGACGTCGAGCGCCACTTCCGCCTCGAGGACTTCAAGGCGCGCGACGGAAATGCGTGGGTGGATTTCCGATTGGACGAACGGGTCCTTCTTCGGGGCACCTTCGGGTCGATGAAGGCAAAAGGGGACAACGCGGGCCAGCTCGTGCAGGTCAACGGAGAGGACGTCGTTCTCCCCGATCTGAAAGTGCGCATCGACTACGCGACCGTCGGCGTGTCGTATCAATTCTGGGAAGGCGACTACACGTCCGGTCTTTTCGGCGGCATCGGCGGGTACAAGGTCAATCCCGATCCGTCGCCGTCGGCGGCCATCACGAATTTTCGCGACCGCAACGAAACCGTTTTCGGATGGCACGTCGGAGTGGACGGCGATCTGAGGGTGATCTCGCGGCTCTCCATCGTCGGAAGACTGACCTTCCACCAGATCTACTCGGAATCGAGGCGCGCGCTCCTGACGGCGAACGCGGGGGCAGTTTTCCGGTTCTAGGGCTTCGCCCGTGGCACCCCGTTTGCATCAGCGTGGCGTAACGGTTTATGTTCAAGGCAAGCGGTCCCGCCACCTTTGCCCACTGTTCCGACCGCCCGGACTCCCGCGCGGCTCGGCCCCGAACTTTCCGCTTTATCTAGGGATCCCACCCGAAAAGGCCGTCAGGCCGATCCGTCCGGCGAAAGCCGGGCGGACGCCCTCCATTCCGAAGGAGGGAGTCGCGCGAGCGAGCTACTTTTCCTTCTCTTTCTCCTCGACAAGAGGCAGGAGGGTGGATTCCTTCTTGGACGCGAGCGAGAGACAGGTGCGAGCCCGGGAGACACCCCGGATCGCGAGCAGACGGTGCTGGATGAAGTCCGCGAGCGCGCCGGGGCTGGACGCTTTGACCTTCAGCCGGTACGCGAAATCACCTGCGAGGTAGTGGCACTCCTGCACCGCCAGCAGTCTTTCGAGATCGTCGATGAAACTCTTTTCGAAGCGGGGATGCTCCAGGGCGACGTCGACGTAAGCCGTCAGTGGCAGGCCCATCTTTTCATGATCGAGCAGCGCCACGAAACCCTTGATCATTCCGTGGCGCTCCATCTTCTTGATCCGCTCGTTGACGGAGGGAGTCGTCAAGCCGACGGCGCCCGCGATTTTCGCCTGCGACAGCTTGCCGTTGCGCTGCAACATGTCGAGGATTCGGAGATCGATGTCGTCGATTGCCAATCCGTCCTCGCCTTATAGAATTAGATAGCAGAAGAGTTGCGACTAATAATATTAGACTCTCGTCGAGTGTCAAACTCTTAATTTCGGCCTGACTATAATCGCGCCAAACCGATGAAAAAGCGCGATTACTACGAGGTTTTGGGCGTCTCCAAAAGCGCATCCGACGCCGACATCAAGAAGGCTTACCGGCGGCTCGCCCGAAAGCTCCATCCCGACGTCAACCCGGGTGACAAGACGTCCCAAAAGCGGTTTCAGGAAATCCAGGAGGCCTACGACGTCCTGAAGGACTCCGAGAAGCGCCGCGCCTATGACCGCTTCGGCCACGCGGCTTCTTCAGCCGGTTTCGACGCCGAAGCCGCCGAAGCGGCCGCGGGATTCGGGCGGGGCGGATCGCCGTTCGGCGCTGGATCCCCGTTTTCGAACGCGTCCTACGAATCGACCGATTTCTCGGAGCTCTTCGGAAACATCTTCGGCGGCGCATCCCGGTTTCGGACCGGTCCCGAGAACGGAGAGCCGTCGTACGGAACGATCGAGATCCCGTTCCGGGACGCCGTGCTCGGAGGCACGGCGTCGCTTTCCATTAGGCGGGAGAGAGAGTGTCCGACGTGCGGCGGATCGGGACGAACCGGGCGCACGGTCTGCGCGACGTGCCGGGGAACGGGTAAGGTTGCCGAGGCCGAACGGGTACGGATCCGGATTCCCGAGGGGACCGCGGACGGAGGGACCATCCGCATTCCCGGCAAGGGCGGCCCGGGAGCGAGGGGAGGAGAGCCGGGAGACCTCTTCGTCACCGTGCGCGTGACGCCGCATTCCTACTTCGAGAGGGTGGGCGACGACATCCACGGCATCGTCCCGATCACGGTGAAAGAGGCTTACGCCGGGGCTGAGATCGACGTTCCGACGATCCACGGGACCTATCGCGCGAAGATCCCGGCCGGCACGCAGGGGCGTCAGAAATTCCGGCTCCGCGGCAAGGGCGTGAAGAACCCGCGCACCGGAGAGGCCGGAGATCACATCTACACGGTCCGGATCGTCGTTCCGACGACGAGAACGCCGGCCGGCCTGGACGCCGCGACGCTCTTCGAATCGCTGTACGAGGGACCGGTCCGGGAGGGGTTGCCGAAGGGGCTCTAGATCCCTCGCCTCGACCGCGGCTCGGAATCTCGCGCGGAGCGCGTCAGTTCGAAGAGGCCATCCCGATGACGAGCGACAGTGCCCGTTCGTACGACATCGTCTCGTTCAACTGGATCACCTTGACCGAATTCCACTCGCGGCCGTCGAACCGCGTGTAGAGGAGCCGGTCGGCGTCGCGCCAGTAGAACGTGGGGCGGTATCCGGTTCCGAGGGCGGTGCCCATCGAGGCGATCCGTATGGGCGCCGTCGGCGCGAGCGGCGCGTCGCCGACGACTCCGACGATCGGGATGTGCCGACGCATCCAGGTGATGTTGCTGTCGCCGGGCGTTCCGAGATCTGTCGGGAACGTGATGCGAACGACGACGTTCCTCCGCTTGTTCAGATCCGCAAAGCTCGCGAGGATCGCGCCGCCCGGTCCATCCGAGTGCAGCGACGGGAACCCGTAGGCGGAGGCCGGGACATCGTCGTAGCTGGTCGGTCCTCCGCCTCCGGCGAGCACCGGAAGGTCGTAGACGGCGACGTTCGAGAAATCGAAATTCTCTTCGTCGAGGAAGATCGGCGCGTAGCGTGCCTGCGCGTACTGCGACTCCTCCCACCACACGACCGAGAGGATCGAGCGATCGCGGGATACCGTCTGGCCGTCGTCGCCGGTCCAGCGGACCGTCGTGTGCGAAAGCCGCATCTGGGGGTTGTAGGCCTTCGAGAAACCCAGGTTCGGAAGGAGAATCGAGGTCTTCCACGCTCCGTCGCGCAGCACCCCGATCTGAAGGACGCTGACGGGTGTCAGCTCCTCTTTCCAGAGCAGAAGGAGCGAGTTGCTCGATTCGTCGAAGGCGAGGTCGAGGTTCCGCTTGACGTTGCGATCCTGGGTGCCCGGAACGATACCCAGGCGCACGGAGCCGTCCTGGGCGTGCGCGGTCCACTCGATGACGTAGTCGTCCGGCTGGATCGATCCTTCTGCAAGACCGAGGTCGGCGGCCGGTCCCGATTGAACCTCGTAGAGCGTGCCGTCGACGGCGAGGAGCGACTTCTCTTCCGCCGCGGCGGGCGCCGCGAGCGCGAAGACGAGCGTCGCGGTGACGAGCAAAAAGCGGGCGAGGAAACGGTTCACGTTCTCAGGCCCTCAGGTTCAGCATCCCCATCACGCTGATCTGATGCAGGTAGTGCTTCAGCGCGGGGAAATCCGGGTAGTAGTTCGCGAGGGCTTCGTAGTGGTCGTCGGCGCTTTCCGACCGGCCCATCGTGGAGTAGATCTCCGCCAACAGATAGTGAGAGTTCTTGACGACGTCTTCCCGTCCGAACTCGTTGCCGAGTCCGAGCGCCCGGATTCCCCAGCTCTCGCCCTGTTCGAGCTTTTCGAGCTTCAGCATGGCGAAGCAGAGGTCGAGGCTGGGATAGTCCATCGCCTGGCGGGCGCCCAGACTGTCGAGGAGACTCATCGCCTTCTGGACGTAGGGAAGCCCGATCTCGACGCGGTCCATCGCGATGTGGCAGTAACCCAGGTTGTCGCTGACGACGGCGCCTTCCCGCGAGAGCCCTTCCCCACGAGCTTCGAGCCGGTCGAGCGCTTCCTCGAAGAGGCCCTTCGCCGATTCGAACCGGCTCTCCCGAAGCTCGAGGTTGGCGAGGAGGTTCATGGACGCGGCCGTCCACTCCTCGAGCCCCAGGTCCCGGCTCTTCTGAAGCGCGGTCTGCGCATAGAACGTGGCCCGCGAGGTTTCGCCGCGGACTTCGTGAGCGTGCGCCGAGGCGTAGGCGGCGAGGACTCCGTTGGGGCTCGCCGGGCTCCGCAGCAGGATCTCTTTCAGGGCGGAGAGATCGAAGTCCTGCCGGTCCATTTCGAGAAGCGTCGTGGCGCGGTTGCAGGTGAAGAGATCCTCGAGGTCCCGGTCCTTCCAGGAGCGCGCGAGCGCCAGGCCGTCCTCGTAGAGCGACAGGGCACGTTCGTAGTCTCCGGCCCAGATCGCGTCCCGGGCGGTTTTTCGCAGAAACTCCAGATGTTTGCGTCGCTCGGTCATTCCCACCTTTGTGGTTGCGGAGACTCAGGCGATTCTAAACCCGGAGCGGGCGATCTCACTCTTTTTCTTCCTGGGAAGGACCGTCGGAGTCCGTACGGGACTCCTCCTGCATCTTCTTGAACCGGACGAAATCGCGGACTTCCTGCCGCGCTTCGTCGGAAAGACCGCGGTATCCCGTGACGAGCTCCCGGTCTTCGGGACCCGCGGTCTCGCTTTCTCCGAAGAACTCGCCGATCTTCAGATCGAAGACCTGGAGCAGCTTGAAGAGCGTGTCGAGCCCGACCTTGTACTCGCCCTGCTCCATGCGGGAGAGGTCCGACTGCGCGATCCCGATCTTATCGGAGAGCTCGGTCTGCGTGAGGCGATGCCCCTTACGCAGCTCGCGGATTCGTGAGCCCACGAGGTTGACTTTGCGGGGAGACGGGTAGGGCGCCATATTTTCCGGGGATGCTATTGCGCCATAAAAGCGCGTCACTATAATCGCTTCTCTTCGAAGAATGTCAAGAGACAACCGCCGACTTTCCGCCAAGCTTTTCCTGCTCAAGGAGATGGTCGTCCGGGACATCCGCTCCCGGTACGCTGGCTCCGGGCTCGGCCTCGCTTGGGTCTTTCTCCAGCCGGTCCTTTGGATGGTTCTCTACACGGCCGTCTTCTCGGTCATCCTGCGGGTCCCGGTCGAGCACGGCTTTGCGAGCTTCCCCGAGTTTCTGATGGCAGGACTCCTCCCGTGGATGGCGATTCAGGAAGGAATTTCGCGCTCGGCCTCGGCGCTCCCGGACAACGCGGTCATGGTCAAGAAGGCCGTCTTCCCGATCGAGACGCTCGTCGCCTCGGTCGTCGTCTCCCCGGTCGTGAGCCAGTTGATCGCGTTTGCGGTCTTCGCCGTGTACCTGCTTTACCTCGGGCACCTCTCGGCCTGGATCCTGCTCGCGGTGCCAGCGCTCGCCGTCCAGGTCCTGCTGACGTACGGCATCGGCTGCCTGGCCGCGACGATCACGGTCTTCGTGCGCGACGCGGGTCACGCGATCGCGATTCTGCTCTCCGTGGTCTTCTTCGCGACGCCGATCGTGTACCCGGCTTCGATGGTACCCGCGAGGTTCCGGCCGATACTCGAGGCGAATCCGGTCGCGCATCTCGTCGCCTGGTATCGGGACGCCTTCACGCTTCACACGTTGCCGGAGGCGCGTTCCGTCCTGTATTTGCTGCTCGTTTCCTCTCTGGCGGGCGTTCTCGGAGCGCTCCTCTTCCTGAGGGCGCGACCGCACTTTGCGGACCTGATTTGAGCCGGAGGTTGAAATTCGGGCGGCCCTGCGCAGCTTTTACGGATCGAAATTCCCTTCAGGAGGTCTCGTGAACAGGAAGCTCCTTTGCGCGTTTCTTGCCGCGGCGGCCGCCGCGGCCTTCGGCTGCTCTTCCACGCCCCGCTCGAGCGCGCCCGGTGCCGCGCCGACGCCGACTCCCGGCGCACTCGCGCGCGTCAACCCGTACGTCGTCGAGGAGACCGACACGTACACGATCCAGCGGTATCCGAAAGAGGAGTACATCCGAATCGACGACCGCCACATCAAGCACCCCATCCTGGGCGGCAAGATCGAGTTCTTCCGGGAAGACGACCGGTACTACTACGTCTCCGTTCCCAAGCGAATCCCGGAGGAGGAGGCCCTGAAGGCGCAGACCGGCCCGCCTCCCAAGCGTCCCCCGATCCGAAGGCCGCAGGACTCGACGTTGCCCGGCCCCCCTCTTTCCGACTTCACCGACCTCCTGCCACCGAGAGTGACGGGCCGCGTGCGCCTTGAGAAAGTGGCCTCCGGACTGCCAACGGAAGGCCTCTGGAGGGCTTCCTTCGTCCTCGCCGACGTCAATGAAGACGGCATCCTCGACGTCGTTTCTCCCCCGTCGCGCATCGGCGGCAACCCGGTGCTCCACATCTTCATCGGCGACGGAAAAGGGAAGTTTTCGCGCTGGCCGCTCACTTTCACGGAGGCGGGAAAAGAGAAGGCGGATCCGGGCCTGGACTACGGCGGCGTGGCGGTGGGAGACATCGACGGGGACGGGCATGTCGACGTCGTCGCGGCCTCTCACGGCGGCGGCCTCGTGAGCTTCTTCGGCGACGGCAAGGGCGGATTCCGGGTGGTCCGCGACGGCCTGCCCGGCCGCGACTTCTCCGCCCAGGCGATCATCCTGGCCGACGTCAACAAAGACGGCCATCCCGACATCATCGCGTCGCGCGACGTCGTCGAGGCGACCGATACCGGCGTGGTCGACACGCACCAGGTCCGCGTCTATCTCTTCGCTGGGTCCAAGGGATGGCAGTTCAACCCGAACGGGATCGTCGGAGGCTTCTACTCGAACAGCCTCCACGCCTGGGACTATGACGGCGACGGGTTGAAGGATGTGTTGACCGGGAGCCATTACGACGGCGCTCTCACGTTGCTCTGGAAGAACGAGGGAAACGGTCATTTCGCGCCCGTTTCCTTTCCCGACATCGAGATCTACGCGTACCACTTCGCAACCGCCCCGGGCACCTTCGGACGCGATCGGGCGCCGGCTTTCGCCGACGCTTACTACATGACCACGCAGGAGCCGGAGCTCGCCCACGCCGCCGGGATCACCCTCTATGTCTGGAAGGGGGGCGCCTGGCAGCGCCACCGCGTCTGGCGCAAGAAGAACGCGAAGACGCTCCAGTACGCGCTCGCGATGGGGGATCTGGACGGAGATGGGTTGGACGACATCGTCTTTCCGGACAGCGAAGAGCGCCGGTTGAAGATCTTCTTCCAGCAGCCGGACGGCTCTTTCGTCGAGGCTTCCGAGCGGGAAGAGCCGGCCTTGGACTCCCCGGGCCAGTGTGTGCGCCTGGCTGACGTGAACGGCGACGGGAAGCTCGACATCGTTCTCGCGAAGACCGTTTCCTCGACGCGCCCCGAGGACCACGGCGGCTGGGATGTCTACCTCAACCGGGGGAGGTAACCCACGCCGCGGGAAGGGCTTTGTCCGGAAAAGATGATTGCAGAGCATATTTTTCGGTTTTTTGTCTTGACAGCCGCAGATCAAGGGTCGAAGATGCCCTCACGACCGGAACGGAAACGTTCCTACTTGAAAAGACCCCAAGCCCTTTTTAGGTGGAAAGAAATTTGAAGTACGGGAGGTGATGGGATCGCGAGCAACGGACGCTCAAGGTGTCTTCTTTCAGTATCTAAATGTGATGAGGAGATCTCAATGAAGAAAACCCTGATGACGTGCTTGGCGATCGCCGCACTCTTCGCAATTGCGGGGAGCGCGAGCGCCATCACGTGCACCATTGACCAGCGCCCCGCGGCGACGCTTCTGGTCCCGTACTTCGAAGCGACGTTCAATCCGGACGGGACGCCTCTCGGGACGGGAACCGACGCCCGTGACACGCTCGTGACGATCTGCAACGCCTCCTCGGCGCCGATGATCGCCCACGCCAACGTGTTCAACGAGCGGACGGAGCTCGTGCTCGACTTCAACATCGCGCTGACGGGCTTTGACTGTCAGTCGATGTCGATGGCGAGAACCCTGCAGGGATTCCTGCCGGCGACCCCGGTGACCACGGCGCACTCAGCGTCCGCGAACGACGCCTGCCAGCGCAATCCGAACGCGGGCGTCTACAGCCCGCCGGTCGTGACGGGCGAATACCTGCGTATTCGACCGGTCGACACGGCAACGGACCTCGACAACACTCTCGCGACGACGCTGTATCCGCAGCCCGCCTGGCCGGCCGGGAGCGACTTCGCCTTTGGCGTGCTCGACTCCTTGGACGCGACGGATGACTCGATCGGGTGCGGCGGAGTGGATGGGACCATCACCAATCCGATCCACGGCTACATGGTTATCGACCACGCCAATTACTGCAACCTCTCCAACCCGTCTGACCCGCTCTACTACTCGCGGGACGCGATCGGCATGGAGAACAACCTGTTCGGCGAGGTGATCTTCACCTCCGGCTCCGGCCTCCCGACGTTCGGCAATTCGACCGTCAACATCGAGGCGGATCCGTCGCTGGCGGGTGACGTCGATACGGATATCCGGACCTTCTACCATCGGTATGTCGGAACGGACGTCCTCTGCTCGCCGGGCAACTGTCCGCTGTTCGTGACCAACCCCTGGAACGAGGGCATCGGCGACCAGCGCGAGCCGCTCGGTCTCAAGTACGCGGCCCGCTGGTTCAACACTGGTTCGGTCACTTCCAACCTCAACGTGTGGCGCGCCTCCTCCGGGTCCCTGACGGACCTCCTGGACGGCGGCGATTGCGACACCGTCGAGCCGGTCGTGACTCTCTCCTTCTACGACGAAGACGAGAACACGGTGCTTTCGGGCGTGTGCCCGTCGCCGTGCCGCGCGCCTTCCTTCAACTTCGAGTTCGAGACGCAGCGGCGTGCGATCTCGACGTTCTCGGGATCGCTCCCGGCGTTCGCCGTGGGCTGGGTCAGCATGAGCTTCTTCAACTCCGCCGGCCCGAACGGCGGTCGGTTCGACCAGGCCTGGGTCGAGTACGACTTCGAGGGCCCGAGCGCGTTCATTTCGGCCGGCCAGCCGGCGACGCAGCTCGATCCTTCGAACTGCAACCCGCTCGGCGTGACCGGCGTCGTCGTCGTCGCTCCCGCTATCCCGACTGTCGTCGGGACGGGTCCATAGTCGTCGTTTCCATGAGTGGGCGGGACGCGAGTCCCGCCCACTTTTTTTCGGTTCGGAAGGTTCGGCGGTTGAAGGCGCGAAGGCCTGATTTCAAATTTTCTAAAACAATCTGGAGAACGTGAAATCGGACCTTTCAACCAAGCCGGAGGCGTCGCTGCCCATCTCCACTTCGGAAAGGATCTCTATCCAATGAAACTGGCCGGCCGTTCTCTTTCTGTGCTCGTCGCAGGAGTCGTTCTCTCGTTGCACACCGGCGCCGCGGAGGCGCAGTCGGCCTGCGGTCCAACGGGGACTCAGTCGAGCGTCTCCCTGCCCCAGTTCTCCGGGAGCCTTACGCCGGGCAACCTTTCGACCGGAGGGTCCTCGAACTACCTCTACGTCGCGACCCAGTGGGGCTTCGCGCGGACGAGCCTCGCCAACCCGGCGAGCCTCGGAACATTTTCGCAGGTCGTCATCGCGGACGAGCCCGGCTCCGGCAACGGAGGGCTCATCCAGCTCACCTGCGACTGCCACCAGGGCGCGACGGCCTTCGCCGCGGCGGAAGCGCCGGACGGAAGCTCGCGCATGATCTCGGACTTCAACGCTTCGAAGCAGGCCGGGACGATCCTGGCGCCCGCCGAAGCGGGGCGGACGGACGGCTCCGGAGGGGTCAAGTTCGGCCAGCAGGTGAAGCTCGCCATCGGGAGCGACGGGACCTTCCCGCTGGGGGGCAAGATCGGGGCGATTTACCTCGCCTCGTCCGGAAAGTACATCGGCTACGTGCCCACGCCGAATGGGATCGCGGTCGTCGACATGACCAATACGAACGGGCAGACGGCCAAGAGCGCCGCGCTCTCGCCCGTGTCGGTTCTCTATTGGGCCCCCTCGTCGCCGGCGAAAGTCGCCGCCTTCAAGGTGACCTTCGGCTCCTCCGACCTCTATCTGCTCGCCGGCTCGATCGACGGCGCCATCCGGATCGCCACCATCAACCCGACGACCGGGATCCCGACCGAGACCGCGTCGATCAGGGCGTCCGGTACACCCAAGTCGCTCGCGGTCGCCACGGTCAACGGAAGGATCTTCGTCTTCTCGGCCGAAGGGACCGCGGGGCTTCACGTCTACGAATATCAGCCGTCGCAGTTCAGCGGTACCCTGACGGCCCTTCCGACGTCGATCCCCGGGAACTTCGACCGATTGATGGTCCGGGGCGAGCAGTTTCCGGCGATCCTCGCCAACAACATCACGGGGGTAGGCCAGTCCGCGATCCAGATCTACGACACCAAGTGGTTGACGCAGGGGAGCTCGCCGCGGCTCGCGTACTCGCTGCCGCAGGCCGGCTCCGGTCTGCTGTATTTCGACAACAGCTTCGAGGCGATCGTGAAGACGAACGGCGGCGCAGTCACCGCGTACGTCTACCGGCTGAAGTCGCCCGGCGTGACCGGCGCTACCGCGCTCGTCACGACGGACACCGTCGACATCTCCTGCATCTCCGCGGACCTGACCGCGCCTCCGGTCGCGGGCGCCAGCCTGACGAACCTCTCCGCCGCGCAGCGCACCGGGACCGAGGCGCAGAGGAACTACTTCGGCGACCGGTGGCGGATCCAGGACGGCTCGTCGACGGGGGCGGCGCTCGACCAGATCGAGTGGGATTGGAACGTCGGTTCGACTTATCAGGCGGACGCTGCGTTCTCCGGCCCACTTCCGGATGCGAATCTGACGGATTTCAATCCAGCGTACTTTCCCTGCGATCCGAGCGGCCCGGTCGCCGGCGACCCGCGCAGCGGCACGAACTGTTACGGCAGCGTCGGTAGTCCTCTCGCTTCCGCGGGAGCGGATTTTCGGATCGGCACGCGCAGCCACAACGCCAACGGTTGGGCCGCCTCGCCCTACGTTTCCTCTGCCGTGACGGTGTTTACGCCGAGCGCCGACATCGTCGGGCTCGACCGGAGCGTAAACCCGGTCAACCTCCGCGTCCTGCGGGGCGGAACGGCGGACGCGGGGGCCTCCCAGGGCAACCTGGCAGACGCGAGTTTTTTCTGGACGTTCAGCACTCCCTCGGGCCCGCTGACGGGCGCGGACATCACCACGACGAACCCCGTCGTGTCGATTCCCACGGCCGCAACGGGATTCCGGATGCGCGTCACCTATCGGGGTAGCTACGCGGCTCCCGACATCGCCGGGAACCTCTCCCAGGTCGATCTCGTGCCGGCCTTCACCGCCGCGCCCAATCCCGTCGTGAAGAGCAGCGTCATCACTCTAGCGAACACCATGCAGATCGCTCCGGCGGCGTCACTCGCCTCGGTCGACTGGGCGATCACGAGCTCCTCGACTCCGCCAGCGGCGTTCTCCGGGCAACTCGCGTCGAGCTTCCTGTCGGTCAACGGCACGGACGCGACCCGGGCCGCACCCGACTCGCCCGGAACGTACTACGTCCACCTTCGCTATAACTACTCGGTTTCCGGGAACAGCCAGACGCCGATCGTCGTCTCGCGCCAGATCAGCGTCATTGACCAGATTCTCCTCTCGTTGGACGCGAGTCCGACGACCGCGGACGTCGGCGTGTCGATCAGCTTCACCGCGAGCGGTGGCCTCCCGACGTCGGTGTACGGGTGGAACTTCGGAGACAACCCGTTTGCCGCGGGGCTCACCCCCGGCCCGGCGGCGAACTCACATTCTTATTCGAGTGCGGGTCCGTACTCGGCCATCGTGTGTGTCACGAACGTGTCGCCGAAACCTTGCGCGACCGCAAACGTGACGATCACCGGCTCGGCTCCGCCGCCTCCTCCACCCCCGCCGCCTCCGCCGGGCAACTTGAACGTCACGCTTTCCTGCCCCTCTCAAGGCACGGCGGGCACGGCCATTTCGTGCTCGGCAACCGCGAGCGGCGGAAGCTCGTACTCGTATTCCTGGAACTGGGGCGACAATCTGTTCACTTTCACCGCGGGGTCCGCGACGAACTCGCATACCTATTCGGCCGCCGGAGGCTATACGGTGACCGTCCGGGTCACGAGCGGGACCGCCTCGGCCTCGGCGACAGCGAACGTCAACATCGTCCGGGGCGGGCCACCGTCGCCGTCCGCCGGCTACACCTTGACCGGCGCGACCCAGAACCAGTTCAACGGAAGCTGGGAGGTCGAGGCGGGGCGCACCATCACGCTCGCCGCGACCGAGCCGGACGCCGCGGCGACGTTTGCGTGGACGCCTTCGGGCTCGACGAGTCCGGCGGGTCCCTTCAACGGGCGCACGGTCCAGTTCGCCTTCACCTCGCCGGGCTCGCGAACGGTCAATCTGACCGTCACGGGCGGCGGGACGACGACCACCGGGGTCACTTCGACCGTCATCCGGATCACGGTCACGCCTCCGAGCTTCCAGGCCCTGATGATTCCGGGCGCCGGGCACATCGACCCTGTGCCGCCGGCGACCGACGGGACGTGGGCGACGGACATATCCGTCACGAACCCGGGGACCCAGGCAATGACCTTGACGCTCGACTACGAGCCGTTCGGAACGACGTTCCCGTCCGACCTCTCACAGATCCAGTTCAACTCGGTCAACAGTGTCCCGCTCGCCGCGGGTCAGTCGTGGTCGGCGACCGACGTCGTCAAGAGCCGGCTCGATAAGGACGGCCGCGGGGTGCTGATCTTGAAGTACGACGGAGGCAATGCCGACCCGATCGCGACCGCGACGGTGTACTACACCCAGCAGGGGCGTTCTTTCGGATCGTCCCTTCCGTCGTTCAAGGTCGGGCCTTACGGCACCACGACGCAGTCTCTCGAAGTCGCCACGGAGCAGACGCTCGTGGGACTCCGCAATGACACCAACTACCGGTTCAACGTGTCGCTCTTCAACGCGTCGGGCCAGAGCGGATTCTTCCGCGTGACCGCCTTCGGCGACGATGGCGCTCAAGTTTCGGTTCTCGACGAGTCGGGGGCGCAGACGCTCTCGCGCGACTTCCCGATCGGCGCGTTCCAGCAATCGCTCGTGCAGGCGGCCGACCTCGGCCTGACCGACTCTACCAAGCGTTACATCCTGAAGGCGTCGCCCGTCGGGACCGGCGGCACGCTGCTCGCCGCCGCATCCGCCCTGGATCGGCGAAACAACGACCTGTGCCAGGTCTCAGACGACACGCCGCGCATTTCCGCGGCGGCGGACACCCTTCTCGATTACTTCATCCCCGGCGTCGGCCGCATCGGGCGGGACGACGTGGCGGACGGGCCGCACTGGAAGACCGATCTCACGCTCTACAGCAACAGCTCGGTCTCGCGAGACCTGACGTTCGAGTATCGGTTCACCGACCGCAACGGCGTCGAACAGCGCGTGCTCGCGCCGGTCACGATCGGCCCGGGCCGTTCGGTCATCTTGGACGACGTCGTCGGGAGCGTGCTCGCCCACTATGCACCGAGCGGCATCGACCTCACCCAGGATTCCACTCTCGGGCTGCTCCGGATCTCCTACCGGGCGGCCAGCGACTCGTCGACCGCGCCGCTCCTGATCGGAGGCCGGATCTACGACGACCGCGGAACTGCCGGGACGGCCGGCATGCAGCTCTTCGTCTATTCCAACGGTGAGAGCGTGGCTCCGGGCAGCCCCCTCGTCCTTCCCGGTGCTCAGCAGAACCTGCGCTTCCGGACCAACATCGGTTTCTTCGCGATGGGCGATCTCCTGACCCGGGTTCGCGTGACGGCGGTCAAACAGGATGGCTCGGAGGCCGGAACGTTCGACTTCGTTCTCAACGACTCGACCCGCTCCGGCCACTACGTGCAGCTCCCGATGTCGGCAATCCCGGGCATCGTGGGCGAGCCCATGACGATCCGGGTCGAAGTTCTGGAGGGTAGCCGGGTCGGCGCCTACGTCGTCACGGTGGACCAGATCAGCTCCGACACCGTTTTCATCCAGGGACGTCCGACGCGTCTCTTGAACTGAGGACATCTGAACCGGCCGGCGCGACGCCGGCCGAGAGAGAGTAAACGGCCGCGGGGCAGCCTCCCATGGCTGCTCCGCAGTCGCTCTCCGACTCCGACAGACGGTCGGCGGCGAACGTAGAACCAGCCAGATCAGACGGTAGAATGGCGCGGCCGACACGATGAGCGAAACCAAAACACCTCCCGGCCCCGCCGCGGCCAGCGCCGCCGTCCTGGAGGTGGAAACGCCGTCGCCCTATCTCCACGACCGCGGCTCGGTCCTCTACAACCCGACGACGGGGGAGTCGCTTCCGAAGGACGGACCGGGCTTCCAGGCGCTCGTCCGGATGCGGGGCGGGATGGCCCCGGACGTCGATCCGGCGGTCCTCGATCACCTGCGGGCCGCCCGTTTCCTGATCGACGACCTCGACGCCGAGACCCGGCGGTCGCATCTCCTCTACGTTTCGCTCGAGACGTGCACGAGCTGCAATCACCGCTGTCCCTTCTGCCCGGTATCCGTCGATCCGCGCGAGCGAGAAGTGATGAGCCAGGAGCTCTTCGAGAGGATCGCCGATGAAGTGCTGGAGATCGGCGGCCGCGACGTCATCGTGTTTCTGTCGAACTACAATGAGCCGACGATCGACCCCCTGTTCGAAGAGCGTTGTCTGGCGCTCTTCGCGCGCGGGCTTCCCGTCTCCCTCCTGACGAACGCCTCCCACTTCGGGCCGGACCGGGCAGAGCGGCTCGCCTCCGCCGGACGTTTTCGCTACATCGGGATCAACCTGCCCACGCTCGACCCCGCGCGCTACGAGAAGATGCACGGCACCCGGGATCTCGCGCGGGTGCTCGCCAATATCGACGCGCTCGCCGCCCGCGACATCGGGGAGGAGACGGTGATCGTCGTCCTCGGGGACAACGACGAAGCCCACCGCCGAGATGTCCGCGAGATCCGGGAACGGTTCGAGCCCCTGGGCTGGAACGTGAAGCCTTTCCGGATCCGCAGCCGGCCGGGGAGCGGCACGTTCGTCCCGGAGCCGCCGGCCGTGAAAGAGCTCCGGGGCTGCGAACTCATGGGATCGCGGCCGTTCGAGCACCTCCACGTCACCGCGACCGCAAGAGCCGTTCTCTGCTGCCAGGACTATTACGAAAAGATCGTGATCGGAGATCTGAAGGTTCAGAGTGTCGGCGAGATTCTCGGCGGCGACGTCTTAGCGAGGCTGAGGCGGTGGACCTACGGCGTCGAGAAGGCGCCGGACGATTTCCTCTGCCGCCGATGCGAGTTCGCGCTCGGTCGGTGACGCATCGGGGGCCCGGCCGTTGACGGACCTCCTCGCGGTCCGGGCGGATTCGATCTCGAAGGTCTACCGGCTCTACGAGAGTCCGCTCGACCGCCTGCGGGAGCTCCTCTTTCGCGTCCCGAGGCACCGTCCGTTCCATGCTCTCAAGAACGTCTCCTTCGAGTTGCCGTCCGGCCGGGCCCTCGGCCTGATCGGCGAGAACGGCGCCGGCAAATCGACACTCTTGAAGATCGTCGCCGGCACGACGCAGGCGACGTCGGGATCGATCGAGCGGAACGGCACAGTGGCCTCGATCCTGGAGCTGGGGATGGGCTTCCACCCCGAGTTCACGGGGCGCGAGAACGCGCGGATGAACGCGGTTCTCCTCGGGCTCTCGGCCGCGCAGATCCGGCAGCGTCTCCCGGAGATCCGGAATTTCGCGGAGCTCGGCGATTTCTTCGATCGGCCGGTCAAGACCTACTCCACCGGGATGGCGCTCCGGCTCGCCTTCGCGGTCGCGACCCACGCCGATGCGGAGGTCCTGATCGTGGACGAGGCGCTCGCCGTCGGAGACGGATATTTCCAGAAGAAATCGATCGACCGCATCACCGACTTTCAGAAGCGGGGCGGGACGCTGCTCTTCTGCTCGCACGCGTTGTACTACATCGCGCTTCTCTGCGACCGCGCGATCTGGCTGCGCGAGGGCGCGGAGGCCGCGTCGGGTCCGGCGGTCGGCGTCGTCCGGCGCTACGAAGCCTTTCTGCAGGAAAAAGAGCGGCGGGGCGGGGGGCCCCCGGGGCTCGCGGAGGCTTCCGCGCTCTCGACGGAAGGTCGCCGCCCCGCACTGTTGACGGAGGTCGTCGTGCACGACGGGTCGGGTCACCCCCGGACCGAGTTCGCCAGCGGCGAGGCGTTCGTGATCGACGTCGGATTCGAGACCGTGGACCCCAACCTTGCCTTCCAGGTCCGGGTCGGAGTCGACCGCGAGGACGGCGTTCAGGCGTTCGCGATGGATACGCGCCGCGAGGCGTGGGCTCCGCTCTCGGCGGCGACGCGCCATCGCGTGCGCTTGACGCTGCCGAAGCTTCCGCTCGCGCAGGGCCACTTCAAGGTTTACCTTTTTCTCGCCGACGAAAAGGCGCTGCACCTGCACGACATGCGGATCCTGGACCCCGGATTCTCGGTCATCCCCGCCGAGTACACGGTCGGTCTGATGAGCCCACCCCACGCGTGGAGGCTCGTGGAGTCGGAGTCCGCCGAAGGCGTCTCGCGGCCTCCCGGTTCCGCCGTGTCGAGCCTTTCCTGAACGTCTCCCGATCCGTGCTCCGGCTCGCTTTCCTTCCTTCCGATGCCCCGCTCGATTACGGCCGCCGGATCGGCCGGCTGCGCTGGCGCCGCGCTCTCGGCGTGACGCGAGCAGCCGAGCCTTCCGGCGACGACCCGGCCGCCTGCGTGGAAGGGGCAGAGATCTGCGTGGTCGTGCGCGAGAGTCGGGCGCTGCCGGCGCCTCTCGAAAGGCCTCCGCACGTGGCCGGGGCAGCGGCAGTACCGTGTGTTCCTCTCGCGGTCGGAGAGGCCGGCCCGGTCCACACGTTGCGCGAGCTGGAGAGCGGAGGATGGCCCGCCGCAGCTCCCGGGTTCGATGCGTCCGCCGTGCCGGCGCTCGCGTTTCGCCCGGCGCAGATTCCGTCGCTCGCTGGCGAGAGCGTCCGGGAATACGCCGCCCGACTCTTTTCGAAGGCAACGGGAGAGGTCGATCCGGCCTTCCGGGCTCTCGTCTTCGACGATCCTCCCGAGCACGACCGGCCCGAGCTCATGCAGCGGCTGCCGGAATCCGCAGGTCGCCTCTGCGACGTCGGCTGCGGGACCGGCGCAGCGGGGGCGGCCTGGAAGGCCCGATCGGGAGGACACGTGACGGGGGTCGAGAAGGATCCCGCCGCGGCCATGCGGGCGCGCTCGCGGCTCGACCGGGTCCTCAAAGGAGAGGCTTCAGCCGGCCTCGAAGCTCTCGCCGCCGCAGGTGAGACGTTCGATGCCTTTCTCTTCGGCGACGTGCTCGAGCACCTGGAGGATCCGGTCGGCGCGCTCGCGGGCGCGCGGCGGCTCGCGGCGCCCGCGGCAACTCTCGTGGCGAGCGTTCCGAACGTCGCACATCTCTCGCTCGTCCGCGACCTCGTTCTCGGGCGATTCGACGTCCTGCCGGCGGGGCTCGCCGACGCCGGACACCTGCGCTGGTTTTCGCGCACTTTCCTCGCAGAGGTCCTCGAGGAAGCAGGCTGGCGGGCCGTCGTGATCGAAGGGCTCCCGGGGGGTCCCGCCCCGGACTCGTCGGGGTTTCTGCGATGGAGCGGCGTCTTTCGAGAGACGGATCGGGAGAGCCTGACGACGTATCAGTGGATGGCGGTCGCGGGTCCGAAGTGACGCTTCGAATCGCCTATCTCCTCGAGTCGACGGAGCTTTGCGGCGGAGTCAAGGTCGCGCTCTCCCAGGCGGAGGCTCTCTCTCGCCGGGGACACCGGGTCGCGATCGTCTCTCGCGCCGCGCCGCCCGCCTGGTTTCCGATGGCGCGCGCACGGTTCGAGCGAACGGCGTTCACCGAATCGGTGGAGCTCTCGCGGGCGGACGTGCGGGTGGCGACGTTCTGGACGACCGTCGCTCCCGCGCTTGCGGGATCGGAGGGCCCGGTCTTCCACCTCTGCCAGGGTTACGAGGGAGACTTCACCTTCTACGCCCACCTGCGCGGCGCGATCGAAGAAGCGTATCGCGCGCCGGCGCACAAGCTGACGGTGTCGGAGACGCTTGCAAATGTCCTCCGCGCGAAAGGCTTCGGTCCGGCGACGAACGTGGGGCAGGCTTTCGAGCACGACGGTTTCTTTCCCGCCGCGCCCGGACCCCAGGCCGATCCCCCGGTCGTCCTCGTCGTGGGTCCCTGGGAGGCGGACGTGAAGGGGATTGCGATCGCGCTCGGAGGACTCGCTCTCTGGCGCCGGCGCGGAGGAAGATTCCGGCTCCGCCGCGTCTCGACGCTGCCGATGAGCGACGCCGAGAAGGCGACGAACGTCGTCGACGAGTATCACCACCGGCTCTCCCCCGAGCGCATGCCGTTTGCCTATCGAGCGTCGGACCTGTTCCTCGGACCGAGTCGCCGGGAGGAGGGATTCGGGCTCCCGGTCTTGGAAGCGCTCGCGAGCGGCCTGCCGTGCCTTCTCTCCGACACGGAGGGGCATCACGAGATCGCCGGCGATGCGGCGCGCTACTTTGCCGAAGGCGACCCGGACGCGCTCGCGGACGCGCTTCCCTCCTTGACAACGGAAGGAGCGCGGGAGACGGCACGGCGGGCGGGACCCGCGGCGGCATCGCGCTTCGACCCGGCGTCAGTCGCGGAAAAGCTGGAGAGGGCCTTCCTCGACGCGGTCGGGACCGGGCGGTCGCGCGGATGACCCGACGGTCCGGGGAAGTCCCGTCGGTACAATCCAAAGCGTGAAGCGCGACGTCTCGGCGATCGTCGTATCCCACCGGAGTGCGGCGGAAGCCGTGGAATGCGTGGCCTCGCTCCGGGAGACGTTTCGCGAAGAGCGAATTGCCGGCGAAGTCATCCTGGTGGACTGCGGCTCCGGCGAGGAGGACGCTCGGCGGCTCCGCTTGGCGCAGACGGACCGCTTGGTCCTCCTTCCGGAAAACCGAGGCTACTCCGGAGGCGTGAACGCCGGCCTGGCGAGAGCGGAGGCGCCGCTCCTCCTCATCTCCAACGCCGACGTTCTCTTCTCGTGCGGCTCGCTTCGGTTTCTTCTCGACGCCGCGTCCCGGCCGGACGTGGGCGCCGCGGGACCGCTCTGCACCTGGGACGAACCGGGCCGCCTGCGCCTGCCGGCCGGTTTCGCGCCCGGCTTCGCGCGCGATTTCCTGCAGCTCGCGACAGGCCGGTTTCGTCGACTCGAGCGGCGCCGTTTCGCCGCTTTCGCTCGCGAATCCCTCCGGCTCTGGCGCGACGGCGGGAGCGTCGAACATCTGACGGGTGCCGTGCTCGCGGCGCGGCGGGACGTCTTCGACCGGGTCGGACGCTTCGACGAGCGTTTCCTTCTCGAGTACGAGGAGACGGAGTGGGAAGACCGCGTGCGAGCGGTCGGCTTCGAGCTGCGATACGAGCCCCGGTCGCACGTCCGGCACCTCTACGCGCGCTCCTCCATGCGAAATGCCGATTCCGCCGGCCGACGCCGTTCTTCCCGGGATCTCTACCTGCGCCGCCGCTACGGCCGGATCGGCGCCCGGCTCCTCGACGTCGCAACGGCGTTCTCACGGACGGTCTCGATCAGCCGGCTCGACGATCCGTACATCGCACGACGCGAGGGCGCCTGGATCGCAATCTCTCCCAACCCGTCGCTCCTTCCGTTCGTCGGCGCCCCCTTGGACGAGGATTTTCGTCTCCCGCCCGAGACGTTCGCTTCGCTTCCGACGGGAGCTTACTTCCGGACCTTTCGGGCCTCCGACGGCGAGCCGCTCGCGACCTTTCGGTGGGAGAAGGCGGCATGACCCCCTATCGCGTGCGTGCGGCGACGGTCGAGGACGGTCCCCGCATCCGGGCCCTCTTTTCCCGGGCTTACGGCACGGAGTGGCCCGAGGAGGACTGGGAGTGGAAGTTCCTCCGGAATCCGGATGGATGGTTCGGGATCGTCGCGGAGTCCGAAGAAGGAGAGATCGTCGGGAACTTCTCCGGTTGGCCCATGCAGTTCCTGCTCGCGGGGGACCGGCGCCGGGTGTACTCCGCGGGAGACGTGGCGACCGCGCCGGAGGCGCGCGGGCTCGGCAAGAAGCGCAACGTCTACGCGGACATGGCGACGGCCTTCTACGACACCGTCGAAGCGGAGGGGGTGCCGTTCACGATCGGCTTCCCTCACCCGCGGGCGCACGAGATCTCCCGGCGTCTCGGCGGGACGCGCGACTACTTCGCCGTGCGCGAGGTCCGCGTTCCCTGCGAGGCGTTCCCGCCCGCGCCGGCCGGCGTCGAGACCGGAGATTTCGTCACCGAGAGCTTCGATCCCCTCTGGGCGGCGGCGTGTTGGACGCTTCCGGCCGCCGCGGTGCGGGATCGCGCGCGGTCCAACTGGAGATTTCACGCGCGGCCGACCCGCTACTACCGGATGGTCCGTCTCGTCTCGGGGCGGGAAGACCTGGCCTGGGCCGCTCTCTCGGTCGTCGGCGAGGATGCCATCGTCGCGGATTTTCTGGGCCGCGACGAGGAGGGGGCCGACCTACTTCCTCTTTTCTCGGGGGCCGCCGCCGAAGCGAGCCGGCTGGGCGCCCGGCAGCTCAAGTTCTGGAAGAGCCCCGGAGGACCGGGCGGCCGAATGATCGAAGGGCTCGGCGGAGAGGAGCGCGACGCCGGGTTCTGGATCGTCGGCAGGGTTTTCGATGAGGAGGGTGCGCGCCTGTTTCTGCAGAGCGGGCACTTCGTTCCCTCCCTGTGGGACGTGATATGAGGCCCGGCCCGCGCTCGGGCGGCGTCTCGTGATCGATCGAAAAGAAGACGAGTTGATTCCGTATCGCACCGCGGATCTTTCGGGGGAGCGGGTGCTCGTGCTGGCCGCGCATCCCGACGACGAAACGCTCGGCGCGGGCGGCGCGATCGCGTTGAATGCCCGCAAGGGAGCCGCGGTTCGCATCTGGATTGCCACGGACGGGGAGCGGCAGGAAGGGTCCAGCGGCGACGCCGCTTACGCCGACCGGCGGCGCGACGAAGCGCGACTCGCCGCAGCGACGCTCGGCGTCCCGCCGCCGGTCTTCGGCGGGCTCCCGGACCGTGCCCTCGATTCGAGCGCGGAGGCGCTCTCCCGCGCGCTCGCGAAGGAGCTGTCGGAATTCGAGCCGGATCTCGTCCTCTGTCCGTCTCCCGCCGAGATTCACCCGGATCACCGCGCGCTCTCCGATGCGCTGTATCGCGCGGTCAGCTCGTCCCGGCCGCAGGATCCGGACCACGACCGGTACCGCTTCCTGCGGCTCGCCTTCTACGAAATCTCGCAGCCCTTTCTCCCGAACGCGCTCGTGGACATCGCGGCCGTCGCGGAGCGCAAGGACGCGGCGCTCGCCGTGTACGCCTCTCAGCAGACGGTGCGCGACTACGCGGGCGCCTTGCGCGGCCTGAACGCGTACCGTCGGCTGACTCTGCCCGGCTCGGGGCCGGTCGAAGCGTTCTGCGTGCTCACCTGGCCGGAGGTCTCGGGCCGGTCTCTCGAGGAGTTCCGTCGGGCGATCGGTCCGGCAGTCGTCGAGGACGGCAGTCGCGGTCCGGCTCCGGTCGCCGTCGTGGTGCGGACGCGAAACCGGCCAGCCCTCCTCGCCGACGCGCTCGCAAGCCTTCGCGCGCAGACGGCGCGCCCAACCCGGGTGGTGATCGTCAACGACGGGGGAGCCTCGGTCTCGACCATGGCCGATCCGTTCCGAGACACGTTCGAGATTTCTCTCGAAGAGTTTCCGGAGCGCCGCGGCCGCTCACACGCCGCGAACCGTGGAGTCGAGGCGGCGGGGGAGGATCTCATCGCGTTTCTCGACGACGACGATCGGTATTTTCCAGACCACTTCGAGCGGCTGCTCGCAGCCCACCGCTCGGGGCCGGAGCCGGTCGTCTATTCCGACGCGGCAACGGTCGTCTACCGGTGGGATGGGGACGGCTGGAAGCCGGGATCGCGCACGCTCCAGTATTCGCTCGACTTCGACCCCGACTATCTCCTCCTCGCCAATTACATCCCGCTGCACACCCTCCTCCTGCCACGGCCGCTCTTCCGGAAGCTCGGCGGATTCGACGCCTCGCTCGATTACTCGGAAGACTGGGATTTCCTGATCCGGGCGTCCTTCGAAACGTCCTTCCGGCACGTGCGCGCGGTCACGTGCGAATACCGGGTGTTCGAGGCGGAGACGGGGGATCCCTCGCACGCCACGGCGGGGTCCGCCGACTTCCAGAGCGCGCGCCGCCGGATCTACGAGAAGTACGCCTCGCGGCGCACAGAAGAAGGGCTCGCCCGGGTTCTCGATCGGATGCGGGCACAGATCGCGTTCTGGTACGAGCGCGACACGGTCTCCCAGGGAGAGCTCCGATATCAGCGCGAAAACCATCAGCACCTCGCGGGTACGATCGCGCGCCTGGAGGCGAGGCTGGCGACGCTCTCCCCGGTGGAGAGACAGACGGAGGAGCTCCAGATCGAGCGGGCGCGCCTGCTCGCGGAGAATGAGCTCGTCCACGATCGGCTCGCCGAGGTCTTC
The DNA here is from genome assembly GCA_036395755.1 of Thermoanaerobaculia bacterium. Taxonomy (GTDB): domain Bacteria; phylum Acidobacteriota; class Thermoanaerobaculia; order UBA5066; family Gp7-AA6; genus Gp7-AA6. The sequence continues at coordinate 50,171 of DASWCZ010000041.1, forward strand.
GCGAAAAACGAGGAGTACGACCTGCAGCTTTCCAACGCCTACGACGAGATCGGCCGGCTGAACACGATCCTGAATCAGATCTACGGCTCGCACACCTGGAAGCTGCACCTCCTTCTGGACCGGGTCCGGGGGCGGTGAGCGGGATGCCACTGACCGTCGTCGTGCTCGCTCCGGAACCGATCCGTCCGCGGATGGCGGGGATGGGCATTCGCGCACTCGAGCTCGCCCGTGTCCTCGGCCGGGACCTCGAAGTGAAGCTGCTCGTTCCGAACGATCCGGGAGAAGCCGCGGAGGTAGCTGCCGAAGTGCCGATCGTTTACGCGCCTCCGCACGCGGACCTCGTCCGCGCCGCGGACGGCGCGAGGGCTGCCGTCGTTTCGGGGCACGCCGCGAACTACTGGTTCCACCAGGCTCCTGAGATCCCCGTCGCGGTCGACCTCTACGATCCCTTCCCGATCGAGAACCTGCACTACGCTGAGAGGCTCGGGGAGGAGACGGCGCGGCACGACCGGGCCACTCTCCATCTCGCGCTCGCGCGGTCCGATTTTTTTCTGTGCGCTTCGCCCGAACAGCGGCTCTTCTACGCGGGAGCGCTCTTCGAGGCGGGACGCATCGGCTCGACGAACTTTCCGGACGACCCCGCCCTCGAGGACCTTCTCGCCGTCGTGCCGTTCGGAGTGCCCGATCACCCCGCGCGGGGAGATCGAGCCGCCGGACGCCGGGCGGCCGGAGTGCCGGAGGACGGCCCGCTCATCCTGTTCGGGGGAATCTACGACTGGAACGATCCGGACCTCCTGCTGGACGCGTGGCCCGAGGTCCGGCGGTCGAAGCCGGACGCGCGGCTCCTCTTCCTGGGCAGTCCGAATCCCGAGACGACGCCGCAGCGCGTATACGGAGAAGCCCGTCGGCGCGCGCGCTCGCTCGATCCGGACGGCCGCTCGATCGTCTTTTCGCCGTGGCTGCCGTACGGCGCGCGCGAAGATCTCTACGCGGCGGCGGACGTCCTCGTCTCGATCTCCTCCGTAGGGCTCGAGTCGGATCTTTCGTACCGCACGCGAATGCTCGACGCGGCGTGGGGCGGCGTGCCTTCGATCTCGATCTCCGGGGGGACGGTCGCGCGCGAGCTCGAGGACGCCGGGGCGGGCGTCCGCGTGGACCGGTCGGCCAGCGCTCTCGCGGAGGCCGTCGTCAAGACGTTGTCCGACCCCGCCCGGCGCAGCGCGAGCGCGGAAGCGGCGCGGCAGTTCGCCGAGAAGAGAACGTGGGAGCGCGTGGCGCGGCCGCTCCTTTCCTGGTGCCGCGGCGCTCGCGTGGAGGGCGGAAGGCTACCGATGCCGGAGACATCCGAACCGCGCTTCTGGAAGAGATTCCGCCGGCGCCTGGCCTCGCCGTAGATGAAGACTCCAGAAGCGTCGATCGTCGTCGTTCACCATCGCGATCACGAGCTGCTGTTCGAGGCGCTCGCTGCGCTCGAGGAGGCCTGCCGCGGCCGCCTTTCGGGGGAGATCCTCGTCGTCGACAACGCGTCGGAGCTTCCCGTCGCAGAGCTCCTGCGCCGGCACCCGACGACGCGCCGCGTCCCCGCCGGCCGCAACCTCGGATTTGCGGCCGGATGCCGGCTCGGCGCGGAAGCCGCGCGCGGACGTCTTCTGCTCTTCGTCAACGACGATGCGGTCGTCGAGCCGGAGGCGCCGCTGCGGCTCGTTAACGCCCTCGATCGGGCCGACGGGGACGTCGTGGCAGTCGCCGGAAGGTTGACCGACGCGACCGGTGAGCGCAACGACTTCTCCAATGGCTTCCTGACCTTCGACGGCCACGCGTTTCAGAGCGAGGTCGGACGTCCGGTCGCGGCAGTGCCCGAAGGAGTCTCCGGCGAAGAGCGGCTCTTCGCCTGCGGCGGACTGATGGCGGTCAAGCGCGCGGAGTTTCTTTCCTCGGGCGGGTTCGACGACGATTATTTTGCCTACCTCGAAGACGTGGACTTCGGCTGGCGGCAATGGATCTTCGGACGGCGCATCGTGGCCGAGCCCCGCGCGCTCGCCCGCCACCGCGGCGGAGCGACGGGTGAGGCGCTCGGCATCTACTCTCGCGGATACCTCTTCGAGAAGAACGCTTTCGCGACCGCGTACAAGAACTTCGACCGGGAGTATTTTGCGGCACTCATGCCGTCGGTGCTGGCGGCCTTCCTCCTCCGGATCTCGGAGATGCTCGCGTCCCGCAACCCCGGAGCGGTCGAGCTCGCTCGCGATCCTTACGCGCCGGAGCGGCAGTCCCGGTCGTTGGCGCGCCGGCTCTTCGGCATCGCCGGGAGAGCCGCGCCGCCCGTACGGCTCGAGGACCCTCTAACGGTCGCGCATTTGAAAGCGCTCCTGTGGATCCATCGAAGCCAGGAGTCGCTCGCGGCGAAACGCCGGGCGGTCCAGTCGCGCCGGATGCGCCCCGACTCCGAGATCTTCGCGAAGTTTCCGCTGCGCCTGGTTCCGACCTATCCGGGCGACGACCGCTTCGAGTCCGAGTTTTTCCGTGAGTTCCTCGTCCGCGCTCCGGAGCTCGTCCGGACCACCCTCGAGGAGATCTTTGTGGGAGGCGCTGACTGACTACGTTTTCCGTCGTCATCCCGACCCACCGCCGGCCCGACACGCTCGTGAAAGTCCTGGAGGCGCTGGACCGGCAGGAGACGGCGCCCGAGTTCGAGGTCGTCGTCGTCGACGACGGCTCGGGCGATTCGACGCCCGATCGCCTGCGGGCGCACCGCGCCTCGTATCCGCTGCGCTGTTTCTTTCAGGAGAACTCCGGGCCGGCGCGCGCGCGCAACCGGGGAGTCCGGGAAGCCCGGGGCGACATCGTCGTCTTCCTGGGCGACGACACCGTCCCGGAGCCGCCTCTCCTCGGGGTCCACGCCCGAACGCACGCGGAGCGGCGAGAGGGCGCTGTCGCGGTTCTCGGTTACACGACCTGGCCGCGCGAGCGGCGCGTCTCTCCGTTTCTCCACCACATCAACGAGTACGGTCTCCAGTTCGGCTACGGCCTGATCGAGGATCCCGACTCGGTTCCGTTCAACTTCTTCTACACGTCGAACATCTCTCTCCCGCGGCGGCTGCTCGAGGAGGCGGGACTTTTCGACACCACGTTCCCGCACGCCGCGTGGGAGGACATCGAGATCGCGTACCGGCTGACGAAGCAGGGTATGCGGATCCTCTACCGCCCCGCCGCGGTGGCCCGTCATTACCACGACATCCGCTTCGATTCCTTTCGACGGCGCCAGCAGAGGTCCGGCGAGGCCGCAGCGATTTTTTTCGAGAAGCATCCGGAGCTTGGCGGTTTCCTGGGCGTTCCCCAGGCGCTCGCGTTCGCGAACGGCTCCGGCTTCGCCGATCGGCTCCGCGCTGCCTGGGCGTCGCTTGCGGAGCGATGGGACCTGCCCGGGGGGCGCCAGGCGGTCGATCGCGTTCTGCGAGACGACTACCTGCGCGGCCTCGCGCGAAGCCTCGAAGCGCGAGGCTGGTCGGCGACGAGCGCGCCTTCGCACCGATCCGGTTAGCCGCGAACGCGAACCGAAACGTCCGGTGCGATTCCTCCGGGTGACGCGGTGGCCTTTCGAGAGGTCACGGCCCGCCCCGGGGCTCGCGCTGCCATTTTCCGATCCCTCTCAAAACGCGGGACTTCGTCTTCGCGCCCGGCCGCGTCAACGTGGCGCCGGGTTTGCTCGTCTCATTAACCGGAGGACTGTATGAAAAGGCTGACACTTGCACTCGGCCTGCTCGCGCTCGTCGTCACGGCGGCTCCGGTCTCGGCCGCCCACGTCCGGGGAGGCGCCGGCTTTCGGGGCGGATTTCGCGGCGGGCACCGCGCGCCCGCCGTCTTCTTTCGATATCGACCTTCGTTCTGGGGCTGGGGGTACTGGTATGACCCGTTCTGGTACGACCCCTGGTACCGGCCCTATCCCGGCTACTACGGCTACTACGGCTACGGCGCCGAGTATGGCGGCTACGGACGGTCGCGCGACTGGGCGATCGTCGACACCGACGTTTCTCCCGAGAGCGCGCGGGTCTATCTCGACGGGCAGTACATCGGCACCGCCGATGATTTCGACGGATACCCGGACTACCTGTATCTGCGCCCGGGCCATTACCGTCTCGAGTTCCGACTGGACGGTTTTCAGACGCGAACGATCGAAGTGGACGCGCGACCCGGCGTGAAGATCGACGTCGATGACAAGCTCGCGAAGATTCCGGGGGCGCCCCGGTACGGCAGCTACGAAGAGTCGACACCCCCCGGCGGAGTCCGGCGATTCTGGGCGAAGCGGGGCAACGCGACCGAACCGTGGAGCGGCGAAGACGAGAGGTACGGGAGCGGGGGCCCGCGCTACCGCGAGCGTCCGCAGGACCTCGATCGATCCGAACGGTACTCGGACGAACGCGACCGCGAAGAGGTGATCGAGCAGGAACGCGAGAGCGATCGGCCGCCGCCCGATGGGAGGGTTTGGCGCGAACGGAGGCAGGCAGAGCACGGCGACACGTGGGTGCGCCTGACAGTCGAGCCTTCCGACGCCGCGGTCTACTTGGACGACCGGTTCGTCGGAACTGCTTCGGACCTCGATGCGGCAACCGGATTTGCGGTGTCTCCCGGCAAGCACACACTCGTCGTCTCAAGGCCGGGATACCGCGACCGCCGCATTTCCTTGGAAGTGGCTCGGGGAAAGACGGAGAGGTTGGACATTCGGCTCGAGCATTGAAGCGAGCGGGCGAGCACCATCGACTTTCAGCGACCCCGACTTTCGTCGACCTCGACCTCGACCTCGACCTCGGCGACACTTCGTCGCCCGAGATCGCGACCGCGCGAAAACGGTTCGGGTCTATACTGCTGGCATTCGAAGGAACTAAGGGGAGGCGTAAAGACCAGGCGGCGTCTGTCACGGTGGGTTACCCCACCTTCTGCCAGTTTCGGTAGCTCCCAGGTCCGCACTCTTCCCGAATCCTTCCGATCCCGTCGGGTCGGAGCGCCTCCCCGCTGTTCCTTCGAGTCCCTTCGGGGACTTCCTCCCGTCTCTCGCCTCATGTTGCCGTGGTCGAAGCCGACGATCTCGTCGCGGTCGCCGCGAGCCAGAGCTCGAGCAGAACCTTCTCAAAATGCAGGCGCCGGTTTCCGCGCCGAATGTCCGGCGGATGATCGGACGCCATCCGCACTGCTTTCGTGAGCGGAGCCGACCCGAGTCGCCTTCCGATCTGCAAGAGAGGTCCCGCGACGGCGCGATGCGAAAAAAGCTCGGCGGAAACGCCGGCAGCCGCGAGCGCCGCGTCGGCAAGGAGCTCGATGATCAGAGTGATCTCGCTCGACTCGGCTCGCCCGAGCCTCTCGGCGAGGAGCGCGAGGGAGGAGATTCTGCCCTCGAGAGTTCCAGCGGCGAGCGCCTCGATCGCGTCCGAGCGAAACCGACGCGCCTCTTCGAGCCGTTCGCGGGCTTCCGCTTCACCGGTCCCGGCTGCCAGGACCGCGAGATCGGCGGCATCTTCCGGGGTGAAGCCGCGCGCCTGCCACTCGCGCACGCGATCGCTGCGGGTCCCGGAGGCGACGGGCACCGCCAGGCAGCGCGAGCGGATCGTCGGGAGAAGCGATTCCGGCCGCGTGGTGGTCAGGATCCAGTGGACTTGCGCGCCCGGCTCCTCCAGGGATTTCAGGAGCGCATTCGCCGCCTCGAGACCGAGAAGCTCCGCGCGGGCGATGCGCACGACACGCCTCGCGCTCTCGTAGGGCTTCCCCGCGGCGAAAGCGATCGCCTCCCGCACGCGGTCGATTCGGATCTGGACCCCCTCCGGCTGGACGTTCAGCAGGTCGGGGTGAAATGCGTGGAGCGCGCGGCGACACGACTCGCACGATCGGTCCGGGTCTTCTCCCGGGCAGAGCAGGAACGCGGCCAGGCGGAGCGACACCTCCTCGAGCGCGCTTTCTGACGATCCGTGAAGAAGGAGCGCTCCCGGGAAGCGCCCATGGACCGGCGTGAGCCGCTGGAGAATCAGGGAGGACGGCGTGTTGCTCAAACGCCGAACCTCTCCGAAAGCGCCGACCAGGTCTCGCGAGCGAGCGCAGCCACGGGCTGACGCGCGTCGAGCACGCGCACGCGCGCCGGCTCTCTCTTCGCGATGCGCAGGTATGCACGCCGGACGTCCTCATGAAATTCGAGCTCCGCCTTCTCGAATCGGCCGACGGTACCGCGCCCGCGGCGATGCGCCCGCACGAGGCCTTCGCGCGGCTCGAGGTCGTAGAGAAGGGTCAGGTCCGGCACGAGCCCGCCGCGCGCGAGCTCGTCGACTTTCCGGACGAGACGGCGGTCCAGGCGCCGGCCCACCTGCTGGTAGGCCTCCGTGGCGTCGGAAAAGCGGTCGCTGAGAACGAAGATCCCGCGCTCGAGCGCCGGGCCGATGACTTCGAGAACGTGTTGACGCCGGTCGGCTTCGAAGAGGAGCCACTCCGTCACCGAATCGAGCTCCCGGTGCGCCTTCTTCATGAGCACGCCTCGGAGGATCCGCCCGATGCGGGTGCCGCCCGGCTCGCGGGTGGCGAGAATCGGACGGCGTCTCCTCTCGAGGCGGGCGGCGGCGAGCTCGAGCTGGGTGGATTTGCCGGAGCCTTCGACCCCTTCGAACGTGATGAACGGCATGAGCCGTCGAAGAATAAACGACGCGGAGCGAACGTGCGCGAAGGGCTCGGCTAACATTGCCTTCTTTTGAGCGTATCCGCTCCCATGACGAAGACCGCGGGGTTCGCCCTGTCCGCGCGGACGCTCTATCTCGCGATCGGGTTCGCCGGCCTGGCGCTGGCCGTCGCTTCGATCGGCGACATGTTCGCCCCTCGCCCCTACGACGGAATCGTCCCGGTGCCGTACAGCCGCGGAGGCATCGAGGTCCGCGCCTCCGTCCCCGGCGGGCCGGCGGAGTCCGCGGGAATCCGCTCGGGCGACTGCGTTCTCGGAATCGGAAAGCGTCTCGTCAACTCGACGTCGGACGCCTCGGCGGAGCTCCGGAAGCACGCGATCGGGGAAACGGTTTCCTATCTCTACCAACGGGGGCGTTGCGGCGGCGAAGCAAAGGCCGAAATGCACACGACCCCGGTCCGGCTCTCCTCGGAACGGCTCGGGGGAACGACCTATCTCTACGCGGCGGCACTCGGCTTCCTCTTCTTCTTCATCGGGTTCTTCGTGTTCAACCGGCGCCCGGAGGACCGCGCGGCGCGGATCTTCTTCCTACTCTGCGTCCTCTTCCTGCTCTTTTTCGTCTGCCGGCTTCGACCCGCTTCCTACTGGTGGATCGATCTGTTCGTGCAGAACACGGGAACGGTGTCGCTGTTTCTGCTCCCCGCGGTCTTCCTCCACTTCTTCCTGATCTTTCCGCGCCCCAAGGAGTTCACGTTCGCAAGACCGGACGAGTGGACCGGAGAGCCACCGCCCCTCTGGAAAGAGCGGCTGCAGGACTTTCTCTCGGCGAGCCCCGGCCTCTTCTATCTCCTCTATTCGATTCCGCCGATCGTCTTTCTTTACGACGTCCTGCGGCAGCTCCGCGGCAACCGCGTTGCAATCCTCTCGGGCGCTCCTCTTTCCTCGTGGGTCCTTCTGGGCGACTACCTGGTCCTCGGACTAATCGCGCTCGCTCATTCCGCCTTCACGCTGCCGGACGCGCGGGAGCGGAGGCAGGCTTTCCACGTCTTCATCGGCACGATCCTCGGGACCGCTCCGTTCGTGCTCTTCGGGATCGTGCTTCCGTCGGCGTTCAACATCGAGGACTACGTCTTCTACGGCATCGTCCCGATGATCTTCATCCCGCTGACGTTCGCCTACGCGATCGTGCGGTTCCAGATGCTGAACGTGCGCGTGATCGTGCGGCGCACGTTCCTTTACGCGGCCACGACGGCGATCCTGCTCGGCCTCTACGCGCTCGCGGTCGCGATGGCGAACGTCATCTTCGCCGAGTCGAGGCTCTCTTCTTCCCCGCTCTTCAACTTCGGATTCTTCCTTGTCGGCATTTCGCTCTTCGAGGTTCTTCGGCGCCGATTGCAGACGCCGCTCGACAAGCTCTTTTTCCGCGAGAAGTTCGATTATCAAAAGGCGCTTCTCGACATGAGCGAGGCGATCACCGGCGAGCTCGACCTCGGCCGGATCGCGGACTTCCTGACCGGGCGGGTGGCGGCGACGATGCGGCTCGACAAGGCGTCGGTATGGCTGCGCGACGAACAGGGGTGGCTGGAGCGCCGCGGCCGGCGCGAGGAACGTCTGTCGCCCTCGGCGGAGGTGCGCCGGCTCCTGCGCGCCGAGGGGAAGCCCGCCGTGCCGGAGGACCTTCGCGAGCGGCTCTCGGACACGGAGAGCGTCGCGTTCTGTGACGGCGTCATCGCCGAAGATTTCCGTCTGCTCGTGCCGCTCGCCTATCGAGAGCGGCTCATGGGAATCCTCGCTCTGAAGGAGAAGCTCTCCGGGGAGCGCTTCGATCGGGACGACCAGACGCTCCTTTCGACGCTGGCGAACCAGTCTGCCCTGGCGATCGAGACCGCGATCCTTCACGATGAGATGACGCGCCAGGCGGAGCTGCGGCGCGACCTCGAGATCGCGCGGGACATCCAGACGAGCCTTCTGCCGCGCTCGCTCCCGGAGCTCGCGGGCTTCGCCTTCCTGGGCGGCAGTCTCCCGGCCAAGGTCGTCGGCGGAGACTTCTACGACTTCATTTCGTTCGACGACCGCCGGCTCGGAATCGTGATCGGCGACGTCTCCGGCAAGTCGGTGCCCGCTTCGCTCCTGATGGTGGCCTCGAAGGAGATCGTCTACTCTCGTGCGCTTACCACTCGCGACCCGGGGCGGCTCTTCCAGGAGTCGAACCGCCGCATCTACTCGATCAAGCGGCGCATGTTCGTGTCGCTCGGGTACTTCCTGCTCGACCCGGACGCGATGAGCCTGCGGTACGCCATCGGGGGCCAGCCCCTTCCGATGATCTTCAGGCCCGGAGACGGCGGTCCGCGGTTCCTGGACCCGCCCGACCACCGCCTGCCCCTCGGAGCGTTGAAGGAAGTGCCGTACGACACCCGGGAGATCTATTTGAAGCGGGGAGATCTTCTCTTTTTCTACACGGACGGGTTCACGGAGGCGATGGACGAGGGAATGAACCCTTTCGGGGAGGAGCGGATCATGGAATCGCTCTCCTCCCGCCGCGATGCCTCCTTGGACGACCTGGCCCGCGGCCTGCTCTCCGACATCCGAACCTATGTCGCGGGGGCCGAGCAATACGACGACATGACCTTTCTTTTCATGAGGGTCGAGTGACGGCCGTCCGCCGCCCGGGTTCGTCCCCCCGGGAGGCGGCCCCGGTCCGACGATCCGGGAGAAGCGGCATTCCCGGCCAAGTCGCTCCCTCTCATCGGGTTGGAAAGGGAGCGGGCGGCTCTCACGAGCGAAACCCTCGGCCCGGACCGCCGTATCATCGGTGTGCGATGACAAAACGCCGCGCCGTGTCCCTGTTCGGTTTTCTCCTGGTCGCGGTCGCCGGGGTGGCGGCCGCCCTCTATCTCTCCAACCGGCGGGACGTGACGACCTCCTCCGACGAAGCCTATCGGGTCTACCGCGAAGCGACCGAGAACGAGCGCCGTTTCTACACCAAGGAAGCCCGCGTGGGCTTCGCGCGCGCGCTCGAGCTCGACCCCGACTTCGCAATGGCGATGCTCGGTCTCGCCCGGATGTCGGAGCGCGAGCAGGCCCGCTCGCTCGTCCACCGGGCGGAGCGGCTGAAGAGCCGGCTCACGGACCGCGAACGCCGCCACGTCGATCTCCACCTCGCCATTTACGAGAAGGGGCCGGAGGAGCGGCAGAAGATCGCGCACGAAATTCTCGAACGATATCCGGACGACTTTCGGGCGACCTCGATGGTCGCGATGTATGAGGCGTCGAAAGGCCGCACCGAAGAAGCGGTCAAGGTCTTCACGAAGCTTCTCGAGGCGGACCCGAACAGCGCCGAGGCCTACAACCTAATCGGCTACTACTACGGCTATCGGGGCGACTACGAAAAGGCAATCGAGAACCTGAAGAAGTATCAGTTCATGGCTCCCGATCAGGCCAACCCGCACGACAGCCTCGGAGAAATCCAGGCGTACTCGGGTCACTATGACGAGGCCATCCAGAACCTGAACCGGGCGCTAACGATCAAGCCGGATTTCTACGCCCCCTATGACCACCTCGGCGTCGCCTACGAGGGGAAGGGCGACTACGCGAGGGCGTTCGAGAACTACCTGAAAGCCGCCGAGTTCATGCCTCTCGAGTCCGAGCGCGCCTATTTCCTCTTCCGGGCTCTCCGCGTCGCGCTGATCTCCAACGACCTCCCGTCGGCGCGGACACTGCTTCCGAGGTTCGAGAAATGCCCGAAGGACGACCGCTGGGAGATCGGGAAACCGGTGGTCCTCGCCACGTACGATCTTCTTGAAGGGATGCCAAAGGAGGCGGAGCGGAAGCTCACCGAAGGAAAGCCGAAGGCCGACCAGCTCCTGAAGAAGATGATGGCGAGAAGGCCCGATTACAAGCCCTATTTCCCCGAGTGGAACTGGATGATGGCGCGGACGAAGGTCGCCCTCGGCAAGGAGGCAGAAGCGGTTCCGCTCTACCAGCAGATGGTCAATCCGCCGAACGGTTGGGAAAAATTCGAGGGGCGGTTGATGGTGTACGAGGGGAGGGCGCAGCTGGCGACGATCCTCGCGAAGCAGGGGGAGCTCGACCGAGCGGAGAAGCTCCTGGAGGAAAACCATAAATGGAACCCGACCTGGGCCCCTACGCGCCCGGCGGAGCAGACGGTAGCGCAGCTTCGGCGCGAGAAGGTGCTCGCATCGGCGAAGTAATGGACCGGGCGACCTCGCCTTTCGAGACCCAGCACAAGCTTCTCCTTCTCGAAACCCTCTATGACGCCGGGCTCTCGCTCGGCTCCCTGCCGAGCGAGGACGCGCTCGTGGAGGACGTCCTCGGACGAGCGGTCGGCGTGCTCGACGCCTCCCGCGGGTATCTCGCGACCTTCGGCGACGGGGGAGCGCGGAAGGCGGAAGCCCGCGTCGGCTTTTCCCGGCGCCAGCCCGAGTCCGTCGTCGCCGAGGATGAGTTCCTCCGCGACGTGATGCGCTCGCCGAACGCGTTGTCGCGGGAACGCTTCCGGTTCCTGCGCACGCCCGTCTCGGCGGCCGTCGGCGTAGCGATCCGCGCCGGCGGCCGAACCGTCGGAGCGCTCGTTCTTGCGGACAAGGAACAGCGCCGCGGGGGTCGCGTGTCGTTCGACGAGGACGACGCGCGGTTCCTGACTTCGCTCGCCGGCCTCTCCGGAATGGCGATCGAGAACCGCCGCCACCTCGAACGGTTGACGCGCGAGCGGGAACGCCTCGAAGAGGAAAACCGTCGCCTGCTGGACGAGACCGGCCGCTCCGCGGCGGGTCGGCTCTTCATCGGCGACTCCCCGGCCGCCAAGCGCGTGCTGGACCTCGTGGGCCGCGTCGCGAATTCGAAGATCTCCGTCCTGCTGACGGGGGAGAGCGGCACGGGGAAAGAGCTCGTCGCCCGGATGATCCACGCACGGAGCGACCGGGCCGAAAAGCCGTTCGTTCCGATCAACTGCGCCGCTCTGCCCGAGCCGCTTCTCGAGTCCGAGCTCTTCGGGATCGAGCGTGGCGTGGCGACGGGCGTCGAGGCGAGACTCGGGAAGTTCGAAGTCGCCAGCGGCGGCACGCTCTTCCTGGACGAAATCGGCGACATGCCGCTTTCGCTTCAAGCGAAGCTTCTGCGCGTCCTTCAGGAACGCGAGATCGAGCGCGTCGGCGGGCGGCGCCGCCTTCCGATCGACGTGCGCGTCCTGGCGGCGACGCACGCCCGACTGCCCGAGCGGATCTCCCGGGGAGAGTTCCGGGAGGATCTCTACTACCGCCTCCGGGTCGTCGAGATCCCGCTTCCGCCCCTGCGGGAACGGCGGGAAGACATCCCGAAGCTCGTCCGGCATTTCCTCGAGCGTTTCGCGGCCCGCGACGGCCGCGAGGTGGCGCACGTGGATCGGGATGCCTTCGCGTCTCTTCTCGCGCATGACTACCCGGGCAACATCCGGGAGCTCGAGAACGTCCTGGAAGGAGCGGCCGCGCTCTCCCAGGGGGGCGTGATCCACCGGGAAGACCTCCAGTGGCTCCCCTCCCTGGGATCCGGCGTCGGCAAGGTGGCGTTTGAGGGCGACACCGCGCCGGCGAATCTGCGGGACCTGGAAGAGCTGCACGTCCAGCGGGTCTTGAAACTGGCCGGCGGAAACAAGAGCCGGGCCGCGCGCCTCCTGGGGATCAGCCGGCGGACGCTCTACAGGAAGAAATACCTCGGCCGGTAGCGACGACCATTACGCGACGGAAAGTCACTGTATCTTTCAGTCACGCTTTCGTTATAAACGCCGGCTGCTCTTAAACTTGCCGATCTAATCTTCGGATGCACGGCGGGTATCGCGCCGATCCGTCACACTCCTCTTTCCGGACCTGGCTCGAGGTTCTCTTGTCCAAGTCCTTTTTCTTCAGGCGGTTGCGCCATCCTCTCCGTTCCCGACCGGGTGGCAGAGCCCTTGCGCTCCCAACGAGTCGTTACCATGAGCACCACGTCCGCAATCGCCCGGGAACGCTTCGACGCCTGCGCCCTTCTGTGGGCGGCGCTCGTCGGAGAGCTCGTCGCGGCAGTCTCTCTTCTCGCGTCCGGGAACGTCCCTCCGGTTCTCCTGCGCTCGCTCCAGCTGTTTCTTCGATTCTAAATCCCGCCATGGAAAGGCAGGGAGCATCCGAGACCCTCGGGACGGGGGTTGCACGCGCCACGCGGTCGCTCGCCCGCGGCGCGCGCCGCGAGAGGGTATCCTCCTCGCGGAGGAGAAACGCCTCGAGCCGGGAACAAACCTGATGGCGCAGCATGGACCGGCACCGACCGAGCCCGCGACCGCGGCAGCGCCGGAGGTCTCGCTGACGATTCCCGTTGCGCCGGAAATGGAAATCGTCGCGACGGCTCAGGCGGACGCGCTCGGTGAGTACATGGACATGCCCCGCGACAAGATCGACGAGGTCAAGCTCGCGCTCGTCGAGGCGTGCATCAACGCCTTCGAGCACGCGCACACCGAGGATAACCAGGTCCACATCACCTTCCGGGTGGGAGGCTCCGCCGGGGAGTGGCTGGAGATCGAGGTTCGCGACCAGGGCCGGGGTTTCGACACGGAGGGGATCGAGACGCCGAGTCTGCAGAAGACGTTCGAGGAGAGGCGACGCCGCGGGTGGGGCCTCCACATCATCAAGAGCCTGATGGACGAGGTCGAGATCTCGTCGGGCGACTGGGGCACCCGAATTCTCATGAGGAAGTACAAGTGAACGAAACCTGCAAGGTCTCGGTCGAGCGGCGCGGTGATGTCGCGGTCTTCTGGACCGACGGCTACATCAACAACCAGGGGGGAGAGGAGATCGCGAAAGAGGCGTATTCCGAGCTGGATCGCGGCGCGCGCGCGCTCGTGATGAACCTGGAGAAGACGCGCATCGTCAACTCGATCGGCATATCGATTCTGATCGAGGTCCTCGAAAAGGTCATGGAGCGCAAGGCTGTCCTCGCCTTCTGCGGGTTGACGCCGACGATCGACAAGACCTTCCGGATCATGGGGCTCGCGCAATACGCGGCGATTTACCCGACCGAGAGCGAGGCCCTCCAGGCCGTCGGCGCCCCCGCCTGACCCTGGAACCGACCGATGCCGAGCTCTCGCCGACTCGTTCCGGGGCCGTGAGAGAGACCACACTTCGGAGGCCGGGGCTGTGGGACGACCTCGCGAAGGCGTTCGCGGTCCTCCGTCGCGAGACCGAAAGGCCGCTGCCTGCTCGGATTGCCGAGGCCGCGCTCGCCGTCGCGGGCGCGCGTCGCGCCGCCGTGTACCTTCGCGACGGGGACCGGTGGCTCCTCGGATTCGATTCCGGGAAAGACGGCGCGCCGATCGAGCCCCCGGAGTCTTTTCCGGCAAGCGCCACCGTTCATGCCGGTTTTCTCTGGGTGCCGCTCGACGCGGAAGGCGAGATCCACGGGACCCTCGCACTCGAGGGGCTGGAACACGAAGAGCCGGAGGAGCTGGCGGCGGCGCTCGGCCTGATCTTCGGCTCGGTCTTGGCTGCGAGCCGGCTCTCACGGCTCGTCAAGGACGCGGAGTTCGAGATCAAAGCGCGGCTTCTCGAGCTCGAATCGCTCTACGACCTCGGCCTCTCCCTTTCCGGACAGCTCGACATCTCCGCGCTCGCGGACGAGGTCCTTTACCGATCGATCTCGCTCACCGACGCGCGGAAGGGAACTCTCATCGTCTTCGGCGAGCGGGGCACCGGCCCACTCGCCCGCAGCGTGGGCGGCGATCTGCTGCCGCCGCAGGCAATCTGGTCGTGGAATCTCCCGGAGGGAGAGGTCGCGATCAACAACGACGCGGCGCACGTTCCGACGGCCGGAGTGCGGCTTTCCGACTGCCAGAAATGCCTCGCGGTCTCGATCGCAGTTCCCGGGCGGCGGCTGGGTGTCCTGGCGGTCGCCGACAAGGAGTCCCGCGACGGCCGGGTCCTCGACTTCACTTCCGGTGATGCACGCCTCCTCTCGCTCTTCGCCAACCAGGCGGCCGCGGCCATCGAGACGACCCGTCTCCACCGCGAAGCAATCGAGAAGGAGCGCATCGAGCGGGAGCTCGAGCTCGCGGCCGCGATCCAGAGACAGCTCCTCCCCCGCGAGCTCCCGCACATTGCCGGCGTCGAGCTCGCCGGATCGACGCTCCCGACGCGCCAGGTTGGCGGCGATTACTTCGACTGGTTCCCGTTGTCCGGCGGCCGGCTCGGTTTCGTCGTCGCGGACGTCTCGGGGAAGGGAATCCCCGCAGCCCTCCTCGTGTCGACCGTGCACGCCGCGATTCACCTCCAGATTGACGCTTCGGAGACGATCGTCGACCTCGTGTCGCGGATCGATCGCCACCTGCAGCGATTTTCACCCGCCCACAAGTTCTTGACGCTTTTCTTCGGGCTGCTGGAGCCGGTCGCGGATCTCCTTCGCTACGTGTCCGCGGGGCACAATCCGGCTCTCCTCGCCCGGAGGGGCGGGGCAATCGACCGTCTCTCCGCCACGGGCGTGCCCCTCGGTCTCCTGCCCCACGGCTCCTGGCGTGAAGAGACGGTGCCGTTTCACCGGGGAGACCTTCTCTGCGTCTACACGGACGGTTTCACGGAAGCCACGAACGGCGACGAGGAAGAGTTCGGGCTCGAACGGCTCGAGCAGGGGGTCCGGAGCCGGCTGGTGCTCCCGACCCGCGAGATTTCCGACGCGTTGTACGGCGAGGTCGCGGCTTTCGCCGGAGGCATCCCCCAGTACGACGATCAGACGCTCCTGATCGTGAGGCGCGAAGCGTAAGGGTTCGGCCGCGCTAAACTCGCCGCCGTGCTGCGTCTTGCGATCGGGCTCCTGACGCTCGCCGCCGGCGTGCCGGTCCCGGCGCCGCCTCTCCTTCTCGAGGGAGGCACCGTCTACGCCTCCGCCGAGGCGGCGCCCGCCAGAGCTTCGGTTCTGATGCGCGATGGAAAGATCGCTTTCGTTGGGGATCCGGCGCGGGCTCGGCGTCTCGCGCCCCGCGCGAAGCGCGTGAGTCTCTCCGGTGCCTTCGTTTTTCCGGGGTGGGCCGACTCCCACGGCCATTTGCTGGGTCTCGGAAAGTCGCTCGAGATCGCGAATCTCAAGGGAGTCGCGGATGCGGCCGAGGCAGCCCGGAGGATCGGCGAGCTCGCCACGACTCTACCCGGGACCGCGTGGGTGGAGGGACGCGGCTGGGACCAGAATCTCTGGCCAGGAAAGAACTTTCCGGACGCGCACGATTTCGACACCGTCGTTCCCGACCGGCCTGTCGCCGCCCGGCGGGTCGACGGCCACGCGCTGTGGGTCAACTCGAGGGCACTTGCGGTCGCGGGTATCGGGAAAGACACGCCGGACCCGGCGGGCGGAAGGATCCTGCGTCGCGAGGACGGAAGTCCGACCGGAGTCCTCGTCGACAACGCGATGGACCTGCTCGACCGGGCGATCCCGGCGTCCATGCCGGAGGACTTTGCCCGGCGGATTCTGGCGGCGGCGCGCGCCTGCGTCGCCGTGGGCCTGACGCAGGTCCAGGATGCCTCGGCTTACGCGCCGGACGACATTGCCGTTCTCGAAGGGCTCGCCGCCCGGCACGAGCTTCCCCTCCGCGTCTACGCGA
Source organism: Thermoanaerobaculia bacterium (assembly GCA_036395755.1). Taxonomy (GTDB): domain Bacteria; phylum Acidobacteriota; class Thermoanaerobaculia; order UBA5066; family Gp7-AA6; genus Gp7-AA6. The sequence continues at coordinate 66,430 of DASWCZ010000041.1, forward strand.
CCGTCTCGGCGGAGCCCGCTGCGCTCGAGACGTTCTTCCGAAAGGGCCTGCGCGTCGGCCGCGCCGACGACTTTCTGACCGTCCGCGCGATCAAGGCCTACGCCGACGGCGCCCTCGGGAGCCGCGGCGCCGCGCTCTTGGCCGACTATTCCGACGAGCCGGGGAAACAGGGTCTGCTCGTGACGCCCCCGGAGAGGCTCGATGAGATCGCTCGGCAGGCGCGCGCGAACCGCTGGCAGCTCTGGA
>DASWCZ010000042.1:0-74432 GCA_036395755.1 Thermoanaerobaculia bacterium
CGGCTCGACCGGGACGTGCTGCTTCACCGGCTCTTCGACGAGCGTCGTTTTGAACGACGTCGGGGTCTATCGGATCGGGACCCAGGCCATCGATCGAGAGCTCAACCTCTCCGCGAGGCCGAGCGCCGTCGTCCGGATCGGAGGCGCAACTGGCGAACCGCCGATTGCCGTGGCCGCGATCGACAGGCAGAGCGGCCCAGCCCCTCTGACCGTCTCGATCGACTTGAGCGCGAGCTTCGACCCGGACGGGAGCATCCGGAACTACTTCTTCAACTGCATCGGCGGCACGCTGACCGGATCCCAAGGTTCGACAGGAAGCTGCACGTTCGACCGTCCCGGCTCCTACTGGATCGTGCTCCAGGTCGAGGACGACAGCCACAACGTGGACCTAGTCTCGGCCTACGCGGTGGCGACACCCGTTCCACCGGCGAGCGGCACACCACCGCAGATCTCGATCACGAGTCCTCTAGACGGAGTGAGCGTGCAGCCAAGGTCCACGGTGACGATCGAGGCATCGGTCGTGCCCGGCACCTACGCTGTCAGTCGCGTGGACTTCATCGTCGGTTCGAACGTGCTCTGCTCCGACACCACGACTCCTTATAGCTGTGCCTGGCAGGTCCCGGGAGGGATGAACAAGAGCTATCCGATCCATGCGAACGCGTACGACACGCAAGGTCAGGTCGGAGTGTCGAACACCGTGACCGTGACGACCCGGTGAGGTCGAAAGGCTTCTTCGCGTTCCCCTCTGAGACGGGTGCAAACGGAGCCGGTGGGTTGACGAAACGCTCCGTCCACGACCCTGCGGCCTAGAATCTTGAGGGCCGATTCCTTCCCCCTGGCGCCACCAGGCTCGGTTTCTCCTATCCCGACAGTCTCGCTTCGACCAAAGTCGATCTTGACCAGACGGTGTACGACGTGACATGAATGGTTCGGAAGCGAGGTCCTGGTGGTGTTTTCCCGGGGTGAGACGCAGAGGCGAGTCCCCGCGACTCGCGAGGTTTGGACCTTGGTGTCGATCGCGTCCTCGCGCCGGGGCCTCTCTCCCGCCCAGCTTCAGAAATCGCTGTACCTGCTCGGCCAGGCTTTCCCGACTGACCTGGGTCCGGATTTCTACAAATTTCGCTCGATCAATGCCGGCCATTTCTCTCAACAGATCTACACCGATGCCGAGGCGCTGGCAAAGAGGGGACTTGTGTTGATCGAGGTTTCCGAAAAGGACGGCTGGCAACACTACTCCGCGACGACGGCGGGCATCATACGGGCAAGAGTTCTCGAGACAGAATTGAGCCCTCCCGTCCTTCAGCGTCTCCGCCGAGTCGTTGAATGGGCGCGCAATCGCTCTATCGACCAGCTCGGGCGAGGGCACCTGGATTCGCCGGACTCCATGGGCTGGCCACCGCCCGTCTCGCCTCCCGCCCGCGCGCGTTAGCTATCGACTTCGAGAAAACACGGCACGGACGGTGCAGAACCGTCTCCGCGTGGACCGGGAACCTGGAATCCCGCCGGCGCTCGCCGTCGGGCTGGTCGTAGTTGTCATCGCGATCGGAGCGCTCGCCTACTCCGCGGGCCGTTTCGCACGACGCGGTCCCGCGCACGTCGCGCCGGCGGAGCTCTCCGCGCCCGCCGCTCCCGCGGTCGCCGCGACCGTTCCGACACCCTCGGACGTCCCGCCGACCGTCACGCCCTCGGTTCCGGTGTTGATCGAGAAGAGCTCGGGCGCTTCCCGCGTCCTCGTGGAGAAGTCTACGCAGGTCGTCCTTCCACTCCCGCCCGGGCCCGTCCCGACGTCGCGACCGACCGTTCTCGTCGAGATTCCCGCCGAAGAGGCGCCGCCCCGCCGCCGGATCGTGGTGGAGATCCAGGCGACTCCGCGCCCGCAGCCCACGCCCACGGTGCCGGAGCTCGAGCAGGGAGAAGAGGACGAGGAGCCGGCCATGGAGGAGACTCCCGGCCCGCCGGAGCCGACGCCGCGGGCTCAGCCGAGGGGCAGTCCCGCCTCGATTTGAGCCTTCGGCATCGCGATCGCGTTTTCACGCAGACCGTGATCGACGCAGACGAAGCACGCCTTGTACACGTTCTCGTAGCCCATCTTCATTTCGCGATTCGTCACGAACACGTCGCGCGGGGGGTACGGCTCGTCCAAGCGGCGCAGCGTGACGAGAATGCCGTTGCCGACGCGCACGCGCTCGCCGATCTCGAACCGGTGCGGCGGCTCGGCGGTGCACTCGAGCGCCGCCGCGACTTCAGTGGACACCCGTGTCGCCTTCCTTCTTCCGGATCGCCTCGAGCGCTTCGGCGACGCTCCCGTAGATCTCGAAGAGAGAGTCGAGATTCGCGACCCGAAGAAGACCTGCAATCCGCCCGCGAGGATTGACGAGAACGAGCTCGCGGTTCTCCGATTTCATGCGGTGCAGTGCGCCCACCAGGATTCCGACGGCGGTGGAATCCAGATACTCGAGGTCGGTCAGGTCGAGGACCACGGCACCCGTCCGCTCGTTCGCCGCGCGCTCGAGAGTTCTCTCGAACTCATGAACGGTCTCGCCAACCTTCACCATCCCGCCGATGCGCAGGACCGTGGTGCCGGCGAGGCTGTCGTCTTCGACGAACATCCCTACTCGCCGGTATCGCTCCGGCTCGTCATCGCTCACCCTGGCGCACGAGGATCGCACCTCGGGCGACGGTGTCGGAACCGGAGCGCACTTCCCCCTCGAACCGGATCACGGATCCGAACCGCGCGGTCAGCCGAACGTCCACACGGAGGCTCTCGCCCGCCTGCGGCAGGCGAACGACCTCGAATCCGTCGATACCCGCGAGAAATCCGCGTCGGCCGACGGCTGCGTCGCCGCCCTGGAGCAGCAGCGCCGCCTGGGCCAGCATCTCCGCGAGGAGCGTCGCGCTGATGGAGCCCCCGCCCATGGCCGCGCGGCCGTTGGCAGTCAGCCGCGCCGAGATGCTTCCCTGCCCGAAATCCGCGCCCGCCGGCGCGAGGACGGTGTCCACGAAACGGAACGGATAGGAATGCGGCAGCTCCGGCGCCGAAGCCATCAGGCGATCTTCTTGTGCTCGATGAAATCCACGAGCGCGTTGACCGAGGCGAAGGCCTTGACGCCAACCTCCTCGTCTTCGACCTTGATCCCGAACTCCTGCTCGAGCCCGAGCACGAGCTCCAGGGCATCGATCGAGTCGAGCCCGAGCCCCTCACCGAAGAGCGGAGCGTCGTTCTGGATCGTCGTCGGATCGATGTCGAGCTTCAGACGCCGCACGATCAACTCCTTCACGCGAGGCGCCAGGTTTTCATTGGGCATCGGGTCTCCTCGAGAAAAATTATAGCCGGGACCGTCTCTCAGGCCATTCCCCCGTCGACGCGCCAGACCTGTCCGGTAACGTAGGAAGCGCGATCGGAGACGAGAAACCCGACGACGGCGGCGATCTCCGCGGGATCGCCGAAACGCGCCATCGGTATCCGCCGGAGGAACTCGGCGCGCGCGTCTTCCTTCAAGTGGGCGATGATCTCCGTCGAGACGAGACCGGGAGCGACCGCGTTCACCGTGATCCGGCGGGTCGCGAGCTCGAGCGCGAGAGCTTTGGTAAACGCAATCAGCCCGCCCTTGGCGGCCGAGTAATTGGTCTGGCCGACGTGGCCCGAGATCCCCGAGACGGAGACCACGTTGACGATCCTTCCCCACCCTTTGTGGAGCATGCCGCGCACGACCGATTTCGTCATACGGAACGCGCCCTTCAGGTCCGTGTCGAGGACGAAGTCCCAGTCCTCCTCCTTCATGAAAGGAAAGAGCGCGTCTTTGATGACCCCGGCGTTGTTGACCAGGATGTCGGCCCCGCCGAACTCGGCCGTAACCCGGTCGCCGAGCGCCCGGACTTCGTCTGGCTTCGTGACGTCCGCCGCGATCGCCGAAGCTTCGCCCCCTTTTGCGCGGATCTCTCCGACCGTCTCTTCCGCGCGCGCGTCGTCCTGCCGGTATGAGACGACGACGCGGTGACCGGCCGCGGAGAGCTCAAGCGCGATCGCGCGGCCGATCCCGCGCGAGCCTCCGGTGACGAGAGCGGTTTTCATGCGCGGTCGAGACTATCCGACGCCGACGCCGACGCTGCCCGAATCGCGGCCAGCGATCCCGCGGGCCGGCAGACGGTCGTTCGATCGATCCAGCGCGATATCTTGGAGAGCATGTCGCCCGGTCCGACCTCGAAGAACGAACGGAAGCCGTCGGCGACCATCGCCTCGTAGGTTTTGTTCCACAGAGTCGGGTAGATGAACTCGGTCGCCAGGAGCTCGCGCACCCGCTCTCCGGTCCTTGCCCGCTTCCCGTCCGGGCCGTAGTACGGCACGGCCGGATTCCGGATCGAGCCGCACGCCCCGACGACGGGAGCGATCGCCTCCGCGACTGGGGCCATGAGGGTGCTGTGGATCGGCCAGCTCATGGAAAGCGGGAGGACGGTGAGCGACTTCGGCGTCAGCAGGGCGAGCGCCTCGTCGACCGCGCCGGAGTCGCCGGTCAGCACGAACTGCGTCGAGGCGTTGACGTTTCCGATCCAGACCGGGCGGCCGCGGTCCCGGAGGTCCGCGCAGACTTCCTCGACCGCTTCGCGCCGCGCCCCGACGACCGCGCCCATCGACCCGCGGATTCCGAGGCGTTCGGTCTCCCTCTCGACCGCGATCAGGACTTCGAGCGCATCCTCGTACGACACTGCCTGCGCCGCGACGAGCGCCGCGTAGTTCCCGAGGCTGTATCCCGCCGTCGCGCCGGGGCGCACTCCGTTTTTTTCGAGAGCCTGCGCCGCAAGGGTCGAGACCAGGTAGACGCCTGCCTGCGCGGCGAGATTCTCGTGCAGCGCTTCCGGCGGCCCTTCGAAGAGAATCCGCTCGAGGTCTCTTCCGCATCGGGCGGACGTCCGATCGAAGAGATCGCGGGCTTCCGACTCCGACTCGAAGAAGTCGCGCCCCATGCCGACCGTCTCGGCGAGCTGGCCCGAAAAGAGGAAGCCCGGTTCGATCATGCCGCGTCGAGCGAGGGCAGCACGTCCTCCAGCGCGACGCACCGGTCGCGGGTCAGCCAGCGGCGGAATCGGTCGGGGAGCACGGCGAGCTTCGCGAAGTGGACCGTCCGGAGGAGCGGAGGGAGACCATCCATCCGCGGGTGGGCCGGATCGAACTCCCAGGGGTGGAACGTGAACACGGCCGGAAGTCCCCTCGAGCGATACGCGCGCTCCGCCGAGGCGACCCGCTCCTCCGAGAGGATCCGGAAGGGCCACCCTCCCCCGACCGGCAGCCGCCGGCCGAAGCCTCGCCCCGTCAGCGGAGGGACCTCGATGATCGAGCCGCCGTTGCGCTCGACGCGGTAGGGACCCAGCGGATTGTCGGCCCGACCGAGCGGCGGAACGGAGGTGGCGGAGGCGTCGCACCCGAATCCTTCTTCCCAAAGGACCTGGAGGGCGGGATCTGCGGGGTGCCGGATCGACCATTCGGCCGCGCGGTGAGCCGAGCAGCGCGTTCCGGCCGCATCCTCGATGGTGGCCCGGGCCCGCCGCACGTCTTCCCGGAATTCTTCGGCCGTCATTTCGTCGGCGCGCCGGTGGTGGTCGCCGTGGACCCCGACCTCGTGACCGCGCCGCACGGCCTCGCGGACGAGCTCCGGACGCCGGCGCGCGACCCACCCCAGAAAGAAGACCGTCGCGCGGTGGTTTCCCTCTTCGAGCAGATCGAGAAGCTGGTGAAAGGTCGTCTCGATCCGGGAAGGAAACGAGTCCCAGCGGCGCCAGTCGGAGTAGTAGTCCTCCCCGCAGACGTGAAACCAGTCCTCCGCGTCGATGGTGAGCACCCGGGGAGCGGGACCGGGCGTGCGGAGGAGGGTGATGCGGAGTTGCGACATGGGGGCGAGATTGTAGCGACGTTTCCCCCTGTCATTCCGAGAAGCGCAGCGACGAGGAATCTCTCCCCAGAGTCGACAGATCCCTCGCTTCGCTCGGGATGACAGCGCGATGCCTACTCGACTTCGAACACTTTGTAATACACCGCGCCCCACGAAATGATCCACGTGTCGCGGAACGCGCGGTAGTGCGACGGCGCCGCCGAGTAGATCGCGCGCACCGGCACGCTCGCAAATCGTGGGACGTGTGGTGCGGCCTTCAAAAGCATCTCGGTCTCGATCGAGTATCCACGGGAGGACAGGGAAAGTCTCCGCAGGATCGGAGCGGCGATGACCCGGTAGCCGGACTGGCCGTCCTCGACGTCGTGTCCCGTCATTCGCGCCAGAATCCGGCTGCCGATTTCGTTCGTCCGGAATCGGACGGCCGGGATCCCCTGCGCCTCGCTCATCCGCGAACCGATCACGAACGGTTCGCCCGCCCGCGCCGCGTCGAGCAGCGCCGGCAGATCGTCCGGATCGTGCTGGCCGTCTGCGTCGACGAACGCGACGTGCGTGATCTCGGACTCGAGCAGCCAGGCGAGGCCGGAGCGCAGCGCCGCTCCCTTCCCTTCATTGTTCGGAAGCCGGATCAGAACCGCTCCCGCTTCCGCCGCCGCTTGTCCCGTCCGGTCGGTCGATCCGTCGTCGACGACGAGAACGCGCGGAACGTGCGCCAGGAGCCCGCGCACGACTCCGCCCACGGTCGCCTCCGCCTGATAGGCGGGCACCAGCGCGGCCGGCCGGAATTCCTCCCCCACCCTGCGATCGTAACGTCTTCACGTTGACTCGCCCGGCGAGCTTGTGAAAAAGTTCACAACCCGCGCGGCGGCCTCGTTGGAACCTCCGCGCGATGCCGAAATGCGCGAGGTGCGGATGGCCGAGAGCTATCTTCCGATCCTCATCCTGATGCTCTTCGCGATCGGAATCGCTGGCGCGATGATCTTCCTGTCCGCCGTCCTCGGACCCCGCCTCCGTACCCGCCGCAAGCTCGATACGTACGAGAGCGGGATGCCGCTGCTCGACGCCTCCCGAAAGAGGGTCTCGATCCAGTTCTTCCTGATCGCGATGGTCTTCATCCTGTTCGACGTCGAGATCGCGTTCCTGTATCCGTGGGCTCTCGTCTTCCGCTCCGGCGGCGCTCCGTTGTTCGGCGAGATGATCGTCTTTCTTCTGGTCCTCGGCGTCGGGTACGTCTACCTCTGGAAAAACAGGGCCTTCGACTGGTGACGAGCCGCCGTTATGTCGTCCTTCCGGCGGGACGGCCCGCGGAGTTCCCGCCGGAAGCCGTCGCGCGAATCGACCGCATCCTCTCCCGCTACCCGACGAAACAGGCAGCGCTCCTCCCGGTCCTCTGGGTGGCGCAGGAGACGTGGGGCTGGATTTCCCGTGAGGCGGCCGAGGAGGTGGCGCGCATCCTGGAGCTCTCCCCCGCGCACGTCTCCGGAGTTCTGACCTTCTACACCATGTACAACCTGGAGCCGGTCGGCCGTCACCTGCTCCAGTTCTGCACCTCGATCTCGTGCCACATCGCGGGCGCCGGCGGACTTCTCGAGCACTGCCGGCGGCGCCTCGGTATCGAGCTCGGACAGACCACCTCCGACGGGAGGTTCACGATGGTCGAGGTCGAGTGCATCGCCGGATGCGACCGCGCACCTTCGATGATGATCGACGACGCGTATCACGAGCCGATGGACCCCCAGAAGCTCGACCTCCTCCTGGAAAGCCTGCCGTGAAGTCCGAGCCGGTCCTCCTCGCGCGGGTCGGGCGCGATCGCTCGCAGGCGATCGACACGTACCTCGCCGACGGCGGGTACGGGGCGCTGAAGAAAGTCCTCGCGGGCGGCTGGACTCCCGAAGCGGTCACCGAAGAGGTCAAGAAGTCGGGATTGCGCGGGCGAGGCGGTGCGGGATTCCCGACCGGCGTCAAGTGGGGTTTCGTCCCGAAGGATACGAAAGGCAAGCCGGTCTACCTTCTCTGCAACGCCGACGAGTCGGAGCCCGGCACGTTCAAGGACCGGCTGCTGATGGAGGAAGACCCGCACCAGATGCTCGAGGGTCAGATCATCTCGGCCTACGCGCTCAAGTGCCGGAACTCCTACATCTACATCCGCGGCGAGTTTTTCCACGGCGCACGAGTCCTGCAGCGGGCTATCGACGAGGCGTACGAGAAGGGTTTCCTGGGCGAGAACCTCCTGGGATCCGGCTTCTCCCACGACATCACGGTGCACCGCGGCGCGGGCGCCTACATCTGCGGCGAGGAGACCGGCCTGATCGAAAGCCTCGAGGGGAAGCGCGGGCAGCCTCGGATCAAGCCCCCCTTCCCCGCCGTCTTCGGCGTCTTCGGCGCGCCGACGATCGTGAACAACGTCGAAACGCTGTGCTGCGTGACGCATGTCATGAACCGCGGGGCCGACTGGTTCGCGAAGATCGGGCGGAACGAGAAGAACACCGGGCCGAAGCTCTACTGTCTCTCGGGCCACGTGAACCGGCCGGGCGTCTACGAGGCGCCGATGGGACTCCAGATGAAGGAGCTGCTCTTCGGCAAAGACTACGGGCGCGGGATGAAGGACGGCCGAAAGGTGAAGGCGGTGATTCCGGGGGGTGCCTCGGCGGCGATGCTGACGGCCGAGGAGATCGAAGACTGTCCGCTCGACTTCGACGGACTGGCCGCCAAGAAATCGATGCTGGGATCGGCAGCGATCATCGTAATGAACGAAGACACGTGCATCGTGGATGCCGCCACGAACCTCGCGAAGTTCTTCTCCCACGAGTCGTGCGGCCAGTGCACGCCGTGCCGCGAAGGAACGCCCTGGCTTCACCGCGTGCTCTCCCGTATCGAGGCAGGCGATGGTCGGGAGGAAGACATCGAGCTGCTCGAAAAGATCTCCAACCAGATGGCCAACGGAATGACCATCTGCGTCTTCGCCGATGCCGCGATCGCCCCGGTCCTGTCCTCGATCGGAAAGTTCCGCGACGAATACCGTTACCACGTCGAGAACAAACGCTGTCTCGTCGGACCAGGGACAAGTGAGCGGCCGCGACCCGCGGCCGAGAGAGAGGGGGGGAACGTTTCCACGGGCAGCCTCTCCCTCTCTCGAGCGAACGGGCGACACCAATGAGCACGGAGAAGACAACGATCACCGTCGTCTTCGACGGCAGGCCGATCGAGGTCCCGCCGGGCATCAACCTGATCGAGGCGGCGAAGCTCGCCCGGATCGAGATCCCCCACTTCTGTTTCCATCCGCGGCTCTCGGTCGTCGGGCAGTGCCGTATGTGCCTGGTCGAAATCGAAGGGATCCCGAAGATCCAAGCGGCGTGTACGACGCCGCTGAAGGACGGGCTCGTCGTCAAGACCACGACGGAGAAGGTCCGGCAGTCCCGGGCGGCAAACATGGAGTTCCTGCTGATCAACCACCCGCTCGATTGCCCGATCTGCGACCAGGCGGGCGAGTGCAAGCTGCAGGACAACGCCTTCGGATACGGGGAGCAGCGGTCGCGCTACGACGAACGCAAGCGCCAGTACGCCGGATACGACCGCACGATGATCGGCCCGCACGTCGTCGCCGACATGACGCGGTGCATCCAGTGCACGCGGTGTATCCGCTTCTGCGAGGAGATTGCGGGGACCGGCGAGCTCACGTTCCTCGACCGCGGGGGACGGACGCTCGTCTGGACCCACGAGGGCCGGCCGCTGGCGAACGATTGGTCCGCCTGCGCCGCCGACGTCTGCCCCGTCGGTGCGCTCACGACGAAGGAATTCCGGTTCCGGCGCCGGGTCTGGGAGCTCAAGAAGACCCCCTCGGTCTGCCCCGGCTGCAACATCGGCTGCAACATCTCGATCGAAAACCGGGACAGCGTGGTCTACCGGTTCCTGCCCCGGCTGAATCCCGCCGTCAACGACTACTGGCTTTGCGACTACGGCCGGTTCCTCTCGGAGAGCCTGAACGCGCGCGACATCTCGAAGGCGACGGTTCGCGACGGCTCCGAAGTCCGCGACGCGGTCGTGCCCGCGGCGGTCGAGCGAATCGCCTCGGAGATCCGTTCGACGATCGAGACCGAGGGGCCCTCCGCGATTTTCTTCCTCGGATCGGCGCACCTCTCGAACGAAGAGAACTTCCTCCTCCGGAAGATCGCGGACCACGTGGGCAGCGGCAACCGCGACGTGGTGGTGGAGCGATCCCGTGGGCGTCGCATGAAGTCGAAGACGGAGTGGATCGAGGGGGATCACGCCGGCGCGAACTATGCCGGCGCCCGGGACATGGGCCTGTCGCCGGGACCCGGCGCACACGGCCTCGCCGACGTTCTCGAAGGCAAATGGACGCCGCAGGTCGTCGTCGCCGCCGATGCGTCGTTCGCGGCCGCAGCGGACGATCCGGAGAAGGTCGGACGGCTTCGGAGCGCCCGGTTTCTCGCCGTGGCCGCACGCACGGAGAACGCGCTGACCCGGGCGGCGGACGTCGTCCTCCCGGCCGCCTCCCTCGCCCAGAAGGAGGGGTCGTTCACGAACGTGCAGGGCCGCGTCCAGTGGTTCGAGCGCGCGTTCCTGGCTCCTCCCCCCGCGCGGGCGCACTGGGAGCTCCTGCTTCTCCTCGGCGTCGCTCTCGGCTGGGGCGACCGGAGCTGGACGCCGGCCGATATTCGGGCGCGGATCCGGGAAGAAGTCGACGGCTACGGCGAAGTGACCGAAGAGGAGCTCGCCGGGGGCGGCCTGATGAAGAAGGGCCTCTTCGTGTCCACGGGAGCGGTGTGAGCGCCGCGGAGGTCGGCATCCTCGCGTTACGCGTGCTCGCGCCCGTTCTCGTCATCCTGATCGTGTTGCCGATGCTCCAGTGGGTGGAGCGCCGAGGCGCGGGTCTCATCCAGGACCGGCCGGGCCCCAACCGGGTCGGGCCCTTCGGCCTCCTTCAGCCGCTCGCGGACGTCGTCAAGTTCTTCATGAAGGAAGATCTGATCCCGTCGCACGCGGACCGCTTTCTCTTCGTGCTGGCCCCGGGCCTCGCGACGTTCGCGGCGCTGACGACGTTTGCCGTCATTCCCTTCGGCGCGACGCTCACGGTTCGCGGGCGTGCGGTCCCACTCGTCGGCGCGGACGTCTCGATCGGAATTCTCTACCTCTTCGCTCTGACGTCCCTGTCGGTCTACGGCATCGTGCTCGCGGGCTGGTCGTCGAACAATAAGTTCTCGCTGATTGGCGGGATCCGCTCGAGCGCTCAGATCATCTCGTACGAGCTCGCGATGACGACAGCCGCGGCCGGGGTGGTCCTGGCAGCCGGCTCGTTCCGCCTGACCGACGTCGTCGCGATGCAGAGCGGGCACTGGCTGTCGTTTCCCTACCACGGGTGGACCGTCGTTCCTCAGTTTCTCGGGTTCGTCGTGTTCTTCGTCTCGGCGTTCGCGGAGACGAACCGGCTCCCCTTCGACCTGCCGGAGGCGGAGGCGGAGTTGGTCGCCGGCTACCACACCGAGTATTCGGCGATGAAGTTTGCGATGTTCTACATGGCCGAATACATCAACGTGGTCGTCGCGTCGGCGCTCATGGTCACGCTGTACTTCGGGGGCTGGAGCCTCCCCGGCTTCACGCCGGCGAGCGCCGCGGCCGTCCTTCTTTCCGTCGTGATCTTCGCGGTCAAGACGGCGTTCTTCGTCTGGGTGTTCATGTGGGTGCGCTGGACGCTCCCCCGTTTCCGGTACGACCAGCTCATGCGGCTCGGCTGGAAAGCTCTGCTGCCCCTCGCGCTGCTGAACCTCTTCTGGGTCGCGGCGCTCGTCCTGTGGAAGGTCTTGTGACGCCGCGGCTCGTCTTCGACGCGGCCGCCGGCCTCGCGATTCTGTTCGCCTGCGTGATGGTCGTTCACCGCCATCCCGTCAAGAGCGTGCTCGCGCTCGTCGTGTCTTTCTTCGCTCTCGCGGTCACTTATGTCCTGCTCGCGGCACCGCTCATTGCGGCGGTCCAGGTCATCGTGTACGCGGGCGCCATCCTGGTCCTCTTCCTCTTCGTGCTGATGCTCTTGAACGTGCCGGAGGAGGTCCGGCAGAGCTCCGACCGCCCGATTCACCAGGCGTTGTCGGCGGGAGCAATCGTGGCTTTCGCCGCCGCGCTTCTCGCGGTCCTGCGGGGCTACGGCGCGACGGAAGCCGCGCCTTCGGTCGCCCCGTCCGCCGGAGATCTGGCGCCGGTGGCGAAGCTTCTTTTCTCCGACCACCTGCTTTCGTTCGAAGCGCTGTCGATTCTGCTCCTCGCCGCCCTGGTGGGCGCCTTCGTTCTCGCGCGGCGGGAGGGAAGCCCTTGACAGCGAGCGGAATCCCGATCGGCGACGTCCTGCTCGCGTCCGGCGCGCTCTTCGTGATCGGCCTCGCCGGAGCCCTGCTGCGCCGCAACGCGATCTCGATCTTCCTCGCGATCGAGTTGATGATGAACGCCGCGAACCTGACGGTGCTCGGCTATGCCGCGGCGCTCCATAGCCTCGAAGGGCAGATCGTGGTCTTCTTTGTGATCGCGATCGCTGCCGCCGAGGCTGCCGTCGGTCTCGCAATCTTCGTGGCCCTCTTCCGCCACACCGAAACGATCGACGTCAACCAGATCAATCTGCTGAAGTGGTGACATGACAGTTGCCCTGTGGATCGTTCCGGCCCTTGCGCTCGCCGGGTTCCTTCTCTGCCTCTCCGTCGGCCCCCGGCTCGGCAAGAATTTCGTGTCGGCCGTGGGCGTCGGCTCGATCGGATTCGCCACCCTGGCGGCGTGGACCCGCCTGTTGCCCCATCTCCGCGGAGGAGGCGCTCCAGTCGTCGAGCGGCTCGCTCCGTGGATGGCGGCCGGCAACTTCTCCGTGGACCTGTCCTTCCGCCTGGATCCGCTCTCGGCGTTGATGGTCTCGTTCGTGACGTTCGTCGGTTTCTTGATCCACGTTTACTCGATCGGATACATGGAGCACGACGAGACCGACGCGGGGTACGCGCGTTACTTCGCATACATGAATCTCTTCATGTTCTCGATGCTGACGCTCGTACTCGCGAACAACTTCCTCCTGATGTTCGTTGGCTGGGAGGGCGTCGGGCTGTGCTCCTATCTCCTGATCGGGTACTACTACGAGAAGGAGTACGCCGCCGCGGCCGGCAGGAAAGCGTTCGTCGTCAACCGCATCGGCGACTTCGGCTTCCTTCTCGGGATATTCGGCGTCTTCTCGCTGTTCGGAACCCTCGACTTTGGCGACGTCTTTTCTCGCGCGGCCGCCGAACCGAGCCGCTTCGCGCCGGGCCTGACGCTCGTCTGCCTTCTCCTTTTCCTGGGCGCGATGGGAAAGAGCGCGCAGGTTCCTCTGCACGTCTGGCTCCCCGACGCCATGGCCGGTCCCACGCCGGTCTCCGCGCTCATCCACGCCGCGACGATGGTGACCGCAGGCGTCTACATGGTGACGCGCTGCAACGTCCTCTTCCGTCTCGCGCCGGAGGCCATGTACGCCGTGGCGCTCGTCGGAGGGGTCACGGCGATCTTCGCCGCCGTAATCGCGCTCGCGCAGAACGACATCAAGAAGGTCCTTGCATATTCGACGGTCTCGCAGCTCGGCTACATGTTCCTCGCGGCCGGCGTCGGCGCTTACGTGGCCGGAATGTTCCACGTCCTGACGCACGCCTTCTTCAAGGCCTGTCTCTTCCTCGGGTCCGGCGCGGTGATCCATGCCCTCGGCGGCGAACAGGACGTGCGGCGCATGGGAGGCCTCGCCCCACAGCTCCCCGTCACCTACCGCACTTTTCTCGTCGCGACGCTCGCGCTGGCGGGAATCCCTCCGCTCGCCGGGTTCTTCTCCAAGGACGCGATCCTGACCGGAGTGTTCGCGGCGCACCGTCCGATCCTGTTCGCTCTCGGGCTCTTCACGGCGGGACTCACGGCCTTCTATATGTTCCGGCTCGTCTCGCTGACGTTCTATGGAGGCTTCCGCGGATCTCCCGAGGAAGCCGCCCACGTCCACGAGGCGCCGACGACGATGACGCTGCCGCTCGTCGTGCTCGCTTTCCTGTCGGCGGTCGGCGGCTTCCTGGGCCTTCCCGAGGTTTTCGGGGAGAGCGCCAACCGCATCGCGGCGTTCCTCGCGCCCGTCTTTCCGCCGGTCTTCCTGCCGGGCCGCGTGGCCTCCCAGCACGCGCTTGCCCCCGCGAAGGAGTGGCTCCTGATGGGCGTCTCGGTGACCGTCGCCGCCGCGGGGCTCCTCCTCGCGTGGGATTGGTACGCCAAGAAGGCGGGACGCCCCGCGGCGCGCCTCGCGGCATCGTTCCCGCGCCTGTACGCGCTCGTCGCCGAAAAATTCGGGGTCGACGAGCTTTACGACGTCCTCTTCGTTCGGCCGTTCAACTGGCTCGCCCGCGTGCTCTGGAAGGTCGTCGACGTCCTCGTCATCGACGGAATCCTGAACGCCGGCGCGTTTCTCGTCGAGCTCGTCGGCGACTCCCTGCGTTTCCTCCAGACCGGGAACGTCCGAAACTACGCGCTGACGTTCCTGATCGGAATCGTGGCGCTCCTCCTCTTCGTGCTGGCCGGATGACGGGCGCGACGGGAATCGCCGCGATCCTGGAAACCCGGCTCCTGACCGTACTCGTCTTCCTGCCGAGCGCGGCGGCGGCACTTCTCCTGCTGTTCCCGCGGACCCGAACCCGGGAGGCGAAGGTCTACGCGATCGGGGTCTCGGTCGTCGAGCTCGCGCTCGCGCTGCCCCTGTGGTCGCGCTTCGACCTCCATTCCGGGGGGTTCCAGTTCACGGAGACGGCAAGCTGGATCCCCGCTCTCGGCATCTCCTACTCGCTCGGCATGGACGGGATCTCGCTCCTGCTCGTCCTCCTGACCGTTCTTCTGACGCCGGTGTCGCTCCTCTTCTCGCTCGACCACGTCGAGAGGAGCCCGCGCGCTTTCTCGATCGCGTTCCTCGTGCTCGAGACCGGCATGGTCGGGAGCCTGCTCGCTCTGGACCTCGCCCTCTTCTACGTTTTCTGGGAGGTCATGCTCGTCCCGATGTACTTCATCATCGGGATCTGGGGGGGCGGCCGACGCATCTACGCCGCGATGAAGTTCTTCCTCTTCACGATGGCCGGGAGCCTCCTGATGTTCCTCGCCATCCTCTACCTCGCGATCCGCCACCGCGCCGTGACCGGCCGGTGGTCATTTCTCCTGGCGGATCTCGTCACGCTGTCTTTCCCGACGATGGCGGTCCAGACGATCCTGTTCGCCGCTTTCGCCCTCGCGTTCGCGATCAAGGTGCCGGTGTTTCCGCTCCACACCTGGCTGCCCGATGCGCACACCGAAGCGCCGACCGCCGGCTCGATTCTCCTCGCGGGAGTCCTGCTGAAACTGGGCATCTATGGATACCTGCGCTTCGCGCTCCCGCTCTTTCCCGACGCCGCGATGCGATACGCGCCGTGGCTCGGAGTCCTCGGGATCATCGGCGTCGTTTACGGGGCGCTCGTGGCATACGCGCAGAAGGACATGAAGCGGCTGGTCGCGTACTCCTCCGTCTCTCACCTCGGTCTGATCGTGATCGGCATTGGCGCTTTCACGAGCGCCGCCGTCACCGGGTCGGTTCTTCAGATGATCAACCACGGCCTTTCGACCGGTGCGCTGTTCCTTCTGGTCGGCGTGCTCTACGAGCGGACCCACACGCGTGAGATCGCCGACTACGGAGGCATCGCGGGCGCCGCCCCCTGGACGACCGCGCTCTTCCTCGTCGCGACGTTCTCCTCAATCGGGCTGCCCGGTCTGAACGGATTCGTCGGTGAGTTTCTGATCCTGCTCGGAACCTGGACGTCGCTCCACCGATGGTGGGCGGTCGCGGCGGCAACCGGCGTGATTCTCTCGGCGATCTACATGCTCTCCCTCGTCCAGCGCGTGTTCTGGAATCCGCTCACGCGAGAAGAGAACCGCCGGCTGCCGGACATCCGCCCGAGCGAGGCGATCGGCGCGTTCGCGCTCGTCGCCGTGATGGTCTGGATCGGCGTGCGACCGAACGACTTTCTCGACCGCATTCGCCCCTCGGTGGAGCAGGTGCGGCGGTCCGTCGCGACCCGGAAATTGGCCGCCACCTTGGCGCGGCCATCCCGAGCGGAGCAAGGGATTCCTCGGGAAAGGGCGGGAGATCGGCCGTGACGCCGACCTTTCTCACGCTCGGGCCGAACGACCTCGCCGCGGCGTGGCCGGAGACCTGCCTCGCCGCCGGCGGGTGTCTCATCATCCTTCTCGACGCGTTCGCGCCTTCCATGCGCCGGTGGTTTGCGACGCTTTCGCTCGCCGCGATCGCCCTTTCGATCTGGTTCCTGCTCGCCGCGCCGGCGGGCCTCTCGTTCAGCGGTCGCTACGAGACGTCGGACCTGACCGTCGCTGCGGGGCTCTTCGCCGGAGCGACGGCGGCCGTCGCGATCCTGGTCGCCAGGCCTTATCTCGAACGTGTCGGCCAGGTGAAGGGAGAGTTCTACGCGTTGCTCCTCTGGGGACACCTCGGGGTCCTCCTCATGACGCGCGGGCTCGACCTGTTGGTGGTCTTCATCGGCCTCGAAACCCTCTCCCTCTCGTTCTACGTCCTGGCCGCGTTCTTCCGAACGATCCCCGCTTCCTCGGAAGCCGGCCTGAAGTATTTCCTCACCGGCGCCTTCGGATCCGCCTTCACTCTCTACGGCATCGCGCTCCTCTTCGGAAAGTCGGGCAGCGTTCGAATCTCGGCGCTCTCGCGGCCGGACCTCGCCGCCGACCCGCTCGTGGCGTTCGGGCTGCTGCTCCTCCTCGTGGGCTTCGGCTTCAAGATGTCGCTCGCGCCCTTCCACGCCTGGGCTCCCGACGTCTATCAGGGCATGCCGACGCCGGCGGTCGCCTATCTGTCGGTGGCGCCGAAGGGCGCGAGCCTGATCGTCCTCTATCGCGTCCTGGCAGCGGTGTTTCAGGCAGGAATGCCGGACCGGTTTCGCACCGCGATCGCCGCGCTCGCCATCCTCTCGATGAGCCTCGGCAACGTCGTCGCCCTCGCCCAGCGTGACATCAAGCGACTGCTCGCCTACTCGGGTATCGCGCACATGGGCTACGTCACGATCGCGCTCGCGGTCTTCGGCCGCGACGCGCTGGCGGCGGTGATCGTCTACTTCTTCGCGTACGTCGTTTCGAACGCGGGCGCCTTCGCTGCAGTGGCCGCGCTGTATCGCGACGAGACGAAGCCCCACCCTGTCGGTCTGCTCGCCGGAGAGGGCTTCCGATCGCCGTTCGCCTCCGGCGTGCTGGCCCTCTGCCTCTTCTCGCTCGCCGGAATCCCGGCGACGGCGGGCTTCATCGGAAAGTTCTTCGTCTTCAAGTCCGCGCTCGAGCAGGGCCTGTACGCTCTCGCGGTCATCGGCGTGGTGAACAGCCTGGTCTCCATCGGCTACTACCTGAAGGTGGTGTACGTCCTCTACATGCGCGAACCGGTGGAAGAGGAAGGCCCGCCGGCGCTCGCGGCCGCGGATCGACTCGTCCTCGGCCTCTGCGCGGCGGGCATCCTCGCGCTCGGAATTTTCCCCGCGGGTCTCTGGAACCTCGCGCAGAGAGCCGCCGCGAGCCTCCCGTTCGGGCCATGAGCCGCTCTTCCGCTTTCTCCCGATCCGCTCGTGACTCGCGGGAGTCGGTCTCGGAGGCGACTGCCGGGCGCCTGTCGGTCTACGTGCGCTGTCTCGCGACCCTCGAAGGGGAAGCCATCGATCACATCACCTCGCAAGAACTCGCGAGGCGGTTCCAGCTGAACTCGGCGCAGATCCGCAAGGACTTGGCGACGTTCGGCGAGTTCGGAATTCGCGGCGTCGGCTATGCGATCGGAGCGCTCAAGCGGCATCTCATCTCGATTCTCGGCCTCGACCGGACGCGCCGGGTCGCGATCATCGGGGCGGGCCGGCTCGGTTCTGCGCTCGCCGATTACGGCGGTTTCCGGTCGGGCGGCTTTCGCATCGTGGCGCTCTTCGACAACGATCGGGCCCGAGTCGGCTCGAAGAGCCGCGCGGGCGTGCCGGTGCACGACGTCCGGCGGCTGACGGAGATCGTCGCGCTCGAAAAGATCGAGATCGGCGTAATCACGGTCCCCGCCTCCGCCGCCGCCGAGGTGGCGCAAAACTGCTGGGAAGCGGGCTTGAAGGCGGTCTTGAACTTCGCGCCGGTACGGCTCGACCCGCCGCCTGACGCCTTCTTGAAGAACGTCGATCTGAAGATCAATCTGGAAACCCTCTCTTTCTACATCGCGCGCTCATGAGCGAGACGCTGGAGAGCTCAAAGGAGAAATGAATGCCTTCCAAGCCGAAGCCGGTCCCGCCCTCTGCCCGCGTCGTTCCCGGTCCGAAGCCCCTCTCGCCGGCTCGGGCGGCGCCGAAGCCGGTCCCGGATGAGAACCTGAACCCGTATGACTTCGCGCTGCTGCAGTTCGAGCGCGCGGCCGACCACCTCGGATTGGACGTTGGCGTTCGGAGAGTCCTGAGCACTCCCAAGCGGCAGCTCATTGCCTCCGTCCCGATCAAGATGGACGACGGGTCCATCAGCGTTTTTGAGGGTTTCCGCGTCCAGCACTCGATTGCCCGCGGTCCGTCCAAGGGGGGCATCCGGTACCACCCCGGCGTCACGCTCGACGAGGTGAAGGCGCTCGCGATGTGGATGACCTGGAAGTGCGCCGTGGTCAACATCCCGTTCGGTGGAGCGAAGGGCGGGATCACGGTGGACCCGAAAAAGCTCTCGCTTGGAGAGAACGAGCGAATGACCCGTCGCTATACGTCCGAGATCTCGATCCTGCTGGGACACGATCGCGACATCCCGGCGCCGGACGTCTACACGAATTCCCAGACGATGGCCTGGATGATGGATACGTTCTCGATGACGAAGGGCTATTCGACCCTGGGTGTCGTGACCGGAAAGCCTCTCGCCGTCGGCGGCTCCGCCGGCCGCAACGAGGCGACCGCGGAAGGTTGCTTCGTCGCGATCGAGGAGGCCGCCAAGAGACTCTCGCTTCCGTTGAACAATGCGACCGCCGCGGTGCAGGGCTTCGGCAACGCCGGCGCCGCCGTGGCACGCTTCTTGGACGAGGCCGGCGTTCGGGTCGTCGCGGTCTCCGATTCGAAGGGTGCGGTCTACGACAAGCGCGGTCTCGGGATGGACGCGATCGTCTCTGCGAAGGAGAAGAAAGGAAGCGTCACAGCGGCGCGCGGCGAGAAGATCACCAACGAAGAGCTCCTGGAGCTGCCGGTGGACATCCTCGTGCCGGCGGCGCTCGAGGGAGTGATCACGCGGAGAAACGCGCCGCGGATCAAGGCGCAGATCGTCGCGGAAGCGGCGAACGGCCCGACGACGCCGGACGCCGACGACATCCTTCGCGGCAAAGGGACGGTCGTCATTCCCGACATCCTGGCGAACGCCGGCGGCGTGACGGTCTCGTACTTTGAATGGGTCCAGGACCTGTATTCCTTCTTCTGGGAGCCGGACGTGGTCCGCAACCACCTGGAGCGCACGATCCGGCGGTCGTACGACGAAGTGGACGGGATGGCGAGGCGCTTCAACACCGACCTGAGGACCGGGGCGCTGATCCTCGGCGTCGGGCGGGTCGAGGAGGCGACGAGGATTCGGGGCCTGTTTCCCTAGACGGGGAAGCGACCTCAGTCGCGGATCAGGATCGCGCGCACGGGCGAGGCGTCCAGGTCGTCGAAACGCAGAGGCAGCGCAACGAGCTGGTACGCGCCCTCCTCGATCGCGTCCAGGTCGAGATCCTCTAAGAGAGCGACGCCGCGCGAGAGAAGCGCCCGATGGGCCGGAAGGTCCTCCGCGTCCGCGGGATCGATCGAGGAGGCGTCCGTGCCCACGAGGATCGCGCCTCTCTCCGCGAGTCGCAACGCCGCGAGAGATGAGAGGAATGCCCGTCCGCGACTCCGGAAGAGGATCCGTTTCACCCTCAGGCTCTTTTCGGGAAGCTCGTCCGCGCCGATCTCCCCCTGCCCGGGCAGGTCCACGACTCGTGCCGGGCCGACGTACGCCTCGAGCGGCAGCTCGCCGATCCGGGCGCTCCCCGCGAAGACGTGGCACGGAGCGTCGGCGTGGCTGCCCAGGTGGGCGCTCATCGTGAAACACGTTGATTCGAAGGGCGAGCGTTCGGCCAGGCTTGCTGTGGTGCGGAACGAGAACGGGACATCCTGGGGCCAGGCAACCGTTCCCTCGTTGATGCGTCGCGAGATGTCGAAGATCCTCAGCGCATCCGGCGGACGGTCTTCTTCTCCGCGTACCTCTCCGCCACGTGCGGATCGTAGTCGCGGTGACGCGGGTTCAGCGGAATGTCGCGATACTCGGCGTCGCACCGGTAACAGATCGTAACCGGTCGGATTCTCCTCGAGACGATCCAATCGACGGCGACGGTCGCGAGAAGAACCGGCGTGAACCAGACCCAACCGAACCGCCAGCCGACGAAGAGCGCCAATCCCAGAGAAACCGCGAGAAGGAGACATCCGAGCCGCTGGTCGAAGTCTTTCTGCAGAAAGAAAGCGCGGTTGCCGCAGAACGCGCATCGCTCGACCGAACCGGACGGCGCGACCCCGTCGAAACGCGCCGAATAAGGCTCGCCGCACCCCTCGCAGCGGAACTCCCCTGCCTCCGACCGGGTGTGGTCGCGTGCCCTCACGCAGTTTCGACAGTAGTGGCGGGCGCGCACGCTGCGACCCCGACTAGGCGGGAAAACCGGTGGCGACCGTCAGATAGGAGGAAAGGAGCTCGCCGATCAGCACGAACACGAGCGCGACGTAGAGCAGACCCGTCGCCGCCTGGTTCGATTTCATCTCCGCGGTCCGCCAGATGAAGTACGAGAGCGCGAGCGGCCCGGCGAGCCCCCAGACGACGCGGAAGAGGAAGAACAGCGCGTCGCGATCGAGCGACAGGAGAGCGTCCAGTCCTTCCGGCCGGGGGTTCACCGCGATCGCCGCGCCGAGGAGAGCGGCGCGCGCCGCTGCGAAGCCCGCGAAGAGGACCGCCCCCCGCGCCAGGAGTTGGAATGGGAGAGCCCGCGACACCAGATACCAGTGACCAAGGTTCATCGTCAGGAGGACTGCTCCGAAAAACAATCCTCCCACTGCGGCGCTCGCGACCGTCCAACCGCTTCCCGGTGCGCGCGGTGCGAGAAGAGCGACCCGTCCGGCCGACAGGAATGCGCAGAGAGCTCCTCCCAGGAGAAGGAGCCGCGCCCGAGCCGCGCGGCCCGAGTGCGCCGCCAGGGAATACGCGCCCACGAGCGCCGCGCTCGTTGCGGTGATCGCGAGAGAAAGTCCTGTCGGATGGAGCAGCCAGGCGAGCACGATCAGGGCGAGCGCGATCGACCCGTGAAGGGAAAAGAATCCTTTCCCCAGCGTTTTCGGCGGGAAGAAGAGAAGCAGGAACACCGTTCCGGCCGCGGCTTCGAGGAGAAAAAGGCCGAGCCCTGCGCGCGTCACGGCGCAGGATCTTACGTCGCGAGGGTCGAGCGGTCGGTCAGGAGCCGCTCGCCGTGTCGCCGGCGAGCGCAACGATCTCGCGCGCGATCGTTTCCGCGGACAGGACGAGCCCGTGATCGCCGCCCGTCACCTCGACGAAGCGTGAGCCTTCGACGAGCTTGCCGGAGTCCTCCCAGCCGCGCCAGACGCGGCGGACGTGCTCGTAAGGGACGCTTTCGTCCCGCGTTCCCATCACGACGACGACGGGCGCCGGCGGCGGCTCCCGGTCGGTCTCGAGCGTTGCGAGCTCCTCGAAGAATCGGCGGTGGATCGGGAGCTCCATCCCCTCGGCGTGATGGAAGAACGGAAGCGGGTCTCCCGGCGGAAGCTTCTCGATCCAACGCCGTCCGAACCCGACGGCGGGCGCAATGAGAAGAAGAGGAGCGCGGGCGCCGAGCCGGCTCGTCTCGAGAGCTGCGAGAGCGCCGAGCGAGCTGCCCACGATGACCGCAGGAACCCGGCGTGTCGCCTCCGTCCGAGCGATCTGCACGATCGCCGCGAACTCGAGCTCGCGGAACGACGGGACGTTCAGGTCCGGAGCGACGATCCGGAAGGCACGCGGATCGAGGAGCGCTTTCAAGGCGGCCACCTTGCGCCCATCCGGCGAAGACGCGAACCCGTGCAGGTAAAGGACGTTCTTCACGCGTTGGAAGGATAGACTCTCGCGCACTCGGAGGTCGCACATGACGCGCCGAATCACCCGCCGCACCGCGGCGAAGCTCGTCCTCTCCGCCTCTGCAGCACTGGCCCTCCCAATTCCGATCGCGGGAGAGCCTGCGGGGAAGACATCGCCGAGAGCGATTCTTCGTCCGAACGAACGAAAGCTGCTCGAGAAATCCGTGGGTCAGTTGCGCGTCGCGGCGCGCAAGATTCAGCAGATGAAGATCCCCATGGGCACGGAACCAGCCTTCGTGTTTCGCGCTCAGCCGCCGAAGAAATGACGCCCGACCAAGCGCTCGACGCAACCGTCGCCGAAGCCGCCCCTTTCATTCGATCCCGGCAGCTTTCGCCGGTCGCGCTGGCCGAAGCATCGCTCGCGCGCCTGGAGACGACCGGGAGATCTTTGAACGCCGTCGCGGCGCTCACGCGCGCGCGTGCGATGGAAGAGGCCCACACCGCGGAGCAGGAAATCGCCTCCGGCCGGTATCGCGGTCCGCTCCACGGCATCCCTTACGGAGCCAAGGACCTTCTCGCGACGAAGGGCATTCCGACGGGGTGGGGCGCGCGGCCTCTCAAGAGCCAGACCTTCGAAGAAGACGCCACCGTGATCCGCCGTCTCCGGCAGGCCGGAGCGGTCCTCGTTGCAAAGCTCGCGATGATCGAGCTCGCCGGCGGCCTGGGGTACAACACTCCGGCCGCGTCGTCGAGCGGCGCGACGAGCAATCCCTGGGACCGCAGCCGATGGAGTTGCGGGTCTTCTTCCGGGTCCGGCTCGTGCACGGCGGCGGCTCTGGTCGGCTTCGCGATCGGATCCGAGACCTGGGGCTCCATCCTCTGCCCCTCAGCTTTCGACGGGGTGAGCGGCCTCCGTCCGACCTACGGTCTGGTGCCGCGGACGGGAGCGATGGCGCTGTCCTGGACGATGGACAAGATCGGCCCGATGGCGCGCTCCGCGGAGGACTGCCGGCTGGTGCTCGGCGCGATCGCCGGAAACGATCCCGCCGATCCATCGTCGCTCGTGGAGACGGGCGGACGGGAAGGAGGTGCGGCGCCGCCGTCGTCGGATGCCCGCGCGTACCGGGTCGGAGTCGTGCGGCCCGCTTTCGGAAAGATCTACGACCGCGAAGTCGAGGCAGCCTTCGAGGAGGCGGTTCGCGCGATCTCGGGCCTCGGTCCGACCGTCTCCGATGCGAAGCTGCCCGATCTTCCCTTCGACGAGACGGCGGTCCTGATCATCACCGTCGAGGGAGCGGCTGCGTTCGAGCCGTTGATCACATCCGGACGGGTGCGAGAGCTCGTCGAGCCGGGAGCGAAGTGGGCGGGCGAAGCCGCGAGAAGCGTCAGCGGCGTGGACTACGTGCGCGCCATGCAGGCGAGGCGGCTGATCCAGCAGGCGTTCGAGGAGATTTTCGACAAGTACGATCTCCTGATCTCACCGACGATGCCGATCGTGGCCGCGCCGCTCGCCAACAAGCTGGAAAAAGCGTTCGCCTACAACGATCCACTCGGATCGGGAGGAAACCTGGCGGGACTGCCTGCCCTGTCTCTACCGTGTGGTTTCTCGAAGACCGGGCTACCTATTGGACTCCAAGTCGTGGGGCGCCCGCTGGACGAGTCGCGCGTCCTGACCCTCGGGCGCCTTTACCAGGAGAACACGGACTGGCATCGGCGCCGCCCGCCGCGCCCTCCCGCGAAGCCCGCCTAAAACATCGGGAAGAGCTTTTCGCGCTGGCGGCGGGGGTCGACGTGCGACTCCTCGCACTGATTGGTCAACGGTCGTTGCGTTGCTCTAGGTGTTCGGAAGATCTCCGTTAGCAGTTGGTGAAAACGCCGTGCCTGCTTTCTTTCCAACCTAGGATGAGCTTCGTCGATTGGGTCAATTCTTTGGTCGGAGGTGTTCGCGAATTTCGCTGAGAGTCTGCGGATCCAGCGTCCGGCGTCGAACTGCCTCTCGGAGGAGACTGATTCCGGCAATCGCATCAGGAACCGCCCCCGCACCTTCCAGCACCGGCAGTGCCCTACGGATCTCCCTCTCAGCGTCTCGAGGTCGACCCATCGACAAGTATGTTTCGGCGATTAGCATTCGACTGTACGCTTCAGACCACTTCATCCCAAGTCGCTCCTGGTCTTGCCGGCTAGTTTCGATCAGCTCAAGCGCTTCTGGCAACTTCCCATGAGCTCGATACAACCCCGAGAGGATTAGGTTGACATCCGCTAGCCCAGTGAATTGCCTTCCCTGACGAAGGAGTCGTGCAGCGTTCGTTAGGTCTCTGATCGCGCGCTCGTAGTTTCCGCAAATCTGTTGGATATCTCCCGATTGTAGGAGCGCCCAACCGTAAAGCGCCGGCCGAATCTCCGAAGTCATCATCAGTATGGGTTCCAATACCTCGGTCGCTTCATGGAGGCGCCCCAAGAGCTTGAGGGACATCGACCAGAGGATTCTTCCCTTGGCGCGATCTTCGTCCATTCCCAGTTCTGCAAACGTCTGGTCGAGCTCTGGGACTGCTTGACAGACCTCCTTGCACCGGCTCAGCACATTCAAAAGGGCTAGACGGCCAAAGGCTACGCGGGCAAGGTGCGGTCTAGCGTTCGCACCCTCAAGGAAATGAGATTCCGCAAGCTTCAGCCACTCTTCCGACTTCTGAAGCTGACCGATCATCCTCAGCATGCCAGCGACGATGCGAGCAGACTCCCCAAGGAAGAACGAATGAAAATCAGGAGCGAGTGCATCCTTCTCCAATCGAAGACTGCAGTACAGCGCAGTCGCATATTTCACGACATTCTGAGGGGCAGCTTCGCCCTCTGACTCCAAATAAAGAAGTGCTTGAAACAGGGCTTCGGGACCTTGCGCTAGCGTGTCCTCGGCTGCGTTATCTCCGCGAGCCTCCCAGAGACTCTCGGTCACGTTCCGCTGGAGCGAACGATGGAACATCCGCCTATACAGTGACTCCCAACGTTGAGCTTCGCGCGAAAGCTCCAGAAGCCTAGACGCCCGCCAAGCGATGAACACAAGGGAGCAGAGCAATTCCTCGCGCTCTTCCAGCTCATCTTCCACCCACCGAGACGCCGCGAGAAGATCCTGAACCGAACTGGCAGAGTCGAGTACCGATCGAGGCAAACCCGCACAATCATCCATGAGAGAGCGGCAAAAGGCATGAAGGATGTCAGCTGCCTGACTCTGATCACTGAAATCGACTTCCACTGGTGCGCCGTGCTCAGCATGCCGGCGAAGATTGAAAGCATGCGACATCGCTTCGTTAACTGCGATGCCAGTCCCAAGCTCCGCGCCTCTGGCAGCGGTGTTCCAGGAAGAAATAAGGTCGAGGAGCTCCCAATCTCTGGCGCTAATAGTCGCCCCCGGGGCAATCGGTCGATTCATCATAGGGTTCTGGTCCTTCGCCCAAGCGAGCGCTCGCGGCGATGCCTGCTTCGGTAGGAGACCATCTCGAAACGAGCTTTGCTCGACGGATCACCTTTCTTTGGAAGTTGACCGAGAGATGATCGACGACCTGGATGAGCCAAGCCTTTGGGTTCCGCTGCGGATCGAGCTTGACGAGGGCAACGACGAAAGCTTCTTGGACCACGTCACGAGCGTCCTCCTTGTCAAGACGGTGCTTCCACGTGGCCCGCCGAACGAGTGGCAGAAAGTAGCGTCGATAGAACTCGTCAAACCGCCCAGGGTCGGACATCGATGGTGCGGATGCGGGCGCAGGCACGCTCGCGGCATGCTCCTCTCTCTTTCCACTCATCAGCGCTCGTTTTTCCAGAACTGCCCTATGAGTGTATTGTCGCGAGGCGAAAACCCCTGTTTCGAGTGGATTAGGCTGAAGAAACAGGCCAGCCGGGGCCTTGAAGCTAACGGCCGGCTTGGAGGTGTGCCCGAAGCCGCTGTAAAGCCCCGACATCCGGTTTACGGAGGCGCAAGGACTCGCGGAGCAATGCGACCGCGGCAAATCCTTCGGGAACCAGCCGCATCTCTTCGATGGCCGGAAGCGCCGCAAGTATTTCCCACTCTGCCTCGCGTTCTCGCTTCATTTCCAAAAGTGTTTCTCCAACCACGAGATGCGTATATGCCACTAATGCCTGCATTCCGAGCGCGTGATAATCGCGTTGCGCGGCGCGAAACGCATCGGCTGCGTCGGGTAGAGAGCCCAAGGCCCTGTGAACGCCTCCGACATAGAGTTTCAGATCTGCCTTCGCTAGCGAGACCTCGTCCTCTTGCAACAGGGATAGGGCTTCCTGGAAAGCAGTCATCGCCAACTCGAGCCGTCCCTCAAGTTGCTGCAAGTCTCCAAGCTCGGCAAGCACTCGGGCGGCAAGAAGCGGCTCAGCCTTTATCTCTTTCTCCTCACGAAGTTGATCGAGCACTTCGATCGCCATCGGGTGCTGCCCAGTCTGCTTGAGAGTCATGGCACGGAGAAGTCGACATTTCGCGCGTTCGACACCCATGCGGAGCTTCGCAAAGCTAATTTCAAGGGATGGCGCGAGCTCCAGTACGTCCTGGTAACGGCCCATCTCAAATCGAAGCGCAAGTCGGGCGTAGGCAACATTGGCGAGGCCCGGCGCCGGGTTCATCGTGTGGCGAAACCCAGCTTCCGAGCGGTCTAGCCAGAGAAGGGCTTCGTCTCGCCGGCCCAAGTGTCTGGCCGCGATACCGGCCAACAGTCCTGTTTCACCGAGAAAGTAATCGCGCTCATCGAAAAGTCCGAGATCAAACTCAGTCTGGGAGATCCACTGATAAATCTCAGAGGCCTGCCCAAAGACCATGACCGGTGCAAGATCACGTTGCCGCCTGAGAATCGAACAAATCGCGAGAAGAATGTCAGGACTGCCAAGGAACTGCTGACGATCGTCCTCAGACCTGACCTCGCTGGGAATATCGAGGTACGCACGCGCAGCGGTGTCCGCGTCTCTCGGCGAGAGATACGAGTTCCCCGGGCGAGTGGGAAACGGCAGAATCTTTGCTCTAGGACTCATTCGGAGTACGGAAATTGAGCAGCGCTAAACTGCGCGAAAAATCCTTAGCGACATCTAGGGGTTCGCGATCAAGCAGGCGTCGGAGCTTTTCGTCTGACGACCGGACTCCGCTTCCAAGTAAGTACTTTTGGTACTCGCGGGCGAACTGACAGCACGCGACAAGTAAGAAGGGACGAGCGTCGCGCGCCGAAGAATTTCCCGGGCGGTAGCAGAACCTGAGGAACCAAACGTAGAGGTCTTTTTCGAGCTCGAGTGCTTCAGATTCGCCGAGCTGGTAATGCGAGACGAGGGCGATGTGGATTAGTCCGAGAGTGTCTTGGAACACCGAGCGAACCTCCCTCTCGAACGCGTCCCCACCGGGGGCCACGGGATCGTCCGCTGGTGCCATTCGATGAATCTCCATGTCTGGGAGCTGTGTGGAGATTACAGTCGAGCGGGAAAAAAAGCAACTCCTACTCCCAATATTCGGCTTGGAAATAGGAACACTTATTTTCAGTAGATTAGGTTTGCGATTGGTTAACCGGGTACGCCGCCCTTTAAGCAGGGCATCTGTTTCCTCCTTTCACGAAAAGCTCCGACCCCATCGCCCGGAGCTAAAAGAAAACGGCAAGCCACGAATCGCAGTCTGGATCCGGCACCGTGAAAAACGCCTGTCTTTACAGGGCGTTTAGATGCATGAGCGCCGGACCCAGGGCCACCGTGAGCTTGGGAGTTCCCACCAAAAAGTGAGGGAGTCCACCACCAAAAAATGAATCTGGGATATTCGACCACAGATTCGCCGGGAGGGTGTCAAGAATTTCTTACATTGCTCGGTTTGGGTCGTACGACTAAAGTCGTAGTGATGCGGCCCACACGGCATCACGGGTTACCTACCCGTTGCGGATGAGCGCCCTCAAGAGCTGGTCCTCGAGCGCGTGCCCTCCCCCGTGGGGAACTCGGCCGTTGAAGAGAATCGCGAAGACGTACGTCCTGCCCGAGCTCGCGCGAGCGTAGCCCGCGAGCGTCGAAACCCCTTGGAGGCTGCCGGTCTTCGCCAGAATCTGTCCCCGCGTCATCGGATCGTTCAGCCGGTGGCGCAGAGTTCCTTCACCCTCCCCCGAGATGGCGAGCGTATCCCGCCAGCCTTCGGCATACGGCTGCCGGTCCATCGCCCTCAGAAACTTCACGAGATCGACGGCGGCCACGCGGTTCGCGGTCGAGAGGCCTGACCCGTCGTGAAGCTGAAAGCGGGCGGGGTCGAGCCCGAGGCTGGCCAGGAACTCCTTCGCCAGAGCGACGGATCCCGTCCACGTTCCCTGGCCGGTCTTCTCGGCGGAGACGGTCTTGAAGATCTGCTCGGCGTAGAAGCCCTGGCTGCGCTTGTTGCAGACCTCGATGGTCGGCAGGAGGTCTGACTCGGTGGTCGCGACGGGGACCCAGGAAGAGTCGGCCTTGACTGCCCTTTCGACGACCTGGCCAGTGATCGAGATCCCGGCGCTGCGAAGCCGGTTCTGCAGGGCCTTCCCGAAGAACATCGGTGGATCGTCGATCGTGATCGGCGTTGACCATGAGGCAGGCCGCAGCGGAACGGTCCCCGAAACCGTCACTGCGTTCGATCCGGCAGCGCGGGAGACGGCAACCCTCACGCGGCCCCGACGACCCACCGTCCGGGCCAGCGCCACGGGTCGAAGAATGTCCACGGGAGGCTCGATCGATACGCCCGCCGGCCGGCCGGCCCGCGGGCCCGGGTGGATTGAGACGAGCACGACGTTGTCGTTGTAGGACAGCGCGGAAATGGGCGCCTGGTACCAGCGCGCCTCCTGGTCCGGCTTCCAGTCGGGGTGGCGGCCGATCGAATCGAAGAACGAGGCGTTCAACACAATGTCTCCGACGACGTGGCTGATGCCTGCCTGGCGCAAACCCTCCGCCCACTTGTCGAATACGGCGTTGATATCGTCGCCGTAGAAGCGGCCGGAGATGTTGGGGTCGCCTCCCCCAACGACGAGGAGGGAACCGACCAGGCTGCCT
The DNA here is from genome assembly GCA_036395755.1 of Thermoanaerobaculia bacterium. GTDB lineage: Bacteria > Acidobacteriota > Thermoanaerobaculia > UBA5066 > Gp7-AA6 > Gp7-AA6. Next base: position 29,048 of record DASWCZ010000042.1, read on the forward strand.
TGACGGACCTCCCCCCGCCGCCAGAAGCTGGTTTTGAACTTGTAGTCCGGACCCAGGTAGTGGAGGGCGGTCGCGGTCGTAATCAGCTTCGTGACCGAAGCGATCGTCTGGGGAACGTCCGGCGCTCTCTCGAAGATGACGTCGCCGGTCTCCTCGTCCGCAATCTGGATCGAGACGCCCAGCGACTGAGCCGGGATTTTCCGAGCGACTTTCTCGAGCGCCGCTCGAACCGACTCCCGGTCCGCCGATTGGAGTGGAGAAGCGAAGGCGAGGATGAAGAGGACCGCCCCGATCGCCTGGAGCAAAGGAGAGGGCCGTAACACCAGAAAATTATAATGGGTCGGTGCGATTTTTCCTCCTACTCTCGACGGCGGTCTCCTTCTCTTGAGGTTCGACGAGTCGAGCCGGGCGTTCGAGCTCACCGTCCGCGAGCTCGCCGAGGACGAGGGCTTCCGTCGCGTCGGATTCGACCGGGGAGACGGCTGGCGGCGACTCGGCATCGGGACCGAGCTCCACTCGCGCGTCCTTGCCGCCCGCCGGGAGGCGCATGCGTCCTACCGTTGCGAAGTCCACCTTCAGGCGCGGATTCCGGTCGAAGAGTGGACTGCGACCCTGACGGGACGCCTCGATGGATGCGTCGAGCGGGCGGAAGGCTCCTGGCTGATCGAAGAGCTCAAGGCGACGCACTTTTCGGCCGAAGGCTTCCGCCTTCCGGCTCATGCGCTTGAACGCGACCGGCAGCAGCTTCTCGGCTACTGCTATCTGTGGCGCCGCCTCGGCCATCTCCGCGTCTCCGGTGCCCTCGTCTACGTCGACATCGCGACCGGAGAAGAAATCTCTCTCGCGGTCGCCTACGACGACGATCGGTTCGATCGGGAGATCGAAGGCCGCCTTCTCCGTCTGCTGCGAATCTGGCAAGCCCAGTCGATCGCACGCGCCCGCAAAGCGGAAGCCGCGCGACACCTGCCGTTTCCCCATGCGGCTCCCCGCGCGATCCAGGAAAAGCTGATCGCCGCCGTCGATCGGGCTGTTCGCGGACGCGAAATTCTCCTCGCCGAGGCCCCGACCGGCTCTGGAAAGACCGCGGCGGCCCTCCATCCGGCGGTCGCCTCCGGCCTCCAGAGCGGCCGCCAGGTGGTGTTTCTGACGTCGAAGACCCTCCAGCAGAGGATGGCGGTTTCGGCTCTCACCGCGATGAACGAAGGGGCGTTTCACACGCTGCAGGTCCGCGCCAAGGAAAGAATGTGCGCGAACGACCGGATCCTCTGTCACGAGGAGTTCTGCCGCTTCGCGAAGGATTACCCGGAGAAAATGGCTCGCTCCAATATCCTCGGCCGCCTGCGGGACTCCTCTACGCACCACGATCCGGACACCGTCTTCGAGGAAGCCCGGCGGGAAGAGGTCTGCCCGTTCGAAGTGCAGCTGGAGCTGGCGGAGCGCGCGGACGCGATCGTCGCCGACTACAACTACGTCTTCGAGCCCGGCGTCGCCATGAGACATCTGTCGGGCGAAGAGCTCCGGGAAGTGATCCTCGTCGTCGACGAGGCCCACAACCTGCCCGACCGCGCGCGGCAGATTTTCTCGCCGGAGATCCGCGGGGAAGACGTCAACGCCCTTTACAACCAGCTTGCCCTTCAACCCGGAGATCTCTTTGCCGATCTCACGGCGAGCGTCGAGACTCTCGAGGCCCTCCTCGAGCGCCTCGCGGCCGACCTTCCCGAAGGCGAAGCGATCGCCGAGATCCCGCCGCCCTCGGAAGAAATCCACGAATGGCGGAACGACTGGGAGCCCCGCCTTCTGAGATACCTCGACTGGAAGCGTGAGGCGAAAGTTGCCCTTCCCGACGACCCGGTGCTCGACCTCCACTTCGGCCTGATGCGATTCGCTGCGGTCCTCAATTTGTACGGTCCGGAATTCACCTGCGTCGTGGAGCGGCGTCTCCCGGGCGTCCGCCTCGCCCTCGTCTGCCTGGATCCAGCGCGTGCGGTCGGACCGATATTCCGGGCGGCGTCCTCGACGATCCTGATGTCCGCGACGCTCACCCCGCATTCCGCCATCGAGCGTCTTCTCGGGCTCCCCGCGAACCGCACCGCGACGATCTCGCTGCCCCCCCCGTTTCCGAGGGAGAACCGCAAGGTGATGATCGTTCCGGAAGTCCGGACGACGTTTGCGGCGCGAGAAAAGAACTACGGCCGCATCGCCGCGCTCCTCGCGGAGATGTCCGACGCTCACTCGGGCAACGACCTCGTCCTCTTCCCCTCCTACCGTTTCCTCGCGGAGGTTGCGCAGCGGATGCCGCCGACCCGCGCGCGCGTCCTGCTTCAGAGGCCGGATTTCTCGGAGTTCGAACGCCAGCGCGTCCTCGAGGCTCTCACGTCACCACCGCCCGAAGGGATCCTGCTGTTCGCGGTTTCGGGAGGGATGTACGCCGAGGGGGTGGACTACCCGGGAGACGTTCTCTCCGGCGTCTTCGTCGTCTCCCCCGCCTTACCGCAGGTGTCGTTCGAGAGGGAACTGCTCCGCCGCTACTTCGAAGAACAGGAGGAGGCCGGCTTCGACTACGCCTATCTCCAACCGGGGATGACCCGGGTCGTGCAGGCCGCCGGACGGCTGATCCGGAGCGAGACCGACCGCGGGGTAATTGCTCTGCTATGCCGGCGTTTCCTCGAAGAACCTTACATGAGCCGGATTCCCCGCGATTGGTACGACGAAACTCCCGCGGAGCTCGCCTCCCGCCGGCCGGCGCAGGAAATCCGCGATTTCTTCGACGCGGAAGGAAGCCGGCCCTGACCCGACGAGGCCTCCCGAAGACACCCCGGTTGACCGTCGATGCCTGGGTCCAGGATCGCCGCGGAAGATTGCTCCTCGTCCGCCGCGGCCGGCCGCCGTTCCAGGGAAAGTGGGCGTTCCCCGGGGGATTCTGCGAGCCGGGCGAGACGACGGAAGCTTCCTGCGCGCGCGAGGTCGAAGAGGAGACCGGCATCCGGGCGCGGATCGGTGCCGTCCTCGGCGTTTATTCCGATCCGAGGCGCGACCCGCGCGGCCCGACCGTCAGCATTCTCTACGATGCGACGCCGGTCGGTGGAACCGTCCGCGGAGGCGACGACGCCGCCGACGCGCGTTGGTTCTCCCCAAAGGAGCTCCTGGGGCTCGCGCTCGCATTCGACCACATGCGGATCGTCCGCGAGCAGCTCGCGCAACGGCGCGGCCGAAGCTCGACTCCTAGCCGGCGACGGGCTCCACAGACGGAACGGCGCTCTCCGCACGCGAAGCGCGCCGGCGCTCGAGAATGATCTGCTCGCGCGCGGCGTCGAACTTTTCTTTGTGCTGTTCGATCCGCGCGATCGCCTGATCGATCGAGGTCGCGAGCGACACGAGCTCGAGGTCGTTGGCATCCATCAAGCGCCTCGAGACCATCTCGTGGCGCATCCAGTCCAGAAGCCCGCGCCACATGTCCCCGACGAGGACGACCGGCCGCTCGGTCAGGAACCCGACCTGAAGGAGCTGCCACACCATGAAGAGCTCGAGGCTCGTACCGATTCCCCCCGGAAAGATGACGAACGCCTGAGACATGCGCACGAAATGGTGCAGCCGGGAAAAAAAGGTGCGATGCGCGGTGACGGTGTCGAGGTAAGGGTTCGCCTTCTCGTAAGGGATCGAGATCGTCAGTCCGAACGACCGGGTCTTGCGCGTTCCCCGGGACGACGCCGCCCCCTCGTTGGCGGCCTCCATGAGTCCCGGACCTCCGCCCGTCACGATGTCGCAGCCGAGCCCGGTCAGACGCGACGCGAGATCTCGAACCTCGAGGTACTCCCGGTCCCCCGGCTGAATGCGCGCGCTTCCGAACACGGCCACCCGGTAGAACCGCAGCTCCGCGGGGTTCAGCTCCTCCAGCTCCTCGATGGTGTCCCAGAGCCGGACGATCGTGCGATCGATGATCTTCCCGACATCCGGCTCCCGTCGAACCTTCCTGGTGGGTCGCATCAGTAGCGCGCCTCCGTCAGACGGGAGGGCAGGAGTCCCGCCCGATCTACTCGGACGTCCGAAGAGTCACGGAGAACGCCCGCGAAAGCAGCCCGTCTTCGGTGACCGCCCAGACCGTGTACCGGTAGAACGTGGCGGAGCTCGCACCGGGATCCAGATACGCGTAAGAGAACGACTCCTCGGCGCGGTTCGACGAGGGGAGGATCGACGGACCGGTGCGCGCGATGCGACCGTCTGGCAGAACCTCCTCGCGGAAAATTGCCCACCCGACGAGCTGTTCGTGGGACGTGGTGTTCCACCAGATCCGCGGCCCATCCGGCCCGCCGGAGGAATGTGCGATCAAGCCGCTGTATGGAAAATTGGGAGCCGCCTCGATTGAGGCCGGCGCGGGCAGCGTGCCGCCGGAAGAGCCTCCTGCGACGAGCCAGTCGACTCGGGCGATCCCGCCGAGAGGGACGGTCCGAACGTCGCCGGCGTTGACGAAGAGAACGTCGGGCGGGAGAGCGCCATCCCGATATCGCACGACGACGGCTCCCGAGGCGCCATCCTCCGGCCACGTCAGCCGCAGGGCCGGAGCGCCGTCGGGCGGAACGAAAGTCCTGTGTCTCAATGCGAAGCCCGCCGGAGCCGAGGTATCGAGCGCTCCCGACTCCAGGTCGAGAAGGCTCACACGCGAGGGCGCTGCTTCCGGCTCGGCCGTCGCGTAAAGACGGGCTCCGAAACGAACCAGAGCCGTATCTCCCGAGTCGCCGGTCCGGTCGGCATAGCTCTCGAGAAGGACCGACAGGATCGCTTCGCCCGATTCGGAGGCTTTGTCAAAGGCGGCGCGCAGAGCGCCGGGGCCGCCTCCCCGCGTCAACTCCTCCAGATAGAGACGGCCGAGAACCGCGGGACTCGCCTCGATCGAGAGCTCCGGCGCCGCAGCGGCGAGACGCACCGCCTCGTGTTCCTCGTCCGCCTCCGGGCTCGCGAGGAGCGCCGCCGCCGATTCGGTCACAAACGTTCCATCTTTCGCGCCATAGCGCGTCAGGGTCGCGAGAGCGACCTGCCTCCCGACCTCGCGAACGATTTGCCGGACGGTCAGCCCGTGGGCGTCGAGGAGGATCGCTGGCGAGACGAGGCGCCCACCTTCCACGGACCGCGACGTCAGCTGGCGGACCCCCCCGGCCTCTTTTCGCGCGACGAAGACCCTCAACGGGTCGCCGTCCGCGAACGGGTACCGCCAGCCCTGCCGGACGTACAGCTCTCCATACAAGCGGCGGAGGTCCGCCGCGAGCGCGGTCTTGAGAGTCGCGTCGTCCGTCTCGTCGAAAAGGACCGCCCGACCCGGCAGAAGTGGCTGCGGCGCCCCGAAATTGCGGTAAGGACTCTGGATCCAGCGGGCGTCCGCGGACGCGTCGGGGACCACTTGCGCCCGGGCAGCGAGGGCAACCAGAGTCCACAAGACACTGAGAATCAGCGACTTGCGGGCCCGCCCTTCCCGATCTCCTGACCGCATGGGCTTTTTAGAATAGTCGGCGGGCCTGCGCCCGTCAATCGTTTTACGAACCGGAGGGGTCCGGCGTTGGCGTTTTTCCCTTCGCCGGGGGACTACTTCGTGCTCTGGCTCTTGGACTTCGAGCTTCCCGCGTCGGGCACGCGGACCACGACGACCGTGATGTTGTCCACGCCCCCCCGCTCGTTGGCCGTATCCACGAGCTTCCGGCAGAGGCCCTGGGGCTCGTGCTCTGTCTCCGCGGTGTCGTGAATTTCTTCGTCGGAGAGCATCGTGGTCAGACCGTCGGAGCAGAAGATGAACTCGTCGCCCGCCCGGAATGCCAGCTCCTGCAGGTCCGGTGAAACCGATGGACCACCGCCCAACGCCCGCGTCACCACGTTTTTCAAAGGATGGGACTTTGCCTCGTCCTCCGTCAGGATGCCCGCCGCCACCTGCTCGTGCACCCAGGAATGGTCGTCGGTCAGCCGCGTCAGTGTGCCGTCGCGAAAGAGGTATGCACGGCTGTCCCCGACGTGAGCGAGCGAGAGCGTCTTCTCGTTGATCAGCCCCGCCACAACGGTCGTTCCCATCCCCTTCAGCCAGGGCTGCGCTGCGACGGCCGCCATGACCCGCTCGTTCGCCTTCTCGATCGCGATCGCCAACCGGTTGCTGTTGAACTCCAGCTCGTGGTCGTACCGGAACGGCCAGGTCGCCTCTTCCTTCTGACGCGTTGCCGCGATGAACTCTCCGATCGTCTCCACCGTGATTTTGGCGGCGACTTCACCGGCGGCGTGGCCTCCCATGCCATCCGCGACGATGAAGAGTCCCTCGTTGACGTCGAGCGCGTACGCGTCCTCGTTGTGCTTCCGCTTTCGGCCGACGTCCGTCAGGCCGAAGGCATCGATCGCGGTCGTCATCGAACCGGTCCCCATCGCCTACGAACGCTCCATCGACGCGCTTCCACGACAGGGTCGGGAAGGGCCGGTCTCACGCCCTTTCACGCTTTGACCGCTCGTTCGGCCCGGATCTCCTCGAGCGCTCTCCGCGCGTCCGTGGCGGCAGGGTCCCACCGAACGGCGTCCTGGAACGATTTTTCCGCCTTGGCGAGGAGACCCGCCTGGCGAAAGATCCTTCCAGCGTCTTTCAGCAGCGCCACGTTGTGGGGGTCGAGCGCGACCGCCGCCTCGAGAGCCTTTACGGCGGCGTGCAGGTCGCCGGCACGCGCCGACGCGAGGCCCAGGTAGTGGTGCGCCCGGACGTCCCTGGAATCGCGCTGCGCGGCGAGCGCAAAGTTCCCGGCGGCTTCGGCGTAGGAACCCGCGTGGTACGCGGCACTCCCCACTTCCAGGTAATCCTGGACGACGGCGTCGTCCGAGACCCGGGCAGACGCCGCCATCGCCTGCTCGCGGTCATATGCCTTTCGCCGCTCCGAATTGGTCAGCACGTTCACCGCCTGCGTGAGCTCCTGAAACTTCGCCTCGGCCTCCGCCTTCTCCTCCCGAGCCGCGCGATCGGGATGCGCGTCGCGCGCGACCGCGCGAAACCGTTCGCGGATTTCGCTTTCGGTCGCTTCGCGGCCCACACCGAGCAGCGCGTAGTAATCGACGTTCTGAAACATTTCTTCCGACTTGATCGGAGTTCGAGGGCCCTCGACATTAACATAAGGGAAACGGGTTCTTCTGGGCAAGCCGGACGGTTGTGCCGCCGGTCACGCGGCCCGTGCCGCGGCGAGTCTCGGCGAGCTAACGTCGGCGTTGGACGAGAAGCTTCTTGGCCGACGCTCGCAGCACCGGCGCGAGGTTTCGATCGCGGACGACGCCGCGCAGCTCCCGGGTGGCGAGGCGCTTCAAGAGCGGCAGAGAGATATCGAGAGGAACCCGCGGGTTGCGAACGAGGGTCAGCACGACGGCCGGCTTTCGCATCCACTCCCGGCTGTGCGCGATTCGGCGGTAGAGCTCTTCGTCGAGATTCCGCATCGCCGCGAAACTCTCGATCTCGTTGATGGAGATCGCGCGGGACTTCAGCACCGCGATCCCGATCAGCTTGTTCGTGTCCCCGACCAGAACCCGGCGCTCCTCCTTGCTCCCGACGTAAGCGAGGTTGATCTTCTCGCCGACCGTCATGAGGCCGACCCGCCGGTAGATCGCGCCAATAAACAGGGATTCGGCCTCCTCGTCGCGCGGCGCGTCCTCCGTCTCGAACCCTTCGCCCTCTTCCTCGTCGAGCCCGAGATCCTCTTCGTCCGCGAGGGTCGACGCCGCCGCGTCCGCCGCTTCTTCCTCCTCGGCGCGCCGGGCTTCGGCGACGCGGCGCCGGGTTTCCTTCTCGAAGAATTCCTCCTTGAGCTCCGAGAGGAGCCGCCGCCCCTCCCCGGTCAGGGCGGGGTTTTCAAGGAGCGCCTCGATGAGCGCCGGCCGGCCGAGGAGACGCGCCTGGTTGGCGATCATCGCCTCCTGGGGCCGGCCGGCCGCCGTCTGTGCCAGGAAAAGGAGGGTTCCGTCGTCGACCGCCCGGCAGCGGACCACCTCCTCGAGGACGAAGGGGTCGTCGCTCTCGTGGGCGAGCAGGTCGAGTTCGTCTCCACGGGGCGAGCCCGAGGTGACGAAGTCCGCCAGAAGGTCCGGAGGCGTCGCCCTCAGGTTCTCCCGCGCGGCGGAAGCGGTCTCCGAGTCGGTGTCCCGCAGCACGGCGAGAAGCGCTCGAAGCGAATCGTGCGGATCGAGCGGAAGACGGCGGCGAGCCGCGAAAAGGCGGATCTCGCGCGGAGCGCGGCCGCTCCGCAGCAGGATGACGAGATCTTCGGGGGTCGAGGGGCCGCTGGTCTCCAAATCGGGGGGCGGGCTACCCTCGCGACGGCGAATCCGGGAGCATCACGTTTCGCACGACCTCTCCGGGGAGGCCGAGTGGCGCCAGAGGGCGGCCGTCGACCGAAACGCGAACGCCGCCCGCGTTGCCGAGGGTCAGGCAAAAAGTCTTTTTCGCTTCGAAGGTCCGGCTCTCCCCAGCGGTCATCATGCCGCCGAAGACTTTCTCTCCATCGGCGGAGATCTCGATCCACGACGGCGCGTCGGATTCCAGGACGAGTGCGACGCTCGTCTTCTCGAGCGATACCTCGGCAACGGGGGCGTCCTCGCGAATCAGCGGCGTCGGTTCATTCGATGGGGCCACGTTCTTGAACGACACCGGCTCGATCCGAGACGCGGCCGATGCGCGCGCGACTTTCGGTCGGTGGTGCTCGGGACTCGCGATCAGGCCGAGAAGAAGGAGCACCGCCGTGACTCCGCCGAGGATCGTTCCGGCGGTCGAGCGACGGCCGCGAAGAAAGCGCGATCCGCTTCCCGGTCTCGGGACGACCGGCGGCTCGGAGGAATTCAGCTCGAGCTCGGCGAGATACGTGTTGATCTTCTGGACGGGGTCGAGGCCGAGGTGAAGACAATAGGCGCGGATGAAGCCGCGGGTGAAGACGGGAGCCGGCAGCTTCGCGAGATCGCTCCGTTCGAGAGCGGAAAGCAGGCGTACCGAGATCTTCGTCGCAGCGGAAATCTCTTCGATCGAGACTTCGCGCACGATTCGCTCGCGCCGAAGCTCGTCTCCGAAGCTCGGAGCCGACGTGCGAGGATTCTGCATCCGTCGAAGAAAACCTGTCTCTTTTGGCCGGGGCGTAATCTGGTTCAGGTTGATGCTAGTCCGCTCGCGCGCGCCTTGCAAGAACTCTTTGCGCGACAGCGCGGAGGGCCGGCGGCTCACCCGGGCCGTCGGCGAGCGCGCGGAGCTCCCTCTCGGCCGCCCGGGCGAGGAGCGGCTCGACCGCCGCCAGAGGCAGCGACCGGTTCTTCAGGAGGGCTTCCCGGACCCCCCGCCGGGTTGCCCAGCGCGGGTGTTCCGCGATTGCCGCCAGCGTCTCGGGGCGAGAGCGCGCCGCCCCCGCCACAAAGACGACGTCCGGCTCCGTCGTCAGGCGGTTGTCGAGGAAGCCCGCGACGACGCGGGGATCGGGGTCCTGCCGGAGGGCCGGGAGAGTCCCTCGCCCGGTCGACCGGGCGAGATCGATTCGTTCGGATAAGGCCAGCTCCGGCAGCCGGCGCAGAAGCTGGGTGTCCGCCGCCCGTCGCACTTCCGGGTGAACGCGGGTATCGGTGGAGAGATGGGCCAGGGCGCGCCAGAAGAGCGTTTCGACGAGAGAAATCGCGTCACCGCGCGGAGTGTTGCGGTGCCCGGCGAGCGCGAGACGCACGGCGTGATATCGCCTCGCATCGCTGTCGCGCAGGATTCGCTCGACCTCCGCGGCCGGCAGATCGGGCCGTCGCAACAGCTTCAGATACTCGGCTTCGGCGCCCATCACCCGTTCGAACGGCGGCAGGCGCTAACGAGACGCCGCGCGAGAGACCGGACCGCGCCGGCCGGATCCTCGGTGTTCTCCTCCGCCGCCGCCACCAGCGCCGACCCGACGACGACCCCATCCGCCAGTCGGGCGGCGAGCCGTGCGGCCGCCGGCGTCGAAATGCCGAAGCCGACAGCTACGGGAAGGTCTCCCGCGGCGCGACGCGCCCGAGCGACGGTTCCACGCAGATCGGCTGGGAACGAATCGCGTATCCCGGTCGTTCCGGGGCGCGAGACGACGTAGAGAAAACCGGTCGAGAGTCGGGCGGCCCGAGACATCCGGGCTCTCGGCGACGTCGGCGAAACCAGGAACACCATCTCGAGGGACGCCGCGCGGAAGACCGGCTCCACGTTGCCAGCCTCCTCCGGCGGAAGGTCGGTCACGAGAATCGCGTCGAGACCGGCGTCGCTCGCTTCCCGCGCGGCGCGTTCGAGCCCGGGACGAAGAAGCGGATTCAAATACGAGAAAAGAACGAGCGGGAGCGAGGTTTCACGGCGGATCCGCTCCGCGATCCGCCAGACGCCATCGAGAGTCGTGCCGGCGGCCAGCGACCGGGCCGCCGATCTTTGCAGGACGGGGCCGTCGGCGATCGGATCGGAGAACGGGACGCCGAGCTCCAGGATCGCGGCGCCGGCATCCTCGAGCAAGCGGGCGAGCGCGACAGTCGCGTCGGAGGAGGGGTCTCCGGCCGTCAGGTACGGTATGAACGCCGCGCGATCTTCAGAGCGGGCGCGCATGAAAGCGCGAGCGACGCGGGAAGAGGTCAACGCCGGCCGGGGGCGGACAGGACGATCTCGAGGTCCTTGTCGCCGCGCCCGGAGAGGTTCACCAGAATCCATGCCTTCTTCGGCATCCGGGCTGCCAGGCGCACGGCGAACGCGATGGCGTGCGCGCTTTCGAGCGCCGGAAGGATTCCTTCCGTTCGCGCGAGGAGCCGAAACGCGTCGAGCGCTTCGTCGTCGGAAACCTTCCCGTACTCGACTCGCCCGAGCGACTCGAGGTAAGCGTGCTCCGGACCGACTGCCGGATAGTCGAGACCGGCCGAGACCGAGTGCGTCGGCAGGACCTGTCCCGCCGAGTCCTGGAGGAGGAGCGTCCGGGTGCCGTGCAGGACACCCACGGATCCTCCGGCGAAGCGCGCGGCGTGGTCGCCGGGCCCGCTGCCGCGTCCTCCGGCTTCGACCCCGTAGAGCCGGACGCGCGTCGCGAGGTACGCCGAGAAGAGCCCGATCGCGTTCGAGCCGCCGCCCACGCACGCCACTGCCGCGTCGGGATCCCGGCCCGCGAGCCGACGGAACTGGGCGCGGGCTTCCCGCCCGATGACCGACTGGAATTCCCGGACCATCGTTGGATAGGGGTGCGGACCGAGAGCAGAGCCCAGGACGTAGTGGGTTGTGGCGACGTTCTCGATCCAGTCGCGCATCGCCTCGTTGATCGCGTCCTTCAGCGTCCGCGAGCCGGAGTCGACGGCGACGACTTCCGCCCCAAGGAGCCGCATCCGCGACACGTTGGGAGACTGGCGCGCCATGTCGACCGTCCCCATGTAGACGCGACATGGGACTCCGAGCCGCGCCGCCGCGGCGGCGGTCGCGACCCCGTGCTGGCCGGCGCCGGTCTCCGCGATCACGCGGCGCTTCCTCATTCGCTTCGCGAGCAGGACCTGGCCGAGGCAGTTGTTGAGCTTGTGGGCACCGGTATGGAGGAGGTCCTCCCGCTTGAGCGCGATCGAGGCGCCGCCCGCGGTCCTCGCAAGCCCGGGCGCTTCCGAGAGCGCCGTCGGCCGGCCGCCGTAGGTCCGCAGGAGCCCCTCGAGCTCGCGCCGGAAACGCGGCTCGCGGTGCCACCGATCGAAGGCGCGCTCCAGCTCTTCGAGCGGCGCCATGAGCGTCTCCGGCGCAAACCGGCCGCCGTACTCCCCGAAGTAGCCCTTTCTCTTTTTTTCGCGCGCGCTCATCCCGCTTCGTCGGCCCGGCGGACCGCCTCGAAGAATCGACGCATGCGGCCGCGATCCTTGACGCCCGGCGCGCTCTCGACCCCGGAAGCCACGTCGACCGCGTCCGGCCGGGTCCGGCGGATCGACTCGCCGACGTTCTCCGGGCGGAGGCCGCCCGAGACGAAAAACGGGACCGGCCAGCGGCGGCCTTCGAGCAGCGTCCAGTCGAAAGGAACGCCGGTCCCTCCCGGCACGCCGGCGACCGAGGTGTCGAACAGAATGCCCGCGCAGCGATCGAGGACCGCGCCCGTCGGGATCTCCCCTTCCCGCCCGGCATGCGCGACCGCGAGGACCGGACGGGGGACGCGTTCGAGGTCCTCCTCGCAGAGCGGCCGGTGCAGCTGGACGAGGTCGAGCGATGCCGCGGCGATCGCTTCACCGATCGCGGAATAGCTCTCCCCGACGAAGACCCCGACGCGCCGCACTCCGCGTGGAACCGACGCCGCGAGCCGGTGCGCTCTCTTCGGCGTGACGCGGCGCGGGGAAAGATCGGAGAAGTTGAACCCGACGTAGGCGGCCCCCAGCGCGCACGCCGCAAGGACGTCCTCCTCCCGGGTCAGACCGCAGACCTTCACGTCGGTCACCGCGCGAGCTCCCGGAGCTTCTCCTCGGGATCGTCCGAGCGGAGGAGGGTCTCCCCGATCAGAAACGCCTCCCATCCGGCGGCGGAAAGCCGCGAGACGTCGTCGCGCGAGGACATGCCGCTTTCCGCCAGCCGCACCGGCCCGGGCGGAATCTCTTCGGCGAGAAGCTCGAGCGCCGAGAGGTCCGTCTCGAACGTCGCGAGGTTGCGGGCGTTCACGCCGAGGACGTCGGGCTCGACGGCCGCGGCGCGCGGGATCTCCTCGCGGCCGTGCGCTTCGACGACGACGGCGAGTCCCCGCGCGGCGGCGCCCCGCCGCAGGTCGAAAAGGTCGTTTTCCGGGAGCGCCCGGACGACGAGCAGGACGGCGTCGGCTCCGAGCGAAACGGCGAAGTCGAGCTCCGACTCCGAGAGGAGAAAGTCCTTCATCAACACGGGCAGCCCGGAGATCCGCTTCGCGCGAGTTACCCACTCGGGCTTCCCGCCGAAATAGTCCTGCTCCGCGACCACCGAGATCGCCGCAGCGTGGCCGCGCCGGTAAGCGAGCGCGAACGTTTCGACCTTGCCGTCCGCTCCCGTGACGATCTCTCCGGCCGAAGGGGAGCGCGCCTTGAACTCGGCGACGATCCGGATGCCGGGCTCGCGCAGAGACGCAACGAAACGCGCTCCGTCGCTCGTCGTCGCGGCGGACGCCTTCGCGGAGTATTCCCCCCGCGCCAGACGAAGCCTCTTGTCGGCCAGGATCCGGTCGAGGACCGCGCTCATGCCGGGGCTCCCCCGGCGCGCAGCTTCTCGAAGGTCGCGAGCGCGCTTCCATCGTCGAGGGCGGCGCACGCCCGCTCGTACCCGTCGTCGAGGCCGTCCGCCAGGTCGGCAACGACGAGGCCGAGGGCGGCGTTCAACAGGACGGCCTCGCGCCGCGGACCCTTTTCGCCGTCCAGGAGGGCGCGCAGCATCGCCGCGTTGGAAGACGCATCGCCGCCGGCGAGTTCCGCGACGTCCACGGTCGCCTGCGCGACGTCCCCCGGCTGGTAGCTCCAGGGGCGCGTCCATCCTTGACGCACCTCGGTGCCCGAAGCCGGCACGCCCGGGATGAGCTCGTCCAATCCATTCGCGGAGTGGAAGACGACCGCCCGCTCCGATCCGAGGGTCGCGAGCGCTTCCGCGAGAAGCTGCACGAGTTCGGGCCGGCCGACGCCGATCATCTGGCGGGTCGCCCCGGCGGGATTCGCGAGCGGGCCGAGAGAGTTGAAGATGGTCCGGACTCCGAGCTCCCGGCGAACCGTGCCGAGCTCCTTCATGGCCGGATGGAACGCGGGCGCGAAGAGAAACACGAGGCCGATCTCGTCGAGCAGCCGTCCCGCGCTGTCCGGATCGAGGTCGATCGCGACGCCCGCCGCCGCGAGGACGTCGGCCGATCCGACGCGCGATGAGATCGAGCGGTTGCCGTGCTTGGCGACGCAGGCGCCCGCGCCCGCCGCGACGATCGCGGTCGCTGTCGACAGGTTGAACATGTCCCGACCGATCCCGCCCGGCCCGCACGTGTCGAGCACCGGCGTCCGCGAGGTCGAGACCCGGCGCATTCGTCCGCGCAGGGCCGAGACCGCTCCCGCGATTTCGTCCGAGGTCTCGCCGCGCGTCGCGATTCCGATCAAGATCGCGCCCTTCTGCGCTTCCGTCGCCTTGCCGTCCATCAGGTCGCCGAAGACCCTCTCCGCAAGATCGCGCGACAACGGATGCCGCGCGGCCACGATCTTGAGGGCTTCCGCGACGTTCGGCGTCACCGCCGGGCCGCCTCCCGGAGCGCGGCGCGGCGAGCGATTCCGAAAAAGTTTGCCAGCAGCTCTTCGCCTGCGGGCGTCAGAACCGACTCTGGATGGAACTGCACTCCGAACACCGGCTTGGAACGGTGCGCGAGCGCCATGACGTATCCGTCATCGCTCCGCGCCGTAACCGACAGCTCGGCGGGCAGGCCTTCCTCGCGCACGATCAGGGAATGGTACCGCCCCGCTTCAAACGGATTCGGAATCGTACCGAAGAGCTCCGAGGCGTCGTGAAGCACCCGGGACGTCTTCCCATGCCGGGGCGCCCCCGCCCGTTCCACGCACCCGCCGTGGAGGGCCGCAATAGCCTGGTGACCCAGGCAGACCCCGAGCAAAGGAATTCCCTCGCGCTCCGCCGCCGCGATCGTCTCGAGGGATCGACCCGCCCGCTCGGGCCGGCCGGGTCCGGGAGAGACGACGATCGCGGTCGGGCGGCGGGAGACCGCTTCCTCCGGATCGAAGCGGTCGTTCCGGGCGACGTCGACGTCGGGGTCGAGCTTCGAGAGAGCCTGGACGAGATTCCAGGTGAAGGAGTCGTAGTTGTCGACGACGAAGATCATGAGTTGGTCTCTCCCCGCGCGATCTCCACCGCGCGGAAGAGCGCCTCAGCCTTCGACTCCGCCTCGCGGTACTCGTTCTCGGGTACCGAGTCTGCGACGATCCCCGCGCCCGCCTGGATGCGGCAGACGCCCTTCTCCACGACCGCCGTCCGGATCGCGATTGCCATGTCGAGGTTCCCGGCGCAGTCGAGATAGCCGACGGCTCCTCCGTAGATTCCGCGCCGCGAGCCTTCGAGCTCGTCGATCAGCTCCATCGCGCGGATCTTGGGCGCCCCGGTCAGCGTCCCGGCCGGGAAGCAGGCAGCGAGGGCGTCGGTCGCCGTCTTTCCCGCCATGAGCGTGCCGCGAACCTCCGAGACCAGGTGCTGGACGTGCGAGTAGCGCTCGACTTCCGCATACCGGGTCACGCGCACGCTGCCGATCTCGCACACCCGCCCGAGGTCGTTGCGGCCGAGGTCGACCAACATCACGTGCTCCGCCCGCTCCTTCGGGTCGGCGAGAAGGCGGGCGGCGAGAGCCGCGTCCTCATCGGGAGTCTTCCCGCGGCGGATCGTGCCGGCGATCGGCCGGGTCTCCGCAGTGCGTCCGCGGCAGCGGACCAGCATTTCCGGAGACGCGCCGAAGACCGCCGCCTCGCGCGTCTCCAGGTAGAAGAGGTAGGGAGACGGGTTCAGCCTCCGCAACGCGCGGTAGACCTCGAAGGGGTCCACTCCCAGCAGCCCTTCCCAGCGCTGCGAGAGCACGACCTGGTAGATCTCGCCGGCGAGAATCGCCTCCCTCGCGGCCTCGACCGCACCCAGGAAGGTCTCCTTCGGCATCGAGGGCGTGAAACGGGACCCGGAGTCGCGGGCGTCACCCGGATCTCTCCGCGCCGTGCCGGTAGCGGGGACGGAAAGAAATTCTTCGAGCCGGTCGAGCCGGGAGAGCGCGGCTTCCGCCTCGCGCTCTTCGCCACCGGTGGAGAGATCGGCGCACGTCAAGAGCAGGAGACACTGCCGGACATGGTCGAACGCGACCACCGACTCGAACAGAAGGAAGAGGGCGTCGGGAATCCCGCCTTCGCGGGAGTGCCGATCCGGTATCTCCTCGAAGAGCCTCGCCGCGTCGTAGGAGAGAAACCCGACCACTCCCGCGCAGAGGGGCGGCAGATCGGGGTCGGGCGCGAAGCTGTCGCGGACGGCGAGCGCGCGCACGGCTTCGAGGGCTCCGGAGCCGGCCGGACCGCTACGGTCATCCCGCTCGATCTCGACCTTCCCGCCGTGGACGGTCAGGCGAGCCGCCGGCGCGACGCCCAGAAAGGTGTAGCGCGCGACCGCCTCGCCGCCTTCGACGCTCTCGAGCAGGAAACATTCGGAGCCGGAGCTCCGCATCCGGCGGAAGAGACCAACCGGGGTTTGCTCATCGCTCGGAAAGACGCGCGCGACGGGAAACGCCCGGCCGTCTCCGCGCGCGAGAATCGCCCGCTTCTCCTCTTCCCGCCGGCTCATGCGGCCCGCTCTCCCGCGAGGATCCGGGCCGCTTCCTCGCGCGTCACGCCCTCGACCCCGAAGAGCCGGGCCTGGGCGGCCGCCTGCACCGCGAACATCTCGAGGCCCTGGATTACCCGGCAGCCGGCGGCGCGGGCCGCGCGGACGGTCGATGTCGCTTCTCCGTCCCGGCGATAGACGCAGTCGAAGACGAGGGGACGCGCGTTGAGCACCCGCGCCGGGACGGCCGGCGGATCGTCAGGCCGCCAGCCGACCGGCGTGGCGTTGACGTAGAGATCGGCCTCGCTCGCCGAGACGTCCTCCCAGGCGAGCGAGTCGATACCGAATCGCTCGGCCAGGGCATCCGCGGCTTCGTCGCGACGCCCTGTCACGGCGACCTCGTAGCCAAGCCGTCGCGTCGCAACGATCGCCGCTCGGGCCGCCCCGCCGGTGCCGAGGATGAGCGCCGTCCGCCCCTCGCCCGTGTCGTGGTCGGAGAGCGGATCGAAGACGCCGTCGACGTCGGTGTTTTCCGCGCGCCACCCCCGTCTCTCCCGTAAGAGCGTGTTGGCGGCTCCCGTCGCGGAGACGTCCTCGCTGGCCATTCCCGCTCCCACTGCCCGGGTCTTCCACGGCTGCGTGATCGAGAAGCCGCGGAACGGCGGATCGAGCTCGATCTCGTGGGGACGCTCGCGCTCGAAATCCGACACCGGGACCGGCAGATAGAGAAACGGCAGGTTGCGCGAGCGAAAGAACGCGTTGTAAACCGTCGGAGAGAGCGAGCCGGACGGGTCGAGCGCGACGATCCCGAAGAGCGCCGAGGGTCGGCGGGCGTGATCGGTCGTGTAAACGTCGAGAAGGTCCGCGAGGAGCAGCTGTCCAGCGGCGGTCGCCCGGCCCACCGACCCGTAGACGAGGGCGCCGCCGAAGAGCGCCGCCAGAATGCGTCCGGGAGCGCTCGCCGGCCCCATCGGAAAGATCGACGTCGCGCCGTCGGCGCATCGGCGCTGGATTTCCGCCATGTCGATGCTCGCGCGCAGATGCGCCGCCCCGGCTACGAGCTTCACCGCGAGCGCGCCCTTCTGACGCATCGCCGCCAGCCGTGCTTCCCAGTCGGGAGGAAGGCCGAACGGAAAGTGTGACGAGACGAGAAGGCGCCGGCGCTCCACGAAGTCCGGGCGGTCCGCGAGGCCGCTCGAATGCTCGATGTCCACGATGGCTCCGGCCTCGGCCGCTTCGGAAACGAGCCGCCGGTACTCCTCCGGGGAGCCGTCGAAGTGCCCGCCTTCGCGGACGCTGCGCCAGGTCACGATCACCGGCCGGGAGTCCACCTCCGCCAGAGTGGCGGGCGCGATCTTCTCCGCAGCGCCGTCCAGCCGGTATTCGATCGCCGTTGCTTTCGCGGGGACGGCGGCGGCGAGGCGCCTCGCGTCGGCGAGATCGCGCGGCGCGACCGATGCGACGTGAGCCGGAAGCGAAAGCGGTCTATCCCTCAAACGAAAACCCCCGAGCCCTTTCGGGCCGGGGGTCCTTGTCTCTCGGTCCCCGCCCGAAAAGATCGCGGCAGGGTTCCGAGCGCTCGAGCCCGGACCTTACCGGTTCCCCTCCCGCCAGCACCCGATCGAGCGGCCAATCATCGGGCGGGGAGGATATCAAACGGGCGTGGTCTTCTTCCAGCGCGTCCCGCCGGGCGTGTCCTCCAGCACGATCCCGCGGGCGGCGAGGTCGTCGCGAATCCGGTCGGACTCCGCGAAGTCGCGCCTCTTTCGGGCCGCGTTTCTCGCCGCGATCTGCGCCTCGATCTCCGCCGGGAGGGGCTCCGCCCGCATTCGGACGTGAAACGGAATCACTCCCAGCACTCTGTCTGCTTTCTCGATCGCCAGACGGGCGATCTCGGCTCCCTTCGCATCCAGCGTGCCCTCGTCAAAGGCCTTGTTGATCTCCGACAGGAAGGGGAAGAGCGCCCCAAGAGCCTGTGGGGTGTTCAAATCGTCATCGAGAGCGGAGCCGAAGCCACGGAGGAATTCCTCGGAACGCTCTTCGGCTGGGAATGGTGTCGGCTTGGATCCCAACGCGGCGCCGAAATCTGTGATCCGGCTCCACGTCGTAAAGATGTGATCAACGGCGACAGCCGCCCCGGCGAGCGCTTCCCACGTGAAGTTCAGTTTCTTGCGGTACGGCACCGAAAGGAGGAGGTACCGGACGGCGGCCGGATTGTCGCGTCGGGCGAGCACGTCGTCGAGCGTGTAGAAGTTGCCCTTCGACTTAGCCATTTTCTCGCCGTCCACGATCAGGTGCTCGGCGTGCAGCCAGACTTCCACGAAAGGATGCCCGGTCGCGCCTTCGCTCTGGGCGATCTCGTTTTCGTGGTGCGGAAAGATGTTGTCCACCGCGCCCGTGTGGATGTCGAAGTGCTCCCCCAGGTATCTCATGCTCATCGCGGAACACTCGATGTGCCAGCCCGGCCTTCCCTCTCCCCACGGGGAGGGCCAGGAAGGCTCGCCCGGCTTGGCCGCTTTCCAAAGGGCGAAGTCCCGTACGTCTTCCTTCTCGTATTCGTCGTCGGCGACGCGGTCGCCGCGCCGCGTCTGGTCGAGGTCGATCCCCGAGAGCTTTCCGTACCCGGGAAACGTCGAAATCCGGAAGTACACCGACGCTTCCGACTCGTAGGTGTGACCCCGTTCCGCCAGCCGCCGGATGAGGTCGACCATCTCGGGGACGTGCTCGGTCGCCCGCGGGTATCGCTCCGCGGGCTCGACGTTCAATCGTTGGATGTCGCGGAAAAACGCATCGGAGTATTTCGCGGTGAAGTCGCCCAGGGGCACGCCGGCCTCCCGCGCGCCGCGGATCGTCTTGTCGTCGACGTCGGTCAGATTCATGACCTGGGTCACCCGGTGGCCGCTCGCCCGGAAGTGACGGCGCAGCACGTCTTCGAAGACGAACGTCCGCAGGTTTCCGATATGGACGACGTTGTATACGGTCGGCCCGCAGGTGTAGAGCCGGACGTGCCCGGGTTCGAGCGGTGCGAAGTCGACGAGCCGGCGCCCGAGCGTGTTTTGGAGCTTCACCACGCCCCTCGGGTGCGGCGCCGCTCGATCTTCTTCCAGGTCAGCTCCCGCTTCAGCCCCCTCAACCGATCGACGAACAGAACGCCGTTCAAATGGTCGGTCTCGTGGCAGAGGGCGCGGGCGAGCAGGCCGCTTCCTTCGATTTCCCGCACCCGGAGGTGCTCGTCGGCGGCCCGTACGACGGCCCGGGCCGGGCGCACGACCTTCTCGGAGACGTCGGGAATCGAGAGGCACCCTTCCTCCTCCTTCTGCTCCCCGGAGGTCGAGAGGATGACCGGGTTCACGAGAACGATGATGGCAGAGGCGTCTTCGCCGACCGAAAGGTCGACGACCGCGACCCGGCGGTTGACTCCGATCTGGGGAGCAGCGAGCCCCACTCCGGGAGCGGCATGGCAGGTATCCACCAGATCCGCGACGAGACGTCCGAGGTCGCCGTCGGGCGAAACGACATCCTCGTTTTCGGCGACGAGGCGCGTGTCACCCCAGCGAACCAGGTCGCGGATCGACATGGGAGCGGAGAGTAGCAGCCCGTTGTGAGACATTCCGCGACTGTCCTCGCCGGTCCAAAAGGTGTCCGCGAAGCGGGACAGCTGCCGCAATGGAGCTTCGAGTAACCGGCCGCAACCTTTTGATTCGACGGCGCTTGTGCCTCGGGCGCCCGCCCGCCTTCGTGGCACGGGCATCGCTCTATCTTTCCCCGGAGGATGCCGATGAGTCCGATCCGGCGAATTTTCCTGGGCGTGGCCACGACGTTGCTGACGGTCGCGACGGGCTTCTCGCAATACGAGCCCTCTTCCCGGGCGACCAATTCGGACCGCTACGCCGACCGCCGCTCCGACGGCCACCGCAACGGCTACTCGTACGTCCGGGAGACGGTCGGCGGCGTGACCGTGCAGTCGAGCTGGAACGGCCGGGTGACGGCCCGGCGCAACATGCCGATTTCCGCCGGAGACGAGATCCTGACATCCGAAGCCGGTCGCGCCGAGGTCGGGCTCGCCGATGGCAACCTCCTCTTCGTCGGCGGTGGAACCCGCGCGCGCTTCTCCTCACTGAACGACCAGCAGGGCGAGAACGACGAGTTCTCGGCGATCGATCTCCGCGACGGCTCGGTCGTCCTCGCGACGACGGGCACGAACGAGGAGTCCGTCCCGCGAATCGACACCGAGGACGTCACGGTCTACCTGTCGGCGAGCTCACGGGTGCGCGTCAACGCCGACCCGCGGCGCGGGACGGCCGTCGTCGTGCGCGCCGGCTCCGCCGAAGTCCGAACGCGCTCGGACAGCTACACGCTGGACGGGGGTCAGTACCTGATGGTGCAGGGAGACGAAACGCCCGACATCTCGCGGGGCGTCTTCTCGCGCGACCGGTTCGACCTCTGGTGCGCCGATCGGCTGGAAGGTCTCTCCTCCGAAACCACTCGTAGCGTCTCGGCTCGTTACGTGGACGACGAATATGCGAGCGACGTCGTTGCTCTCGACGGTTACGGCGACTGGGAATACAACTCCACCTACTCGACGAACGTCTGGGTCCCGCGCGTCGACATCGATTGGACGCCCTACTCCTACGGAAGCTGGTACTACACGCCGATCGGTCTGACGTGGTGGTCGTCGGACCCCTGGGGCTGGTACCCGTTCCACTACGGCAGCTGGTTCTTCGACCTCGGCTTCCACCACTGGTGCTGGGCGCCCTCCTACACGTACTCGCCGGCGTGGGTCTACTGGGCGTACACCCCGAACTATGTCGGCTGGTGCCCCGTCGGGTACTACTCGTTCTACTCCCCCTGGTTCAACAACTACTACCGGTCCTGGGGCTGGACGGGCGGTTACAGCCGGGCACAGAACCTCGTGTTCGCTCTTTCGGGCACGTTCAAGACCGCCAAGGTCGACTTCGGCGGATGGAACTTCGTCGCCGCCCGATCGCTCGCGACGTCGACCGACCGATTGTCCGTTGTCTCCGGATCGCGGATCGCCTCGACCCTGGGCGATCAGATTGCGATTTCGGCCAAGCCGATCGTCGTCGCATCGCGCGGCGACTCCGTGTCCCAGGCGATCCAGCGCTATGTCAAGGAAGCTCCCGCCTTGATCGAGCGCACCCAGTCGAGGGACGCCACCCGCCTCGCACCCGTCCTCGCGCGCGAGAAGACGCTTTCCCCTTCGACCCTGAACGCTCTGCAGGAGCGGGCCGTCGTAACCGGCCGCGGCCGGATCGCGGGACCGGGCTCCGAGGAGCTCGCGTCGCGCGGAACGAGGGTCGAGAGAGGGCGTTCAGTCACGGAGTTTCTCGGCAGCCGCGGCGCCGCTAAAAAGGGCGCAATCGATAGAGGATCCGCATTCGCCCGCGGCCGCAAGGGCGGTGAAGCGGTCGAGCCGAGCAACGACGACGCCTGGCGGGGCCGGGGCCGGGATATCGGCCGCGCACCGGCTCCGGACGTCTCGGGCGTGGGCCGGGAAGACAGGGGTCGCGGACGGCCGGAGATCGCCCCGCGCGACGGGCGAGGGCCAGATCGGTCCGCACCGGCTCCCGCTGCGGAGGATTGGCGGCAGCGCGCCCCCGAGTCGAAGCGCGAAGCGCCGGGGCCTTCCGCCGACCGGCCGTCCCGCGCGCCCTCCGAGGTGGATCGGGGCAAGCCGGGCAAATCGGTCTCGCGCGAGGAAGCGTGGCGCGGTCGGCCCGAATCGCGGTCGGCTGTCCCGGCGCTCGAGTCCCGGGCTCCCACCGCGGGCTGGCGAGCCCGCTCGGATGTTCCGCCCGCCCGCCGGGTGATCGAGGGTGCGGTTCCGAGCCGCCGGTGGCAGGGTGAGACGGACGTTGCCCCGCGCGGCCGCGAAAACGCTCGCGAGCTCGGCTGGCGCGAGCGCGGTCCCGAGAGGGCCGCCCCCGCGCCGCGCGGGTATCACCCCGATGCGCGCGAGTACCGGGCACCTGCGCCCCCGGCGCGCGGGTATCGCGAGCCGCCGCCCGAGTACCGGGCACCCGCGCCTCCGGCACGCGAGTATCGCGAGCCGCCGCGCGAGTACCGGGCACCCGCGCCTCCGGCACGCGAGTATCGCGAGCCGCCGCGCGTCGAGCGGGGGCGAGCGTACTCCGCGCCACCTTCCCGCCCGGCGGCCCCCGAGTCCGGTAACAGGGGACACGGCAAGAATCGCAAGGACTGATCCCGCCTCGAAAGGGGATTTCCTCTTCCTCACACCGCGCCTTCGGGCGCGGTTTTTTTTGGCGACGTCCGATCCAAGCTACTTCATGGGAAACTACAATTCCGATCCGATGAGCAGCCTGCGCCTGTCGACCCTGCTGGGCAGCGCCCTGTTCGTCTTTTACTGCACGGCGGTCGGCGTTTACCTTCTGCTGCGACCGTGGACCGCCGGCGTCGGAGCCGGCGGGTGGACCAGCTCCGGATTTTTTCGAGGGTTCGTTTCGGGTCTCGGGGTCGTTCATCTCTTTGCCGGGGCTTCGGACCTGAGGGTCCTCTCCCGGCAACTGTCGGAGGATGACGTGACGGCCGGCCGACCACCCCGATGAAGTCCCTCTACGTGACCGAACGACGCGCGGTCGGAGACGTGGCCTTTGAGCGGCTCCTCGAGTCTCTCGAAGGCGCATCGGGGCTGACCGTCGAGCTGCGCGAGAAGGGAACACCCGACTCCGAGGCGCTCTCCTGGGCCAGACTCGCGCGCCAAGCGCTCGGACCCGAAGTGGCACTTTTCGTGAACCGGAGGCTCGACCTGGCGCTCGCCGCGGAAGCCGACGGCATTCACCTCCCCGCCGACGGCCTGCCGCCATCCCGCGTGCGGTCCGCTTCGCCGAGGGGGTTCCGGATGGGCATCTCGACGCACTCGGTCGAAGGAGCGGCTCGCGCGATCGGCGAAGGCGCCGACCTCGTTGTGCTCGGACCGATCTTCGAGACCCCCTCCAAGCGCCCTTTCGGGCCGCCGCTCGGACCGGGCGTCCTGGAAGAGCTTCCGCCGCTCGACAGGCACGAGTCGGAGGTGTTCGTGATCGGCGGGATCGACGAATCCCGGCTGGAACGGATCGCGCCGTTTGCCGACCGCCTCTCGGGAATCGCCGGCATCCGGCTCTTCCAGGAGGCTGCCGATCCCCGGTCGATCGTGGAAAGGATCGCGCGTCTGTGAAGACCCTCGACCGGATCAAGCCGATCGGCGAAAGGCTCCCTCTGCTCGTGCGGCGCCTGATCGGTCCATTCGCCCTCGTCGCCACGGTCATCGCGGTCGTGCTGCTCTTGACGGCGCTCCGGATCCCGACCACCAACGCGCGGGGGGATCACGACTACGGCGCTCTGGCGATCGGCATCGCCGTGGCCCTCGTTCTGACGCGGGTCCTCGACTACATCTTCTTCGACGTTGCGTTCCGGCTGCGGCGGAAAACTCCGGCCCCGGCGCTCCTGCGACAGCTCGTCGGCCTCCTCGTCTTCGGTCTCACGGCGGCCATCCTTCTCCATGTGATCCTCCAGGTCGAGCTGACCGGCGTTCTCGCCACGTCGGCCGTCCTGACGGTCGTCATCGGTCTCGCGCTGCAGGACACGCTCGGAAACCTGTTTTCCGGGCTCGCCCTGCACCTCGAGAAGACCGTCCAGGTCGGCGACATGATCCGCTCCGGCGAGGTCTTCGGAACGGTCGAACAGCTCTCGTGGCGGGCGATCAAGTTGCGCACGATGGAAGGCAACGTCCTGCTCATCCCCAACAGCGTCGCCAGCCGGGAGCGCCTGGAGGTCTTCCCGCGGCCGGGGCGCCCCATCGCGAGAACGCTCAAGGTGGATCTCGAGTACGACCTGGCGCCCGCGCGGGCGCGGGAAGTGCTCGAAGCGGCCGGCCGAGACCTTCCCGGCATTGCGGCCTACCCCGAGCCGACCGCCTATTTGAAGGCCTTCGACCAATGGGCGATTGCCTATGAGCTTCGCTACTGGCTGGACGACTATGCGAAGTTCCTCGATCTCGATTCCCAGATTCGCGAACGCGTCTGGTATCGCCTGGAGCGCGAGAGCATCCCGATCGCCTACCCGGTGATCCGGCAGTATCGGTACGACGCCGGGACGCTCGCGCATCCGTCCCGGCGCTCCGAAATCGAGTCGGCGATCTCGAACGTCGACCTTTTCGCGCTCCTCTCCGACGAGGCGCGCTCACGGGTCGCCGACGGCGCGCGCGAGCGCCGCTTCGCCGCGGGGGAGACGGTCGTCCGCGAAGGGGACCGGGGATCCTCGATGTTCGTCGTGGAAACGGGGCGCCTCGGCGTCTCCGCCCACGGGAACGTGGGGCAGAGCCAGCGGCTCGCGGTGCTCGAGCCGGGAGCCGCGTTTGGGGAGATCAGTCTTCTGACGGGCGACCCCCGCACGGCGACCGTCCGCGCCATGACCGAAGCGACCCTGGTCGAGATCGGCAAGGCCACGTTGCTCCCCATCCTCCGGGAAAACCCCTCGATCGTCGGGATGCTCGAGCTGACCATGCAGGAGCGGCGCAAGCGAGCCGCCGACGCTCTCGAGGCCGCGCGCGGGGAGACCGATCGAACGGAAGATCGGACCCCTCTGCGTCAGCGGATCGCACGGTTCTTCGGGCTGAAGTGACGCCATGAAAGTCCTGCTCGGTCTCGACCTGACCGAGGTCGACCGCGTCGCGGGCGTGCTCGAGCGCTGGGGGGACCGATTCGTCCGTCGCATTTTCCGGCCGGGAGAGCTCTCGCGGAGCCGCCGCCATCCGCGCGCGCGCGCGGAGCACGTCGCGGGCCGGTTCGCGGCGAAGGAGGCCGCGATGAAGGCGCTCGGCATCGGCTGGCGCGGTCTCGCTTTTCGGGACGTCGAGGTTGGACGCGATCCGCGCGGGAAACCGACTCTTTCGTTCCACGGGCGCGCCCTCGATCGGTCGCGGGAGCTGCGCGTCGCGAGCACGGAGGTCTCGATCACCCACACGGGAACGATGGCAGCGGCGGTCGTCCTCCTCGTAACGGAGGAGTAGGCCGGGCGGCGCCGACTCCTGCTATCTTTCCGGGCTTCGAACATGGCGACCTCCGGCGACTACAAGGCGACGCTCAACCTCCCGAAGACCGACTTCCCGATGAAGGCGGATCTTCCGCGGCGCGAACCGGAGCGGCTCGCCGCGTGGAAGAAAATGGATCTCGAGGCGGCAGTGCGCGCGGCTTCGGCCGGCCGGCCGCGTTTCATCCTCCACGACGGTCCCCCCTACGCGAACGGGAACATCCATATCGGCACGGCGTTGAACAAGATCCTCAAGGACTTCGTCGTGCGAAGCCGGTCCATGCTCGGCTTCGACGCTCCGTACGTGCCGGGCTGGGACTGCCATGGCCTGCCGATCGAGCGGAAGGTGGACCAGGAGCTTGGAGCGAAGAGGCGCGAGATGTCGGCGCTCGAAGTCCGTCGAGCCTGCCGCGACTACGCCGACCGATACATCTCGATTCAGCGGGAGGAATTTCGACGCCTCGGCGTCGGCGGGCTCTGGGATCGGCCGTACACGACGATGAGCCGGGAATACGAGGCGGAGATCGCACGGGCTTTCGGGGAGTTCTTTCAGAGGAATCTCGTTTACCAGGCTCTGAAATCCGTCCGCTGGTGCTTCGCGGATCGGACGGCTCTCGCGGAGGCAGAGCTCGAGTACGAGGAGCGGACGGACCCGGCGATCGACGTCGCCTTTCCGTTCGAAGGCGGAGAGGTGCTCGATCGCTTCCCGAAGGAGGACCGCTCCCGGGAAATCGAGAGCCTGCCCGTTTTCGCCGCGATCTGGACGACGACGCCGTGGACCATACCGTCGAATCTCGCGATCGCCGTCCATCCGCAGGAGCGCTATCAATTGGTGTCGACGGGAAACCGGCTCTACGTCGTCGCCGAAAAGCTCTCCGCGGAGCTTGCGCGGCGAGTCGGGTGGACGAAATGGAGCGTCCAAGGCGTCGTGCCGGGGTCACGGCTCGTGGGCCTCCGCTACCGACACCCCCTCGGAAGAGAGATGCGGGGCGAGCTGACCCCCGAGGAGGAGGCGCGCTCTTTCCGCGTCGTCGCGGGCGACTACGTCACGATGGAGGCCGGCACCGGGCTCGTCCACACCGCGCCGGGCGCCGGAGAGGACGACTTCCAGACCGGCGTGCGTGAAGGGTTGCCCATCCTGTCTCCCGTCGATGCCGCCGGCCGGTTCACGACGGTACCCAGGTACCACGGTAAGAAGGTAATGGATGCGAACGCGGAGATCGTGAAAGACCTCGAGGCCGCCGGGGCGCTCCTCCACCTCGCGCCTGCGTTCCGGCACGAATACCCGCACTGCTGGCGCTGCAAGAACCCGGTCATCTTTCGAGCGACCGTCCAATGGTTCGTGCGGCTCGACGAACCCTCGGCCGACGTTCGGGCCGGAGCGCTCAAAGCGATCCGGCAGGTGCGGTGGGTACCGGCCTGGGGAGAGTCGCGGATCGCCGGAATGGTCGAGAACCGGCGCGAGTGGGTCATATCCCGACAGCGGCGGTGGGGCTCCCCGATCATGCTTCTCTACGCGATTCGCGGAGACGAGCGGCTCGTCTACCCGTGGAAGGAGTCTGTGGACGAGCAGAAGAAGTTCTTCGAGCACGTCGTCGCGATCTTCCGCCGGGAAGGGGGCGACGCCTGGTACGCGCGGCCCGCGACCGACTTTCTGCCCCCGGGCGCGGATCTCAAGGATTTTCGGCGGGAGGACTTCGTCGCCGAAACCGACATCCTGGATGTCTGGTTCGACTCCGGCGTCTCGCATCTGGCGGTTCTCCGGTCTGGCGAGTGGCCGGAGTTGACGCGCAAGCGCAATGGCCCACCGGCCGATCTCTACGTCGAGGGGCACGACCAGTACCGCGGCTGGTTTCAGTCGTCGCTCCTGACGTCCGTCGTGCTCTACGGCGCTGCACCCTACGGCGGGGTCATCACGCACGGATTCGTCGTAGACGGTTCCGGACGGAAGATGTCGAAATCTCTCGGCAATGTCATCGAGCCACAGAAGATTCTCGACAAGTACGGCGCCGACATCCTGCGGCTCTGGGTGACGAGCCTCGACTACCGCGACGACGACCCGATCTCCGACGAGATCCTCGCGCGCTGCGCGGAGGCGTATCGCAAAATTCGCAACACCGCGCGCTACCTGATCTCCAACCTGTACGACTTCGAGCCCGCCGCCGACGCGGTCGCCTCACGTGACCTCGCGCCCCTCGACCGCTGGGCCCTCCACCAGGCCCGGCGCCTCTCGGCTCGACTCGCCGCGGCGTACCGCGATTACGAGTTTCACCTCGTGTACCATTCCCTCGTCAACTTCTGCGCGACGACGCTCTCCGCCTTCTATCTGGACGTGTTGAAGGACCGTCTGTACGCCTCTCCAGCGGCTTCCCGCGAGCGCCGCTCCGCGCAGACCGCCATGCACCGGATCGGGCGCTCGATTGCGACACTCGCCGCCCCGGTCATGCCGTTTACTTCCGAAGAGATCTGGGAAGCGCTCCCTGGTCGGAAGGAACAATCGGTCCACCTCGCGCGTTTCGAGGCGCTGGATGACCTTCCGGATGAGCCGCTCCCCGAAGAGGCCTGGGATCGCCTGGTGAAGCTGCGTGAGGAGGCGGCCCTTCTGCTCGAAGCGGCGCGGCGGGAGAAGACGATCGGATCCTCGCTCGAGGGCGCGATCGCCCTGACCCAAAACGAGGCCCTCGAGAGCGACCGCGCCGCGACCGGGACGGAAGGTGCCGGTCTCGCCGACCTCTTCATCGTGTCGGAAACGATTCCGGCCGCGGAGCCGGCCGGCGACGGCTGGACCGCCTCCCAGGCCTATCCCGGCCTCTGGCTCAAGTTCGAAAAGGCGCGCGGCCGCCGGTGCGACCGGTGCTGGAAAGTGACGCCCGAGGCGGAGGCGGACGGGATCTGCGCGCGCTGCCGGCGGGCGCTCGAGTCTCTGGCGGCCGAGCCGGCGGGGCTCGCGCGATGAGCCTTTTCCCGCGGTTGAAGGAGAGCGCGGTCTATCGCACCGGGTACTTCCTCGTTTCGCTCGCGGTGTTGCTGATGGACCAGTGGACCAAGGGCGTCGTGATGCGGACGTTCCAGGTCCACGAGTCGCGCGAAGTCGTTTCCGGGCTGTTCGACCTGACCTACGTGCAGAACAGCGGCGCCGCCTTCGGCCTCTTCGCGTCCGTGGACTCCTCCGTAAAGGCAATCGTGCTGAACAGCGTCGCGGTTCTCGTCTTCTTGATCGTCTCCGCGTACGCGCTCCGCTCCTCCCACAAGAGCGTCCGGCTCCAGGTCGGCCTCGCTCTCATTCTGGGCGGCGCGGTGGGCAACCTCCTCGACCGCGTGCGTTTCACGTACGTCGTGGACTTCCTGGATTTCTCGATTTCCGGCCACCACTGGCCGGCTTTCAACCTCGCAGACTCGGCGATCTGCGCGGGAGTCGCCCTTCTCTTTCTCGACATGCTGCAGCGCGAGGACGAAGCGGAGGCCCGCCCCGCTGCCTCGGGATAGCCCCGTGTTTCCCCGGCTCATCCACATCGGCTCGTTCTACCTCCCGACGTACGGCGTCATTCTCGCGATCGCCTACCTGGTCGGGATCTGGATGCTCCGTCGCAAAGCGAGGGCCGAGGGTTTGCCGGAGCAGAAGATCTTCGACTTCTCGCTCTACGTCCTCGCGTCCGCCATCCTGGGGGCGAAGGTCCTCCTCGTGATCGTCGAATGGCGCCACTACATGAGGAGTCCCAGCAACTTCATCGAGGTACTGCGCTCCGGGGGCGTGTTCTACGGCGGTCTGATTGCGGCGACCACGGTCGGCATCTGGTACATGCGGAAGCACCGGCTGCCGGCGTGGAAGATCGCCGACATGGGAGCTCCGTCGATCGCTCTCGGCGAGGCGATCGGGCGCTGGGGCTGCTTCGCAGCGGGCTGCTGCTACGGCAAGCCGACCGACGGGCCCTTCGGTGTGACGTTCCGGGATCCGTTTGCGCACGAGGCCGTCGGAACTCCGTTGAACGTGGCGCTCCATCCGACGCAGATCTACCTGTCGGCAAACGCGTTCGTGATCTTCCTGATCCTTCAGTGGGCGTACCGGCGGCGGACGTTCGACGGCGAGGTCTTCTGGCTGTATGTTCTTCTCTACGCGATCACCCGCGGAATCCTCGAGACTTTCCGGGGCGACTCCGTCCGCGGGTTCCTGATTCCGGGCGTTCTCTCGACGTCGCAGTTCATCGGCCTCCTCGCAGTCGCGGCGTCCGTTGGAATGCTGATCTACCTTTCTCGACGGCGCCGCGCCGCCGCTTGAGTTGATCCGCCGCTTTCGGGTCGGCGTCCCGTCCGAAGGCACCCGTCTCGACCTCTTCCTCGCATCGGCCTGCTCCGATCTTTCGCGCTCGCGGATTCAGAAGCTGATCGAGGAGGGAGCGGTCCGGCTTTCCGGATCTTCCGTCCGGCGCTCCCACGTCGTCCGGGCCGGCGACGAGATCGAGGTGGAGGTCCCGGAGCCCCGCCCGACCGCGATCGAGCCGGAAGAGATCTCGCTGTCGATCCTCTACGAGGACGAGCACATCCTGGCGGTCGACAAGCCGCCGGGTCTCGTCGTTCACCCCTCTCCCGGGCACGACTCCGGTACCCTCGTGAACGCTCTCCTCCACCACGTGCGCGATCTGTCGGGCATCGGTGGAGAGCTCCGACCGGGAATCGTCCACCGGCTCGATAGAGACACGACGGGCGTCCTCCTCATCGCGAAGACGGACCGCGCGCACGCGTCGCTCTCGAGGCAGATGAAGAAGCGCGCGCTGCGCAAGGAGTACCTCGCCCTGGTCGGCGGATTCCCCCGCGTTCGCAAGGGCGAGATCTCTCTCCCGGTCGGCCGCGACCCTCGCGACCGCAAGAAGATGCGGGCTTTTCGAAACACGGAAACGCCTCCGCCCGGCGCGCGCGAGGCGCGCACGCTGTACGAGATCGAGCGGGAGTGGCCCGATCTCGGGATCGCGCTCCTGCGTTGCCGGCTCGTCACCGGCCGGACGCACCAGATCCGCGTGCACCTGGCGGCGACCGGCCTCCCGGTCGTCGGTGATCCCGTTTACGGCCGGCCGCGCTTCGACCGGGTCCGGGACGCGGAGCTTCGACGAACGCTCGCGGCCTTTCCGAGGCAGGCCCTCCACGCCGAACGGATCGGTCTGCGACATCCCGCGACGAACGAAGAGATGGAGATCGTGGCTCCCCTGCCCGGAGACTTTGGCCGGCTCCTCGGGGCACTCGACGCAACCCGAGGTGCCGGCCGAAAACCTCTCTAGCCCTCCGACCGGTATCCGCTCCGGCTGTTACCGGTCGTCGCCATCGCGTCCTTCCGACGCCGGCACCGAGGGGCTGACGCGCACCTGGAATCCGGTCAGGACCCAGCCCCGCTGGCTCGGCGCGAACCGGGGGGCGAGCAGCGAGTCGTTGATCTCGCGGGTGATCGCGACGCGGTTGAACGCCGTGGCCGGAATGAACAGCCGCGTGTTGTCGGCAAACCCGTCCGACCCCTCGTCGACGTCTCCTTCCGCCGCGGAAATGACCCCGTCCCCGTTCTGGTCGACCCGGGCGACTTCTGCCGTATAGGCTTTGAACAAGCGTTGGGTCAGATTCTTCATCCCTGGCTCGAACGAAACAGGGCGCGCATAGACGTCCAGAAAAACCTCGTTTGCCAGCCCGCTCGGGATGAACCGCTGACGGAATTCGCGCTGGGAGTCGATCTCGGCATCGAAAAGATCGGGGTCACGCGGCCGATTGGGGTTGTCCCCGTAAACCGAGGCCTTGTTCTTCTTGCCTTCCGGACCCGAGCCCGGAACGATGGAAGGACAAAGCGAGTCCGACCCCCCGCCCAGGTTGGGGAACCCGCCTCCGGTGAAGGGCAGCTCGTACAGAGGGTGAACCCAGTTGGTCGTGTAGTTGAACTCCCAGTAGGAGTGAACGTCGGTCTGCTGCATCGCGTTATACGCACCGAGACTCAACTGAACCGGGACGACGTTCGACTGCCTGTCCGGGAAGTGATCGGTGTCGCTGGGAAAGTGGACCGCGAGACCGTCCACCGTGAAGATGTTACCCGGGACGTTATTGCCTGCGCCCATGGCCCTCAG
The DNA here is from genome assembly GCA_036395755.1 of Thermoanaerobaculia bacterium. Lineage (GTDB taxonomy): Bacteria > Acidobacteriota > Thermoanaerobaculia > UBA5066 > Gp7-AA6 > Gp7-AA6. The sequence continues at coordinate 60,458 of DASWCZ010000042.1, forward strand.
TTGGGCCGCATCGGCCGCCGTGATCGTGCCGAACTGGGCGTGGCCGTCGGGGCGGGGCCGGGCAACGGTCGGGACGACCACGTCGTGGATCATCCATCCCTCGTACCACCCGCTCTCGTTGTTGATGACGAAGAGTCCCGAGATATCGGTGAACATGTCGATGAATGCCCGCACGTCGCCGGGGTCGGTGGGCAAGCCCGGCTTTGGTTCGAGCACCACGCGGATGGCGCCGATCGTGGGGAGGCCACAGTTGGAGCCCGTGGCGGTGAGCATGGCGGTGTCGTTGACGCCCGGGATTCTGGTGGTGAAGACGTTCGGCTCGAATCCGTGCGTGTCCAGCAGGTAGTACTGAAAAAATTGGCTCGGGCTATCCGCCTCCGCGTACACCTGCATTGGAAGATAGGTATGCGGCCGCCCCCCGATTCGAACGAGCAGGTTCTTCAGGTCGAGCGGAAGCGAAGCAATGTCGCCGCGGCTGGCGACGGTCGCCTCATCCTGCGCGGCAAGCGGGTTCGCGTGGCACGGCGCGGGCGGCTGCTCTGCAGTGACTCGATCGCTTCCGAGCAGCAGTGAGAGGGCTATCGCCCCGAGCAGGAACAAGGCCTTCACGGGAATGTGCTGAGCGTTTCTCGATGCATACAGAACGTCGATTCGTTTCATGTGCTGACCTCCGTGGAAAAGCAGCGCGGCAACCAGCGCCGTTCTGCTGAAACCGACCGCACGCTAGTCCGCGGAGATCGCGCGCGGGAGTTGTTAATCGCCTTCTTATCGTTAACGTTGTGTGAGTGAGGCCCGCAACGCCCTTGCAAGCCGTGCGATCGCCTCGCGTTCTTTAGCTTCGATTAATGAGCTGCGGGAAAACCGTCGGAGTCCGACGAGTGTGAGAGATCAGCGAGCGGATCGTCGGAAGACGGTGACCGGCTTTCCGTCATCGCGATGAAAGGTTCCGTCTTCACGCAGGCCGACTCGGGCCAGAGCATCTCGGCTCGACAAATCGAGGTCGGTCGAGTAGAACGCCGCGGCATCGACGCCGTCGACGGCCTCCATCACCACGGAGGGGTCGAGCGGCCGCGACGGAGGAACGTCCCGGATCCGCGCGCGCGGCAGGTACAGGCGCTCCCCGTAGGCCCACGCCTGCTCGAGCGCGACCAGGCGCGGCGGTGGATTCCTCTGCGCGAGCGATCGCGCCGCCGCGACGGCCGGCTGCGATTTCCCGCGCAGCAGCAGGACGCTCGCGACCCCGCCGTAGAACGCAGCCAGCGCGAGGGCGACCGCGGCGATCCGGGGCACTCGCGACCGCAGGCGGTCCCAGCCGAGCGCCGCGGCGATCGCTATGAAGGGAATCGCCGCCTGGAGGTAGCGGTACTGCTTATAGCGGAAGAGCGAGAGGAGCACGACGATCGCGCCGATCATCCCGGCCGGCAGTCGCAACCGGCGATCCCGGACGGCGAGAACGATCAAACTGAGGTGGACCGGGCTCGTCCATCGGAGAACGTTCTTCGCGTAGTGGTACCAGGGTTTGTCGCCCGTCGCCGACGGCGGCGGAGAGCCCGAGTGCATGATCCGCACGAACTCGGAGAAGCTCGCGAAAGGCCTTCCCCAGGTCCACGCGTCGAAAACACCGAGCAGGACGATCGCGCCGGCCGCGAAACCGGCGGCGATGGCGCCGATCCGGCGCGCGTCCCGCGACCGGATCCACGCGAACGCCAGGAGCGGAACGAGGAGAACACCCTCGCTGAACCGGACGGCGCACGCGGTCGCGACCAGGAAGCCGGCGAGGGCGCCGCACGAAGCGGGCCGCCGTCTCGCCGTTGCGAGAAGAATCGCCGCGAGAAAGAGCGCGGTCGAGATGGGCCGCGGATATGGCGTGCCGCCGTACGCCCATGGCAGCCAGTGGACGGCGTAGAGGAGCGCCGCAGCGAGCGCGACGGTCTCCGACGATCCGAACGAGCGGGCCACCGCGAACACGAGCGCGATCGCGGCCGTCGAGAAGAGCGCGGTCGGGACCGCCGCGAGGAAGGTCGCGAGATGCGGCGAAACGGGTCCGAGCCGGGCGGCGGCCCGCAGGATCGGCGCGACGAGGACGACCGGGTGGAAGAGGTTCCGCAGCGACCAGGGCGCGTACTCGAAGCCGGTCGCGCGGGCGAGCGCGGTCTCGACGACCTCGAGGTCGTCTCCGGTTGCGAAGCCGTCGAAGCGCCAGGCGAACGCCAGCTTCGTCGCGAGGGACAGGGCCGCGAGCCCCGCCAGAAGCGCTGCCGCCCGGTGTCGGGTCAGGTCTCCACTTGCCACATGCGGGGTCAGGTCTCCACTTGCCACTTCGCTTCACGAAGATGGCAAGAACAGCTCGTGTCGTTCATAAGGTCGGCGATCCGTGAAGACCTGACCCCACTATGATTTTTTTTTCGAAACGACGACGACCGGGGGGATCTCCTCCTTGCGCACGAGCGCGTTGAAGTCCGCCAGGTCCTTGCCGAATACTCCGTCGAGCTCCGCCAGGATCGAGGCGAGCTTGCCCGAGATCTCCTTGTAGTAGGTCCAGGAGGAGTCCGTCGGCTTCGAATCCGCCGAGGCGACTGCAACCGCGATCCCGATCAGCTGGTGGTCGAGCGCCGGCGGAAAGTTCAGCACGTCCTGGCTCGACTTCAGCTCCGGGTTGACGAGCTTCTTCTCGATCGAGGTCAGCTTCTCGGAGAGAGCCTTCCCCTTCTCTTTGAGTGCCGTTCCCTTCCCGAGCTTCTCCGCGCGGTCGCCGATCGCCTGAACCTGTGCCTTCGCGTCGCGGATCCTCGCGACGGCGTCATGGGCTTCCTCGATCCGGTCGCGGACGTCGGAAAGCAGCCGGAACTGGCTCTTCAGGTCTTGGTCGGTCGCGGACACGTCGGGATGGCGGCGCACTTCGACCGGCTCCGTGAGCGTCTCTCCCGCGTACTTCAATCGAACCTTGTAGGTGCCGGGCGCGACGCGGGGACCCTGGCGCGTTCCCCAGACGACGGCCTTCGGAATGAGCGCGGGCTTCAAGATCCGCATGTCCCAGGTCAGCCGGTTCAAGCCCGCTTTGGCCTCGATCGGCTTGTCGGCGGTCTCGTCTTGGGCCTCGCCGGCCGCCTCGTCCTTGTCCTTCTCCTTCTTTTCGGTCGTGTAGGTGCGGATGACCTTTTCGCCGTCGAGGAACTCGATCGTGAGCGGCTCCTTCTCGGCGGGTTTCTCCTTGAGCCAGTAGGAAAGCGCAACGCCGCCCGGCGGGTTCTTGCCGAGCGCGCCCGCCGGCCCCTCGTCGTCGGAGTCCGATTCCCCCATGCGAACCGTCGGGCGCGGGCGGAAAAGGTGGACGCGCTCACGCGCGATCTCCGGCCGGAATTCGTGGAGCGGGGTCAGGTCGTCGAGAATCCAGAAGGAGCGACCCTGCGTCGCGACGACGAGATCCTTCTCCTTGGTCGTCAGATCGGTAATCGGCACGATCGGCAAGTTCAACTGGAAGGGCTGCCACTTCTCGCCGCCGTTGAACGAAACGTAGAGGCCGGTCTCCGTGCCGGCGAAGAGGAGGCCTCGCCGCGAACGGTCTTCCCGCACGACCCGCGTGAAAGCGCCGGTGGGGATCCCGCCGTCGATCTTCGTCCAGGTCTTGCCGTAGTCCCCCGTCTTGTAGAGGTACGGGCGGAAGTCGTCGAACTTGTACATCGTGGCCGCTACGTAGGCGGTCGCCTTGTCGTGGGGAGAGACTTCGATCGAGTTGATCTGGATCCACTCCGGGATCCCCTTCGGGGTCACGTTCTGCCAGTTCTTGCCGCCGTCGCGCGTCACGTGCACGAGGCCGTCGTCGGTTCCCGCCCAGATCGTCCCGGGCTCGTGCGGTGACTCGACGACCGTGAAGATCACGTCGTAGACCTCGACTCCGGTGTTGTCGCGGGTGATCGGACCGCCGGAGTAGTCCTGCTTCGACTTGTCGTTGCGCGTCAGATCCGGGCTGACCTCCTGCCACGACTGCCCGTCGTCCCGGCTTCGGAGGAGCACCTGCGCCGCGTGGTAGAGGGTGTTCGGGTCGTGAGGCGAGATCACGATCGGCGCGTTCCACTGGATGCGGTACTTGAGATCCTTCGGAGCCTGTCCGATCGCCATCTGCGGCCACGCCATCACCTGCCGGGTCTCTCCGGTCTTGTGGTCGTATCGAGTAATCGAGCCGCCGTAGCAGCCGGCGAAGACGACGTCCGGGTTTTTGGGCTTCGGGGCGATCCAGCCGCTCTCGCATCCCCCGACCGGGTACCAATCCGTGACGTCGATCCCGGATCCCCGGCTGCGCGAGGCAATCGCGACCGTCGTGTTGTCCTGCTGCGCTCCGTAGACCCAGTAGGGGAAGCGATCGTCGGTGACGACCCGATAGAACTGCGCGGTCGGCTGGTTCATGATCGAGGACCACGTCCGCCCCCCGTTGAAGGAGACATTCGCCCCCCCGTCGTTCGATTCGATCATCCGCAAGGGGTCGTCCGGGTCGATCCAGAGATCGTGGTTGTCTCCGTGCGGGACCCGGATGGGGTTGAAGGTCTTTCCGCCATCGTTCGAGCGGTAGAAGCCGGTGTTCAGAACATAGACGGACTCGGGGTTCTTGGGGTCGGCGTAAATGCGGCTGTAGTACCAGGCGCGCTGTCGGAGCTTGTTTTCCGTGTTGACGCGGGTCCATTTCTCGCCCCCGTCGTCGGACCGATAAACGCCTCCCTTGTCTTTCGACTCGATGATGGCCCAGACGCGGTCCGGCCGCGCCGCGGAGATCGTGACACCGATGATTCCGACGACCCCCTCGGGCAGTCCTTCCGTGAGCTTTTTCCAGCTGTCGCCGCCGTCCGTCGAACGATAAAGCCCGCCCTCCGTCCCTCCCGAGATGAGCGCCCAAGGCTTCCGGTAGGCCTGCCACATCCCGGCGTAGAGGATTCTCGGGTTCGTCGGGTCCATGGCGAGGTCGCAGGCGCCGGTCTTCTCGCTGACGGAGAGGACCCGCTCCCACGTCTTGCCGCCGTCTTTCGATCGATAAATCCCCCGCTCCGGGTTCGAAGCCCACACGTGCCCCTGAGCGGCGGCGTAAACGAGGTCGGGGTTCTTCGGATGCACCCGGACCCGGGAGATCTGGTAGGTCTTTTCGAGTCCGACGTTCCTCCACGTCTTCCCGGCATCGGTCGACTTGTACACGCCGTTTCCGTGCGAGACGTTTCCGCGGATCGCGGCCTCTCCCATCCCCGCGTAGACCACGTTCGGGTCGGACTCCGCGATTCCGATCGCGCCGACCGAGCCGGTCTTGAAGTCTTTGTCGGACATCGGCTGCCAGTTCGAGCCGCCGTCCAAGGTTTTCCAGACGCCTCCCCCGGCACCGCCGAAGTAATAGACGAGCGGCTGACCACGGACCCCCGCGACCGCGTCGACGCGGCCGCCCCGGTAGGGGCCGATGTTCCGGAATTCGAGTCCTTCGTACAGCTTCGCGAGAGAGCCCTCGGCCGGCTTCTCCGGCGCAGTCTTCTTGACGGCGCCGTTGGAAGCGCCCCGGATCGTGGCGAGCAGGACGGCGCATATGCCCAGATTCAGAAAAATCTTTTTCAAGAGGGCCTCCCGAAGGGCGGGTATTTTATTCGGTGCGAGGCCGGAAGGCTTCTGACTCTCTCCTCCCGACCGCGCGGCGTCAGCGATGCGTCGAGATCAAGGTCCTCGCGCGGTCGGGCGTCAGAGTCTCAACTTCCCTGGGGGAGGGAGAAGTCGCTGTCCCGCGACGAGACGGCGGTCGAAGGAACCGCGGCACCGGGTTGGCGCGAGTAAGCTTCGACGGCAGCGCTCAAGATCTCGACCGAAGCGCGCAGATCCTCTTCCTTCAGGACGTAAGCGATCCGCACCTGGTTCGCGCCGAGACCGGGCGTCGCGTAGAAGCCGCGCGCCGGCGCGATCATCACGGTCGAACCGTCGAGCTGGAAATCGGTCAGGAGCCAACTCGCGAAGTCATCGCCGTCGGCGATCGGCAGGCGCGCGACGAAGTAGAACGCGCCCTCCGGCTTCGGCAGGAAGACGCCGGGGATCTGCCGTAGACCCGCGTCGAGAACGTCGCGGCGGCGCTGATATTCGGCGACGACTCCCGACATATATCCCGGTGGAAGGTCGAGCGCCCCGACCGCCACGAACTGCGCGAGCCCTGGCGGCGAGAGGCGCCCCTGGGCCATCCGCAGGCACGCCCGGTGGACGTCGCGGTTTCGCGTGGCGAGGCAGCCCAGGCGGATCCCGCAGGCGCTGTATCGCTTCGAGAGACTGTCTACCAGGACAACCGAGTCTTCGCACCCCCCGAGCGCGAGCGCGCTGACGGTGCGCCGCCCGTCGTAGACGAACTCGCGGTAGACCTCGTCGGCGATCAGAAAAATTCCGCGGTCGCGGCAGAACCCGGCGACCGCTTCGAGCTCCTCGGGCGAGTACACCGTGCCCGTCGGGTTGTTCGGGTTGCAGAGGAGAACGATCTTGGTTCGCGGGGTCACGGCGCGCTCCCAGGCCTCGCGCGGCGGCAGATGGAATCCGTTCTCGACCCGGCTCGTGAGCGGTACGAGTGTCACGCCGGCCATCGCGGCGAACGCCGAATAGTTCGTGTAGAAGGGCTCGACCACGAGGGCCTCGTCGCCGGGGTCCGCGCACGCCAGGAAGGCAAAGAGGATCGCTTCGCTCCCGCCCGTGGTCGCGATGAGCTCGTCCGCGGTCACAGAGAGGCCGAGCCGCCGGTAGTACTCGACTAAGAAACCCAGGTACTCGGGCGTCCCGCCGGACGGCGAATAGGCGATGACCCGTTCCGGGTATCGCGACAGCCGGTCCCGGATCGCGGCGGGAGTCTCCAGGTCCGGCTGCCCGATGTTCAGGTGATGGACGTGGATCCCACGCCGCTTCGCGTCGTCCGCGAGCGGCATGAGCCGGCGGATGGGCGAGGCCGGCACCCGCCCGCCGCGCGCGGAGCCGCGAAGAGGTGCGATTTCCGTCCGCGACGACACGTCAGTCGGCGATCTCGTGCGTATCGATCTGCGCCCTCTGCAGCCGGCCGGAGAAGTCCACGTAGATGGACTTCCACTCGGTGAAGACGTCCAGGCCCGCGATCCCCGCCTCCCGGTGGCCGTTCCCGGTGTTCTTCACGCCGCCGAACGGGAGGTGGACCTCCGCCCCGATGGTCGAGGAGTTGACGTAGAAGATCCCGGTCTCGAAGTCGCGCATCGCCCGGAACGCCCGTTCGACGTCGCGGGTATAAACGGATCCGGAAAGCCCGTATTCGACGGAGTTCGCGATCCGGACTCCCTCTTCGAACGACGTGACCGGGATGACGGTCGTGACCGGACCGAAGATCTCTTCGCGCGAGATCCGCATGTCAGGCGTCGCCTCTGCAAAGACCGTCGGCTCGAAGAACCAGCCGCGCGAGAAGTCCCCGTCGGTGAGTTTCTCGCCGCCGCAGACCAGCTGCGCGCCTTCGTCCTTCCCGATTTCGACGTAGCGGGCGACCGTCTCCCGCTGGCGCTCGGAGACGCACGGACCCATTTGCGTGCCGGGTTCGAGTCCGTTCCCGACGCGAAGCGAGCGCACCCTCGCGACGAGCTTGTCGACGAACTCGCCGACGACTTCCTCGTGGACGAGAAGCCGGGACGCCGCGGTGCAGCGTTGCCCGGTCGTCCCGAAGGCGCCCCAGACCGCGCCTTCGACCGCGAGGTCGACGTCGGCGTCCTCGAGCACGAGGATCGCGTTCTTTCCACCCATCTCGAGGTGAAGTCGCTTGAAGGTCGGCGCACAGGCTACGGAGATCCGCCGGCCGACTTCGGTCGAGCCGGTGAAGGACACCACGCGGACGTCGGGATGGGTGACGAGCGGATCTCCGACCTCGCCTCCCGAGCCGATGACCACGTTGAACACCCCCGCCGGCAGCCCCGCCTCCTCGAAAACCCGCGCGAGCGCCACGACCGATGCGGGCGTGTCACTCGCGGGCTTGATCACGATGGTGTTCCCGGCGATGAGCGCCGCCATCGATTTCCACGCGGGGATCGCCATCGGGAAGTTCCACGGCGTGACGAGGGCGCAGACGCCCAGCGGCTGCCGAATGCACATCGCGAACTTGTTCGGCAGCTCCGAAGGCGTGGTGAAACCGAAGAGGCGGCGGCCCTCGCCCGCCGCGAGGTAGGCCATATCGATCGCTTCCTGCACGTCGCCGCGCGTCTCGGCGAGGACCTTTCCCATCTCGCGGGTCATCAGCCGCGCGAGCTCTTCCTTGTCGCGTTTCAGGATCTCGCCGGCGGCATAGAGAATCTCCGCGCGCCGGGGAGCGGGCGTGTCGCGCCATCCCGTGTACGCCTTTCGGGCGGCGCCAACTGCCGCAAGGACGTCCTCGCGCCCGCTCTCGGGGAAGATCCCGACGAGGTCGTCCTGATCCGCCGGGTTGCGGTTCTCGAACGTCTTCCCGGAGGAAGACGTCATCCACTCGCCGCCGATGAAGTTGCCTTGCAAGCCGACGGCGGCGAGCTCCGTCGTCATCCGCCGGTGCCCGGGGGGGACGGACGCCTCGCGGTCTCCTCCGGTTTGGGTGGAGCGACCTCCGGCCGGGTCGGAACGATCGGCCGCTTCGCCACTTCCTCGGCCTTCTGCGGAGAGAGCGGGCGCGTCGCCGCGTCGTTCGGCATCACGACCCGACCCTGGATCTGAGCGCCCTCGGCCATGACGATGCGCGGCGAATGGACGTTGCCCTGGACGCGGCCGGACGGCAGGAGCTCGGCCCTCTCGGATGCCATGACCTGCCCGTGGACCCGGCCGCCGATGATGACCCATTTTGCCTGCACGTCGCCTTCGACTTCCGCCCCGGGGGAAACGACGACCTTGCGGTCGACCCGGATCTTTCCTTCGAGGCGGCCATTGACGAGGACGTCCTCGTCCCCGGAAAGGTCGCCGACGATCTTCACGCGGGAACCGATGACGGTCGCCGCGGAGGACGAGGTCGCGGTCGAGGCGACCGGGGAAGGGACCGAAACGCGTTCGGGCGGGGCGGGAGACGGGGACGGGGAGTGGGAAGGTGAAGGCGCGGGTGTATCGGGTTTACCAAAGAAGGCCAAGGGGTACCTCCGAAAGTTCGCAGTATAAGCCTCTCGAGGGCCTTACGGGATACCTAGACCCGGTCAGAAGAAAGGGTTCGGGCGATCGGACGGAGTGGAGCGGGCAACGGGGCTCGAACCCGCGACATCCAGCTTGGGAAGCTGACGCTCTACCAGCTGAGCTATGCCCGCGCGATCGCGCGAAATATAGCGGAACCGGGGCGGCGAGGCAATTTGTCGACCCGACGGGTCAGAGCGAGACCGACGCAGTCGCGACCCGGAGCAGCCGGAACTTCGAGGAGAGCCGAGGCAGCCGGATCTTGGCGAAGAGATGTCCGTTGACAAAGAGGACCGGAATCGAATCGCCATAGCGGAGTGCGAGCTCTGCGTCGGAATCGACGTCGACGACGTTCCATTCGTGCGGCCGGTCCGCGAGAAGCGCATCGACTTCCCGCCGCATCTCGTCGCAAAGGAGGCAGCCCGGCCGGGACAAGAGCGTCAGCCGGATCACGCCGACTCCGGCGGCGGCTCATGCGAACGCGCCACGCGAAGGACGTAATCAAATCCCGAGAGGATGGTTGCCGTCGCCGCCGCTCCGAACGCGAGGAGAAGGAGGGGGCGGGGCCAGTTCCAGACGTTCGCGCAGAGCACGAAGAGAACCGTCACGATCAGCGTGACCGTCGCGACTTTGCCGAGCCAGGTCGGCGGAAAACGCCGTTTGTTCGAGCTCAAGATCAGGAGCAGCGCGACGAGAAGGAGGAGAACGTCCCGGGAAATCACGAGGACGGCCAGCCAGACCGGCATCTTGACCGTCGCCGGGTACGACGGGACGGCGAGAAACAGGTAGGAGCTCATCAACAGGAGTTTGTCCGCGATCGGATCCAGGTACGCACCGAGAGCCGAATTCATCTGAAGCCGCCGAGCGAGATAACCGTCCACTCCGTCGGAGATTCCCGCCGCGACGAAAAGGGTGAGGGCGATGCCGAATCGACCTTCCGCGATCGAAAGCAGAAAAAACGGGAGCGCCGCGAGGCGGACGAGCGTGATGAAGTTGGGAAGCGTCCAGAGACCCTTCACCGGCGGCGGGGGCCCTCCCCCTTGCCCGTCGGCCGGGCCGAAGGCATCTTGACCTCGCCGGCCGATTTATGCGTTCCCGACGGGGTCGTCCGCAGCGGCTCGTCGCGGATCCACACGGTCGAGCCGCGCATCCGGATCAGGCCGCGCTCCGCGAACTGACGAAGCAACCTCGTCACGGTTTCGCGAGAAGCGCCGATCGAGTTCGCGATGACCTGGTGCGTCGGCCGCGAGACGGTGTACCACCCGTCCTCTCCGGGTGCGCCCGAGTCGACGGCGAGACGAAGAAGGTAGCGGGCGAGACGGCCGCCGACGTCGAGGAGCACGAGCGATTCGATCATGTCGTTGGCCCGGCGCAGGCGACCGGAGAGAGTCGAAAGAATCCTCCGCGCAATCGTGAAGTCGTCGGCCAGGACGTCGAGAAAATCCTTGCGCCGCAGCACGACGAGCTCCGAGGGGACGAGGGCCGACACCGAAGCGCTGCGAGTCTCGTTGTCGAAGAGCGCCATCTCTCCGAAGAAGTCTCCCGTTTTCAGGTGCGTGAGCACGACTTCCCGGCCATGTTCCGAGTCGACGAAAACCTTCACCTGACCCCGGACGATCACGAAAAAAAGATCTCCAGGCTCGTCCTCCCGGAGGATGGCCTCCCCCGCGGCATAGGGGCGAGTCGACGCCACCCGCGAAAGAGCGTCGAGGTGAGGCGGGTCGAGCTCGGAGAAAATCGCGACCTTCGCAAAGAGGGCGGAATCGATCATTCGGCTCCTTCCTTTCCCGTCGCGAGAACCCGCACGCGATCGAGACCGCGCGTGAACTCCCGTCCGCCAATCCAGGTTCCCTCCGCGTCTCCGACGAGACCGCACCCGGCTGCCGCTCGGATTGCCTCGACACCGGACCGCCCCGACTCCGGAGAGCCTTCGAGGCAGCGCGGTTTCGAGCCGGGACTCACGATTCGAAGGAGCCGCAGCAACATTCTCGCTCCGGTCCGGCGGGTCAGTCCGGCGTCGGGACGCGCCCGATGGGTCTCGCGGTCGACGTCGAGCAGGCCGAGCGAGACGGCCCGCAGGATGGCCCGGCTGTCACGGCGCGACACGGCGTCGCTCGCGATCGCGCTCGAGCCCACCTTCGCCTCCCGGATCTCCGGGAACATCCACCAGACGAGGGAGGCCGCTCCCGCCCGCGTCAGCCTCTCCGATTGCGCCGCCTCCCGTTCGGCGAGAGGCCAGTTCGACACTCGAAAAGCGAGGCGTGCCTGCGCGGCGCGCTCCCGGTAGCGTGGCTCACGACGGGCGAGCGAATCGAGAACCGACACCGCGAGCGCCGGGTCTTCCTCGAGAGCAAGATCCGCGACTTTCTCTTGGACGGCGATGTTCTTCGGGTCGAGCCTGTAGGCCTCGCGGTACCTTTCGAAGGCCTTTTCGCGCTGACCCGCGGCGAGCTCGATGTCGCCGGCCAGCGCGTGCAGGTTCGCTTCGCCCGGATCGAGCTCGATCGCCCGGCCGATCCTCCCGCGGGCGTCGGAATAATTCTGACTCTTCGCCCCGGAGGATGCGGAGTGCACGAGCGATTCCACGGCCTCCCCCTTCAATTCGTCCGCGCGCTCCCGGATGTGCGAGCGGCCGTCCGACCGCGCTGCGGCACGCGCATAGAGCTCGTGCGCCTCGAAGATCTGCCCGGCACGCGCCCGGGCCTCTCCGCAGGCGACGAGAAGCGGCGTCGTCAGGGGGCCCCCGGCAAGCGCCTCCCGGCAGCCCGCGAGCGCCTCCTCAATCCTGCCGAGCAGGACCCGGCTCTCGATCAGTCCGATCTCGGCCGCGAGGTAGGGACGCCCGCCGCGCGAGCGGAGAAACTCTCGCTCGGCGGACGCGGGGTCGCCGCCGGAGAGCGCAATCCAGCCGGATTCCACTCCTTCGGGGAAGGGCCCCGCGAGCTCCTCCCGCGGGTCGAGCGGGAACTTCTCGCTTCGCCGGGTGACGCGGCCCGGGGGTGAGCTCGCGCAGGAGACTGCCAGGAGGAGCGGGATGACCGCGAGAAGCGGCGCGACGACTTCCCGGCGAGCGCGCGTGGGAAGCGAAAGCCTGGAGAGCACCGATCGCAGAGGAGGTCCGGAGGCCGACGCCGACGCCGGTCTCCGGGAGATCTTCACGAGGTCGGGGGGAGAGTCTCCGCCCGAATCGACGCGATCGCATGCTTGTAGATCATCTCTTCGTGGCCTTCGACCTCGAGGACGAGTGCGAACTTGTCGAACCGCCGCAGCCGACCCATGCGCTCCTCTCCCGACGTGAGCCGAACCGTGATCTCCGTGTTGTCCTTCCGAAGGTTGTAGAAGAAGGAGTCCTGGACGTTGATCGGAGCCTTGTTCATCCGCTTTTCTCCGTCTGGCCGTGGCGGCCGAGCAGCTGGAGGATTTTCGGGACGGCGTCCCCAGGTGTCAGCCGGATCGCGTCCCGGTCGCGCGCGAGCCACGTCATCTGGCGCTTGGCGAGGCGTCTCGTGGCGACCGCGATCTCCCGTTCCGTCTCCTCCCTTCCCGCGCGTCCCGAGACCCAGCCGGCCACCTCGCGATATCCGATGGCGCCAAATGCGTTTGCTTCGATGGGAAGTCCGCCTCGCACCAGCTGCCGGACTTCGCCATCCCAACCCGCATCCAGCATTTGGCGGACTCGATTTTCGATCTTAGCATAGAGGTCGCGACGCGAAGGTTCGATAACGACCTTGATCACGTGCCACGGCGCGCTCCACCGGTCGTCGTCCCGGGACACGCGATCGGACGTACGCTCCCCCGTCGTCAGCACGATCTCCAGAGCCCGAAGCGTGTAGCGTAGATTCCGGACGGAAATGCGCGAAGCGGCGACCGGATCGTTCCTTTCGAGGAGGCGGTGCACCGCTTCCGCTCCACGCGCGTCCGCCCAGGAAGCCAGAGATTCCCGCAGGCCCAAATCCCTCGCTTCGCCGGGCGGCAGCCCATCGAGCAGAGCCGACACGTAGAAGCCGCTTCCGCCGCAGACGATCGGAAGACGGCCGCGGGAGACGATCTCGCCGATCGCGCGGCGCGCTTCCGCGGCCCAGCGGCCGGCGGAAAACACCTCCCGGGGATCTGCGACGTCGATCAGGTGGTAGGGGATCTCCGCGCGCCGCTCGCCGGAAGGCTTCGCCGTCCCGACGTCGAAGCCGCGATAGACCGCGAAGGCGTCGGCCGAGACGATCTCCCCCGATCGACGGCGGGCGATCTCCTCGGCAATACCGGTCTTTCCGGCCGCGGTCGGACCCAGGATGACGAGAAGGGTCAGACGCTCTTTCGCCTCGGGGCTCACTCGAGGCCCCTCCATTCCACGTGGGTGCCGCCGGCCGTGAGATCGATGCGGACGTCGGAGAGCCGGTCGGTCCGGAACACCGGAACGCGGAACGCCGCGAGCGTCGAGAGCGTCTCGTGGGCGGGATGGCCGAAACGATTCTCCCGTCCACACGAAAGAAGCGCCAGCCGCGGCCGCAGGAGAGCGATGAAGCGGGGCGAGGTCGACGTGCGGCTGCCGTGGTGACCGACCTTCAAGAGGTCCGCGGGAACGATCTGGTTCCGGTCGATCAGTGCCTGCTCGGTCGGCGCCCCGGCGTCGCCGGTTAAGAGAACGCGCTTTCCATCCCGCTCGAACAGCGCGACGACCGACTGGTTGTTGACCGAGTCGACTTTGCGCCCCGCGCCGCCCGAGTGGAGCACCGTCAACCGGGCGCCGCGCCATGAGACGGTCCGGCCGGCGGAAAGGACTTCGACAGGCACACCGGCCGCGCGCGCATCCACGCGGAGCCGCGCGAAGAGGTCGGACTCGTCGTCGCCG
>DASWCZ010000043.1:0-21074 GCA_036395755.1 Thermoanaerobaculia bacterium
GAGGACCGTGCTGTTGGATCGACCACAGTTCCGACAGTGCCAGTTTCGGATGACGTCTTTCATGGACACTCGCTTTCCCGCCGAAGACCGGCGACGGGCGCGTGCCTCATTGGCGGGCGGGGCCGTCGGGGGGATCGGAAGACGATCAGCTTACCACGCGGCGGCTGGTCCGGGCCTTTCAGAACCCGCCAGGCCCGCGGTCTCCGAATCCTCCGAACCGGATCATGAAACACGCCGAATCGCGCGCCTATACTCTCAGTCGGTCGCGACGGAGCCTTCTCGGTGCCTCGCGAGCCGCCGCTGTGAACAGGTTTTTCTCCCCGGACGTCCGCATTCCGGCCTGGATTCCCGGGGTCCTGACCCTTCTCCTTCTCCTGCCCGGGATCACGCGCCCGTTCTGGGACCGCGACGAGGCGCAATACGCCGCGATCGCGAGAGACATGGAGCAGGCGGGTCACTTCTTGAAACCCGAGCTCTTCGGAAGGCCTTATGCCGAGAAGCCTCCTCTTGCCATCGCGCTGACGGCGATCTCCTTCCGATGGCTCGGAGAGAACGAGCTCGCCGGGCGTCTCCCCCACGTCCTGCTCTTCTCGGGCTCCGCGGTCGTTCTCTTTCTCATCGGGCGGCGGCTCTTCGACCCGCGCCGCGCGTTCTTCGCGGCCATGATGCTCCCGACATCCCTGCTCGGGATTCTCTGCGGCCGGCTCGTCCTTACCGATTCGGCTCTGCTCTTCTTCTCGCTCGCGGCCGTTTTTTTCCTCCTCGACGTCCTGGCCGGAGCGGGCGGGGTCCGGGCCGCTTTTCTCGCCGGTGCGGCTCTCGGCCTCGGCATGCTGACCAAAGGACCGGTCGCCGCTCTGGTACCGGGCCTCTTCGCCATCGGATACTCCCTGGGCGCCCGCCGGCTCGATCGCGGAGTGCGAAGAGGCCTCTTCCTCGCGGTCGCGGTGGCCATCGCGATCTCCACCCCCTGGTTTCTCTTCCAGTCGCTCGTATCTCACGGGGAGTCGCTTCGTGCGTTCTGGCTGCGGGAGAACGTCGAGCGTTTTCTGCACCCCCTGGAGCGCCACGGCGGCCCGATCGTGTACTACATCCCCGTCCTGCTCGCGGGCTTCTTTCCCTGGAGCGGTCTCCTCGCCGGTGTCGTGAACCGCCGGTCTCTTGCGAGGGATCCGGTCGGCTGGGGACTCTGGGCCTCGAGCGGAGGCGTGCTCCTTTTCTTTTCCCTCTCCGCGACCAAGCTCCCGAGCTACGTTCTGCCCGCTCTCCCCGCTTTTGCGCTCCTGATCGCCCGCGCGTTCGACTCTCCGGACTCGGCGGTTTCCCAGGCCTCGCGGTGGTCGACGGCGTGCGTCGGCGCAGGTCTGTTTCTCACGGCCGTGATCGTCGTGTCGCGCCTGGAGACGCCGGTCAGCGTCCTCAAGGTCCTTTGTCCTCTGGCCGCTGCGACGCTTCCGTTCCTCGCGCTGCCTCTTTTCCCGACCCGGCCGAGATCGTCGGTTCGCATGCTCCTCCTCGCTCTGGCCGGCGCGGCGGTGCTGTCGGTATCCCTGCCGCCGATATTGGACGGTGCTCGCTGCTGGGCACGACTGGGCCGCCGGGCCCGGAGCGAACGGCTCGCACCCGAGGAGGTGGGGACCTTGCGGATGCCCGAGCCGGCTCTCCGGTATTACGTCGGGACGCCCGGGACCGAAACCTGGAAGAGCCGCGAGGAGATGATCCGCCTCGCGGTGGCGAGTCCCGAACGGTCGCTGCTCGCCTGTCTCACGGCGACGGACGCTCTCGTGGCGGCCCGGGATGGCAGAGTGCACCTGCGAATCCTCGGTCGGGGATTCAACCTCGTCGAAGACGGCCCGCGCGAGTCGATCGAGCTGTGCCGCTTGAGCGCGCACCGGGCGGACCGGGGGCGAGTCGCGCGACCCCGCGCGGACCTCCCGGGGCCCTCCTCTTCTCAGCGGCTGCCGGACTTGGTCGGGTCGAGCGTCGCAAGAAGATTGTTCAGGTCGTCGGCGTGCTCCTCTTCGTTCGCGAGGATCTCCTCCATCAGCCGGCGCGACGTGATGTCGCGGTCCCCGAAGAACCGCACGATCTCGCCGTAGGAATCGATCGCAATCCGTTCCGCGACCAGGTCCTCGCGAATCATGTCGACGAGGCTGTTTCCCTCGACGTACTCGGAGTGACTACGGGTCGTGAGTCCCTCGGGGTTCAAATCCGGCGCCCCTCCGAGCTGCGTGATTCGCTCCGCGATCCGGTCCGCGTGGCCCTGCTCTTCGTTGGCGTGCTCGAGGAACTCCTGCGCAACCGCCTGCGCATGGATTCCCTGCGCCATGAAGTAGTGACGCTTGTATCGCAGCACGCAGACGATCTCCGTCGCCAGCGCTTCATTCAGGACCGCGATCACCTTTTCTCTGTCCGCGCCATACCCCTGCGTGACTGCTCCGTCCTCGATGTGCTGCCGCGCCCTCCGGCGAAGCTCCTTCACGTCGCTCAGGAACTCTCCTCTCGCCTCGTGCCTGGAGTCATTCGAGCCCATTTTGTCCTCCTTGGATCTTGTCACCGTCCTGGCGTCGTCGTGGTTTGAGGACTTGTGGCGGTCGCTGCCGGGGTCGGAACGGCGGGAGCCGGCGTGCCCTCGATCCCGAGAACGAGGCCCGCGGGCGTGCGAAGAGCCGCGACCGGGGTCGTGTCGGGAGTGGGCGGCGGGGGCTCGGGAGACCGCGCTTGCGTCGCGTGCTCGGAGTGTTTTCCTTTCGAACATCCGACTCCCGGCCCGCAAACCGCGGCGGCGAGCAACAGGCACGCGACCCGTTTCACGTCGTTCCATGATCCGGCGGGACGAGCGCGGACAGATTTTGTCGCTCCGCGCGTTATGGGGATGACCGACTTTGACGCGTGCCGTCCTACGCGACGTTGCAAGTCGTTGAAATGCAACGAACGGAAAGCGTGGCCTCTCATGGTACGGCGTTTGATCCTATCGGTCCCCAAGAAGAGTGCCGGCATGGGAGTTCCGGCATGGGGGGGAGCTGAAGGGCTCCCCCCTTTGTTGTCTCCCCCCGGCCCTCCGGCAGATCAACGGGCTCTCCGTCGGAGGTGAATCGCCTCCGAGGCGGCTCCATCCTCTTCGACGAAAGGCGAGAGTGACCCCAGATTCCGGCGCTCCCCCGCGATTCTCAGTCTCAGGGAGTCGCCCTGGTCCTCCTCCTCGAGGATACGAAACGCGGCGCGCGACGCCGCGATCGCACGGGCGTTCGAGTACGGGATCTCGAGCGTGAACCGGTCCGGTTCGGGCCGGGCCCGGGCCCGGATCACGCGCTCGAGCGCTTCCATTCCTCCTCCGGTCGAAGCCGAGATGCCGGTCTCGCCGCGGGGAGCCCGCGCTCCCGGCAGGTCGGTCTTGTTCCAGACGGGAATGATCCTTTCCGGCTCGACACCCAGATCCTCGAGCACGTCGATCGCCACGCGGCGTTCCTCGTCGACGCGCGGCGAAGAGGCGTCGAGCACGTGCAGCACGATGTCGGCGTCGCGGATCTCCGCGAGCGTGGAGCGGAACGAAGCGACCAGGGAGGGCGGAAGCTTGCGGACGAAGCCGACGGTGTCCACGAACACCAGGCCGGAGAGCCGGGCGGATGCGCCGCGCGCGCTCTTCGAGTCGAGCGTCGCGAAGAGGCGGTCTGCCGCGTACGCGGACTCCCGGGTCAGTCGGTTGAAGAGGGTCGTCTTGCCCGCGTTCGTGTAGCCGGCGATCGCAACCTGCACGCGGCTGGCGCGCGAGCGGCGGCGGACCTGCCGCGAGGTCTCGATCTTTTCGAGGTCCCGTCGCAGCCGCGTGATGCGGTCGCGGATCTTGCGGCGATCGAGCTCGAGCTTCTGCTCTCCTGCGCCCCGGCCTCCGATCCCCCCCGCGAGACCGGACAGATGCCCGTACCGACCCGCGAGACGGGGCAACAGGTACTGGAGCTGCGCGAGATCGACCTGCGTGCGCGCTTCGCGCGTGCGAGCATGCGATGCGAACACGTCTAAGATCAGGCCGGGCCGGTCGAGAGCCGTGATCTCTTCTCCCCAGAGCTTTTCCAGGTTCCTCACCTGCCCCGGCGTCAGCTCGTCGTCGAAAACGACCAGCGCCGCATCGTTCTCCCGGGCCTTCTCGCTGATCGCCTCGACCGCGCCGCGCCCGACATACGTCGCCGGATCGGGAGCGGACCGCTCCTGCACGACGCGCCCGACGACCCGCCCGCCGGCCGAATCGACGAGCCGCTCGAGCTCGTCCAAGTGCTCTTCGACGACCGATCTCGGCAGCGCGCGCGAAGAGACGCCGACGAGCACGACCCGCTGGCGCGGGAGAGCGTTGCCGCCGGAGCGTTTCAATTCAATCGAGCGGAGCCGGAGTGCCGGAAGGAAGTCGGCCGGGTGTCGAGACGGGAAATCACTCGGCCGGATGGTAAGATCTGCGGCGCACAGTGTCAAACCTCGCCGCGCGCGAGCGTCTCCTCGCCGCCCGACTCGACCGGCTCTCCCGCTCCTACGCGCCCGCAGCCGGCGAGACCGACCCGATCCGCTCGCCGGCGGGCTATGAGCGACCGGAGGACCGTGAGGTCGCGGCCTGGGTCGCGTCGGCGTTCGCGTACGGCCGGGTCGAGACGATCCTCTTGTCGGTCGACCGGATCTTGGGAGCGCTCGGTCCGCGGCCGTCAGAAGGTCTCGACCGCATCGGCGACTTCCGCCGCTTCGGCCCGGAAGCGCTCGCCGGATTCCGGCATCGCTTCCACTCGTCGCTCGATGCTTCGGCGCTGCTTTACGCGGTCGCGCGGGCGCGCGCGGAGGCCGGCTCGGTGCGCGCCTTCTTCGAACGGGAGTACCGGCCCGAGGAGAGGGACGTCGGCGGACTCCTCTCGCGCGTCACGCGGCGGATTCTCGCGTTCGACTGGCGGCCCGCGCTCGGCCGCCGGGCGCTGCCGGAAAGCTCCGCCGTGCGATTCTTCTTCCCGGACCCGGCGTCCGGGTCCGCTTGCAAGCGGTGGAACCTCTATCTGCGGTGGATGGTGCGGAAGGACGCGCTCGACTTCGGACTGTGGGTCGGGATCCCGACGAGCCGGCTCGTGATCCCGACCGACACGCACGTGCACCGGATCGCGAGGCGTCTCGATCTCACGCGTCGGAAGGCTGCGGACTGGAAGACCGCGCGCGAGATCACCGATCGCCTGGCGCGCTTCGACCCGGAGGACCCGGTCCGCTATGACTACGCGCTCTGCGAGATCGGCGCGCTCGGGATCTGCCGCACGACGCTCGCGGCCTCGAAGTGCGGCGAGTGTCCGGTCGCCGACGGCTGCCCCGCCGGCCGGCGGCACCTTCGCCTCCTCCGGAGCGCGCCGGCCGTTTTCCCGTTGTCATCGCCCGCCGCATGAGAGTCCGGCCGATCCTGACCGTCGCGACCGCCGTCGCGCTCGCCGTCGTCGGGACTCTGTGGATCCGCTCGCTCGTCCCGCCCGAGTCGCCGACGGGATCGCTCGCGTTTCTCTCGGCGGCGCCGGAGCTCCCGATCTACGACCGCGCGGGGAAGAAGATCGATCTGGCGCGCGAGAAGGGGCGACTCGTCATCGTGCACTTCTGGGCGACGTGGTGTCCGCCGTGCGTCGAAGAGATTCCCGCGCTCTCCCGATTCTGGGCGAGGTACGGCGGTCGGAATGACCTCGCGCTCTACTCGATCTCGGTCGACAAGGACTGGAAGATCATCGACGACTTCGCTGCCGGGAATCCGAACCGGGTGCCGGTGTACCGCGATCCCGACGGGAAGACGGCGACGCGCTTCGGAACCAGTCAGTACCCCGAGACTTACATCACGAACAAAGCGGGTCGCGTGCTCTACCGTGTGCAGGGCGCGGTGTCCTGGGATGACCCCGAGGTGCGTCGCCGGATCGATCAGCTCCTGGCGTCGTAGATCCGGCTCCCCCGCTCGCCCGCCGCGAGCTCGTACAGGTCCGCCACTTTCGGCGCGATCACCCGGAGGTCGTATTCGCGCTCGACACGGCGACGGGCGATCTCCCCCATGACGCGGCGGCGCTCCGGAGATCGGAGAAGAAAACGCAGCGAATCGAGCCATGCCGGCGGGTCGGCGGCCAGGTAGCCGGTCCAGCCCTGCTCGACGACCGTGCGGTTCATGCCAACGGGAGAAGCGACGGCAGGCAGGCCCGCAGCCATGTACTGGAGGAGCTTGAACGCTCCCTTCCCCGCCGCCCACGCGTCGTCCGACAGAGGCATCAACCCGACGTCCGACGTCGCGAGGGCCGCCGCTTCGGTTGCGGCAGACCAGAAGAGCCGTTCGAGCCGAAGCTCCGGCCAGTGCGGAAACCGGTTGCACACGATGCGCAGCCGGAGGTCGGGCACCTCCCGGGACAACTCGGCAAGCGCCGAGCGGATCAGCTCGAGGTAGGAGAGGTTGCCCGGCTGCCCGATCCACACGAGACGGTTTCCGGTTCGCGGGGCGTTCGGTGAGTATCGCGAGACGGCCACCGCAGTCGGCACTATCGCGACGCGATGCGCCCAGCGCTTGGCCTCCTGCGCGAGGACCGGACTCCCCGCGACGACCAGGTCGGCGGCGCGGCAGGTCGCGGCGAACTTGCTCCGGCGAAAGAAGGAGTCGTCCGGCGCGTCGCCCGGACGGTTCGGTTTTCCGAGATAGATCGCGTCGTCGAAGTCGTAGACGATCCGACGGGCCGCGCCGCGCACGATCCGCGCCTCGAGCGGCAGCAATTTCAGCTTCGCGATGACCAGGAGATCGACCTCCCGCAGCCGCGCGAGCCGTTCGAGGACCCGGATGCCATAGCGGCGCCGCGGAAACACCTCCGTGCGGCAGACGAATCCCCGGGCTTCCAGGATCGGGAAGAGCGCCGCCAGACGATGGCGGAACGAGGGAGCCTCCGGGTCGTGAACCCAGAAGTCGATGTTCCGGGGCCTCACGGCCGGCGCGACCGCCCGGGGGCTCCGTTCGGGCAGGGAAAGCATCTCGCCGCGAGAATTTCGCGAGGCGGCGATCGAGTCTTCAGGGCCGAGAAAGGATTTTGTAAAAAATGTAACGAGCGCGACCTCCTGCCTGCATCACGACTGCAAGCGCCGCGCCGCCTTCCCCCTCCTCCGCGCCCTCGGCTGGCACACCGTGCAGGTGAACATGCGTCGTCCAGAGAGAGGCAGCTCGCGCAACTTCGATCCGCATCGCCGGCAGATCGTCTGACCGTAGACGTAGAAGTCGTCGTCCTCCGGCGAGCGGTCCGCGAGCGCCCGCGGATGCGGTGCCTCGCTGGCGTCGACGGTGATCGTTCCGTCGCCGACCCCGCGGCGCATGAGCGCGCGGAGCGCCTCCCACAGCGCGAGCCACTCTTCCGGGAACAGCCTCCCAGACGGGCGCAGCGGATGGATGCCCGTCAGGAAGAGCGCCTCGTTGCGGTAGATGTTTCCGACGCCGGCCAAGACGCGCTGGTCGAGCAGCGCATCGCCGATCGGGCGAACCGGGCGCCTTTGAAGCGCCGCCTGGACGGCGTCGGGGTCCGCGTCTTCGCGGAGTGGATCCGGCCCGAGCCTCGCGAGGATCGCGAGCCGCTTCTCCTCCGTGATGAGCTCGCAAGTCGGCGGCCCGATCAGGTCGATCGTGACCGGTGGAGCGGTGAGCCGCATGCGCACCGTGGCACGCGGGCGAGGAGCGCCCCCCTCGAACCGGTAGAACTCACCGGCCATCCCGAGATGGACGTGGACGATCCGATCCCCCTCCCAGAAGTGAAAGAGGTGCTTTCCGTGGGCGTCGGCGCGTACGAAGCGCCGCCGGTCGAGCCTTCGCGCCTCCCGGGCGAACCGCCCCTGCGGCGACCGCACCCGCACGATCCGACCCGCGAAATCCCTCGTCTGTTCCCGGGCGAGGCGATGAATGGTGTTGCCTTCGGGCATGGCGGTCCGCGCATCAGTCGCGCCGGCGTCGCTCCCCCATCAGCCAGAGGAAGAGCACGACCGCGGCCGCGGCCAGGCCCAGGCTTCCCCAGTAGAGGACGACGTCCAGGTTCTCGGGCATGCGCTACCGGCGTCAGCGCCCCGCCGGGGTCGACGAGGTGCGGCCCCCGGACGTCCGCGCGGTTCGCGCCGCAGGGGTCGGAGCGGGCGCGGGAGCCTCGCCCGACGGACCCGCCGGCGCCGTTCCGCCGTTGACGCCGACCGACCAGACGTAGTCGCGCAGCGCTTTCGTGACCTGGTCGGGATCGGAAAGGAACGATTTCGCCTTGTCGTCGCCGCCCAGGAGCCGCGCGAACTCGGCGCGATCCGCGGCGAACGTCGGCGCGTCTAAGAGCGCCGCGATCGGCGAAGTTCGCTTGCCGTCGTCTCCTTTGGGAAAGTTCGTCGGCATCCGCGTTCCCGGCATCCACTCGTCCGGCCGCTTGATCCAGTCGGAGATCCAGTCGTGGCGCAGCCGCGTCGCCGCCATCTGAAGGTTCGGCGCGAGAGACGCGCGGTCGACGCCGGGGGCGTTCATCTCCGTTTCGTTTCGGGGATGGCACTGCTTGCAGCGCAAGAGCTCGAAGACCTTCCTGCCCGCGGCCCAGCGACCCGGATCGGACACGTAGTCCCGGGCGAGGAACGGGTACTGCGAGCGGTCGAGCGATGCGAAGTAGCGCGTCAGGTCGTTCAGCTCCGCCGCCGTGAAACCGAACGTCGGCATATGGACCTCGAGCCAGGGCCGGATCTGGCCGGTCTTCGGCGCCTTCAGGAACGAGAACAGCCAGTCGCTCTGCACTTTCGCGCCTTCTCCCTGGATGATCGGCGGCGCGAGCGACGTGTCGGCGACGACCGATCGGAAGGAGCCGCCGTAGCCCTCGATGATGTGGCAGCCGAGACAGTTGTGGTTCTTGACGATCCGCCGCCCCCGCTCGATCGCTTCTTCCCGAGGCGAGAGTCGCTTGCGTGCGGTCGGCGCCGCGTTGGACTCCTGGAGCCCGAGCACGACCGTAACGACTTTGTCGCGTTCGCTCTGCGAGAGGTGAAAGTCGGGCATCCGCGCCTTCTCTTCCCAGCCGCGGGCGCGGTCCCGGTCGAATATCCGCGGGCTGTGCACCTTCATGTCGAACCAGTCCTGGCGCGTGTGCGGAAGGTGGATGAAACCGAAATCGAGAAGATGGACGGCCTTCGATCCCTCCTCGGTCAGCTCGGTCCCGATTGGCTTCGCGTCTTCGAAGCCCGGGATTTTGTGGCACCCGAAGCAGCCGTAGTGCGCGATCAGCTTCTCCCCCGCGTACACCTGCTTCGAATGGAGGTCCATTTTCTGGAGCGCCGCCTTCGCGTCGATCATCGTCTTGTCGGCCATCTCGAAATACAAGCCGATGCGGTCGAGCGTCGCGGCATCGGTCGCCGGCAGCGCGGTCTGTTCGAACGCCGGCGGCGCCTTCAGCGTCGACAGGTATTCGGCGATGTCGAGCGCGTCCTCTCCCGTCAGACGCAGGTTCGGCATCTTCGTGTCGGGATTCCAGGCCTTCGGGTCGAGGATCCAGCGGTAGATCCAGTCGCGGCTCGCCTTGCTGCCGATCCCGGCGAGATTCGGCCCGAACTGCCGGTAGCTACCGGTCAGATCGCGCTGGGCGTTCGGGTCGGCCACGTGGCAGCCGAAGCAGCCGCGATCCGAGAGGAGTTTTTGCCCGCGCGCCAGGTCTCCCCGTTCCGCCACCGGCGGGATTTCGGCCGGGTGCGACTTGTCGAACAGGTAGGTCACGATCGCGTTGACCATGACGTCGTTCTCGAGGCGGCCCTGCTCGTTCATGTGTTTCTGCGCTACGGTCGGCGCGCGTGGGCCCGAGACGTTCACGAAGTTCTCGAGGTAGAAGAACTGTGGCATCCGAGTCGAGGGGCGGAAGGCGTCCGGTCGCATCACCCAGCGCGTCGCCCATTCGCGCGTCACCTTGGAGGCGACTTTCTCGAGAGACGGCCCGACTTTCGGGAGATTCTGCCGATCCAGGCCTTCGATCCGATGACACCCCCAGCAGCCGAGGTCCTCGACCGTCTTCATCCCGGCGTCGAGCGTGGGCGCCTCGCGGAAATTCGTCTCTTCGGAGTGACAGCGGTAGCAGCCCGCCTCCGTGTACTTCATCGGGAGAATCGGAGTGTCGTTGAACCGGTCGAATTTCCACCCGAGCGCCCGGGTCCACCGGGCTTCCTCGTGCGGGTTCTCCGGCGAGTGACCGGCCGACCAGAACGAGGTCGAACGGTCGCGGCCGCCGTGGCAGGGGCTGCAGCCGAAGAGATTGTACGGGTGCGGCGACTCCGTCCCGACCATCAGGTCCTGCCTCGGATGGCTGCGAAAGACGACATTCAACTTCGGATCGTCGAATCCCTTGCGGTCCGCCCCGATGTGACACGTCTCGCATCGGTCGATCCGCGGGATCTTCATGAAGTTGACGTTGATGAAGTGGTCGGGCAGCTGGACCTGCTGCACCCGGAGCGAGGGGTTGACCATGTCGAGGATCGGCGAGTTGCGCAGCTTGAAGATCGTGTCCTCGCGCAGGCTCGCCAGCCGCTTCAAGGAGTTCTTATAGTCGGCGGTCAGCTTTTCGAACGAGGTCTGGACCTCTTCGCGACGGGCGAGCAAGCGTTCCTGCGCCGCCTTCGCCTCCGTTTCGGCCTTCTGGAGCTTTGCCAGGTGCAGCCGCCGGCCTTCGAGCTCCCGCTCGAGCTCGTCCAGCCCCCTCTTCTGCTTCGAAGCCGATCGGGGAGCGGTCGCGAGCGCGTTCTCGTACCTGTAGCGCTGCGCGTCGAGCGACGCCTTCGTGAACTTGAACTGCTGGTCGGCGAGGTAGATCTGCGGCGAGAGGTCTTTCAACTTCCGGTCGAGGCGCGCGAGCTCCCGCCGGTGCGCGGCCAGCTGCCGGTTGGCCTCGATCATCTGCGCCCGGAGACGCGACCGCTCTTCGCCGAGCGCCGTCTTGCGCGCGGCCAGGGCCGCCTCGCGAGCCTTCCGCGCGTCGATTCGGGCGAACGCGCGCTGAATCCGCTTCCAGCCGCGCGAGTAGTCCTCGACGACCATGCCGATGAAGACGACGGTCAACACGATGCCCGTCGCCGCGAAGACGCGGTTCAGCTTGGGGATGTTGTAGTGATGATCGATCGGCTCGGCAGGCGCTCGGCGGGGCATCGCGTCAGATGTTGAAGCTGGCTTCCGGGATGTTCACGATGTATTTCAGGTTGAAGATCCAGCGCAGGTACATCTTGATCGGCAGCGCCAGCATGATGAGCGCGAGGTTGACGCCGATCAGATACCGGACCGTCCCCATCTTCTCGTAGAACCGGCGCAGGACGGTCTCCGCCAGGATCGGAGGCAGAAGTCCCATGTAGAGGACCACCAGGCCGAGGCCGAAGATCTCGCGGAACAGCCAGAACCGCGGCATCCCCGTCTTGAACATTTTGATCCAGATGATCTCCGAAAGATTGATGTTGTTGAGCGGCACGAGCTTGTTGATGTCCCAAAACTCGTAGGGGCCGAAGAAGTTCCAGTTGGGGCCTCGCAGGAAGGTCCCGAGCACGATCAGGATGCACCAGAGCACGAGGAACCCGACGAGGAAGATCGTGATCTCGTAGCGCCTCTCTTTGAAGGTGAAGTAGCCGTTGCCCTTCGGGTTCGTGTCGATATAGGGGATGGCCATCAGGCCGACGATGATGAGCGACGGCAGCACCACGCCCGCCATCCACGGGTCGTAGTAGACCAGGATTTCCTGCAGTCCCAGGAAGTACCAGGGCGCCTTCGACGGGTTCGGCGAATCCGTCGGATTCGCCGGCTCCTCGAGGGGCGCCTTCAGGAAGATCGACCAGACGATCATCACCGCCATCACGACGACGAGGCAGATGAGCTCCACGTAGACGAGGTCCGGCCAGGAGAAGACCTTTTGAGCCGCGTCTTCCCCCTCGATCGTCGGCCGTCCCTCCGCAATCCTCCGATCGTTCTCGTAGGCGTTGTGCATCGCCCACCAGAAGAAGAAACCGACGAGGAAGATCATGCCGACGATCGGGACGTTGTCCGGCAGCGTCGCGACCTTGTTGAAGTTCGGGTCGAGGTACGACAGGGCGAAGAACAGAACTCCCGAGATTCCGAGGACGATGCCGCCCCGCTTTGACCAGATCGGAGGGAAATTGATCGCGACGACGAGCAGGAGGAGAGCGACCGTGACGAGGTACTGGGGCGCCGACAGAAAGTTGACGACGCTTCTCGCCGCGTTGACGATCAACATCGGAGCGAGCGCCTCACACCGGCCCCGAAATGCCGCCGTCCTTGCGGACCCGCCAGAAGTGGACCGCCATCAGGAAGGCGGCGACGAGCGGAATCCCGACGCAGTGCAGCACGTAGAAGCGCAGAAGCGCTCCGGCCCCGACGAACCTCCCGCCGAGAAGCGCGAACCGCGCGTCGTTCGACGACGTCACAAGCTGGATGTCGCCGATCTTGAGCAAACCGGCGGCAGGCCCCTCGATCCCGATCAGCGGCGTCGCGGCCGCCATGTTCGAGCCGACGGTGATCGCCCAGATCGCGAGCTGGTCCCACGGCAGCAGGTAGCCCGTGAAGGAGAGAAGGAGCGTCAGGACCAGCAGGATGACGCCGATCACCCAGTTGAACTCTCGGGGCGGCTTGTAGGAGCCGGTCATGAAGACGCGGAACATGTGGATCCAGACCGTGATGACCATCGCATGCGCGCCCCAGCGGTGGACCTCCCGCATGATCCCGAAGGGGACCTGCTCGCGCAGGTCGAGGATGTCCACGAACGCGTATTCGACGGTCGGGCGGTAATAGAACATCAGGAGGAGGCCGGTGAAGGTCAGCACCAGGAAGAGGAAGAACGTCACGCCGCCCGCGCACCACGTGTAGCGCATCTTGACGCCGGACTTCCTCGTCTTGACCGGGTGCAGATGCAGAACGACGTTGCCGAGCATCGCGAGAACCCGCTTGCGATTCGTGTTCGGAATGCCGACGCGGAAGAGAGACTTCCAGAACTGGCTCTCCACCACGGACTGCTGAAAACGGTTCCAGCGACGACCCAAAACCAACCTCCTCCACGAGATCGAATGAAGAGGGAACGAAAGACGGGGTCTAGGTCATCTTGACGAAGGCCTTCGGGTCGCTCCACTGCCCGCGCTCGTAGAGGTACCGGACGGCGGTGTCGACGACGAGCTGTCCGTCGTCGGCCGAGAGCGCGATTTCCGCCCTCTCCAGGGGTCGAGGCGTCGGACCTTCGAAGTTGACCCCGGACATGTAGTACCCGGAGCCGTGGCAGGGGCATTTGAACTTGTTCTGCGCCTGCAGCCAGTTCGGCGTGCAGCCCAGGTGAGTACAGCGGGCGACGAGCGCGTACATCGTGTCGGTATTCCGGACGATCCAGACCCGGTACTTCGACTTCCACCTCTCGTCCACGCCGAAGGCGTACGTCGAGGGGTCGCCCGCTTTGAACCGGGTCGGCGGCTCGAAGAGTACGTTGGGGAAGAGGAAGCGCAGCGTCGCGGTCAAGCCAGCGCCCGTCGCCGCCGCGAAACCGACCCAGGCGATCGTCATCCACTTGATCGTCGAGCGGCGCGTGACGCCGTCCTGCAGGACCTCGGGAGGGAGAGGCTGCGGAGACGGCCGAACGGCTCTCTTCTGCGGTGTCGACATGCCGCGCGTCAGATTATCAAATTGGGGTCAGGTCTTCACCTCGCTCCGCCATCGACAGAACGAGGCGACGGTGAAGGCCTGACCCCCGCCATGCCGCCGCGCGTCATGGCCGTCGCTCGATCGCCTCGATCGCTTGCCGCGCCGCGTCCCGCACGCGCAGATTCGGATCCTCGCGCGCGACTTTCTCCAAGAGCGGGAGACTTCCTTCGTCGCGCAGGAGGGCGAACGCTTTCAGCGCGTTCACCATCGCGGACTCCACCTGGTCGGACGAGAGCGGCGCCTGTCGCGCGAGCGCCCCGCGGTCGATCATCGATCGCAGCACGGCAACGCCCGAGCCGTCGCCTAAAGAGGCGAGCGCGATCGCGGCGTTCCATCGCACGTCGGGAACGCGATCTTCTAGGAGGACCTTCAGCCGGGGTACGGCGCTCCGATCGCCCAGTTTTCCCAGAACGTACGCCGCCATCTTGCGCATCCCGGGGTCTTCCGAGCGCGAGGCCTGCAGGACGACCTCCTTCGCGCGGCGGTCTCCGAGCATGCCGAGCGCCCAGATCGAATACAGCCGGGTTTCCGGATCCGGGTCGTTCGCCGCCGTGAGGAGAGCCGGAACCGCGGAGCGATTTTTGAGCTTTCCGAGAGCGAGCACGAGATAGCGGCGCACCCGGACGTCCTCGGCGCGGGAAGGTGAAAGCGCCGCAAACAGACGGAGACTCTCGGCGGCGATCGCGTCGCGCTCCGGCCCCGGTTTCATGTTGCCGATGCGCCGGGACAGCTCGAAGGCGGCCTGCCACCGGCGCCCGGCGGTCCCGCCCCGCACCTCCGCAAGGTAGTCGCTCGGAGAGCGGCGCTCGAACGTCATCAGGCTGAAGAGAAGGAAGATTCCGACGGCGGTGCCGACGACCAAGAGCGGTAGGACGAAGAATCGGACGACGAGCCGTCCGGCGCCGGGCGGCCGGCCGAACTCTTCGTCGTCGGCGAGCTCGTCCGCCGGCGGGCGGTCCTCGGTCACGGAATCGAGGGGCGGCGGCTCACAGCACGGGCAGGTATCGCTTCGCCTGCGTGATCGGGTTCGGGACGAAAATCGCGTCCTTGTCGCAGACGGTCTCGCAGAGGCGGCAGGAAACGCACGGCCCGGCTTCCACTTCCGCGATCTTGTGGAAGGTTTCCTGGAGCGGATCGTCGATCAGATAGATGCAGTCGAACGGGCAGATGTCGATGCAGAACTCGCAACCCGTGCAGAGGTCCCGGTCGACGATCGCCTTGGGGATGTCGCGCGGCTTGACCTTCTCGACGAGCTCGCCCTTCTGGTCCTGGATGCAGGAAACCGGGCAATAGCGTGCGCAGACCGAGCAATCGATGCAGCGGTCGGCGTGGATGACGTACTTCTCGTTCTTGTCCCCCGTGATCGTGTGGGTGGGACACTTGATCTCGCAGACCCCGCAGCCGATGCAGGTGTCGGTGATGAAGTGCGGCATCTCTTAGAAAACCTTGATATGGACGGAGTTATTCTGCCTCACCGGCTTGTGAAAAATATCACGAGCCATGGTCTCGCCCGGTCGGCGCCCCTGCCGGGAGAGAACTTTCCGTCACGGGGCGCGTTGTGTGAGACGAGGGGGAACCGTATGAAGGAGATCCGGGCGATCGTGCTGGGCCTGGTGGTCTTGGTGCTCATCGCCGCCGCGCTCGCGTTCTGGCGCCGCCCCGCGCCCGAGTTTTCGCACGTCAAAGGCTTCAAAGTCGAGGTCAAGGAGAAGGACGGCGACTCGACTCATCGCGTCACCTTCTCGGTTCCCTCGAGCCTGGTCGCGAGGGTCGCCAAGCTCTCGCCGATCCGCCGCTTCGGCGCCGACCTGCATGGCAACTGGGACAGCAGCGACATCACGCCCCGCCAGATCTTGGACGCGGCCGCCGGGAGCGCTCCGGGCCGGCCGGGCGTGATCAAGAAGGAAGACCACACGATCGAGGTCATGGCGGAAGGCTCCGCCTTGGACATCGTGGTCCGGGACGACTGGGGGAAGAGCGTTCACGTGCGGCTGCCCCGCGCCGTCGTCGAGAGCCTCTCCGGCGACCGGGAGATCACCCCCAAGGAGCTGCTCGAGCGCATCGACGAGCTCGGACCGGGCGACGTGGTCACGGTCAAGGATGGGGACAAAGAGGTGACGATCACCGCCGAGCCGAGGTAGCCCTCCCTCGTCGCTTCGCTCCTCGGAATGACAGGCGCGCTCTTCTCCTCGGAATGACAGCCACTCCGTCCCCCTCCTGTCATCCTGAGCCCTTCGCTTTCGCTCAGGGCAGGCTCCGCGAAGGATCCTTTGCTTTAAAGGTGAGATTTCTCGTCGCTCCGCTCCTCGGAATGACACCGCCGGGTTGAACGGTTATCCCCTTCCCGTGCCGAACCGTCTCGCCCGCGAAAAGAGTCCCTACCTCCTCCAGCACGCCGAGAACCCGGTGGACTGGAATCCCTGGGGGTCCGAGGCATTCGCCCGGGCGACCGCCGAGGACAAGCCGATCTTCCTGTCGATCGGCTACTCGACCTGCCACTGGTGCCACGTCATGGAACGGGAGTCGTTCGAGGACGAGCGCATCGCGGAGCGGTTGAACTCCGACTTCGTGCCGATCAAGGTGGACCGCGAAGAGCGCCCCGACGTCGACGACGTCTACATGACCGCGGTCCAGACGATGACCGGCAGCGGTGGGTGGCCACTCTCTCTCTTTCTGACGCCGGACGGCAGACCCTTCTACGGCGGCACCTACTACCCTCCCGACGACCGCTACGGACGGCCCGGCTTCTCGACCGTGCTCGCCGCGATCGCCGATGCCTGGAAGACGCGCCGCGATGAGCTCGAGGCGTCGGCGAGCCAGCTCCACGCGCACCTCGACCGGGCCGCTCACCGGCCTTCCGGAGGTCCGGAGGTCGGCTCCCGGGTGCTCGACCACGCGGAGGCCGCTCTCGCGATCGAGTTCGACCCCCGGGAAGGAGGATTCGGAGGCGCGCCGAAATTTCCGCCGGCAATGCGGCTCGAGTTCCTGATCCGCCGCTCCCTTCGCGCGGGAGAGTCGCGCGAGAGAGAGATGGTCGAGACGACGCTCGCGAAGATGGCGGCCGGCGGCATATACGACCAGATCGGCGGTGGATTCCACCGCTACTCGACCGACGCGAAGTGGCTCGTCCCCCATTTCGAGAAGATGCTCTACGACAACGCGCTTCTCGCGCGGGCCTACCTCGTGGCGTACCGCGCGTTTGAGAAACCCGACTTCGCGAGGGTCGCCCGGGAAACGCTCGACTACCTGCTCGCCGAGATGACGCCACCCGCCGGTGGGTTCTTCGCGGCGCAGGACGCCGACGCCGGCGGCGAAGAGGGCACGTTCTCCGTATGGAACCCTGAGTCGCTCGAATCCGCGGTCGGACCGGAAGCCGCGGCGATCGTCGCGGCGCGGTTCGGCGTCACGAAAACCGGCAACTTCGAGAACGGGCAGACGGTCCTGTCGGTCGTCCGGGAGATTCCCGACATCGCAGCCGATCTCGGCGTCACGGAGGCGCACGTCGAGAAGACGCTCGCGGAGGCGCGGCGGAAGATGTACGAGGCCCGGTCGCGCCGCGTCGCGCCGATGACCGACGAGAAGCTCCTGACCGACTGGACCTCGCTCGCGATCTCCGCGTTCGCGCTCGCCGGGCGGCTTCTCGACGAGCCCCGGTACGAAGCGGCGGCGCGCCGGGCCGCCGACCGCATCCTCTCGAACTGCCGGATCGCCGGCGATCTCCTCCACCGCGAGAAGGACGGCGTCGCGGAGATTCCGGGATTTGCGTCCGATTACGCCTTCTTCGTCGAAGCGCTGCTCGATCTCTACGAGGCGACCTTCGAGCCGCGCTATTTCCGCGCGGCCGTCGAGCTGCAGCGCGAAATGGACGAGCGTTTCTCGGATCCGCGCGGAGGGTACTTTCTCGCTGCGGAGAAGCACGATCGGCTGATCATCCGCTCCCGCGAGCTCTTCGACG
Source organism: Thermoanaerobaculia bacterium (assembly GCA_036395755.1). GTDB lineage: Bacteria > Acidobacteriota > Thermoanaerobaculia > UBA5066 > Gp7-AA6 > Gp7-AA6. The sequence goes on from DASWCZ010000043.1 coordinate 17,649, forward strand.
GCGCGACGCCGTCCTCGAACTCCGTCGCGGCGATGAATCTCCTTCGGCTCGCCACCTTCACCGGCGATCGGGAGTATCGCGACCGCGCCGACTCCATTTTTTCGGCTTCCGCCGGATACCTCGACCGCGCGCCGGCCGCGTTCCCGCGCCTCCTCTGCGCGCTCGACTACCGCGAGGGGGAGGTCCGCGAGGTGGTCCTCTCGGGCGAGCCGAGGCACGAAGACTTCGAAGCGCTCCGTCGAGCGGCCTTCTCCAGCCGTTCGAACCGGGTGCTCGCCTACGCCGATGCGAAGGAAACTCTCGCGGACGTTTCCCCGCTCGTCCGGTCGCGCGGGTCGGCCGACGGCCGCGCCCGCGCCTGGGTCTGCCGGAACTTCGCCTGCTCGATGCCGACGTCCGATCCGGCGGTGCTCGCCGCGGCTCTCGATGCCTGATCCATCCGTTCCCCGGAGGCTCCGAGCCGTCGGGCCAACCGACCCGGAGAGGCCCCGGCGTCGCGGGCCGGGAATCGCCGTGATCGCGGTCGCTGCCTACGGTCTCGCCTTCGTCGGAATGCTCTGGTTCTTTTCGGGAAAGGCCCGAGTTCAGGGTCGAGGGTTCAAGAACGCCGCTCCTCCAGCCCGCTCGGCGCCTTTCACGCGTGCCTCTCTCCTCGCCGGCACGGTCCTGCCGCCGCTCGCGCGGGAGGAATACCTGGGCCGGCTCGTGACGGACTGCTGCGACTGCGGCTGCGATCTCAACCTTCGCCGCTGCCTCCTTTCCGACCGCTCCTGCACCCGAAGCCCGGAGCTGGCGAGGGACCGCCTGCGGCGCGCGGCGACTCCGTCGGAGCTGGCAGCTTCCGCGCCGTGACGACCGGCCTCGTCTTCGACGAGGTTTTTCTTCGCCACCAGGCTCCCTACGAGCATCCGGAGCATCCCGGACGTCTCGCCGCCATCCGCCAGAGACTCGACGACGACGGTCTGGTTGAGCGCTGCCGGCGAATTCCGGCGCGGGAAGCGACCCGCGAGGAGCTCGTCCAAGTCCACACCGCCGAGCACGTCGAGCGGATCTTTGCGACCGCGGGGCGCGACTTCGTCCAGCTCGATCCCGATACTTACGCGAGCCGTGACTCCGCGGAAGCGGCGCGCCGCGCGGCCGGCGGCCTGGTGGACCTGACCCGCGAGGTTCTCTCGGGAGCGCTCGCGAACGGCTTCGCGCTCGTCCGGCCGCCGGGACACCACGCCGAAGCCGACCGGGCAATGGGCTTCTGTCTCTTCAACAACGTCGCGATCGCAGCGCAGGCGGCGCGGCGTTCCGGCGTCCGCCGGATCTTGATCGTGGACTGGGACGTCCATCACGGCAACGGCACGCAGGCGAGCTTCGAGGAAGATCCGGACGTTCTCTACTTCTCGACACACCAGTTTCCCTTCTACCCGGGGACGGGTGCGATCGCGGAAGTGGGCCGGGGAGCGGCGCGCGGCCGGACGGTCAACGTGCCGTGGCCGGAGGGAATGGGAGACGCGGAGTACCTCGCCGCATTCGATCGGGTGCTGTTGCCGATCGCGCGCGCGTTCCAGCCGGAGCTCGTACTCGTCTCGTGCGGCTTCGACGCGGCCGCCGGTGATCTCCTCGGCGGGATGCGGCTGACCCCGAACGGCTACGCGGCGATGACCGAACGCGTCGCGTCTCTCGCGCAGGGACGGGTCGTCCTCGCGCTCGAGGGCGGCTACAACCTGGACGCGATCGCCGCTGCCGCGGCCGCGTGCACGCGGGTTCTCCTGGGAGAGCACCTGGCCGAACCCGACGCGGGTCCGCCCGACGCCGTCGCAGAACGGGTCATCCGGCAGACGCTCGACGCGCACCGGCCGTACTGGCCCGGCCTGTGAGCTTCTTCATCCGCGATTCACTTTCTTGACGCTAGACTGTCCCATCCGATGACATCTCTCTCCGGACGAAAGAGGCGAAGACATCGCCCGGCGATTCTCCGGACACTCCGGTCGGCGACCTTTCTCGCGCTGACCGTCCCGGCCTACGCGATGCTCGCCTACGTCGTGCTGCCGGCGGTCTGGCGCCGGCACGAGACGCTTCCGCGAGAAGGAGCTTTCCCCCGCTTGACCTACACCGCGGAGGGGATTCCGGCCGACCCGATCAACGTCGCTCTGGTGGGAACGAAAGATGACGTCGCCGCCGCCATGCGCGCGGCCGGATGGACCCAGGCCGATCGCATCACGTTTCGGAGCGGACTGCGCGACGCGGGCTGCGTGCTCTTCGACCGTCCGTACTCCTCGGCGCCGATGAGCACGCATTTCGTCGCGCGTCGGCGGCCGCAGGACTTCGCTTTCGAGCAGCTGGTCGGAAGGAGCCCGCGCCGGCGGCACCACGTCCGCTTCTGGCGCTACGGCGGCGGGAACGGCGGGGGACGCGCCGTCTGGCTCGGAGCGGCCAGCTTCGACCGGAGCCTCGGGATCTCCCACTTCACGGGGGAAGTGATGCATCACATCGATCCCCGGATCGACAGCGAGCGCGACAAGCTGATCGAGGACCTCGGCCATGCCGGCCGGATCGGCGGCCTCTCCAGGCTGGCCGGATTCCTGCCGGCGCGCCGCGGCCGCAACGGCGGCGGCGACTGGTACTTGACGGACGGCCGGCTCGCCGTCGTCGTCCTTCGGCCGCCCGCGGCCGTTACTTCTTCTTCTTCGACGCGGCCGCGGGCTTGATCTCGACGGAGGTCGCGGTCATCCGGTACTCGATCGTGACCTTGTCACCGACCTTCGGCGTTCCCGTGATCTTCGTCGAGGGATCCCGCGCGATCTCCCAGCGGTCTTTGCCTTTCTGCACGACGATCATGTCGTTCGAAACCTCCAGAACCGGTCCCGTGACCTGGTAGGTCTTCGCCGTCATCCCCCACGCCGCGGCGGCAACGAGAAGACCGGCTGCGAGAAGCGCTGCAAAAAATCTCGAGCGTCGGACCACGTTCTCCCCCTTTCGGAAATTCGACCGGATTCTATTTCGGCTCGAGGATCAGGGTCTTCCGCGGCGGGGCCTCCATCGGGAGGTAGTCGCCTCTCCTCCAGAGCGGTAGCAGATCCCGGTAACGACGATCGAAGACGTTGCCCGACTGGCCGGTCGTGTGAACGAAGACGGCCGCTGCCGGATCGGCGAGGTCGACGATCTGCCGGTAGCTCGGTCCATCCGTCATCCGGAAGGAGCCGTCGAGCTGGTAGGCGCCCACGTTGACCGTCGAGGCGTCTCCCCCCTGGCCCGTTTCCAGGCCGAAGATCCCGCGAAGGACTCCAACCGCCTCGAATACGCCGTGCGGGAAACGGGCGTGGTGCAGGCGATCCCAGCGCCAGCGAGCGGGGTCGTTGCCCAGCCGGCGCCGGAGAAACGACACGGCGTCCCTGAGCGTGGCGCTCCGGAAGTGGGCGCAGGTCTCGCGCGTTC
>DASWCZ010000044.1:0-19239 GCA_036395755.1 Thermoanaerobaculia bacterium
CGATATTCGGGGCGCAGCCGCCCCGCCGCTTGTCCATCGTATCGACCAGGAAGCTGAGGCTGACCCGGTTCATGTGCTCCGGAAGGAAATGCTCGGTGAACTTCCCGGGAAACGACATCAGGTAGTCGAATGCGACCGAGCCCGTGACGACGATCCGGCCGGACTCGGGCAGCCCGAGGAAAGGCGCGGCTTCCCCCTTCACAGGTATTTCCCGACGAGGGGAGCGAGCCGCCGTCGCGTCTCTTCGGAGATCGCGTTTCGATCGGTCAGGATCGCGAACTGGAGCGCGTGGCGGCAGGAGCAGTCCCGGTCAGGGAAAACGCGCGCCACCGCTTCTCGCATCGTCCGCCGGGCCGCGTCCGAGTTCTCCCCGAGAATGGCGATCACCGTCTCGACCGAGACCGCCTGCTCGGTCTCGCGCCAGGCGTCGTAGTCGGTCACCAGCGCGAGCGTCGCGTAGCAGATCTCCGCCTCGCGCGCGAGCTTCGCCTCGGTCAGGTTCGTCATCCCGACGACGTCGGCGCCCCAGGAGCGGTACAGGAGCGACTCCGCCCGTGTCGAGAACTGCGGTCCCTCCATGCAGACGTAGGTCGCGCCGCGCCGCGCCGGCAGATTCGCGGCGTCGGCGGCCTCCTCGAGCGCGCGGGCGAGACTCGGGCAAACCGGCTCCGCGAAGGAGACGTGCGCGACGAGGCCGTCGCCGAAAAACGTGTCGGGCCGGTGACGCGTCCGGTCGATGAACTGATCGGGGATCACGGCCCGGCGCGGCGCGTCTTCCTCCCGGAGGCTGCCGACCGCCGACGCGGACAGGAGCGCATCGCAGCCGAGCGTCTTGAAGCCCCAGACGTTCGCGCGGTAGTTGATCTCGCTCGGAGAGAGAGAGTGTCCCCGGCCGTGCCGGGAGAGAAACGCCACGGGAACTCCGGAGAGCGTGCCGGTGAAATAGGAATCGGAGGGCGGACCGAAGGGGGTTTCCAGGTTTTCTTCGCGCAACCCCTCGATCGCTTCGAGATCGTAGACGCCGCTCCCTCCGATGAGGCCCACGGGGACCGTCAGACCGGCGCCTCCTCCAGGGTCACGCGGTGGGTCTCCACGGCCTCGAGCACCCGCTCGGCGAGGGCGAGCGCGTCGCGCCCGTCCTCGCCGGACACCAGGGGCCGGCTTCCTTCCGCGACGGCGCGCCGGAAGTCCGCGAGCTCGCGGGAGAGCGGCTCCTCGCGCGATACGGAGACCGGCACCGGCAGGATCTCCGGCCGACCGCTCTCGGAGAGGAGGCGGAACGCCGACACGCTCTGCGCCTGCATGTCGACCGAGACGTAGATGGAGGGAGCGAACACGCGGCACTTGCGGACCTTTTCGGCCGAGACTCGCGAGGCGGTCAGGTTCGCCACGCAGCCGCCTTCGAATGCGAGCCGGGCATTCGCGATGTCGAGCTTCTGGGTGAGCACCGGCACGCCGGCCGCGCGAACCTCCCGGACCGGCCGGCCCACGAGGGCGGAGACGATTTGGAGATCGTGGATCATGAGATCGAGGACGACGTCCACGTCCAGGCTTCGTGCCGTGAAGACGCCGAGCCGGTGGACCTCGATGAAGCGTGGCGCCGCGACGAGTTCGAGAGCGGCCTCGATCGCTGGGTTGTAGCGCTCGACGTGTCCCACCTGGAGAACCCGGCCGGCCCGGCGCGCGCGCTGGACAAGGTCCTCGGCGTGGGCGAGGTCTGCCGCGATCGGCTTCTCGACCAGCACGTGGAGGCCGCGATCCAGGAAGTAGCCGGCGATCTCGGCGTGCGTGACGGTCGGGGTCGCGACGACGACCGCCTCGGCCTCCTCCGCGATCTGTTCGAAATTGGAGAGAACCCGAAGAGAGAACTCGCGCGCGATCTCCTCGGCCCGCCCCGGATGGTGATCGTGCACTCCGACGACCCGGAGCCCGGCGAGCGACGAGGCCACTCTCGCGTGATGGCGTCCGAGGTGGCCGACGCCGACGACGGCGAGACGGACTTCTCTCATGACCGGTCATCCTGAGGCCCGAAGGGCCGAAGGATCCCTTGATTCCAGGGATCCCTCGCCGCCCGATGGCGGCTCGGGATGACCGGGCGCGTGCGGCGCCCGGTCACCGGTGGAACCCCCGCTTGCTTTCCCGAATGAACTTGACCAGCTCTTCGACGGCCGGCCCGGAGAGCTCGCTCTCGATTCGTTCGAGCGCCTGGGTGGTGTTCAGCTTCGATTTCACGAGCAGCCGGTAGGCCCTCTGAAGAGCTTCGATCTCCCCGTCCGGGAACCCCTGGCGCTTCAAGCCGATCGTGTTGATCCCGTAAGTCTTCGCGTCGGCGCCGTCGGTCTTGCAGAAGGGGAGAATGTCCTGGCGGCACTGGGTAAACGCCCCGACGAACGCGTGCCGTCCGATCCGCACGAACTGGTGGACGGCGGTAAAGGCGCCCAGGATCGCTCGATCGCCGACGTCGACGTGCCCGGCCAGCGAGGCGCAGTTCGCGAAGATCGTCCCCGAGCCGACCCGGTTGTCGTGCGCCACGTGCGAGTAGGCCATGAAGTAGTTGTCGTCGCCGATCACGGTCTCGCCATGCCCGGTCATCGTTCCCCGGTGGACGGTCGAGAACTCCCGGAAGACGTTGCGGCTGCCGACGTCGAGCTTCGTCTTCTCCCCGTGGTACTTCAGGTCCTGAGGCTCGAATCCGAGCACGGCATGCGGAAAGATCCGGTTAGCTTCGCCCAAGGTCGCCGGCCCTTCGATCTGCGCGTGTGATCCGACGGTCGTCCCGCGGCCGAGCTCGACGCCGTCGCCCACGACGGCGTACGGCTCGATCCGGACCCCTTCCGCGAGCCGCGCGCCGGGAGAGACGACCGCCGACGGGTGAACTTCGACGCTCACGGACGGTCGATGATCGTCGAAAGGAGCTCCGCCTCGGCGGCGAGCACTCCGTCGACCTTCGCGGTTGCCCGACACTTCGAGATCCGCGTTTTGATCGACACCATCTCGACCTCGATCACGAGCTGGTCTCCGGGGATGACCGGACGGCGGAACTTGCACCGGTCGATGCCGGTCATGTAGATGAGCTTCTTCTCTCTGTCGGGAAGGCTCGCGAGGAGTCCCACCCCGCCGACCTGCGCCATGGCCTCCACGATGAGCACGCCCGGCATCACGGGGTTGCCCGGGAAGTGGCCCTGGAAGAACTCCTCGTTGAAGCTGACGTTCTTGATCCCGACGACGCGCTTTCCCTCCTCGACTTCCAGGATGCGGTCCACGAGCAGGAAGGGATAGCGGTGCGGGAGGATCTTCAGGATTTCGGTGATTCCGATTTCCAGGAGGAGCCTCCTTTCTCGAACCGCGCGAGCCGGCGTTCGAGGTCCTCGAGCCGGCGCGCGAGCTCCGGCAGGCGGGCCACGATCGCCGCGCGCCTCAGAAAGTCGCGGTGCGGGGCGGCGGGCATTCCGGACACGACGGCGCCGGCCGCGACCGAGCCCGTCACGCCCGCCTGGCCCGTCGCGATCGCGCCCTTCCCGACGGTGACGTGGTCGTTGACGCCGACCTGGCCGGCGAGCGTCACCCGGTCTTCGAGACGCGCCGACCCGGCGATTCCCGCCTGACCGCAGAGAATCGCATCCTCTCCCACGACGACGTTGTGGCCGACCTGGACGAGGTTGTCGATCTTCGTTCCCCGCCCGATCCGGGTCTCGCCGAGCGTGGCCCGGTCGATCGCCGCGTTGGCGCCGATCTCGACGTCGTCGCCGATGCGGACGATCCCGACCTGCGGGATCTTGCGGTGCGCCGTGCCGTCCCAGAGGTAGCCGAAGCCGTCGGATCCGACCACGGCTCCGGAGTGCAGAATGCATCGCGACCCGATGACGCACCGCTCTTGGACGACGGCGTTCGGATGCAGGAAGCAGTCGTTTCCGATCTCTGCGCCCTCGCCCACGAACACTCCTTCCGCGATGCGCGTCCGCTGTCCCACCCGCGCTCCGGCGCCGACGGTTGACCCCGCGGCGATCGAAGCTCCGCGGCCGATCTTCGCGCTCGGATGGACACGAGCCCCGCGCGCGACTCCGGCGGCCGGCCGTCTCACGGGATGGGAGAACTCAAGCCACCGGGCCAGCGCGAGCGGCGGTGAATCGACGACGACGCAGGGTTTTCCGGCCGCGGCCTCCACCGAAGGAACGAGAAGCGCGCCGGCTCCGCTCGCCGCGGCGGAACGCCGCTCCCCCGCGACCCAGGAGAGGTCGAGTGGTCCGGCGTCTTCGAGAGATCGGACGGCCGAGAGGGCGAGATCCGGATCGCCCACCACGTGCCCCCCGACGGCGACGGCGACCTCGCCGAGCGTGAAGCCCGAAACGCCCGCGGCAAAGCGCATAGCGGGCCTTCTCCTTCGGCTGACCGGCTTTCGCGGCCGGGACGCCGGGCGTCTCACCTTCTTCGTCCGGGATTTCACGCGGGTCCGGATGTTACTAAAGCAAAGGAGCCCGCGAGGGGCTCCTTCCGTGTCCCGGGTCCCCTGTCCCGTGTCCGGTCTACGAGGGCTTCTTCGCGGGCGGCTTCGTTGGCGCGGGAGCGGCGGGCGCGGGCGCGGCGCTCTTCGCCGCGGCGGCAGGCGGCACGGCAACGGTCGTGTTGAAGCGCTTCAGCACGTCATCCGTAATGTCCGCCGCGTCGTCGGCGAAAACGAGGCCGGACTGGAACTTGTTGAAGATCAGCGTGTATCCCCGCTCCTTGCCGAGCTGCGTGATGATCGGGAACACGCGCTGTTCGAGTTGGGCGAGCTCTTTCTTCTGAGCCTGGTCGAGGTCGCGGGTCGCCTTCTCCTGGAAGCTCTTGAAGTCGATCGCCTTCTCCTGGTACTGCTTCTGGAGCTGATCCCGCTTTTCGTCGGTCAACGCCTGACCCTGATCGGCGAGCTTCTGCTCGAGATCCCGCAGCTCTTTCTGGAGCCGGTCCGCCTCGGCCTTCTTGTCGTCATTGACCTTCTTCACCCGGTTGAAGGCCTCTTTGCCCAGGGAGGAATCCCGCACCAGACGCTCGACGTCGATGACGGCAACGCGGATCGGCCCGGCCGGCGCGGCGCCGGTCGGAGCGGACTGCGCGCTCACGACCGCGGCGAGCGAGGCGGCCAGGAGGGAAAGCACAAGTCGTTTCATTCGAGGACTCCTTCTCACGAAAACTGCGGATAGTAGCAATTTCCTGGGCGAGACAACAGATGTGCCGGAGCCGGCATTTCCGACTGGCCGGACCTGAATAAGGATGCGGGTGCAGGTCCGCAGGACCTGTCCCCGCAACATCAAAAAGTCCTTCCGATCGAGAAATCGAAGCCGGACCGCTTTTCGCGCAAATTGTTGATCGGAAATCCAAACTGATCGATCGGCGTCCTGGGATCGAGGTTGAACGAATAAATGAACCGGAGAGGCGCCTGGAAGATCGGCAGGAAGATGCGCAGCTCGGCCCCCACGGCGGTTCGCAGCCGCGAGAAATCGATCGATTGGCTCTCGTGGTACACGTTCCCGACGTCGGTGAAAGCGAGCAGCTTCGCCGGCCCGACCGACGCGAACACGTACTCGAAGTTCACGACGAAGTACTTGTCCCCGCCGAGGATGCGACCCACGTCGTCGGTGAAGACCTGGTTGTTCTTCTTCAACGGGAGCACGGAACCGGTGCGGAATCCCCGCAGGCTCGTCTCGCCGCCGAGCTGGAACCGCTCGAAGATCGGAACGTCCCGGCCGGAAAAGGGAGCGACGTAGCCGGCTTCGAAATTCGCCCCGAGGTAGGCGTGGCGGGGGAATGGAAGCGGAAGGTAGCCGGAGCCGCCCACGAGGGGTTTGATGAAATCCTGGTTGCCTCCGAGCACGCTCCCTGCGAACTGCGCGGTCAGGTAAAGCCGGTAGCCGCGGTTCGGGTCGAAGGGATCGTTCCGGCTGTCGAACCGGTAGCCGGGCGTGACCGAGGAGGTCGTTCCCGTGATCTCCGTGAACTTCGCGGGCGGAGCCGGCTGCCCGGGGGGCACCTGCGCGCCGCGCACCGGGAAGTTCGCCTTCACGTCTTCGTATGCATACAGCAATGACCAGCTGTCGAAGAGACCGATCCCCTTCCCGTAGAACGTGGTCCCGCCCGATCGCTTCTCGTCGATGTTCAGGTAGTCGACGTTGCGGCGGAAGAGCGAGACCCCGACGGTCTGGTTCCGGTCCATGAACCACGGAACCGTGTAGGAGACGTCGTAATAATTGGAGATTCGCCCCACCTGTGCGGACGCGCCGAGAATCTCTCCGCGTCCGAGGAAGTTGCGCGTCTGGAAGGAGAACTGCCCGAAGAAGCCGTCGAGCGCGGAATATCCCGCGCCGAATTGGATCTCGTTCTTGCTCGCCTCGGTCCCTTTGATGACCATGTCCACTTTCTTATCGGCGGGACGGACCGAGAACTCCGGATCTTCTGCGATCTTGAAGTAGCCGAGCTGCTGGAGCTTCTGCAGGCTCTTCTTGATCGCTTCCATGTTCATCACTGCGCCCTCGTCCAGGGCGAACTCGCGACGGATCACCTTGTCGCGGGTCGTGGTGTTTCCTTTGACCTCGAGGCGGCCGAGATAGAACTTGTCCCCCTCGTAGAGCTTCACGTCGACGTCGACGCGGTGATCGCCGATCTCGTGGTATTCGGGATCGGCGAACCAGTAGATGTACCCGCGCGACTTGTACTTCCCCTCGATGCGCTGCAGAGCCTCGACCAGCCGCTCCCGGTTCAGGATGGAGCCGGGCGGCAGCTCGGAGAACTCCTTCAAGAGGACGTTCGAGGGGATCACCGTGGGCTCTGGGGGATCCACGGGCTGCCCCTGCTGATTGACCCGCACTACGCGGATGTTGCCGGTGTAGAAACGCTCCCCTTCCACGATCGGGATGGTGATGCGGGCCCGGCGCTTGATCTTCTTCGGTTTCGCTCGCGGGTTCTTGACGTAGATGTCGATCTTGGGGTCCTTGACCACGACGTTTTTGTAACCCCGCGACTGGTAGAGCGCCTTGACGTTCTCGACGTCCTCGTCGTAGTTGGCCTGGTTGAAGCTGGTCTTGTCGGAGAACAGCCGCCAGACGGCGGTCTCCTTGGTCTTCTTCATCGCCATCCGGAGGCGGCGGTCGGAAATGACGGCGTTTCCCTCAAAGGTGATCGACGTGATCTTGACCTTCTCCCCTTCGTCGATGACGAAGACGACCTTCTTGCCCGTCTTGGAGATGTCCTCGATGCGAAAATCGACCGTGGCGCTGCGGAAGCCCTGGGAAACGTAGTAGTCCGCGATCGCCGACCGGGTCTTCGCGATTTCGCGCAGGGACAGCGGCGCGCCCTGGTGGATCTCGACCTTGTCCTCTCTCAGCTTGTCCTTGATCTGCGACGTCGAGAGCTTCTTGTTCCCGCTGAAGTCGACCGAGGAAATCGTGGGACGCTCCTCGATGGTGACGACCAGAGTCACTCCCGCCGCGTCGCGCTCCGCTTCCACCGAGACGTTCTCGAGGAGGCCGACGTCCCACAGAGACTGGAAGTTCGCGCGGATCTTCTCCGGGTCGTAAGGGTCACCGACTTTCACTCCGAGGTAATGCGCGATCGTGTCGGGCGAGACCGTCTGGTACCCGACGACGCGGATGCCGACGATTCGCTCGGACGGCGCGACCGGCGCGGCCTTCGGGATGATCGGCGCCGGGGTCGGGGCGACGAGCGCCGGCGCCGGGACGATCGCGGCAGGGGTCGGGACGACCGACGCAGGGGTCGGAGTCGGAGGAGGCGAAACGATCCGGGAAACCGAAGGGGTCTGCCCCGACGCCGAGAGGGAGAAGAGGAACGCGAGCGCACACGCGGGCAATCGCCACCACCGCTCGCACCTCCCGTCGTTCCTGCTTCGATGCCGCAAGCGAAATCCTTATCTCTCCCGCGAGCCGGATTATTCCCCGAGATGGAAGCTCCGAGCCGGAAGACCCGGACGTCCGGCCCGACGGCCGGTTATCGGATACCTGCGACCGAGGTCAGGACTCCAACCCGATCGGTTCGCTCTCCCGCGCCATCACGGTCAGCCCCTCGGGTCCGACGCGGATTTCGATCGCCTCGACCCGCTCGTCGCGGCTCTGGATCAGGACCTCGGAGACCGGGTCCTCGATGTATTTCTGAATGGCGCGCCGCAGCGGACGGGCGCCCATGTTGGGGTCGTCGCCGCTCTGCGCCAGCAGCCACTCGACCGCGGCGTCGTCGACGTCGAGAGCGGCGCCTTTCGGAGCGAGAGTCGCGTTCACGTCGTCGATCAGCAGCCGGCAGATCTTCGTCAGCTCCTCGCGCCCGAGCGGGTGGAACACGATCGTCTCGTCGATGCGGTTGATGAACTCGGGAGAGAAGTCCCGCTTCAGCTCTTTCAGAACGAGATCTTCGATCTCCTTCGTGGTCTGCACCTCGCGCGAGCCGCCAAAGCCGAGGCGCGTCCGGCTGACGAGGTGCTTCGTTCCGATGTTGGACGTCATGATGATGAGCGTGTTCTTGAAATCGACCAGGTTCCCGTAGGCGTCCGTCAGGATGCCGTCCTCGAGGATCTGGAGCAGCAGGTTCGCGATGTCCGGGTGGGCCTTCTCGATCTCGTCGAAGAGGATCACGCTGTAGGGATTGCGCCGGATCCGTTCGGTCAGCTGTCCGCCCTCCTCGTGCCCCACGTACCCGGGCGGCGACCCGATCAGCTTCGAGACGGCGTGCTTCTCCATGTACTCGGACATGTCGAACCGCACGAGCGATTTCTGGTTCTCGAAGAGGAATTCGGCGAGGCGCCGTGCGACCTCAGTCTTGCCGACGCCGGACGGCCCGAGAAAGATGAACGATCCCATCGGGCGGTTCGGGTTGTTGACGCCGAGGCGCGAACGCCGGATCGCCTTGGAGACGCCGACGATCGCCGCCTCCTGCCCGACGATCCGGCGGCGCAGAGCGTCCTCCATGTGAAGGAGCTTCTCCGCCTCCTCCATCTCGAGCGACGCGACCGGAATCCCGGTCCAGGAGGAGATGATCTCCTCGATGTCCCGCCGCGTGACTTCCTGCGTCGCCTCCGTTCGCTCGGCGGTCTGCGCCTTGGTGCGCTCGATCTCCTCCTTCAGCTCGATCTCGCGCTCGCGCAGAAAGACGGCCTTCTCGAAATCCTTGTCCGAGATCGCCTTCTTCATCTCCTTGACAATCTGGCGCGTTTCGATCTCGAGCTTGCGCAGGTTCTGCGTGTCGGCGACGCGCTTCAGCTTCACCTTTGCCCCGGCTTCGTCCAGAATGTCGATCGCCTTGTCCGGGAAGAAGCGGTCCGTGATGTAGCGGTTCGACTGGTAGACCGCGGTCTTGATCGCCTCGGCCGAGTACCGCACCTTGTGGAACTGTTCGTAGCGGTCCTTGACCCCTTCCAGGATCTCGAACGTCTCGTGCTCGGACGGCGCGGTGACGTGGATCGCCTGGAACCGTCGCAGGAGGCTCCGGTCCTTCTCGATGTACTTCCGGTATTCCTTCAATGTCGTCGCGCCGATGCACGACACCTCTCCGCGCGAGAGCGCGGGCTTCAGGATGTTCGCGGCGTCCAGCGACCCTTCCGCGGATCCGGCACCGATCAGGGAGTGGATCTCGTCGATGAAAATGATCAGGTCCGGGTTTTCCCGCAGCTCGCGGATGATCCCCTTCAGCCGTTCCTCGAACTGGCCGCGGTATTTCGTTCCGGCGACGATCAGCGAGAGATCGAGCGCCAGAATCTTTTTTGACGACAGAAACATCGGGACCGCGCCCTCGACGATCCGGGTCGCGAGCCCCTCGACGATCGCCGTCTTTCCGACGCCCGGCTCTCCCAGGAGGATCGGGTTGTTCTTCGTGCGGCGCGAGAGGATCTGGATGATCCGCTCGACCTCCTTCTCCCGGCCGATCAGCGGATCGAATGTGCCGGAACCGGCGAGCTGCGTCAGGTCCCGGCTGTACTCCGCGAGGAACGGCAGCTCCTTCTTCTGCTTGGAGACCTCGCGCTCCTTGATGAGCGAGATCGTCTCCTCGCGCACGCCGTACAGGTTGAACCCGCGGGCGGTCAACAGGCGCCCCGCGACGCAGCCGTCCACCCGGAGGAGGCCGATCAGGAGGTGCTCCGTCCCGACGTAGGGGTGCATCATCGACTCCGCCTCGTGCGAGGCGTAGGCGAGGATCTTCTTCGATTCCTCGGAAAGCGGCAGCTCCGCCGTCGAGGAGATTCTTTCGACGAAGATGCGATCCCCCTCGATCTCCCGGCGAACCTCCTCCGGCTTCACGTTGAAGCGAGCGAAGATCTCCTTGATGATGTCCTCCCCTTCGCGGAGGATCCCGAGCAGGAGGTGCTCGGACTCGATGACCTTCGAGCCGAGCTTGGAGGCCTCGTAACGCGCGAAAAAGAGAGCGCGCCTCGCTTTTTCGTTGTATTTCTCAAACATCCGCGGCACTCGGATGCGAGGGGGCGCCGCGGCGGGGACCGTGGAAATCCATGGCTAGCCCGAGAAACGGGTCGCGGGGAGAATTCCTTCCCGGGACATGTTGAAAATCTTATCACATCGCTTCGCGAGTTCCGGGTTGTGAGTGACGAGAACGGTCGTCATTGCGCACTCGCGATGGAGCTCCGTCAGGAGATCGAAGACACCGCGAGCGGATTCCGAGTCGAGATTTCCGGTCGGCTCGTCGGCGAGGAGAAGACTCGGGCCTCGCGCGAGAGCTCTCGCGATCGCGACGCGTTGCTGCTCTCCGCCCGACAGCGACCGCGAGAGGTGCGAGTGGCGGTCGGCCAGCCCGACGCGATCGAGGAGTTTCGCGGCACGCTGCCGCGCGTCGCGCGCCGAAATTCCGGCGATCCGGTGCGGGAACGCGACGTTCTCCTCGGCGGTGAACTCGGGAAGCAGGTGGTGGAACTGGAAGACGAAACCGATCCGTTCGTTGCGGAACCTTGCGCGCTCCTTCGGGGAAAGATCGTCGAGTGAAACGCCGAGGATCTCGACGCGCCCGGCATCGGGACGATCGATCCCGCCGAGAAGGTGGAGGAGGGTGCTCTTTCCGACCCCGGACGGACCCATGACCGCGGCGAACACGCCTTTCTCCAGATCGAAGTCGAGGTTCTGGAAGACCGTCACGGGAGCGGCTTCGTCCATGTAGGTTTTCGACAGACCCTCCGCTTTGACCGCGAGCATCGCCGTCACTCCGGTCGACTTATCGGGACAACCGGATCGCTTCGCCCGGAGCCAACCGAGCGGCGGCGCGAGCGGGAAGAGCGGCGGCCGCGACCGCGGTCGCCAGCGCAAACGCGGCGACGAGCGCCACCTCGCGCGGATGCACCGAGAACGGGACGTGAGTCAGAAGGTAGACGTCCGCCGGCAGCGTGACGATCTCGTAGCGGTCGAGCAGGAGCGAGGCGGAAACGCCGACGGCGACACCGAACGCGGTACCGAGCGCTCCGATCACGGCTCCCAGCGTCAGGTAGATGCGCGCGAGGGAGCCCGGAGTCGCGCCGAGTGAAGTGAGAACTCCCAGGTCGCGCTTCTTCTCGACGACGGTCAGGGCGATGTTCGACACGATGTTCAGGGCCGCGACCACGATCACGAGAGCGACCGTCGCGAAGATGACTCCCTTCTCGAGCCGGAGCGCGAAAGAGAGCGGAGCGTTCAGCTCCCGCCACGTCTGCACGCGATAGTTGGGGCCGAGCAGCAGAGAGACGGCGCGGGAGGCCACCTCCGCGCGCGCGGGGTCCGCGAGCCGGGCCTCGTAGGCGCGCGCCCCGGAAGGGAGCCCGGCGAGGAGCCGCGCCGTGTCTTCCGGAATCTCGATGTCCGGCGTCTTCTCGAGCGCCGCAGCGTGTCGGATGTCGGCAATCCGGAAGACGACGGCGACGGGCAGCGGCCCCAGCGGAGAAAGCCGCGTGCGGGACGACGTCACCCGAAGCAGGTCGCCGGGAGCGGTGCGCGTCCGCGTCGCGACCGAGGAGCTGATGCGCGTCAAGGGAGGACCGCCATCCATCGCGGAGAGCTCGCCTTCCGGCGCGTTGCGATATCGGATCGGGAGGGTCGACTCGATGGCGGAGGCGGAGACCCAGCCGCGACCCTCGATCGCGGGCTCGACCGCGACCACCCCATTCAACGAGACGAGCGCCTCGCGGACCCGGTCAGGTTCCGGGAGGGTCGGACCCCGAGCCGGCGAGACGCGCAGGTGCGGAGTACGCTCCGCCATCTGCGCCCGAATGCGGTCCTGGAATCCCGAAAGAAGCGAGAGCGAGATGATGAGCGCCGCCACCCCGACCGCGAGACCGAGCATCGAAATCGTGGAAATCAGCGCGACGTGAGCACGACGCCGCGAGGCGGCCAGGTAACGCAGCGCGACCGAGGTTTCGAAAGACATCGTCTTAGGTCCTGCGCCCTTCCGGGCGCAGCAGGGGAAACAGAATCACGTCGCGAATGGAGTGCCGGTCGGTCAGGAGCATCGTCAGCCGGTCGATCCCGATGCCCTCTCCCGCCGTCGGCGGCAGGCCGTACTCCAGCGCTTCGACATAGTCGGCGTCGTACTCGGCAGCCTCGAGGTCCCCTTTCGCGCGCTCTTCCGCCTGCCGCCGGAAGCGTTCCGCCTGATCGTCCGGGTCGTTCAGCTCGGAGAATCCGTTCGCGATCTCCATTCCGGCGACGTACAGCTCGAAGCGATCCGCCCACTCCGGATCCGCGGCGCTCTTTCGAGAGAGGGGCGAGATCTCGGTCGGAAACTCGTGGAGAAAGGTCGGCTGCACGAGCCGCTCCTCCGCGACGGCCTCGAAAAGGGCCGCGAGGAGCTTTCCCTTCAGTCCGCGGAAACGCTCGGGCCGGTCGACGCCGAAACGGGTCGCCGCGGCGAACAGGCCCTCGGCGGACGCGAGCTCTTGCGCGGTGACCTCCCCGCGGCTGTCGGACCGCGTCGCCTCGGAGACGGCGTCGCGCATCGTCAGGCGGCGGTACGGCGGCGTCCAGTCGATCGTGCGCTCGTTCCACGGGGTCCGCAGGCCTCCAGCGACCCCGGAGACCACCTCGCCGAGCATCTCTTCGGTCAGCCGCATCAGGTCCGCGCCTTCCGCGTACGCCTGGTAGAACTCGAGCATCGTGAACTCGGGGTTGTGCTGCGTGGAGATCCCTTCGTTGCGGAAGTTGCGGTTGATCTCGTACACCTTCTCGATTCCGCCCACGACCAGCCGTTTCAGGTACAGCTCGGGCGCGACCCGGAGGTACAGCTCGAGACCGAGCGCGTTGTGGTGGGTCTTGAACGGTCGGGCGAGCGCTCCGCCGGCGATCGAGTGCATCATCGGCGTCTCGACTTCGAGGTACCCGCGCGCGTCTAAGAACCGGCGGAGCGACCGGATGATCGCCGCCCGCGTCTCGAAGACGACGCGCGAACCGGGGTTGACGGCCAGATCGAGATATCGCTGCCGGTAGCGCCGCTCGACGTCCTTCAGGCCATGCCACTTCTCGGGGAGCGGCCGGAGACACTTCGCGAGAAAGGTCAGCGTTCGCGCCTTGAGCGAAAGCTCTCCCGTCCGGGTCCGGAAGACCTCTCCCTCGACCCCGATCCAGTCACCCAGGTCGAGCCGCCGGTAGAGCTCGAAGGCCCGATCGCCGACGACGTCCTTGCGGACGTAGATCTGGAGCCGTGCGCGGCCGTCGGAGACATCCAGGAATCCCGCCTTGCCCTGGTTGCGCTCTCCGAGCACGCGGCCCGCCGTCGAGACGACCGGCGAGTCTCTCTGGAGATCTTCCGAGGAGCGGCCGCCATGCGTCGAGACGATGGCCGAGATCGTCGCGGAAAGGGGGTACTTGTAGAGATGGGTGTCGCATCCGCTCTCGACGATCCGGCGCAGGTTCTCGCGCCGGTTCCGGATGAGCTCGTCCTCTGGCGGAGCCGTCGGCTCCTCCCGCGCGCCAGCCATGCGCCGGGAGTATAGAGGGAGCCGGCGCGATCGGTCTCTTGCCGCGGAGGCGGACGGCGCTTATCCCGAGCGGCGGTCGGTGCGCGGACGGTCCTGCATGAGCCAGAGATCGGCGATCGAGCGCAGGAGCTGGAAACGCGTCCGGGTCCATTCGCGCACGTGTCGGATCAAACCCGCCTCGTGCGCGACCCGGATGATGTGCGAGATCTTGCCGTCGAGCTCCGGCGCGCGGGCGATCGACGCGCGCGCGCGGCGAAGCAGTTCGATCGAGCGCGGCCCGTCGGCGGTCGTGCGGAGGATCTCGCTCTCCTCCTCTGCTTTCAACCGCAACGCCACGCTTCGGAGGAGTGTGCGGTCGCGGTCGCTCTTCGGCTCGCCGCCGGCCGTTACGACGCGCCGGAGGGCCTGGAGCTCCCAGGGCTCCAGCCGCAGTTGAGCGAGACCGTCGGCTCCCGTCTGCAGCGCTCCTCGCCCGTCGGCCTCGATCTCGATGACCGCCAGAATCCGGCCGATGAAAGGGCTCCAGAAGGAGTCGTCGCTCGTCTCCGAGTCCGCTCGTTCGAGCGGCTCGGATCGGTCCGCCTCGTCGAGCGGCTCGTCCAAGACCTCGAGGTCGAATTTCTGCAGGACGTCGTCGATCACCGTCTTGAGAAGGACGACGTCGTTCGCGCGGAGGTTGGACGCGAGGGCTTCCCGACGGAAGTGATCGTGGGTCTCCCGGAAGCGCCGGAGCTCCTCGGGGAGTTCCTCTCCCCCGCCGTGGCGGAGCCTCCGCTCGAGGCCCTCGATCCGGGTCGTCGCCTCGGCGAGGACCTTCTCTTCGCTGCGATAGAGGCGGGCGAATGCGGACCGCGTCGACAGGTTCGCGCAGGCCGCGGCCGAGAGGACCTCGGGGTGCGCGAGCGAGCTCCCGATCCGGCGTTTGACCGCTCGAAATTCCTCGATCAGCGCCCCGCTCATCAGTTCCTCGAACGTGGGCGCGCGCGCGACCTTGCCGGCGACTTCGTTGATCACGTACGCGATGGCCGTCGCCTCGGAATCGGAGGAGCGGGGCCAGACACTCATCGAAGTGGCCAACTCGAACAGCCGGTGGAGCTCGGCGCGCGGACGCGCCGCCGAGGAAGCCGGATCGGAGCTGGCCGCCGCGACGACGGTCGCGAGGAAGTTGACCTTGTCGACCACGTCGACGTCGGCGTCCGGCTGGGAGAAGTAGAACCGGAGAAGCTGGAGCGCGGTCTTCTCGTCCTGCGGGCGCACCCGCTCGAAGAAACGCCGCACGAACGAGGGGGAGACGCTGCGATCCGCGGCGCGCAGCTGTCCCGACAGGAGGTCGAGTCGCTCGATCACCGCCCGGAGGCGCGGAGTCATCTCGCGCGAAGACTCCGAATGCACGCGTTCTCCGATCGCCCGGATCTCTTCGTACAGAGCGGAAAAGTCGTGCGTCGTGTCGGGCTCTCCGGAGAGGAACATCTTGTGGACGCCGAGCAGAAATTGCTGGAACGTCCAGAGCGCCTTGAACCGCTCCGTGAGACGGATATAGTCTTCGTGCAGAAATTGAATTCGCTCGACGATCACTTCGGAAGCCTTTGTTGCTCATTTTAGCGCCGCTTCCGGCGGTTCGCGCGGCCGTCGCTGCCTTTTCGCCCCCTTGCTGAAGCTCGGTCGTACTCTGATCGACACGCGAACCCTGGACGAAGGGATCGCGCGCCTCGCGGCGGAGGTCGATAAAGATCAAGCCGGACGGCCGGCGCTCCTCGTCGGAATCCTCAAGGGCTCCGTCTTCTTCCTCTGCGATCTCGCCAAGCGGCTGAAGACGCCGGTCTCGCTCGATTTCCTGCAGGTCTCGTCCTACGGCTCGGGAACGAAATCTTCCGGCAACGTGCGGCTTGTGCGCGATCTCACAACCGACGTCGCCGGCAAAGACGTCATCATCGTCGAGGACATCGTGGACACCGGCCGGACTCTCCAGAAGATCATCGAAATCCTGGGTACGCGGCATCCGAAGTCGGTCAAGATCTGTGCCCTTCTCCAGAAGCAGATTCCAGGAAACGACGACGTACCGATCGACTACCTCGGGTTCGCGATCGACGACGTCTTCGTCGTCGGCTACGGCCTGGATCACGCCGAAGCGTTCCGGAACCTCCCGTACATCGCGGTGCTCGAGCCGGACGGGGAAGGCCCGCGGGAACCGGCATGAGGTCCGTGGCGACCGACGGAGCGCCCAGGGCCATCGGCCCGTATGCGCAGGCGGTCATCGAAGGCGGGTTCCTCTTCACCTCGGGGCAGGTCCCGCTCGACCCGGCGAGCGGGAAGCTCGTCGAAGGGGACCTGGAGACGGCCGCCGAGCGCGTCTTCGACAGCCTCGAGGCGATCCTGAGGGAGGCCGGGCTGAAATTCGGCGACGTCGTCAAGACTACCGTCTTCCTGACGCGCGCGGAGGATTTCGCTCCGCTGAACGCGGTTTACGCACGCAGGTTCGGCGGGCACCGACCCGCGCGGTCGACGGTGATCGTGGCCGCGCTGCCGGCCGGCGCGCCGCTCGAGATCGACTTGATCGCGCGCGTCCTCGGCTAGCGAGCTCCCGCCGCCCGCCCGAGTGCTTCGATCGCCCGGTCGATCTCTCCGTCGCCGACGTCGAGATGGGTGACGAGCCGCACCGCGGTCGGCGAGACGCCCGCGGCGAGAACTCCCTGCTCCTTCAGGCGAGCGACGAAACCGGAGGCGTCGGCGACCTCGAAGAGGACGATGTTCGTCTCGACGGAGGCGGGATCGAAGCGGACACCGGGAAGCCCGGCGATCGCGCCAGCGAGTCTCTTCGCGCGGGCGTGGTCTTCAGCGAGACGGGAACGGTTCTCGAGCGAGAGGATCGCCGCGGCCGCCAGCACGCCGACCTGGCGCATTCCGCCGCCGAAGAGCTTCCGGATCCGCCGTGCCTCTTTCGCGAATGGCTCCGAGCCGACGATCGCGGATCCGACCGGCGCGCCGAGCCCCTTGGAAAACGTGACTGTCACCGAATCGAACCCGCGCGCGAGCTCGCGTTCGTTCTCCCCCGCCGCGACCGCAGCGTTCCAGAGGCGCGCGCCGTCCAGGTGCACGGCGAGGCGCGCCCGCCGCACTGCTTCGAGCAGCGGTTCGACGTCCGACCGTCGGTAGACCTTCCCGCCCCACAGGTTGTGCGTGTTCTCGACGACCAGCAGAGAGGTTCGCGGCTTGTACGAGACGTCGGGCTGCACGGCGGCCGTGACCGCGTCCGCGCGCAGGATCCCATCGCGCGACGCAACCGGTCGCGGCAGAAGGCCCGACAGAGCCGCCATCCCGGCCATCTCGAAG
The DNA here is from genome assembly GCA_036395755.1 of Thermoanaerobaculia bacterium. Taxonomy (GTDB): domain Bacteria; phylum Acidobacteriota; class Thermoanaerobaculia; order UBA5066; family Gp7-AA6; genus Gp7-AA6. The sequence continues at coordinate 17,255 of DASWCZ010000044.1, forward strand.
TGGAACGGGTGCGAGCGCTCCTCCATCAGGACTTCGGTGCCCGGCGGCGCCAGGATGCGCAGGGCGATCTGGTTGGCCATCGTGCCGCTCGGCGTGAAGAGCGCTGCGGGAAATCCCAGCAGCTCCGCGACTCTCCCCTCGAGGTCGCGGACGGTCGGGTCCTCCTCGAAGACGTCGTCGCCGACCGCGGCTTCCGCCATCGCGCGGCGCATCGCCGGGGAAGGCCGCGTGACCGTGTCGCTCCTCAGGTCGATCATGCGTACGCGGCGAGCGCGACCGCCGCCGCGATCCAGCCCAGGACGAGGACCCGGACGGATCGGCGGTGCAGGCGATCGAAACGGACGCGCCAGGGGCTCTCGGGCGGAGTCTCGTCGAACGAGCCCACCTTCATCCGGAAGTAACCGAGGCGCGGGCGAACCACCATTGCGAGATAGACGTTGGTCGCGACCGCCACGAAGATGGCCGCGCCGGCCACGAACCGGCGGCCTCCGAGCTGCCGCGTCGCTTCGAGCTCCGCGAAGACCGCGAGCACGAGGAGGAGCGAGAGCAGCTGCTTGACCGCCTCGAAGCGCCGCAGGAGCTCGCCGAAGATCCGGCCTGCCAGGTCGCGCGAGGGAATCTCCCGGAAGAGAACCGGCGCCGCGAGGACGACCACGAGCGTCCCGCCGACCCAGAGAGCCAGCGAAAAGCGGATGACCTGCGAGGCGGTCTCGAGCAAGGCGCGCAAGTCTAACTTCTGCCCCGGGCTATCCTCCGACCCATGACGGCGCGCGGGCGAGTCCTCGCCGCGGCGGCTCTCTTTCTCGCGGCCGCCGCCGTCCGGGTCTTTCGGCTCGATCACTTCTCCTACGGGCTGGACGAGATTCTCCAGGCGTTCTTCATCCAGGGCGACTGGACGTTCTTCTGGAAAACTCTCAAGTTCGACGCGATCCACCCGCCACTCGACTATCTGATCGACCGCGCGGTCGAGACATTCGGACCTTCCGATTGGGCCCGCAAGCTGCCGGCGGTCCTCTGGGGCGTCGGGACGATCGCGGCTCTCGGAGCGCTTCTCGCCCGGCGCGCCGGCCGAGCCGCCGGCTGGATCGCCGCGATTCTGCTCGCCTTCGCGCCGTTCCACGTCCGCTACTCGCAAGAGCTGCGCCCCCACTCGCTCGGCCTCTTCCTTCTCGTCCTGTCGCTTCTCCTGCTCGATCGTTTCCTGGAAAGGCCGGCCCCGGGACGTCTCGCCGCGCTCTGGCTCTCCTGCCTGGCTACCGGGTACGCGCTCTATTTCGCGGCCCTCGTCCTCGCGATCGCCGCGGCGGCGATGCTCGCCGAAGACGCGTTCTCTTCCGAAGAGAACCGGCGGCGCAGTGCGAGGAGGTTTCTCGCATGGAGCCCGGCCTTCGCTGCGGCTCTGTTCGTCGCCTACCTGCCGTGGTGGCCGGTCGTCCTCGAGGCGGCACGGCGTCCTCCGCCCGTCCCGGCCCCGCCGATGTCCTGGGATCGACTGACGAGGCTTCTCTCCTTTTTTTCGTTTGCACCCGACGACGGCCAGCCGCTCGGGCGCAAAGGTCCGCTCTATCTCCTGCTGGTCGCCGCCGGGATCGTCATCGCGTGGAGGCGGCCGAAGCTGCGCTTCTTGGGCGCCTGGTCCCTGGGAGGTTTCCTTGCGGTCGAGGTCCTCGGTCATCTCCATCCGCACTTTTACGTCTCGCGGAGGTTTCTCCCCGCCGGCCTCGCGTTTCCAGCGCTCGCCGCGCTGCCGCTCGCCGCGCTCGCCTCGAAGCCGCGCCTCGGTCCCGTCGCGGCGGCGCTCGTCGCCGCGGTGCTGTTCTTCGACTTGCGCTCGCTCGCGGTGTACTTCCGGGAGGGGCGCGCCGACTGGCGCACGCTCACCGACTTCCTGCGGCGCGAGTCGCCTGCCCGGGAGCGCGTCTTCACCGAGAACCAGTACTCTCAGCTCTGCGTCGCCTTCTATCTCGTCGGGCCCGCCTGGCTCG
>DASWCZ010000045.1:0-4133 GCA_036395755.1 Thermoanaerobaculia bacterium
CATGTGCCGCAACATTCGGACCCTCGCGAATTTCGCGCCGCCCGCGACAACGGGGGAGATTCGCGCCTCGGCTCTGCAGTTCGTTCGGAAGGTGAGTGGGGCGAACAAGCCTTCGAAGGCGAACGAGGAGCTGTTCCACCACGCCGTGGATGAGGTCGCCGCGGCAGCGGAGCGCCTGATTCAAGGATGGGTCACGAGCGCCCCGCCGAGGGATCGCGACGTCGAGATTCGGAAACACATCGAGAAGTCGCGCATTCGATTCGGCAGAGAGCCGAAGCGGACTCCGATCGATCCGATTCGTTAGGGCGGAATCTCCCGGCCACGCTTCGCCCTTCCGTGGCATGGACTCCGTGCTACTGTATACAGTATGCAGACAGCTGCTCTCCTCCTCCCCGACAACATCAGCGACTCGGTCGCCGCGGAGCTCCGGCGCCGGATCGTCGACGGACGGCTCCCCGCGGGCGAACGGATCAACGAGGTCCACCTCTCGCGCGAGCTCGGGGTCAGCCGCACTCCCCTGCGGGAGGCCCTGAGCCGGCTCGCGGCGGAGGGGGCGCTCACCGCCGTTCCCCGCTTCGGTTTCTTCGTCCGCCCGCTGACGCTGGAAGAGCTCGAGCAGATCTACGACATCCGACCCATCCTCGATCCGGAAGCGCTCCGACGCGCGGGCCTCCCGGACGCGAAGACCCTCGAGCGGCTGGAGAAGCTGAACCGCCGGCTGGATAGCGCGCGCGATCCCGAAAACGTGATCGGTCTCGACGACGAGTTTCACCTGCTTCTCCTGGACCGCTGCCCGAACCGCGTGCTGATCGAGATGATCCAGAACATCATCCTGCGCACGCGGCGCTACGAGCTCGCGCTGATGCGCGAGACATCCGGCGTCCGGCGCGCGACCGAGGATCACCGGCGCATCCTGGCGGCGCTCCGCCGGCGCGACCTTCCGGCGGCGTGCGCCGCGCTGAAGCGCAACATGCAGTGGGGACGCGCGCCGATCGTCTCCTGGCTGAAGGCCCGTGTGCGGCGCGCACACCTTCCCGGCGAAGCGAAGGCCCGCGCCCGGTCCGGCCGATGATCTGGGTCGCGCTCCTGTTCGCGCTGTCGCCGTCGACGGCGCCGTCCGCGGCGCCTTCACCGGCCGAAGATCCGCTCGTCGGCCTCTGGGCGGCGGAGGTGACGTTCGGCCCCGCTCTGCGGGGCAATCTGACTCTGAGTCGCGATGGCTCGCGATGGCGGGCGACCCTCGGCAGCGCCGAGGCGATCTTCGCGCGCGACGGCAACTCCATCCGATTCGCTTTTTCCGGCAACCGCGGGGGCTTCCGCGGCGCACTCGACGCCAGCGAACGCGCCGTCACCGGCTTCTGGCTGCAGCCTCCCGGCGGGCCGCAGGACCCCCGCGACCCCGGCGGGTCCGGCCAGTCGTTCGCCTCGCCGCTCGTTCTCCGGCACGTCGGACGCAACGCCTGGCGAGGCACAGTCGAGCCCCTGGAAGACCGGTTCACGCTCTATCTCAAGATCTTCCGCGACTCCTCGGGAGCGCTCCTCGCCGCGTTCCGGAACCCGGATCAGAACTCCACCGGAGGCACGACAGAATTCCGCGTGACCCGCGAAGGCGAGTCCGACACGGTCGAGTTCCGCGGGGGCCGCGATCCGGCGCAGCCCGAGATCCGCCACACCGCGACGCTTCTCCGGTCGCCCGATCGCCTCCGGATCCTCTGGCCCGACGCGAAACGCACCCTCGAGCTGACGCGCGCCACGGCCGCGCAGGCGGCCGGCTTCTTTCCGCGCCCTCCCGGCGCGCCGCCGTACGTCTACGCGAAACCGCGTGCGACCGGGGACGGCTGGACCACGGCGCGCGCCCGAGACGCCGGCATGGACGAGGCGGTCCTCGAGCGTCTCGTCCGGCGGCTCGCCGACGCCGATCCTTCCGTCCGCCGGCCCGCGCTCATCCACTCCCTGCTGGTCGCGCACCGCGGCAAGCTCGTCCTCGAGGAGTACTTCTTCGGCTTCGATCGCGAGCGGCGCCACGACATCCGCTCCGCGGGGAAGACGTTCGGGTCGGTGCTCCTGGGCGCAGCGATGATGCGGGGAAAGCGGGTCGGTCCGGAGACGCCGGTGTACGGCCTGCTCGCGGGCATGGGCCCGTTCGCCCACGCCGATCCGCGCAAGGCGCGCGTCACCGTCGCGCACCTGATGACGCACACGTCGGGGCTCGCCTGCGACGACAACGACGAGGCGTCGCCGGGAAACGAGATGACGATGCAGACGCAGAAGGGTCAACCCGAGTGGTGGAAGTACACGCTCGACCTGCCGATGGCGCACGAGCCCGGGGAACGCTACGCGTATTGCTCGGCGAACTCGAACCTCGTCGGCGCCGTGTTGAAGGCGGCGACTGGCACTTCCCTGCCCGAGCTCTTCGATCGGTGGGTCGCGCGTCCGCTGCAGTTCGAGCGTTACTACTGGAACCTCATCCCGACCGGCGACGGGTATCTCGGCGGAGGCGCCTTCCTGCGGCCGCGGGATTTCGTCAAGGTCGGCCAGGCGTATCTCGACGGCGGCGTCTGGCGCGGCCGCCGGATCGTCGACTCGTCCTGGGTTTCCCGGTCGACCGCGCCGTCCGTGAAGGTCTCGCCGGAGACGACCGGCCTCGACAAGGACCGCTTCCCCGAGTTCTACGGCGAGGGGGAGGACGCGTACGCCTGGCACCTGAACCGGCTGCGCTCCGGGGAGCGGACGTATCGGGAGTACGAGGCGACCGGCAACGGCGGCCAGCTCCTGATGGTGATCCCGGAGCTCGACCTCGTGGTCGTCTTCACCGGCGGGAACTACGGGCAGGGCGGCATCTGGGGCCGCTTCCGCGACCAGATCGTTTCGCAGGAGATCATCCCGGCGATCCGGCAGTAACGATTGGCGCGTCGCCGAGGTCGCGAAGCCCGTCGGCTACGAGGCGGAGACCGCGTTCTCCAAAGCGTTCAAGCGGTGGATCGGCGTGGCGCCGGGCGCTTATCGGCGCACAGCGGAAGCGCGGAGTGATCCGACGCTTCGCGCGGTCAGCGGAAATACTCAAGATTTCCGGGGGCGGGCGGCGACCTCTGCTGTCCCCTTTCGCTAACTCGCTCGCGCCATCACGGAGACTTCCTTACGCAGCCGATTCCCCAGTTTGTCCCTTTCGATCTCCAGGTCATATCGGGATTGCAGGTTCAGCCAAAACCGCTCCGAAGTGCTGAAGTATCGCGCGAGACGAAGCGCGGTATCTGCCGTAATCGCGCGCTTCCGATGCACGATCTCGTTGATTCTGCGCGGAGGAACGCTGATGTCCCGGGCCAGGCGATACTGCGACAGCCCCATCGGGCCGAGGAACTCCTCGAGGAGGACCTCCCCGGGGTGAATAGGCGCCAACTTTTTCGTAACCATCAGTCCTCCTCAGTGGTAGTCGGCGATCTCGACCTGATATGCGTCCCCGTCGCGCCACTCGAAACAGATCCGCCACTGGTCATTGATCCGGATGCTGTGCTGGCCCTTGCGATCTCCCGAGAGCTTCTCGAGCCGGTTGCCAGGCGGCACCCGCAAATCCTGCAGGGATTCGGCAGAGTCGAGCATCACCAGTTTTCTCAAAGCGACTCGCTGAAGATTCCGTGGAAAACGCCGTGAACCCTCCCGCTCGAAGATCCTCTTCGCTTCGGAACCCCGAAAGCTTCGGATCACCGGCCAAGCATAACGCTACTCGTTAATAACGTCAAGCGTTACCAAGCGACGCTGAAGGGCAGGTCTCCACAAGCTCGCCGCGCAGGACTCGGTCATAGCCTTCCCTGAGCGGCGAGGACCGCTCTGAGGCCGCGCTCGATCAGCTCTCCGCGGCTCACTCCCAGGCGTCTGGCGAGGTCGTCCGAACGCAAGAGAAGCTTGCGCTCGAGGGCGATCGGCGTCCCCTGGTCCTTCTTCGACTTTCGAGCCCGCTTTTTCTTCGCCTTGGCCCATCGGGACCGTGCTTTGGCAGTCATCGGGCCAAACTCGTCGATCACCATCTCCCTGCCGTATTCAGCTCTGCCCTCCGCAATCTCGGAAGACACCTCCTGAACGAAGTTTCTCAGCGCGGAATTGATCAGGGTCTGGTAGTTCCCTCCTCCCGCCGCTTC
>DASWCZ010000046.1:0-12279 GCA_036395755.1 Thermoanaerobaculia bacterium
ACGCCCCGGGCAACCGAGGCCGCGGCCGGGGCCACCGTCCGCAGGGCACTGGGCCGCAAGCCGTTCCTCAGGCTGCAGCGCCGCAGGAAGCGCCACCGCCCGCGGTCCAGGCCAACCCGGCCGATCAGCGGGGCCGTGCACGCGGGCGTCCGCAAGCCGGCGCTCCGCAGCAGGCGCCGCCGCCGCCCGCCGTCGAGAAGAACCCCGGCGGCCAGGTTCGAGAGGAACACGGTCGCGGGAAGCCCGAAAAAGGGGAGAAGGGCGGAAAGGGCAAGAAAGAGAAGCCGGAGAAGCCAGAGAAGCCCTGAGTCCGGAGCGCCGCGGCGGCGTCAACCGAGAATCTGACGCGCCGCGCGGCGGCCGCTCGCGATCGCGCCCGGCACCGTCCCGCTCTGGTTGCGGTCGGTCGCTTCGCCTGCGAAGAGGAGCGTTCCCGCGATCGGCCTCGCGAGAACTTCGGGCGCGGACGCTCCGCCGACCGCCTCGTAGCTGTATGCGCCGCGCGCCCAGGGATCGGCACTCCAGTCGTGGACGTACCCGGCGATCAGGAACTTCCGCAGCCGGGCCGCGCGGACCCCGAACAGAGATTCGAGCGTTTCGAACGCCCGATCGAGGAGTCGCTTTTTCGGAAGGTGGAACAACGCCTTCGCCGCCGGTCCGCCGGCCCAGCCGGTCATCATCGGGACCTGGGCGGGAGCGGCCGTCCACCAGGTCGGCAACGCGGCGTCCCGCCGGTGCAGGAAGGTGATCTCCGAATTCTCCGGCTCGCGAGCGCGGAGCCTCTCGACCGCCGACGTCTCCTCCCAGAACGGCCGGCGAAAGAGGAGGACGATCCGGACGGCATGGCCCATCTCGATCCTGTCGAGAGCGCGACGCTGGTCCGCCGGGTCGGGATCGAATTCGATGCCCGGTTTCCCGTCCGAGCCGGCCTGGAGCACTCCGACGGGCACCGTCACGATTGCGTGGCGCGCGCGAAGCGTTCCGCCATTCGCGATTCCCACCTCGACGCTTCCTTTCCGCCAGCGAATGCGTTCGACCGCGGTGGAGAACCGGATCCGGCAGCGCTTCGGATCGAGACGCGACCGCAACCAGTCGACGACCCCGTCGTAGCCCGAGACGAGGCGGAACTGCGTCCGCTCCCCGGAGGAGAGTCGCGGTTCTTCACGCGTCGACATCGCATGCTCGCTCGCCCGCTCGAGAACCGCCGCGTGGTAGCTCTCGATCATCGCGACGGCGAGTCGCTTTTCCGACGGGGACATCCGGCGGCGCGTCCGGAGGAACTCCGCAACCGATCGATCGCGACCCTTTGTCCGCATCTGCCGCGTCACCGCGTCGAAACGCTCCCAGAGATCGTGCTGCGAGCGGAATCCGGACGCGCCCGACTCGAGATGGGAATTGGGGAGGCGATCGATCAGAAGACCCGCCTGGCGGGCGATGTCGAAGATCTCGTCGCTCCGGCCGTGAACGAACTCCGCGCCGAGCTCGATCGGAAGCGGCCAGCCGCGCACGCGTCGCGTGAAGATCCGGCCGCCCACCCTCGCGCGGGCCTCGAAAATGGCGATGGAGAGCCCGGCCGCCGAGAGCCGCTCCGCGGCGGCGAGCCCCGCCGCGCCGGCGCCGACGATGAGGACATCGAGAGAGCGTTCGGCCATTTGAATCTGTGACTGAGCAAAGCGAGCGCCAGCGCTCCGCTAGAGTGCGCGGGATGGAAGCCATCCTCTTCATCGGTGTCCAGGGCTCGGGCAAGACCACGTTCTACAAAGAGCGCTTCTTCGACACGCACGTGCGGCTGAGCCGCGACATGCTGAAGACCCGCAACCGCCAGCTCGCGCTCGTGAGAGCCTGCCTCGCGGCCCGCCAGCCGTTCGTCGTGGACGATACGAACGCCGCGAAGAGCCGCCGGGCGGAGTCCATCGGACCCGCCCGGGCCGCCGGCTTCCGGGTCACCGGCTACTACTTCCGCTGCGCGCTCCGGGCAGCGCTCGGGCGCAATCGCCTGCGGCCGAAAGGCCAGGTCGTTCCGGTTCCGGGCGTGATCGCCACGTTCAAGCGGCTCGAGCCGCCCGCATGGTCGGAGGGTTTCGACGAAATCTCGATCGTCGAGATCGACGCGGAGAACCGGTTCGTCGTCCGCGGCTGGACCCGCGAACAGGGCGATCCGCCGCGACTTGAGCGAGAATAGGTCCCTCAACTCGATAAAGAGGAGATCGAAAACATGCGAACGCTCGCCCGCACCAGCTTCTCAGTGCTCGTCGCCGCCCTCCTGTGCGCTCCCATTTTCGCCGCGGGCGCGTCGAAGGACCTCGAAAAGACCCCTCAGGTCAAGGCCTACCGCGCGCTCCTGAAGACCATCGACGCGGGGGATTACGAGGCTTACAAGAAAGGAATGGCCGCCGAGTCCGCGAAAGGGATGGACCAGCAGATGAAGGACTCGGGGATGGACGCGAAGAAGGGCATGGCGTTCCTGAAAGCGATGAGCCCCACGGATCTGAAGCTCACGTCGCTCAAAGTCGACGGCAAGAAGGCGACTTTGCTCGCGACCGGGAAAGTCGATGGCGAGATCAATTACGGCACGATCGAGATGGCCGAAGAGGATGGCCAGTGGAAGGTCGTCCGGCAGAGCTGGACGAACAAGAAGTAGGCGGCGCCACCGCGGCTCGATCGTAAAGTCGCCGCTCGACGTCGTCACCCGGATGTCGGCTCCTCCGGTGCCCCGGCGGTACGCCACGAGCTCCTCTCGCCGATAGCGGCGTTCGCCGTCGGAGAAGCCCGCATGTCTCCGCTCGACTGATCTGCCTCCGCCTGGAAGGACTGTTCCGGGCGGGTGATCTATGCTCGGCCCGCAGGAGGCTTCATGAGAAGAAAGATCCTTCTCGCCGTTCTCGCCCTGGTTCTTTCGACGTTCTCGCTCTCGGCCGCGCAACGCAAGGTCGTGATCCGGGAATGGGACGTGCCGACCGCGAACTCGCGCCCCCATGATCCCGAAGTCGCTCCGGACGGATCGCTCTGGTACACCGGGCAACTCGCGAACAAGCTGGGCCGCCTCGATCCGAAGACCGGCTCGATCAAGGAATTTCCGCTGAAGACTGCCGAATCCGGGCCGCACGGGCTCGCCGCCGACAGAGACGGAAACATCTGGTTCACCGCGAATTTCAAGGCGTACATCGGCAAGCTCGATCCGCGCACGGGTCAAGTGACCGAATATTCGATGCCCGACGCGCGCGCGCGCGATCCGCACAGTCTCGTCTTCAACCGCGAGGGGACCCTGTTCTTCACGGCCCAGGACAGCAATTTCGTCGGGCGGCTCGATCCGAAGACGGGCAAGGTGACCCTCAAAGAGGTGCCGACCGCGCGCTCTCTTCCGTACGGGATCATCGTCGGACCCGACGGTCGTGCGTATTTCTGTGAGTTCGGCTCCAACAAGATCGGTCGGATCGAAGCGAAGACGCTCGAGATCCGGGAATTCACCCTCCCCGACGGTGCGCGACCCCGCCGGATCGCGAATAACCCGGACCACTTCATCTACTACAGCGATTTTGCGCGCGGCTTCCTCGGGCGGCTGGATCCCGCGAGTGGCAAGGTGGAAGAGTGGCCTTCGCCCGGGGGGCCGCGCTCGGAGCCCTACGGCATCACTTCGACGAGTGACGGCACCGTGTGGTACAGCGAAGCCGGAGTCGAGCCGAACACGCTCGTCGCCTTCGACCCGAAGATGAAGAGCTTTCAGAAGTGGCCGATCCCATCCGGCGGCGGCGTCGTCCGCAACATGGTGGCCACTCCGGACGGCCGGCTCTACCTCGCTTGCAGCGGTGTGAACAAAGTTGCCGTCGCGGAGGTGGGCCCTTGAATTGAAGATTCGTGAGCCAATCATGAGATTCCGGGTCGCTCGAACTACGGTTCCGTTGTAATAACGCTGTAAATAACGGGAACGAACCGAGCAACCGAGCGGCGCAAGGCCTGCGAATTGCACTGGTCGAGCGGTAAGCTGCGCCGCGTCAGGGCCGGAAATGCAAGACACGAAACCGCACCTCGAGCCACGTGAACCGGAAGTAACGTCTCCCGCGCTTCCGGGCAAAAGCGAGAGGCGTCGCCGCTGGCCCTGGGTCCTGGGAGTCGGGGTCGTGGCTCTCCTCGCCGTTCTCTTCCTGACGCGCTCCGCTCACCGCCAGAAGAGTCAGGCGGCGGCTGCGAAGGCGAAGTCGGCTGCGCGGATGGTCCCCGTCGCCGGGAGCGCGGCGCGAACCGGCGATCTCCCGGTCTATCTGACGGGGCTCGGATCCGTGGCGGCCATCAACACCGTCACGGTTCGCACGCGCGTGGACGGTCAGTTGATCAAGGTCGCATTTCGCGAAGGCCAGCTCGTTCGCCAGGGAGACCTGCTCGCGCAGATCGATCCCCGACCGTTCGAAGTGCAGCTCATCCAGGCCGAGGGCCAGCAGGCCAAGGACGAAGCGGCTCTCAAGAACGCGAGGATCGACCTCGAGCGCTACCGGATCCTCGTCCAGCAGGACTCGATCCCCCGGCAGCAGCTCGACACACAGGCCGCGACGGTCAACCAGCTGGAAGGCACTTTGAAGACCGACCGGGGTCAGATCGAGAGCGCGAAGCTGAACCTCGTCTACAGCCGGATCACGGCGCCGATCTCGGGCAAGGTCGGCCTGAAACTGGTCGATCCCGGCAACATTGTTCACTCTACGGATCCCAACGGCATCGTCGTCATCACGCAGGTGCAGCCGATCGCGGTGCTCTTCACCATCCCGGCCGACCACCTGCCGCAGGTTTTGCAGCAAATGCGCGCCGGCCGCACCCTGGCGGTCGAGGCGTTCGACCGCGACATGAAGAACCGGCTCGCGCAGGGCTCGCTGCTCGCCGTGGACAACCAGATCGATCCGGGGACCGGGACCGTGCGTCTGAAGGCCGTTTTCGACAACGAGGACAACGCCCTCTATTCGAATCAGTTCGTCAATGCGCGGCTGCTCGTCGACACGTTGCGCGGGGCCGTGTTGATCTCGACTGCTGCGATCCAGCGCGGCCCGCAAGCGACCTACGTCTACGTCGTCAAGAAGGACGGCACCGTCGACATGAGGAACGTCGACGTCCAGCTGACCGAAGGAGACGACACGGCGATCCGGAAAGGTGTCGCCGCGGCCGAAACCGTCGTGGTCGACGGCGTCGACAAGCTCCAGCCCGGCATGAAGGTCGCTCTCGCGTCGGCGACCCCGAGAGGCTCGGCCGGGCCGGGAGGCTCGCCGGGTCCGAGAGGTTCGCGCAAACCGAAGTCATGAGCCCGTCCCGGCCGTTCATCCTCCGTCCGATCGCAACCTCGCTTCTGATGGCCGGGCTCCTGATCGCCGGCGCGATCGGTTTCAAACAGCTTCCCGTCTCCGCGCTCCCGCAGGTCGATTACCCCACGATCCAGATCGTGACCTTCTACCCGGGAGCGAGCCCCGACGTCATGGCCTCCGCCGTCACGGCGCCGCTCGAACGACAGTTCGGGCAGCTCCCCGGGTTGAACCAGATGACCTCAAACAGCTCCGAAGGCAGCTCGGTCATCACGCTGCAGTTCGCGCTCGACCTGAACATCGACGTCGCGGAGCAGGAGGTGCAGGCGTCGATCAATGCGTCGGGCACGTACCTGCCCCGCGACCTGCCCAATCCGCCGATCTACAGCAAGATCAATCCCGCGGATGCCCCGATCCTGACCCTCGCCTTGACGTCCACCTCGCTCCCACTCTCGAAGGTCGAGGACTTCGCCGACACACGCTTCGCCCAGAAGATCTCCCAGCTTCCGGGCGTGGGTCTCGTCAGCATCAGCGGCGGGCAGAAGCCGGCGGTGCGCATCCAGGTCAACCCGACTGCGCTCTCCTCCTACGGGCTCGCCATGGAAGACGTGCGCACGGCGGTCGCGCAGTCGAACGTGAACCAGGCCAAGGGCACTTTCGACGGCAGCCGGCAGTCTTATTCGATCGGGGCGAACGACCAGCTCTTGACGAGCGATCAGTACCGGCCCCTGGTGGTCGCATATAAGAACGGGGCGCCTGTGCATCTCTCCGACGTCGCGACCGTCTCCGACGACACAGAGAACGCGAAACAGGCGGCCTGGATGAACGACGTCCCGGCGGTCATCCTGAACATTCAGAGGCAGCCGGGGGCGAACATCATCGCGGTCGTCGATCGCGTCAAGACGCTTCTCCCGCAACTCTCGGCGTCGTTGCCTTCGGCCGTGAAGGTCGCCATCCTGACCGACCGCACGACGACGATCCGCGCGTCCGTTCGAGACGTCGAGTTCGAGCTGATGCTCACGATCGCGCTCGTCGTGATGGTGATCTTCCTCTTCCTGCGCACGCTCGCCGCGACCTTCATCCCGAGCGTCGCGGTGCCCGTATCGATCGTCGGGACCTTCGGCGCGATGTACCTGCTCGGCTACAGCCTGAACAACCTGACCCTGATGGCGCTGACGATCTCGACCGGCTTCGTCGTGGACGACGCAATCGTGATGATCGAGAACATCACCCGCTACATCGAACAGGGCGAGAAGCCTCTCGAGGCCGCTCTCAAGGGCGCCGAGCAGATCGGCTTCACGATCCTTTCTCTGACGGTTTCGCTCATCGCCGTGCTCATCCCGCTGCTCTTCATGGGGGACGTCGTCGGCCGGCTCTTCCGCGAGTTCGCCGTGACGCTCTCGGTCACGATCCTGGTCTCGTGTGCCGTGTCCCTGACGCTGACGCCGATGATGTGCGCGAAGCTCCTGCGCCACAAAACGGAGGAGCAGCAGGGGCGGTTCTACCGGGTCTCGGGGGAAATCTTCCAGAAGATCATCGACTTCTACGGCCGGACGCTCACCTGGGTACTGCGCCATCAGCCGACCGTGCTCATCCTCGCGGTCGCGACTCTCCTGGCGACGATCGCCCTCTACATCGTGATCCCGAAGGGATTCTTCCCGGTCCAGGATACGGGGGTCATCCTTGGCATCTCCGAAGCCTCGCAGACCGTTTCGTTCGGCGCAATGGCGGACCGGCAGCGGGCGCTGGCGCAGATGATCCTGAAGGACCCGGCGGTCGAAAGTCTCTCCTCGTTCATCGGCATCGACGGCACCAACACGACGATCAACAGCGGACGCATTCAGATCAACCTGAAGCCGCTGAAGGAACGGAAGGCGGGAGCCAGCGACGTCATCCGGCGCCTGCAGCCCGAGCTCACGAAAGTCGAGGGCGTGACCCTCTACCTGCAGCCGGTCCAGGACCTGACCGTCGAGGATCGAATCAGCCGAACGCAGTATCAGTACAGCCTCGAGGACCCCGACGCGCGGGAGCTCGCCCTCTGGGTGCCCCGCTTCATCGGCAAGCTGCAGACACTTCCCGAGCTCCGCGACGTCGCGAGCGACCAGCAGAACGCGGGGCTCGAAGCGCATGTCGTCCTCGACCGTTCGACGGCATCGCGCCTGGGGATCACGCCGCAGAGGCTGGACGATGCGCTCTACGACTCCTTCGGCCAGCGGCAGATCTCGACGATGTTCACCCAGCTGAACCAGTATCGCGTCGTGCTCGAGTCGCAGCCGGAGTTCCGGCGCGGCCCCGAGGACTTAAGGACCGTCTACCTTCCGTCGGCCGGGGGCGGGGCCGTTCCGCTCGGCGCTTTCGCAAACGTCCAGACGCAAAACGCGCCTCTCTCGGTGAACCACCAGGGGCAATTCCCCGTCGTCACGGTCTCGTTCAACCTCGCGCCGAGAACTTCGCTCGGCCAGGCGGTGCGCGCGGTCGAGAAAGCGCGGCAGGATCTGGGCATGCCGGCGAGCATCCAGGCGGGGTTCCAGGGAACGGCAAAGGCGTTCCGGGCGTCGCTCGCCAACGAGGTCTTTCTGGTGCTGGCCGCGATCATCACGGTCTACATCCTCCTGGGCGTTCTGTACGAGAGCTACATCCACCCGATCACGATCCTGTCCACGCTGCCGTCCGCGGCGGTGGGCGCGCTTCTCTCGCTGATGCTGACGGGCACGGATTTCTCGGTCATCGCTCTGATCGGGATCATCCTGTTGATCGGGATCGTCGAGAAGAACGCGATCATGATGATCGACTTCGCGCTCGACGCGGAGCGCAAGGAGAAGAAGGCTCCGACCGACGCGATCTATCAGGCGGCGCTGCTGCGGTTCCGGCCGATTGTGATGACCACGATGGCCGCGATGCTCGCGGGCGTTCCCCTCGCGCTCGGCTCGGGAATCGGATCGGAGCTCCGGCGGCCGCTCGGCATCGCCATCGTGGGTGGCTTGATCTTCAGCCAGATGCTGACGCTGTACACGACGCCGGTGATCTACCTGGCGTTCGATCGCCTCGCGCTCCGCCTTGCCCGGCGGCGCGCCAGGCAGCCGGCGGCCGGGCTGGCCCCCGCCCAGGGCGGATGAGTCTCTCGTCGCCTTTCATCCACCGGCCGATCGCCACGACCCTCCTGACGGTCGCGATCGCGCTCTCGGGCGCCGTCGCGTACAGGTTCCTTCCGGTCTCGCCGCTGCCGCAGGTCGAGTTCCCGACGATCAGCGTTCAGTCGGGGCTGCCCGGCGCCAGTCCGGAGACCATGGCGTCCTCCGTCGCGACGCCGCTCGAGCGGCAGTTCGGTCGAATCGCCGGCGTGACCGAGATGACCTCGACGAGCTCGCTCGGCTCGACGAACATCACGATCCAGTTCGACCTCTCCCGCAACATCGACGCCGCCGCGCGCGACGTCCAGGCGGCGATCAACGCGGCGCGGGGCCAGCTCCCGGCCAACCTGCCGAACAACCCCTCCTACCGGAAGGTCAATCCGGCGGATGCCCCGATCATGATCCTGACGCTGACGTCGGACGTCATCGAACGCGCGAGGATGTACGACATCGGGTCGTCGATCCTCCAGCAGAAGCTGGCGCAGGTCGAGGGGGTCGGGCAGGTCATCGTCGGCGGGGGAGCCCTCCCGGCCGTGCGGGTGGACGTCAATCCGACGGCGCTGAACGACACGGGTCTGGGTCTCGAAGACGTCCGAACGGCGCTCGCCGCGTCCAATGCGAACCGGCCCAAGGGGGAGCTCGGCAACGGCGAACGCACGTGGTCGATCTCGACGACCGACCAGCTGCTCCACGCGGAGGAGTACCGGTCCCTGATCATCCGCTACCAGAACGGCGCTCCCGTGCGCCTCTCCGACGTAGCGCAAGTGACCGACTCGGTCGAGGACATCCGCACCGGCGGGCTCTCCAACGGCAAGCCGGCCGTGCTGATCATCGTTTTCCGGCAGCCGGGCGCGAACATCATCGCGACGGTGGACCGGGTCCGCGCGCTCCTGCCGCAGCTTCAGGCTTCCGTACCGCCGGCAATCCATCTTTCGGTCGCCATCGATGCGACCCGGACGATCCGCGCCTCCGTCCGGGACATCGAGATCACGCTCGGGGTCTCGATCGCGCTCGTCATCCTGGTCGTCTTCGCTTTCCTCCGAAACGTCCGGTCGACCCTGATTCCGAGCGTCGTCGTCCCGGTCTCGTTGATCGGAACACTGGGCGTCATGTACCTGCTCGGCTACAGCATCGACAACCTCTCTTTGATGGCGTTGACCGTCGCCACCGGATTCGTCGTCGACGACGCGATCGTCGTCATCGAGAACATCACGCGGCACCTGGAAGAAGGAACGCGGCCGCTCGAGGCGGCGCTCCAGGGCGCGAAGGAGATCGGCTTCACGGTCATCTCGATCAGCCTGTCCCTGGTCGCGGTCTTCATCCCGATTCTGCTGATGGGCGGGATCGTCGGGAGGCTCTTCCGCGAGTTTGCCGTCACGCTCTCCGCCGCGATCGGCGTGTCGCTCCTGATGTCGCTGACGATGACGCCCATGATGTGCGCCCGGCTTCTGCGCGGAAAGAGCGAAGTCGCCCACGGAAAACTCTATCGCGTGAGCGAGCGGGCCTTCGAGCGGATCGTCGGCGCCTACGAAAGATCGCTCGCCTGGGTTCTCAAGCATCAGCCGTTGACGCTGGCGGTGACGCTCGCGACCATGGCGGCCACGATCTTCCTGTATACGAAGGTCCCGAAGGGCTTCTTCCCGCAGCAGGACAGCGGGCGTTTGAACGGTTCCATCCAGGCCGACCAGGACACCTCGTTCCAGGCGATGCAGAAGAAGCTCGTCCAGTTCGTGACGACCGTCATGCGCGACCCGGACGTCGACAGCGCGAACGGCTTCCTCGGCGGGACGTCGAACTCCGGCCGGATGTTCGTCGCGTTGAAGGATCGCTCGAAGCGGAAGGCGACCGCCGACCAGATCATCGCGAGACTCCGCGGAAAGCTCTCACACGTGCCCGGAGCGACGCTCGTGCTGCAGCCCGTCCAGGACGTGCGGGTCGGCGGCCGCTCGAGCGCCGCGCAGTATCAGTACACGCTCCGTGGAGACGACTCGAACGAGCTCTTTCAATGGGCACCCAAAGTCTTCCAGCGGCTGCGCAAGGTTCCCGAGCTGGCCGACGTCAACACCGATCAGCAGAACAAGGGTCTCCAGGCTTCCCTCGTGATCGACCGGGCGACCGCGTCACGCCTCGGCGTGACGCCCCAGATGATCGACGACACGCTCTACGACGCGTTCGGCCAGCGACAGGTCTCGACGATGTACACGCCGCTGAACCAGTACCACGTCGTCCTGGAGGCCGATCCGCGGTTCTGGCAGAACCCGGAAGGCCTGAAGTCCATCTATGTTCGCGCAAAGAGCGGTGAGCTCGTGCCGCTCGCCGCGTTCACGCAATATGCGCCTTCGACGGCTCCTCTCGCGGTGAACCACCAGGGACAGTTCCCTTCCGTGACGATCTCCTTCAACCTGCCGGCCGGCGTCGCTCTCGGAACCGCGGTCGACGCGATCGACCGCGCCGAGCGCGAGATCCAGATGCCGGCCACGATTCGCGGGAGGTTCCAGGGAACGGCGCAGGCGTTCCAGGATTCCCTCGCCAACGAGCCGATCCTGATCGCGGCGGCGCTGCTCGCCGTCTACATCGTGCTCGGGGTGTTGTACGAGAGCCTGATCCACCCGCTCACGATCCTCTCGACGCTCCCGTCGGCGGGCGTCGGCGCCCTCCTTGCGCTCCTGATCACGAAGAACGACCTCTCGGTGATCGCGCTCATCGGGATCATCCTGTTGATCGGCATCGTGAAGAAGAACGCGATCCTGATGATCGACTTCGCGATCGAGGCCGAGCGACGCGACAAGAAGAGCCCCGAGGACGCGATCTTTCAGGCTTGCCTCCTGCGATTCCGACCGATCACCATGACGACCATGGCGGCGATGCTGGGGGGACTCCCGCTCGCGATCGGGATCGGAACCGGCTCCGAACTGCGGCGGCCGCTCGGCATCGCGATCGTCGGCGGATTGCTGTTTTCCCAGATGCTCACGCTGTACACGACTCCCGTCGTCTACCTCTATCTCGACCGGCTTCGGCTGCGCTGGGCGGGCCTCCGCCGAAAGGCCCTCCGACCGGCAGCCGTGGCGGAGAAGGCGTGAGACGCGCCCTCCTCGGCGCGGGCCTCGCGCTTCTGGCTCTTCTCGTCGCGGGCTGCGCCGTCGGTCCGAACTACCGAAAACCCTCCGCGCCGGTCCCGTCCGCGTTCAAGGAGCTCGGCCCGTCGCCGACTCCCACGCCGGCCGGTTCCGCCGAGTGGAAGCCGGCGCAGCCCGGAGACGACCGTCTCCGCGGGAAATGGTGGGAAGTCTTTGGAGACCCGGGGCTGAACGCGCTCGAAGAGCAGGTGAACGTCTCCAACCAGAACGTCGCGCGGGCCGAGGCGCAGTTCCGAGGCGCGCGGGCAGCTGCGCGGGGAGCGCGCGCCGACCTCTTCCCGACGATCGGCGCGACCGCTTCCGCCACGAGGTCGAAGCCGGTGACGCGCCCCGGCGTCCCGACGGCCACCACCACCCAGTACGAGCTCTCCGCGGATCTCTCGTGGGAGCTGGACGTCTTCGGCCGCATTCGCAGAAACGTCGAGTCGAACGTCCAAGCGGCGCAGGCGACCGCCGGAGATCTCGAGGCGGTGCGGCTCGCGCTCCACGCGGAGCTCGCCGTCGATTACTTCCTCCTCCACGGCCTCGACGCGCAGAAGCAGCTTCTCGATACCAACGTGGCCGCGTTCCAGACCGCCCTTCAACTGACGACCAACCGGTTCAACCAGGGCGTGGTCTCCGGAGTGGACGTCGCGCAGGCGCAGACGCTGCTGGAGACGACGCGTGCGCAGGCGACCGACCTGACGCTCACGCGGGCGCAGCTCGAGCACGCGATCGCGATCCTGACCGGCA